>JAFGNN010000084.1 GCA_016926955.1 Spirochaetales bacterium | reverse complement strand
TGATGACGGAGAAGAGGTAGCCGGCCACGAGCGCGATGAGCACGGGCAGATTCGAGAGGAACTTCCAGCCGAACTTCGGGAAGGCGATCTTGACGAAGACGCCGACCGCGAAGGTGAACAGGGCAACGCCCCAGCAGCCGTTGACGCCGATGGACTCGGCGATTGCCGGGCTGTTGGTGCCGTTGGCGCTCGAGATGGCTACCGGCGCCAGGATCATGCCGATGAGGATGATCATCGGGCCGGTCACGTGCGCGGGCAGGATCTTGTGCAGGTTTTCGTAGGAGACGAACTTGAAGATCGCGCCGACGATCACATAGAGCAGGCCCGCGACGACGATGCCGCCGAGCGCGTAGGGCAGGCCCTGGCTCGCGCCGATCGCCATCAGGCCGGGGATGAAGGCGAAGGAGCTTCCGAGGAAGACCGGCACCTTGAAGCCGGTCATGATGTGGAAGATCCACGTACCGACGCCGGCCGCGAAGAGCGTCACGCCGACATCGAGCCCCGTGAGTATCGGGACGAGCACGGTCGCCCCGAACATGACGAACGTGTGCTGGAGTCCCATCACCACGTTCTTTCCCGTCAAATTCCTTTCCACGAGTGCCTCCTTCGCAGAAATCCCGCCGCGGAGCGGCCGGTATGCTCAAGGGAGGATCGAGCAGGAATGCCGCCCTCCCCCATCGCCGATTCGGATCCCTTGCTCAGTTCTTCTGCACCGGCGCCGAGCGGCAATGGCCGGTCGGCGACTTGGTGATCCAGTTGTCGATGCTCTCGCGCGCGTTGAGCGCCCGCCAGACATCCTCGAAACGGATCGGCATGTGCATGATTTCCGCTCCGCTCGCCTTCTGGATGGCGTTGCCGAGGGCTGCCGCCACCGAGATCATCGAGTGCTCCGCCATGCCGCGCGCCCCGTAGGGACCGTCGACCTGGGGCGTCTCCACGACGTAGGTCTCGATCTCGAGCGGCAGGTCCTTGGCGGTCGGGATCTTGTTGTCCGTGAACGACGGATTGAGGAGCCGGCCGTCCTTGTCGTAGATGTAGCCTTCGCAGGTGGCCGTCCCGAGGCCCTGCATCATGCCGCCGATAGCCTGGCCGCGGACTATCTCGGGGTTGATGGCCTTGCCGACGTCATAGACGGAGGCGATCTTCAGTACCCGGTACTCGCCTGTGTCGGGATTGACCTCGACCGTCATGCCGTGGGCGCCGTAGGTCCAGTCGAGGGCCGGGTTGCCTTCGCCGGTTTCCTTGTCGAGGAAGGTGAGGCCCTGGGCGATGTAGCGGCCGACGCCGACGATCGGGCCGCCGATGCCGTTGCCGTTCTCCAGGGCGAGCCCGACGGCCATGGCCGAGAAGCGCACCGCCTTGGACGGGTGGTGCTTGAGGTAGACCTTCTCGCCGTCGTGGGCCAGGTCGCATTCCTGCGCGCGCAGGGCCCGCGCCGCGGTGTCGTACGCGTTCTTCAGCAGGTCCTCGGCCGCGAGGATGGCGGCGTTCCCCGACATGAGCAGGCCCTTCGACGCGACGGTCTGCCAGTCGTAGGGGTCCTTGTCGGTGTCGCACTCGAAGCTGACCTTGACCTTGTCGAGGGGAAAGCCGAGGCGCTCGGCGACGATCTGCCGGATCGAGGTGTAGGTGCCCTGCCCGTAGTCGGTCAGCGCGAGGTTGACGGTGACAGTCCCGTCCTCGTTCATCTTGAGGAAAACCGCGGTGGCCGTGTACGAGGGCATGGCCGGCGCCTTCTGGAGCGCCGCGACGCCCTTGCCGATCTTCCAGCCGGTCTTCTTCTCGCGCTCGGCTTCGGCCGGCGTTATCCTGCCGTAGCCGATCGCCTCGGCCGCCTTGTCGATGCACTTGAGGACGTTGCCCGTGTGCTCGGTGATCACCTCGCCCGTGAGGGTTTTCGAGCCGGGCCGCAGGGCGTTCTTCCGGCGGAACTCCACCGGGTCCATGCCGATGGCCTGGGCCACCAGCTCCATGTGGCGCTCGAGCGCCCAGTGGAACTCGACGTGGCCGAAGCCGCGGTAGGCCGTGCCGTAGGGCTTGTTCGTGTAGATGGTGTAGGAATCGACCTTGGCGTTCGGAATCTCGTAGGGCCCCGAGGCGGAATAGCCCGAGGCGCGCGTCACGTTGACGGCGTAGTCGGCGTACGCGCCCGAGTCCCAGTACAGCGTCATCTCCTGCGCGAGTATCTTGCCCTCGGTCGACACGCCGGTCTTGAGGCGGTAGGTGAGCGCCGAGCGGCAGGGCAGGAGGCTGAACTCCTCCTCGCGCGTCGCCTGGAACTTGACGGGCTTGCCGCCGGCCGCGCGCGAGAGCACCGCGACGAGGGGCTCGACGCCGATGCCGGCCTTGCCGCCGAAGCCGCCGCCGACGTACGGGATGTGCACGCGCACGTTGTTGTGCGGCAGCTTGAACGCGATGCACATGAGGTTCCGCACGGTGAAGGGCGACTGCGCGCTCGTCCAGACCGTCACGCGGTCGCCGCGCTCCCACTTGGCGATGGCCACGTGGGTTTCCATCGGGACGTGCTGGACCGAGGGGCAGGAGTACTCGCGCTCGACTATCCACTCGGAAGCCGCGAAGCCCAGCTCCGTGTCGCCCTTGCGGAGCTTGGTGAGGTTTGCGACGTTGGTGCCCGGCTGCGGCGTGAAAGCCGCGGCCATGTAGGCGTAGCTCCCGAGCTCCGGATGGACGAGGGGCGCGTCGGGCTTGAGGGCGTCCATGTGGTGGAGTATGGGCTTGAGGACCTCGTACTCGACCTCGATGGCGTCGGCGGCAGCCTTGGCCTGCATGAGCGTGTCGGCGGCCACGGCGGCCACGGCCTCGCCGTAGTGGCGCACCTCGCCGCGCGCCAGGATCCGCTTGTCGACCACGTAGAGCCCGAGCCGGTAGTCGAGCTCGTCACCGGTGACGATGGCGCGCACGCCGGGCATGGCGCGCGCCTTGGCCGTGTCGATGCGGACGATGCGCGCGCGGGCGTGGGGGCTCTTCTTGAGCTGGGCATGGAGCATGCCCGGCAGGCTCATGTCCGAGACGTAGGTGGCGCTGCCGGTCAGCTTTTCGACATCGTCCGAGCGCTCCGGCGACTTCCCGACGAGCTCGAGCTCGGACGGCCTCTTGTCACTCAACATGGCCGATCCCTCCCTTCTCCGAGGCGCGCCCCGTCAGGTCGAGCACCGCCTCGACGATCTGCGCGTAGCCCGTGCAGCGGCAGAAGTTGCCCTCGACGGCTTCCTTGATCTCGTCGACCGAAGGCTTCGCGTTGTCGCGGAGCAGCTCTTTGACCGACATGACCATGCCGGGCGTGCAGAACCCGCACTGGACCGCGTGGTTGCGCTCGAAGGCTTTCTGGATTTCAGAAAGCTCCGGTCCCTTCGACTCGCCTTCGACCGTGTCGACCGTAGCGCCGTCGGCCTCGACCGCGAGCACCATGCAGGAATTGACAGCGCGGCCGTTCAGGAACACCGTGCACGCGCCGCATTCGCCCATGCCGCAGCCTTCCTTCGGCCCCGTGATGCCGAGGTCCTCGCGGAGGAAGCGGAGCAAGGTGCGGTTCTCCGCGACCTCGCGCTCGTAGGTATCGCCGTTCACTTTCACCAAAATACGCATCTTACACGCCCTCCGAAAGCAGGCGGCGCACGTAGACGCCTATCATGAATTCCCGATATTCCTTCGTGGCGCGCACGTCCGTGATGGGGGAACAGGCGGCCAGGACCTTCGCCGCCGCCTCGTCGGGCGCGACGCCCTTCCGCAGGCCCGTCACCAGGACAGGCGTCGGCGCGGCCGAGCTGACCGCGAACGAGAGAGCGCCGTCCTTCTCCAGCATGAGCACGCCGACGATGCCGAGGTCGTGGCCGTTGATCCGCTTGAGCTTGAGGTAGCGACCCTTCGCGCCCGCGCTCGAGGCGGGAACGATCACCTTTTCGAGGAACTCGCCCTTTTCCAGGCGGGTCTTCTTCGGTCCCGCGAAGAAATGGTCGAAGGGAAGCTCGCGCGCGCCCGTCTTCGATCGGACGATGGCGCGGGCGCCGAGGCAGAGCAGGGCCGGCGCCGTGTCGGAACAGGGCGAGGCGTTCATCACGTTGCCGACCACCGTGGCGCGATTCCGAACCTGGTGGCTCGCGAGCTCGTGGACGCAGGCGCAAAGGGCCGGGTATTTCTCCCGGGCATCCTTGCTGCGGAGCACGTCGTTCAGAGTCACGGCGGGGCCGAATTCAAGCCCTTCGGCGCCGAAGGCGATGCGGTCGGAGTCGGGCAGCTTCTTCACGTCGACCACGAGGCGCGGCTTGAATACGCCGTTGCGGACGTTCGGCAAAAGATCCGTGCCGCCGGCGAGCATCATGGCGCCTTCGCCCTCCAGCAAGTCGAGCAGTTCAGGCGCCGTGCGGGGCGCCGCGTACCGGAAATCATGGAGCACTTCGGGCCTCCCCTCGTCTTTAACCTTCCGCCAGGGGAAGGGGGCGGGCCGGTCGCGATCGGCCCGTAAAAAGGAAACAGACAGTAGAACCCGGAAAAAGGCGCCGGTCAAGAGAAAGATTCCTTCATCCTCCGTGCGGGGACAGGACACGCGAGCATCCGGGGGAGTATAAACGGAGCATGCAAACCGCCACGCACGGCCGTCTGGCCTGGGCCCTCGCGCGCTACGCGCTCTTGGCCCTCTTCTCCTTCTCGCTGACCGCCATCGGCCCCATGGCTCCGGCGCTCCGGGCCGAATTCGGCCTTTCCTACACCCTGGCGGGGCTCCACCAGACCGCCTTCGCGCTCGGCATGGTGACGATGGGACTTGCGGGCGGACCGCTCATGGAGCGGCTCGGGCTGGCGCGCTCCATGTGGGGCGGCATGCTCGTCATGCTCGCGGGCGAGGCGGCTCTGTCCCTCGCGCCGTCGGTGGCGTTCACGCTCGGCGGCATCCTGCTCGCCAGCCTGGGCGCGACGCTCTCCATGTCCGCGGTGCAGGCTTCCCTGGCCGCCGAGCCCGCGGGGCGCCGCGGCCGCATGATCCTCGAAGCCAACATGACCGCGAGTGCCGCGGCCATGCTGGTGCCCCTCGTCCTGCTGGCCGGAGACCGCGTCGGCCTGGGCTGGCGCGTAGTCGGGCCGGCCGCCGGCCTCGCCTTCCTTGCCGTCGCCGGATTCGGCCTTCGTTTCACGCCGCCTGACCAGGGCTCCCTTCACCGCGGCAAGGCGCGAGAGCCCTCCGCCGAGACACCGTCCCCCGCCTGCGGCAGGTCCGGGGAAGCTCCGTCCCCCGCCGCCGCCTCGGGCGCGCCGCGAAGGCTCGGCCCGGGCTACGCGCGCATGTGGCTCGTCCTGCTCGTGGGCGTGGCGGTGGAATGGGCGCTCGGCTTCTGGGCCATGAGCTACCTGTTGCAGAAACCCGGCGCCACGCCGGCGCTCGCTTCAGCCGCGGTGGCCGGACTCGGGCTCGCCGCGGTCCTGGCCCGCTTCGCGGCGAGCCGGCTCGGGCACATCCTCGCCGAAGGCCGCATGCTCGCGCTCTCGTTCGCGCTCGCCGCCGCGGGCTTCCCGCTCTACTGGCTCGCGCCCTCGCCCTTCACGGCGGCGGCCGGCCTCTTCGTGGCGGGCTTCGGGGCGGCCAACCTCTACCCGCTCGGCTTCTCGCTCGCCGTCTCTCGCGCGCCCCACGCCCTCGCCCGCGCGAGCGCCCTGATACCGGTCGCGTCCGGCTCGGCCATCGGGCTCGCGCCCTTCCTGCTCGGCCGCCTCTCCGACGAGGTCGGCATGAAGACCGCCCTGCTCGCGGTGCCGATCGGCGTGGCGCTCGCCTTCGTCCTGCTCGCCGCCGACCGCGCCGCGCTCAGGAAGGAAGCTTCCCGAGCCTGACGAAGTCCGTCGCCTCGAGGCGGAAGGCGATGCCCGAACCCGGCTCGGCCAGGCAGGGCACGGTCTTGACCGCCTCGAGCACGGCGTCCGCCTTTTCATCCTCGACCAGCACGAGAAGGATCTCCTTCTCGGGCACCAGGGTGATGCCGAAGAAGCGCACGTCCTCCTCGCGGCCCGTGCCCCGACCCGCCACCACGGTGCCGCCCGTCGCGCCCGCCTTTCTAGCCGCGGCCATGGCGTCGTCGGCCCAGCCCTTGTTCAGAATGAAGGCCACGAGCGCGTGCCCGCCGTTTCGCCGCATGTCGTACTCCTTGCCAAACCGGCCGGGTTCCGTTCCCTTCGCTCCGCCGTCCGCCCCAGCTCCGCCGGCCGCGCCCGCGGCGAGCGCGACGTGCCTGAGAAGCTGCGGCACCTCGAGCGCGAGCGCGATGCCCGCGCCCCGCCCGCCCTTCCCGCCCCCGTCGGCGCGCAAGGCGTCCAGGACGCGCGAAGCCGTTTCCGCGTCGGCCAGCGTGAAGACCAAGTCCTTTTCCGTATCGCCGAGCCCGAGCAGCTCGAGCAGGGCGCTGTCGGCGCAGCCGCGGCCGGGCACCACGGTGCCGCCCGTCGCGCCGAGGCGCCGGGTCAGGGCGACAAGGAGCTCGCCCTTCCCCCGGTCGACCACCGAGAGGACGAGACGGGCTTCGCGGTACGCGACTTCGCTGAATCCTTCCATTTGCTTACTTCCTCGCATCCGCGGGACGAGCCGACGCGGACCGCGCCGCGCCTTCCGCGCGCTTGTAGACCAAACCGAGCAGCTGTATGGCGATCAAGGGTACCATGGCGATCATCGCGATGACCCCGAAGGCGTCGACCGCGGGATCGCCGCCCGCCGAAGCCGAGGCCCCGAGGGTGAAGGCCAGGACGAAGGTCGACGACATGGGACCCGAGGCGACGCCGCCCGAGTCGAAGGCGATGGCGGTGAAGAGCGGCGGGCTCGCGAAGCTCAGGCCCAGCGCCAGCGCGTAGCCCGGCGCCAGGAACCACCAGATGGAAAGGCCGCAGACCACCCGCAGCATGGCTATGCCCACGGCGAGCGCGACGCCGGCCGAGAGCGCGACGAGCAGGGTGCGCTTGCGCACCGCGCCGCCCGAGACCGCCTCGACCTGGTCGGTCAGCACCCAGACCGCGGGCTCGGCGAGCACCACGACCGCGCCGAGCAGCACGCCGACCGGCACGAGCAGCCACGAAGCCTCGAGGGCGCCCATGCGCGCGCCGACCAGGGCGCCCACGGGCAGGAAGCCCCCGTTCACGCCGACGAAGAACAGGACCAGGCCGGCGAAAGCCCAGGCGAAGCCCGTCGCCACGCGCGCGAGGTGGCGCGGCGGCATGCGGAGCAGGGCGACCTGGATGACGGCAAAGAGGAGGGCGAGCGGCCCGAGCGCGAGCGCCACGTGGCCGACGGTTTCGGGAACCAGGCGGAGGAACGAGGCGACCATGCCCCCACCGGAAGCGGCCTCCGCCGGGGCCGCGCTCCCCGTAGCGTTCCCCTTGTTCACCAGGCCCATGAGCAGGACCGCGAGTATGGGACCGATGGACGCGAGCCCCACGAGGCCGAAGCTGTCTTCCTCCGAGCGCCGTCCCTTGGTGACCGCCGACACGCCGACGCCGAGGGCCAGGATGAAGGGCACCGTCATGGGCCCCGTCGTGGCGCCCCCCGCGTCGAAGGCCACGCCGACGTAGATCGGGTCGACCAGGACCGCGAGGACGAAGACGAGCGCGTAGAAGCCGACCAGGAGGACGCGGTACGAAACCCCGAGCACGACGCGGGCGAAACCCACCGCCACGAAGAATCCCACGCCCGCGCCGATCATCAGAACGAGCCTGCCCCGCGGTATGGACGGATCCACGGCGCTCACCTGCCCCGCGAGCACCTGCACGTCCGGCTCGGCCACGGTCACCAGGAAGCCGATGAGCAGGCCCGCGACGATCATCAGGTCGAGGCTGCGACGTCCGACCAGGGCAGAGCCTGTCTCGCGCCCGACCGGAACCAGTCCCAGTTCGGTGCCGAGCAGGAAGAGGCTCAAGCCCGCGATGACGAGGACACCCCCGAGCCCGAAGCGCGCGAGTTCGGCCGCGGGTATCGGCGCCACCGCGATGCCGAGCGCGAACACGATGAGGACGATGGGCAGCACCGACGCCGCGGTTTCCTTCGCGAACCTGAAAAGCGGATTCATGCGGACGCTACGGTCCCTCCCGGTCCGGAAATGGGCGCGGCGCGGACAGCCCGGATCCGGGAGGTTCGCGCCACGCATCGACAACATCGCCCTTCCGCGACGCGAAGTCAAGCGGAGCCCTTTATCGCGCCGCGGGGACCGCGCCGCGAGACAGGGCCGCGGGGGCAGAGCTCCTCGCCCGGCGGCGATCCCGCGCGCCGCGGGGACAGAGCCCGCTCCCCGATTGCCGCGCCGCCCCGACGGATGCTAGCCTGCCTCCGGGCGCGGCCGGATGGGGACAGAGCTCGCGCGCCCGACGGGGGGAAAGAGCATGAGCACGCAGGCAAGCGCGACGGATCGGACCAAGGGCCCCGGCTGCCGCTACGGCAGTCACCGCGTCCTCGAACCCAAGGGCATCCTGCCCCAGCCCGCCCTCCGGCTCGACAATACGGCCGAAATCTGGGACAACGAGCTCCTCATCGACGTCTCGACCCTCAACATCGACTCCGCGAGCTACACCCAGATCCGTTCCGCCTGCGGCTCCGACCCCGCGAAGATGGAAGCGATGATCTCAGGTATAGTCGCCGAGCGCGGCAAGATGCAGAACCCCGTCACGGGCTCCGGCGGCATGCTCGTCGGCACCGTGCGCGAGATCGGCCCCGCCTTCCCCGCGCGGAAGCTCGCCGTCGGAGACCGCGTCGCCACGCTCGTCTCGCTCTCGCTCACCCCCCTCCGCATCGACCGGATCAAGAAGCTCGACCCCGCGAGCGACCAGGTCGACATCGAAGGCCAGGCCGTCCTCTTCGAAAGCGGCATCTTCGCCCACGTGCCCGACGACATTCCCGAGCGGCTCGCCCTCGCCGCCCTCGACGTCGCCGGCGCCCCCGCACAGGTCGACCGCCTCGTGCGCGAAGGCGACACGGTCTGCATCATCGGCGGCGGCGGCAAGTCCGGCGTCCTCTGCTGCTACCAGGCCATGAAGAACGCGGGGCCCTACGGCAAGGTCATCGTCGTCGAATATTCGAAGGAAAACGCCCGCCGCATCGAGGAGCTCAGGTTAGCCACCCACGTCATCGTCGCCGACGCCACCGACGCCCTCGACGTCTACCGCAAGGTCAGCGCCATCACCGGCCCCCGCGGCTGCGACGTCACCATCAACAACGTCAACGTCCCCAACACCGAGATGACCTCGATCCTCGTCACCAAGGGCCAGGGCCTCATCTACTTCTTCTCCATGGCCACCTCGTTCACCAAGGCCGCTCTCGGCGCCGAAGGCGTCGGCAAGGACATCGAGCTCATCGTCGGCAACGGCTACGCGAAAGGCCACGCCGAGCTCACCCTCGACATCCTGCGCGAGTCGAAGGAGATCAGGACGCTCTTCGAGAGGCTGTACGTTCACTGAGCGGAAGGGGGAGCACATTGCTCCCATACTACGGGAAGCGCGAGTAGACCGGATAAGCGCGGCGAGGGGCGTCATCGGGGCCGGTCAGGGCGGGGCCTGACTCAAGAATACGCACCCCGGCGCGCCGCTTCGCTTCGCTTGGGGGCGCGTATTCTTGAGTCACCCGCCGTCCTGCTCGCGTCCGATAAAAACTCTCGCCGGGTTTGCGCTTGCACGCCGCGTCCTGTCCGGCGGGCGCGCTTCCCGCTCGGCGGGCGATTGCGCTGCTGGTGCGTTTTGGCTCCCCCTCGGCCGAGCTTCCGCCCCCGCAAGCATTTTCGGTTGCGCGGTCTCGGAGAGCCCGCGCCGAGAGCTGCTTTTAAGCGGCGGCGGCGATCTCGGCCTTCCCCCACTCCGGGTTTCGGAGGGCGGGGGCTTCACCGTTAAATTATTAGCCCGAACATGAACGGCTCGGGCTGTCCTTGCCTGCCGCAAGTCTTCTCGCTACTACTTACTCAAGCACCTTGATGAAGCCCCCGAACGCCCAGCCGATGAGTCCGTCCGCCTTCTTGATGCGATACCACGGCGCGGTGACGCCGCCTAAGGTCACAGTCTCGCCGGTCTTGAGGATGGTGAGCGCCTCGCCCTTTCCGAGGCTCCCGAGGACGAAAGCGTCGGTGGAGGCCCTGAGGCGGATGCGGAGGCCGGAGTCCGTGGTCACGGCCTTCTTCGGCGGCTCCCGGTAGCCCCAGTCGCGGCCTGCGTAGTAGAGAATCGGGTTCTTGGCCTTGTCGTCAGTCCAGCCGATACCCCAATAGTTGCCTTCGTAATCGAACTGGAAGCCTCGCTCCGACGTGAATCCGCCGAATGTCACATGGCCGCCAGATGGAGGGTACATTGCCGGTCCGTTGTAGAGGTTCCCGTCATCGTCGAAACCTTCGAAGGGTCGCGTGAGTTTGGCCTTTCCGTAGTACAGGGTTCCACCACTGTAACTGAACGCCTTAGACTGCCCGAGCAGCCACGGCACCACCTCGGCATCCTCTAAAACACGGTAGGTTCCATCTACATTAAAAAGGTAACCACGATAGACAACCCCCGATCCGGATCGTAACCCTACGAGCATAAGCTGCCCCCAGGCTAGAATAGCCGTCTCGGAATTCGAATGAAGCGCAACGATCTCAATTTCCTTCGTCCCGACTCTGGTTACAAGAAGCTTTCCGAGCATCCAATATCCAGAGACAGCAAGACTTTCCATTTTACTTCCACCGTTATAATACGGTTCAATATTTACAGGTTTATCAACACTTTCTACTAGCGAAGCATTATAGTTCCGCTGCCGACCGTCACTTAAAATAAACACTAGCTGACCAAGCTTGTCGAATGAAGGTTTCACTCTCATTTCACCTGGGCCGTCTAGCATAAAGAGGTCATTAAGCTTAACATTTTTTATGATTAGGATGCTTCTTGGGTTAATACTTATATCTTGAGAAAATGAAGATAGCGACAGAGAAATATATAGCACAGAAAGAAGGATCGAACGTTTCATTTTTTTAACCTCACGATGGAATACCTAGTAGTAGGTTGTAAAGCACCATCAGCATCCACAAGATAGTTAAACTTCAACAACCTATCCTTTATAACCCTGCTCACTCTCGCTCCTGCGAACGCAGGGTTGGTTTCAAGCCAACCATAAGTCGCCTCTATCAGGCGAATATTATCAACTACACCATCAACATAGATCACCTCAGCAACGATCGCGATGTGACCGGGGTAGTAGTAGAAGATGTCACCAGGAACGATTCTTGAAATCTTCTCCTTTTCATTTGAGTATTCATCCTCATCAATAATATCACTAAAGTTGATACTTTCACGTCTGAATATTTCATAGGATTTTGCGTTTGTTACTGTTGGCAAACTTTGATCGGTTGTGGTTCGGGGATAAACTCTCGTTCCTGAATAGGAATTGAGTTGATTCCAGATATTAGCGATACCATTGCCCTCGGTCCAGCCTTCATCCAAATCAACCCACTCTGTATATCCATTTCCAGAATAAGAAGCAGCTCTGTTAGCGAATCCAATGCAATCAGTGCCAGCCTCCAAAATCCAGCTTCCTCGTCTCTCCCAACTGGCATCTGTATTGTAGTCATGTTTCAAATACCAAAGACCCAGTCCGGGTATGAACGCTCTTGTCGCTGATGCACTTAGCAAGGTTCCGGTGTCCGGCGCCGGTGCCGTAAAAGTTTCTGGCTTTGTGTCGGCCTCCGCGACACCATCGGGCATGGCGGTCGAGTAGCCGTTCCAGCCTGTCGCCGGAACCATAGGAGATAAAGGATTAGATAATCTCCTGAGTTCCAGCTGGCTGATCAATTTCCTATTGAAGTCAAAGGGACTGTCCATACTACCGGCGTTTCCGCGGCCGCCGATCGCACCATTTCCCGGATTGTAAGTAGCAACGTAGCGCATATACCGTTCAACCGGTTTGTCATCCTTCAAGCTGTAGTTCGGCTCGTAGTGATGCCCCGGGAAACTATATGCGACTGCTCCCTGTGTGGTACCGCCACCACCATAGAATCTTGCGAAAGATGCGATTTCAATAACCTGTCCACCATTTCCGATCGGCAGTTCGTTGATTCCGGTGAAAACGCTCAATGGCGGCTCACTCGAAGGATCATGCTTTCTGTTCCACTCATTGTGACCCCAAGACTCGCTCCACCACGCACTTGCGATGCTCGCATTGACTTCTTCATCAGCGGCATTCCTGACTTGAACCGTCCCGAGCGGAGGAGCATTCCAAGGGTGCACGTCATTCCAGTCGCCATTCCCCAGAGTCGCTTCGTTCTGCCGCAAGTACAAATTCGCCCGCCAAAGCAGCTTTTTATCGTAAACGGCAAAATAATCTTTATCCTGGGCTCTCGCTGTGGCAATGACTACGCCGGATGACTTCTTCACTATTTCTATCTGAATGCGGATATCGTCCCCGGGATACGCCTGAGCCGCTGAGATCGGCCTGATGCCTAAGGTGTCATAATACACGCCCCCATTCTTGAAGGAGACTTCAACGGAACTTTCTCCTGCCAGGCTAACGAACTCAGCGCTCCATCCGGGTTTAAATGATCCGTCCGGGTTGTATACCGCTGAGCCTGTGAAATCGACCAGATAATCAGGCCCGTCCTGGCGTTTGAAGGTAAGTAGTTTGATACCTACAGCGTTGTTGAAACCAGCCACGGGCTTGATCATGAGATCGAATCCTTCGCCCTTGTTCCGCCAGATATTTCCACTTGTATCCCAGGTTTCGTCGGATCTCCATCCTCTGTCCGAAAGCCCCGCAATGCGCGGAATATAGTAATCCTTTAATTGCGTTGGAGATATGCCACCTCTAGGGAAAATGTGCAACCCTTCTATCTGCAGATATTCGCCGGTATTCGGAATCCAGCGCTCATTGGTGGTGATGCTGCTGGAATGCTCTTTGTACCCGCCTATCGTCAACTCAAATCTGTTTCGAGAGCTGTCCAGGATATCCCAGTCAGCCACCGTCGAGGCCGAGCCGCCTGATACGAGCAACCTTCGAGCTTGGTAGCGCTTCGGATCATCGGTGAATCCACCAAAACCGGTACTAGGGTTTCCCCAAGAGCCGACCGTCACCTGGCGAAAGCCCTCCCGGATCGAAAGCACGAGCACATTCTTCAGCCGATCGGTCGGATCGCTTCCGGCTATCGGCAGCGGACCTGAAAAGCCAATGATGATGCCGATGTGGAGAGGTTGCCGGCCCGGGCTTTGATCGACCGCGCCATCGACCCGTTCTATACGCTCTCCACTTCCGAAATCAACCAATATATCGCCGACTCTAAGCATGGACAGATCGGGAACAATGCAGGTAATCTTCTCGAGGTCGGCCCGCGAAAAGGAATAATTCCCTTCAGTCAGACTTCTGAGGTCACCATCGGCTAGCGCGATCGGCTTCCCGTCCGCATCGAGACCCGGATTCCCCTTGGTAAAGCCGGAATACGCTCCAAAGGCAGCGCCCTTCTTGATGCCAGTCAAGTCCTCGACTTCGTCGCTGAAACTTGTCATGGATATCGCGCCGGTCAGCAGCCCCAATGCGTCCACCCCGGCGAATGCATCCGGAGCTTGATTTATTGAAAAATTCCAAATTCCGAATGGCTTGTATACGGTTGTAACTTCATCTTTGACTACAGTCACACCGCCATTTTTCAGGCTGGCGCTTTCTTTCGTGTCCGTGGGATCAATCAGTTTCTTGCCCTTAACCAGAGCCTCGCTGATGGTATGGTACGGTGCGATCGTGGGATTGCTCTCCCATTCTTCCTGGTATTGCGACTGCGTCGATGAGAGCCAGGGCGTTGTGGAGAATAATGTCGTCCTCATTTTCAAAGCTTGGACGAGCTTGAAAGCGAACGTGCGCGGAGTGTCGATTCCGCCCGGTAAATATGGCAGAGGCTTGCCCGCCTGCCCGGCAAAATACGGCGTCGTCAGCAACGGGCTCTGGATGTACGGAAGGGAAGGAATTACGACATTCTCTCCCGCTTTGACCAGATAAGTCGGATATATCAACACCCCCATGATGGGATCGCTGCCATCGGTCCGCAATGGCATGAAATTCCTCGTAAACCTGTCTTTAACCAAAGGATCCTTATATGAAGTATTTCCTGCAATTGGATCGTCTATCCACTTCATTACCAGAGGAATGTTGGATGAATAGACATTTCCGCCCTCAACATCGAGAAAGCGGTTATCGAAGCCGTCGTCCGGGGTTTGATCGGGGTTAGTGTACTCTAAACCCCATGTGTAATATCGCAACGCAGCTTTCGCCAGCTCGACGCCTTGGGCCTGGGATATCGGAACGAAGTCCCCCGGTGAATATACAACACCTCCGGAATTCAGTTCTTCCTTAATCAGACCTGCATACAGCGGCCAGTTCTTCGTGAAGAGAAAACCGACATACGCTGAATGATAAGGGGAACGATTGCCTCCATAGAGTGTGTCAAACATACCCTCTACGCGTCGTGTCGTCGGGATAAGGAACTCTTTCGCGCCCCTACTGACAGGTTCGCCAACCGTCGCATCCACGAAGTCGGCAGCGAGAACTGCCAACAGGTTTTCCTTTGCCTGCGCAAATCCCGGGACCGAATCGAACACTCCCCAATCGGTAAAGCCCCCCCAGAAGGGAAGCTTATCCTTCGCATACGCCCGATAGTCAGTCGAGGCCTCTCCACTGAAGAGGGTGCCGAGCAATATGGTTGCTTTTTCCTGGTATGACATTCTTGTCAGTTTGGAGGAGGCAGTGAACAGGGCGCGCTCGCCCTTGAAATGTTCTGGGACCACGTTCATTAGAATCGAACGTGCCTTGCCACGCTCTCCGACTATGAACAGGATTTTTATCGAAGACGGCGTGCTTGGAATGATCGACGGCGGCGGGATTCTGAACCGTATGGAAGATGCGACATAAACCTCAGGCGCGGAGGAAATCGAATCATCGTCGAAAAGCGCTATCGAGTAACCACTCGTCTCCATTCCGTACAGACTCGGTGTCATACTGAATGATGAAGAAGTCACCGCTAGAGTCGGATTCGACGGATCCGGAACGGAAGTAGCGTACGCATTTGCAATGAGGGCAAGCTCTGAACTGTTGGGTGTCTCGATGGATCCGGTTTTGGAGTAAAGTCTCCAGGTCGCGCCGTTATCGATTGAAAATGCTACAAGTCCTGAAAGATGACGTCCGCCGTCTATCGCTCTTCCAGAAATATATGGGTCCGCTACAGAAATCTGGTACCGGTCTCCTTGCAGGCTCTTTAAAAGCGTCACTTGGTGTTCAAAACCATCCTCCGACCTCGTCAGTTCGATCCTGTCGACCGCTATTCCCTGCCCCCACACCCCCGCCCCCGCCGCCACCAGGGCGGCGAGGAGGGCGGCGCGGAAAGCGGGAGCGCGGCGGGCATGCTGGCGGGACGTGGCGTTTCGTGTGCTCATATCAAGGATCCTCTCCATGCTGGTTTCCTCTCGTTCGTTCATCATTTTGACTTGCCCGCCTTGCGTTTCACGACGAGGCTCTCCTCGTCGGAGTCGAGGGGCACGCCGTCGTAGCCGCGGAGTTCGAGCCGGAGCACGCCCCGGGCGCCTACGGTGGAGGGCGCCGTGAAGGCGCCGTCCGGCCCGGGGGCGATGGGGCCGGAACCCCAATCCACGCTCCAGGCCAGCTCGCCTTCGGGCTCGTCCGAAAGCACCAGGGCCCTTGGAGTGAAGACTTCTCCGGCCCGGAGGCCCCGGTAACGGCCCTCGGCCCTGATTTCGACCCGTGAAGGCAGCTCGGGCATGGCTATCGCGACTCTGGTCGCGGCGCCTCCGGTGTTTCCGGCGGGCAGGATTACCCGCTGACCCGCCGCGAAGCGCCTGGCCCAGACGCGGGCCCCGTTCGGGAAGAGCGCGCCGTTGACGGGGTACCCTTCTTCCACCAAGGTCCAGCCAGAAAGCTCGCTCTCGGGCCCTGCTATCACGTAGACATTTGCGGTCACGGCCACGGCGAATTTTTCCTCGGGCACGCTCCCGTCGGCCGTCTCGGCCTTTGAAAGCAGCAGGGCGTCGCCCAGCCAGACGTAGCGGGGAAGCCGCTCCAGCCGTTGGACCCGGCCGAAAGCCCACGGTTCGCTGGCGCATTGGGTCAGCCTGCCGTACGCGTAGCCTCGCTCTTCCCACTCGCCGCGCGGGCGGCCGAAGCCCGGAATGTCGTCGAAGAAGGCGGGCATCATCGGATGCGCCGGCCGGTAGGGAACGCGCGCGACGCCGCCGACCTCGGCGTACACCGCGACGGCGTCGCCGGGGCGCCAAGCCTGGACGTTGAACTCGAGGACGCGCCAATCGCTCATGCGTCCTGCGTTGTCCGCGGCTCGGTAATCGATTCGGTGCTTGCCAGCCTCAGCCACCAGGATGGGCTCCGCGTAGAGGAGGGTCTGACCATCGTCCAGCCGATATTCCACGCGAGCCACGCCGCTCGCGCTGTCGGTGGCGCTCAAAGTCGCCATGCCGAGACCGCGAGCCAAGTCGAGCTTCGCGCTGGCGACCGGAGGATAGAGGTCGACGTTCACCGGCGTCGTGCCCGCGCTCTCGTTCCCTGCCGCGTCCTTGACGCTCCACCTGAAAGTGCCAAGCCCGTCATCCGCGAAGACGAGCGGCGCGGTATAGGGCGCGAGAGCGGCTTCGTTTTTGGCCGCCACGATCTCGGCCAGTCCGCTCGTCGAGTCCGCCGCGGAGAGCGCGGCGCTCGTGGCATCCAGGTACCAGCCGCCGAGCCCGACCGGACCGTCGATCGAGACGATCGACGTGGGGGCGGTGGAGTCGACCTTGTAGTTTCCGGTCGTGGTGGGACCGCGCCATCCTTCGACGTCGCTTGCCCAGGCGGCCGCCTCGTGGAGGCCGTCGGCCAGAACGACGGGGCCTGGGTAGGACGCGAAGGCCGATCCGTCTATCGAGAACATGCGCTCGGTCGCGGTGGTCTCCCGGTCACTGAATTCGGCGGACAGCGTCGGCTTCACGCGGAACCATGCGTCCCTGCCATCCGGCGCCGCGGGCTCGGTGACGAGCCGCGCCATCGCGGGCTCGACGTTGTCGGGGGCGTCGTAGCAGACCACCCTGCCCTCCGCGTTGAGCGCGTAGAGCCTGCCGCCGGCCAGGGCCAAGGCAATGGCCGGACCGCCGTTCCAGATGTCCGCGCCGTCGAGGCGCTTGAGCGAAGCGAGCCCGCTTGGGCCGGCCACGAAAACTTTGCCGCGGGCCATGGCCAGAGCGTTCCCGGATACCGTACTCGACCACGCTGGCAAGAGCGCGACGCGGTCGAACGCCCGCGCCCCACCAAGGTCCGAGATGACGATGAGAGCGCCATCCATGGAGATGGTCACCGGCCCCTCGCCGGGCGACGCCGCGTCCTCGAACGCCGCGTGCGGCTGGTACGAGGAACCGATGATGATGAGCCTGCCTTCGGCGTCCACCGCGACCAGTCCCGCGTCGTCGGCCGCAAGTGCCTTGAGCGGAATGGTGGATGAAAGCGTCGCTTCGATGCCTGTCGGGTCGATGCGCACGATCGTGTCGCCGCGCGCCACATGGAGGGCGCCGGCAAACCAGGCCTTCGGCTCCTCGAGCGCGAAGCTTCCATCGACGCGCGCCGAGAGCGCGCCGTCGACGGCGTCGACGAAGTCGATTCCGAGCGCGTCCGCGACGGCGATGAGCGCTCCGTCGGTCGAAACGGCCCGTGCGCCCTCGCGTCGCCAGCGCTCGTTGCCCGTGAGCGGGTCGAGCGCCTTGAGCGCGCCGTCCGAGCCGAGCGTGAGGAGCGATCCTCCCGCGAAGCCATGCCAGAGCGTGTGGCCTTCCAGTCGATAGAGCAGGCCGCCCGACTTCCGTTCAAAGGCCGACAAGCCTTCCTCGCCGGCCACCGCGACGATGCCCGAAGCCACTGCCATGGCGCGCGCGCCATCCTCGGCGCGCGAAGTCCATGCGACTCTCGCGTCGGCCGGAGAATGCGACGGATTGGAACGGGTGCCGCCGCCATCCTTGCCCTCGAGAGGCCAGGCGTTCTCGGCGACGACCAGGGTAAGCGAAGCGACCGCGCTGCGTCCGGCCGCGTCGGTCGCGACCGCTTCGAACTCGTACTCGCCGGCGAGAACGGGCTTTCCGCCCAGGACTCCGTCTCGAGTTATCGAGAGTCCGCCCGGCAGGCGGCCGGCGCCGACCTTCCACGAGACCGGCTCGTCACCGTTCACCGACGACAGGCGGAAGAGGTAAGGAGTGTCCTCCATGGCCTCGGGAAGCAAGGCGGCTTCGACGGCGAACGCTTCGCCGATCTCCACCGTCAGTTCGGTCGTGGCGGAGTAAGGTCCGCTGGATCCGCTTACCGCCACGGTCCAGACGCCGTTTCCTGCGTCGGAGGCCGCGTACACGCTCAGACGCACCGTCGCGTTCGGTACGACCAAGCCTCGGTCGAGCCCCGCCGCGAACGGAGCCTCGGGAGGCACGGATACCGAAAGGGCGGTCGCGTCGGAGTATCCGACGACGGCAAGGTCAATGGTTGTCGACTCGCCCGGTTGCAGGCGTAGCAATGAACTTGAAGGCCGCAGGGTGAATTCGCGGACCCGGACCTTGAAGGTCGGCCCCGTCGCGACGATGCCGTCCCGTTCGACCGTCACCACGCCAGTTACGGCGCCCGCGGGAACCACAGCCCGAATGCGGACTTCGTTCCGCTCGAGTATGTCGAAGGGAACGCCGCCGATCGCGGCGCTCCCGACCGCGCCGAAGCCGTAGCCGAAGATCTCGACCGTGTCCCCGGCGAAGCCGGAGAGGGTCGACATGCTGGATATGAAGGGATCGGGCGCTTTTTCCGCCACGACCACCGTGACCTGGAAGGGCTCTCCCCCGTCGTCGCGCGTGAACGAGAGCGGATAGGATCCCGCGGCCGCGGAGGCGGGCACGTCCACGACGATGTCGCCGGTGTCGCCGGAGGCGATCGAAGGCGTGCTGACCGACCAGAACTCCGGCGCGGAGACGGCGGAGAAGCCCGCCAGGCCGTCGAAGCCTTCAAAGCCGGCCACCGCTATCGGGAAGCGGACCGTGCCGCCCGGCACCGTTTCGGCGCGCGATACGAGCAGGGTCGCGAGCCAGTACGGCTCGTGGACGTTCACCGCGAACCCGGCGACCTCGCCGCCGGGGCCGGCGAGGGTGATCCTGCGTTCGCCGGCAGCGACCCCGGCGGGTACGCTGATGTCGACGCGGGCGCTTGATTCGAGCGCGATCGGGAGCTCTTCACCGTCCAGGTAAGCCCTTGTTCCGGGCAGGAAGTTCGAACCGTACGCGGTCACGAGCGTGGCCTCACGGTTGTTCCACTCGAGCGGCTCGGCGCTGTCGATCACGGGCGCGGGGTACGCGACGGTCGCGCGGAAGGGCACGACGACGGAGAGCTCCGGATTCCCGAGGTTATATACGCGGGCCGATAGTTCGTAGACGCCGGGCGCCAGGTCGACCGCCGCGTCGATCCTCCAGTCCAGTTCGAGGGTGGAGGCCGTCACGGCGTGCTTGTCGCCGCCGAAAGCCAGGATGATCCCGGGAACCGGCACCTCCGGCACCTCGTCGATCAGGGTCGAAGGATCGACCGGCATGATCGGTTCTCCAGTGCCCTCCTCCGCGACCGAGGCGACCAGGAAGCCGATGGCGTCAGCGCTCGGCATGAGCCGATCGATGACGATGACCGCGCTGCCGTTCGCGTATGATCCCACCTTTACGTCTGCCTCGACGATCCCTCCCGAGTAGGCCGGGACGTTGGCGACGGGTTTCGATGCGCCGAAGACGACCGTAACGGTTTCGCTCGCGGGGCTCTCGTTCCTGGCCGAATCGAGCGCCACCACGGAGAAGCTCGCGGTGGAGCCGCCCGGATAACCTGGCAGGTCGATGGCGCGGAGCGTGCCGACGTCGATGCGCTCGACGGCGATTCCGTCGTCCGCGATCACCACGTAGGCCGAAGTCCGGCCGCCGTTGGGGTCGTCCCAGGAGAGCGAGGCGACGCCGGGGGCCGTTTCGGAAGCAAGCGGCCGGCCCGGCGCGACCAGCGCGCCGCGGCGGTCGAGCACGATGGAGCCGGGCGCGAAGCCCATCGGGGCCGGAGCCTCGGGCTCGGAATCCAGCATGGCGTAGAGGAAGTATTCGCCGTCGAGAAGTTCCGACGGATCGGCCATTATCGTGAACGAGCCGTCGGCGGCGACAGCCGCCGAACCGAGTTCTACGCCCAACGCCTCGTCCGCGCGTTCGGTCGCGAAAGCGCGCACCGTCCCGCCGACCGCGTCGGGAGCGTAGCCGGATACCTGCACGAGATCGGCGGCCAGCTCTCCGCGGTACGCGGGGGTAGCGACGGCCAGGGTCGGGATGGATTCCTTGGCCAGCACCTGGATGTCGAAGTTCGGGTCGTCTACGTTGGTGACCTCGATGCGCCAATCGCCGGCTTCGGGCGAGGCGACGGCGAAAGCCATGCCGCCTTCGATGTAATGGGTTTCGACCGCGGGGTCCTCGGGGCCGTAGCGGATCCCGCTCGGGCTGACCGCGACCACGCTCGGGTCGCCTTCGGTGAAGGCGACCACGAATACGATCCGCTCGAAAGCGGATTCGTCCGTGGCCGGTGTTTCCTCTCCTGCCGTTCCAGCGGCGACGCGACTCGCGTCGGAGGCGGAGAATTTCGGCGGGAAGGACGCGGTGATGCTACCGGACTTGGCCGGAAGCGAGAAGCGGTAGCTCCCTTCGAGGCCGTCGCCAAGGACCGAACGGTCCATGGTGCCGACCGAACGCAGGGTCGAGATCGCCGCGGATGTGGCTGAGGGCGCGCCGGAGGGCTTGAGCAGCGCGATGTTCGCTACGTTGCCGATCTTGATGGTGCCGGCACCGCCCACGAAGACGCCGATCTGCCCGAAGAGCGGGACGTCGACGTAGCCCTTGACGCCGCGGGTGCCGTTCGAGAAGTCGCCGAACTGGGCGCCGAGGCCGGGAAGCCAAAGGTCGGCCCAGGGAATGTTGATGGTGAAGCGCTTCCAGAGGATCTTCCAGGTCTTGTGGTAGATGCTGCCCTTCGCCAGGCCGAACTGTACGACGCCTTCGCCGGCCAGCATGGTCCGGCCGTCCTTGCCGTAGATGTAGATTTCCACGCGGCCGCGGACGAAGCGGAGTTCGATCTTGAGGCCGGCGTAGAAACCGGCCCGCTTGGTCAGCGCGGCGACTACGGTCCCCTTGAGGTCGAGCGTGCCCTTGAGCACGGTGAGGTCTGCCCTGAAGGCCCAGTCCCAGTCGGTGACGTCGACCCAGACGTCGGCCTTCGCGGTCAGCACCGCGCCGCGGGTCTGGTCGGTCATGGTCAGTCCGAGCTGCAATCTGGCGCCGGCGTCGAACATCCAGGCCACTTCCGCGGGCATTTCGCCGGGCTGCGGATAGCCGAAGGCGAAGCCGCCGCGAATGCCGCTCAGGTAGAGTCCGGTCGAGCCGAGAGGCAGACCGAGGCCGCTCACGGTGTATTCGAAGAACGCGCGCTTCAATCCGATCGGGTAGAGCTCGGAACGGTTGGTGAAGGATATCTGCGCGCTCAAGGTTCCGACGCCGGGGATGACGGCAGAACCGCCGCCGGCGATCGAGAAGAGCTCTCCGGACGAGTTGGGCTTGTCGTATACCGCGAAGTCGACGAAGACGTCGCGGAATCCGAGACCGCCCGGGATCACGAAGTTGGGCAGGCGGAACTCTCCGCCCGAAAGCGCGAAGCCGGATCCGGACACCGTCACGCCGTTCAGCGCGAGCGTCGCGCCGCCCGTGAAGGCCGGCGTGGTGATGGTAGCGCGCTCGAAGGTGATCTGCTTCAGCTCGAAGTCGTAGATCGGCGTCTTGAGCGAGACGAGGAATCCGAAGAAGTCGGCGTCGAGACTGTCGACCGTCAGCGAACCGGTGAAGTCGCCCGTGGCGAATACCCAGCCCGCGTTGACGAGCGCGAATTCCTTGCCGGCGATCGAGCCGAAGTTGTCCGGCATCTTTATGCCGAGGTACCCGAGCTCGATGCCGTCGAGGTCGATGGCGAGGTTCCTCACCGTCGCCTTGAAGCCTCCGAAGGTCTTGGCGAGCGAAGCCACGCCGCCCGACACCTCGAGCACCTTGCCCGAGTAATCCATGCGGAGCGTGGTCAGCACGAACTCGGTCGGTTCGTCGAAGTATCCCTCGGGGAGCACGGCCTTGGCCGAGATCGCCATCTCCGTCTTCGAGAGCTCGAAGGAGGTGACGACGGCCTTGACACCGCCGGCGATCTCGAAGGTGAGCGGGCTGATCGTGCCGGCCTTGAAGTCGACAAGGCCGCGTTCCGTCGACCAGACGAGCGTCGACACGCGAAGGGTGGCGTTGGCCAGGCCCGAAGGCAGGCTTGCCGGAAGCGTCAGGTCGCCGCCCGCGCTGATGATGAACTCGCTTCCGGTGCCCTTGGCTACGCCGATGGAGCCGTTCGAGAGCCGGAGCACGTCGAAGATGTTCGCGGAGAGTCCCGTGGCGCCGATGTCCAGATCGCGCAGCGCGCCCGAGGAATCGATGGTGAGCTCCTTAATGACGATGGGACCGCGCAGCCCTTCCGGTATGAAGGACGGCATGGTGATCTCGCCGGCGACATGCATGAGGAGCTCGCCGCCCTCCGGTTGCTTCACCGAGAACGAGGCGCCGGACAGGAAGAAGCCGCCGAGGACCTGCCGGTCGGAGATCGACGCGGTCGCGTCCACTTCCACGACCTTGCCGGTCGAGTCGATGCGCAGGGCCGCTATGTCGCAGGCGATTCCGCCGAAGCCGGCGGGAGCGGCGCCTTCGGGCAGGCTGAGCTTGCCGGCGAGCGAGAAGATGACCTTCCCGTCATCAGCGAGCGCGACGGCGACCGTCGCGTCGGTGCCGGTCGAGCTCGGGCCGAGCATGAGCGAGCCGATGATCGGATTGGTTCCGGGGATCGCGAGCGCGGCGGAGAAGGCTTTGATCGTGCCCGTCGTGTCGAATACGAACGTGCCTATCGTCACCTTCTTGCCGGCGAGCAGTTGCGGCAGGCTCGCGGGGAGCACGAGGGTGCCGGAAACGGAGAATTCGGCAACTTGGGTTTCGGCATCCCAGCTCGCCACACCGATCGAACCGGACTCTATGGTCAGGACGTCGAAGAGGTTTAGGTTCTCGACGGTAGCGGAGCCGGCAAAGCGCTCGAGGCGTCCTGCGACCGGGTCGACGATGATGCCTGGTCGACCGTCCACCAGGGGTACGTTGAAGGAAACGCCCTGGAGCCCTTCGGGAGCCTTGTCGTTGAGGTAGAAGTCTCCGGCGACGCCGAGCTTGATCGCGGCGTCGATCCGTTCGACCGAGACGGCGCCGTTGCGGACCGACACGGGGCCGAGCAGGACGCCGTTCAGGCCGGAGAGCATCGCGTCAACTGAGCCGAGCGTGCCGTCATGGAGGATCTCGAACTTCGAGACGTCGAGGCGCGCGCCGGCGAGTATCGCCGGAAGTCCGGCGCTCGGAAGGACCGCGTCGCCCGAGAAGCTGACGTCCCACGCGTCGCTGATGGCGATCTCGTCCAGGGTAAAGACGATACCCTGGTAGGTGAAAGGATCGAAGCCCGTGAGCGCGAGCTTGTCGAAGCGGTAGTCGCCGGTGGCCGGAGCGATGTAGAGGTCGGTCACCTCCGCGGCGTCGGCGGGGAATTCGGGCGGGAAGCGCAGCAGGCCGGAGCGCACGGCTATCCAGAGCACGTCCTTCCCTTCGCCGTCCTCCTCGAGCACAACGCCTATGTCGGTCGCGGTGAGCGACCACGATTCGAGGAAGGGGAAGGTGTAGCTGCCCTGCAGTCGGATGTCGAAAGCCTGGATGTCGCCGCCGAAGGTGAAGCGGAAGTCGTCGATGGCGACCCGCCTTCCGGCTATGCCGTACGGCAGGGTGGCGGGCAGCTCGACCCAGCCGTCGAAATCGACCACGCCGTCCTTGATGGACATCGCGCTCAGGGCGAAGCGGAAGCCCAGCACCTCGAAGGGGTCAAATGAGGCGTCTTCCACCACGAGGTCGCCATCGGACTCGATGACGAGCCCGCGCACGCGGAACGACTGGCCGCCCAGGGCGGCCGGCAGCGTGAATTCGGCGCGGCCGACGCCCACGCCGCGGGAGGAGAGGTCGACGTTCTCGAGCAGCAGGATGGCTTCGCCGAGCCGTATCTCGAAGACCGGTATGTTTGACTCGACGGTGAAACCGCCGTCCTGGTAAAGCCTTATGGGATCGAAGAAGAGCGAGTAGCCGCCGAGCGACGGCGGGAGCATGACGGAGGCTTTGGCGCGGAGCCCGTCCTCGTCGAACGCGAACTCGTGCACCGTGAAGGCGCCGCCGAAGATGTCCAGGCCGAGGTTCATGGGCTGGACGATGCCCTGCTGAAGCTGGCCGTAATTGTCGAAGCGCAGCTCTCCGAGAGCGAACGATATTCCCCGGTACACGGCGTCGCTCGACGGGACCACGATTCGTGAGACGCCGAGTTTGAGCCCGTTTCCGATCAGGTTCCAGCCCGCGTAGCTGTAGACGACGCCCGCGCTCGCGGCGATCGCGTCCGCCGCACCGTCGGAATAGAGCGTTATGCCGTTTTTCTCGAAGGGCACGGCGCCCCCGCCGAGCGCGTCGGGCAGCCGGACCGTGCCGCCGAACTTGAGCCGTCCGTCCGCGATGGCCGCGTGGTTCGCGGCGATGCGGTAACCGTTGGCCGAGACCAGCTCGGCGACCGGATCGAGCGCGGCGCCCGCGGCTTCGGGAATCTGGCCGTCCGGTGAAAGTGATATGGCGCCGAGCGACACGGGATCGGCCCCGATTCGGGCCAGGTCGACGTTCGCGTCCGGGTCGCGGAGCAGGAGGATCCCGCCGGGGCCGTCGACGAAGGTCGCGCCCGCGAAATCGACCGGCCAGCCGCCGAGGAGAACCTCCGCGCCATCCGCAGCCGCGCCGGCGTCCAGGACGCCAAGCGACGGGAAGCGCGCGTCGGGGAAACTCGGAGCGTAGCCGCCGAACGCCGGGGGCATGAGCGCGAAGGCTTCGCCGAAAAGCCCGTCCCCGTCCAACGAGAGCGCGGGGAACGCGAAGCGCCATCCGCGGTCGGCGAGGAACATTAGGGATTCGAGCGCGCCGGGCGCGAGTACCGTCTCGTGGCCGAGAGAGAGTTCCTCGAACGTCAGGTACTCGACCGCTCCGGCCTCGTCCTCGAGGCCCGACGGCGCAGAGGTCTTGAAGGAGTCTACCGCGATGCGGGCTCCGTCGAAGCGCAGCGACGCGGCGGTACCCTCGCAACCGCCTATCATGAGGGAAATTGGTCCCGCGAGAATTCCGTCCCCTCGGGTTCCGTCAGCGAAGAGCGGCGTCGCCATGAAGGAGAGCGCTCCGCTCGCATCCGGGAAGAAGACGGCCGGCCTGTCCAGTTCGACATCGGCGAAGACGCCTTCGGGCGCTATTCGCACCGAGACGGCGGTGGAAGCCTTCCCGTAGCCGAGATCCGGAAGCGGAATCGAGCCGTCAACATACCCGGCCCGATAGACCGAGTAATCCGCGAGGCGCAAGCCGAGGTCCTTTATTGGGCGCTCGAAGCCGTCGATCCTGATGAATCCGTCCAGGACAAGAATGCCCTCCGGCTCGAGGCGAGCCGAGACCGCGCGTACGGGAAAGCCGTGGACGGTCGTCGAGAAGGCCGCGACCGAAGCGCCGGAGGCAAGGTCGGCTCCGTCAATCCCGACCTTGAGGCCGTCGATCGCGAAGGAGCCGGCTCCGGGAACCTCGATCGATCCGGACACCAGGAGGGCGCCGGAAGAATCGAGTCCGAGGCTCGTGACGGTCAGCACCGTACCGTCTGCCAGCGTCGCGGCGAAGGCATCGGCGGAGAAACCCTCATCGCGGGAAGCTATGCCGTCGAGGTAGTCGACGCGGAAATTGCGGACGCCGATACGGCGCGGCGAGTAGCCCTCGGGCAGGTCGACGAAGGATTCGGAGACGGTGATGAATCTTCCTTCGACAGCAGCCCGTGAGAGCAGGTAGCGCGTTCCGCCCGCGACCAGGGCAAGCGGCTCAGCCCCGAAGGCTGCGTTTTGGAGTATTCCTTCAGGCGATACCTCGATGACGGCGAGTTCGACACCGCCCTCCTCGTCAGCGGGCTCCAACGTGACACCGGCGACTGTAATCGCGCCCGCGTCCAGAATCGCGGGACTCCCGGCGAATACGAATGCCCCGCCGCCGATCAGTGCCGACGAGACATCCGTGACAGGCAAGCCGGTCCGCTCGATGCCGTTGCGGTCGACCACGGACGGGAAGAGGCGCGCCGGAGCGGGCAGAGCCGTCGCGATGGCGTTGGCAGACTGTATGGGATGCGATCCGAGCTTCACGCCCGGGAAGAGCATGGATGTCGCGGGTTCCACTGCCGGCAGCAAGGTACCGGCGCCGATCAGGGCGAGTCCGGCATACCGGTCAAGACTGAGGCTCTCGACCGAGAAAACGAATCCATCGACCTCCGCGAGGAATGGACCGCTCGCGGAAAGGGTGTCGAACTCGAGCGCGGGGGGATTCTCGAACTGGATGGTTTCAACCGGAACGGTGAAACTCCCCGTCGAGGGATCCCGGGCCAGCAAGGCAAGGGTCGCCGGCGTCTCCATGCGGAAGTTCTCGAACAGCTCGGCTCCTGCCGTTGTCCGAATCTGCCCGGAGACCAGGAAGCCCGCAATCTCGCCCGCCCAGTCCTCGACCTCGTCAAGTATCGTCGCCGCGCCTTCGGTGGCGAAACTTGCGCGTCGTTCCAGGCGGTTTCCCGCGGCGTCATGGAATCGGAGGATCGCGCGGAAGTTTGTCGCCGTCGGCAGACCGTCGATCCTGACGGAATCGGGGAAGGATCCATCGGCCCCGGGGACAAGCACCATGGCGCGCGAGTACGCCGTTCCGTCGCGGTTATTGACATCGAGTTCGACTCGCGACAATCCCGAACTGGGGATCGGGTCAGTCGGCGCGCCCCAGACGAGGAAGCGGCTCTCGTCGCCTCCTTCGGGCACGGACCGAACCGCGAAGCCGGCGGAAGCATCGGGCAACGCCGCGAGAAGCGGAGCCTCTCCGTCGAAGCGCACGCCGCGTCGCGCGAAACTCCGGTTCCCCGACCAGTCGATGGCGCACACCGCGATGTCGACGGCTCCTGAGCGCGCGGGGGCGATCGCCGCCGCCACGTCGACGGAAGCCTCGAGCGCGCCGGTCGCGGTCCAGCCGGAGAGGTCGAGCGCGCGGGCGGCCGCTTCGTCGGCGGGCATATCGAAACCTTCAGCGAACGCCTTGTAGCGGTATTCCTTGACGCCGGTCATGTCGGCGGGCTTGTTCCATGAAAGACGGACGAGGCGCGCGGCATACCAGGCGTTCTCGTCGGCCTGCGGAACAGCGGCCAGCCGGAGGCCGGTCGGCGGAACGGTATCGATACGGAATCGGTAGGTCGCGGGGGGGCCGATCCGCCGGTTACCGCCCCTGGCGCTCACCTCGAGTTCGTAGAACGAAGCGGCCTGGTTGTCGGGAAGGTCCAGCAAATCGATGCCGGCGCTACCGAGCAGCGAGGGCGCTTCCGAACCGGCGGCGCGAACCGACTGCCTCGTTCCACCCACCACGTCGTACAGGGTCCACTCAAAGGCCATGATCCCAGAAGGACCGCTCGCCCCCGGACTGACCTTGAAACTGGCGTCAGCGAATGGCGCCGCGTCCTCTTCCGTCGAGGCGACCGGATGGGTCGAGCTGGAAACCAAGACCGGGCCGGGCGCTTCGTTGTCCACGAGCATCTTGAATATCCGCTCGCCGCTCATCGTGCCCGCGGCGTCGCGGGCTACCGCGCGCAGATACCAGGTTCCGTCCTCGAGCCCGTCAAGCGAAAGCTCGGCGCCGGAATCGGGCAGCGGGATCGCGCCGACTCCGTCCAGCCTGTTACACAGCGACCAGGCTATCGATGGACTCGGACCGACGACTTCCACCCCGTCCTCGAGGTAAGAATCGCTTGCCTCTACCCGCGCGACCAAAGGTCCCGCCCCGGCAGGAAGGTACGTATCCTCCGGGATCGGATCTGCTCCGGCGAAGACGGCGATCGGACCGAGTACAGGTTCGACGCTGTCGATGATCCACCAGGCCGATCGTTGCCCGAAATTGCCGGCGACGTCGTAAAGCCTGAAAAAGGCTTGATGGAGGCCTTCCGCGACGGCCTCGCCCGACAGCGTAAACTCTATGAAATCATCACCGATGGCATCCAGCGGCACAAATACGTATTCCGCGCCGTCAAGGGACAGGCTGACCGGTTGCGAGGCGAGTCCCGTACCGGTCTCCTCGACTCCTTCGAGGCGAACGGTCAATCCGGCCGCGGCTGCGGACGGGGTCAACGCGGAAGGAATCGAGAGCGAGTACCAGGGAGGGAGAAGATCGCGCTCCACCCGCCACGATGCGATGGTCGAGTTGCCCGCGTAGTCTTTGACCGAAAGACGCAGATAGCCCGAACCCGAGGCGGGAACGGGAATATCGATCGAAAGCCGGCCATAGGTGTCGAACGAGTCGGCCGGCACGACGGTCCTGGGGCCTTCGTCCCACCACCATTCCACGCCGGAGCGGTCGATGCCGGACGAACCCGAGCTCGTCGTCGAGGGAGCGTCCGAAATGGCCAATTCGCTGAGTGACACCACGCCGGCTCCGTGGTCCACCGTCGGCACGTGGTCCGCGATCGAGGGCGCCAAGGTGTCGATCGTATCGACCATGATGGAGTAGAAAAGGGAATACAGGGTGTCCGGATTGTCCTCGACAAGCCGGAAGTCGATCTCGAAGAACACCTGGGTTCCGTTGCCGGCTACGCTGACGGGCGTTCCCGTGTCGTAGCTTCCGCTGGCCGGACGGCGGACGCCGTCGGCGTCGACGGAATGCCATGAGTATCCGCGTATCGCCGGAACGGACCCTGCGGGCCGTGACGGAACGATGGTTACGGGAACGTTCGCCCAACCGGAAGGCGTCCGGACAAAGTCGACGGCGATGGCCGCGGGATCGATGGTGAAGGTCGATACCGAGGAGGCCGCGTTTCCCAGCAAGTCCGTCACCTCGACGGCCACCTCGTTTCCGCCGCTCTGCCAGTCCTGGCCGGAAAGGTCGACGACGAGCAGTCCCGAGGTCGTCCTCGTCAGGGCTCCCGCGGCATCCAGCTTGACCCCGTCGAGCGAGGAAAGGCCGGGCGGAAGGTACGAACCCCTGAATTTGACCTTGATCCTCGACCTGTCGATTCCGGCCCGATCATCGGAAATCCGGAAGGCGAGGGATGAGGGAGGAACGGACGAATTATAGGAGGTCCCGGTAAAGGAAACGACGGGAGCGGTCCCGTCACGGGTAAGGCTGACCGTCTTGTCGGCGATGGTGTGCGTATGGGGACCGAAGATGTAGAGGAACCCGGGATCGTAACGCGTCAGGTAACCGCGGACGCTTGTCACGTCGTAGGCTGCCCCCGATGCGGGGATCACGGTTTTTGCCCAAGCCAGGTTGTCGGCGGCGATCGATCCGACCGTATAGCTCGTGCCGCCTATCTTCACGGTGACCGCCCAACCCGGCCGCCAGTCGTTCGGCGTGCCTTCGTTCTTGTACGCGGTCACCTTGAAGGAATCGCGGAAATAGTAGCCGTTGGTGTACGGAACGAGTCCGTGGACCGATTCCACGTAGACGCCGTACTTGCACGACTCGCCATTGTCCGCGTAGTCGGTACCGCCGATGATCTTGTACTGCTGGGCTGCCGCTGAGAGGGCAAGAAGCGCTACGGCCGCGAACGTGACACGGGCTTTTTTGTTCATTTCTTCATTCCTGGATGTTGATGGTGAAAAGGCGGCTCCCCTCGACGGCGAGCAAGCGTCCTGCAGCGCCGAAGGCGTCGCTATCCGTTCCGACTATTTTCAGGATGTCGATCGTACCTTCCTGATACGCAACGGCAACCCCGGCTGTCGGCATCGCGTCGAGCGCGAGATAGGTATGCCCGTTGACAAGGCACGCGTAGGGGAAGTCGGACGCTGCCTCGGCGGTTCCCAATCCGGCGTCCACCAGGGCATCCGTCGCGTCATCGAAAACCAGAACGCGCGAAATACCCTCGCTCGCGGCCAGGAATATGGTGCCGCGCGGCCCACCGTAGGCTCGTACGTCGATTGTTCCCTCCGGACGGAATCGGGGAACGGCCAGCGTCCGGGCGATGGAGGCCGACGGGTCGAGAGCGACGATCACGTCGTCCTCGGGGTCGAGCTCCGAAAGGACGGCGAAACGGAGGGTTCCGCCGTCCACGATCGGCAAGAGCCTCGGGGACGCGCCGATACCGGCGGCGACGAGGCCGCGTTCGGTCACGCCGCTCGCCAGGTCCATGCGCTCCGCCCACAAGCCGGCATCGGTGTTGACGAAAGCGAACCATGGCCCGTCGACCCTGGCGACCGGTGCGATCGCGACGAGCTCGCCCTCCCCCTCCACGGCTCTGCGCCAGGCCGCGGAGGCCTGATGGACCGCGTAGGACATGCCATCCTCGACGACCAGCGCCACCCCGCTCGGATCGGAGAAGGTGCGGAAGCGGGGAAGCCTCGTGGTCATGCCGATTTCGGAACGGCCGACGAGCGCCCCGTCGCGGAACTCCGCGGCAAGGGTGCGGAACCCTTCGTCTTCCGAGAAGGCGGCGGCGACGAACAGCCGCCCGTCATCCAGCCCCCAGGACTCGACGCCCGCGAGCTGGCCTCCGCCACCCGGGAAGCCTTCGAAAGGATTCATGACCGAGGGCGTCGAGGACGCGCGGCCGAAACCGAGCAGGGCCACCGAAAGCCCGCCGGACCTGGCCGCGACGACATAGGTTCCGTCCGGGTCGCCGGAGAAGTATTCCATGGAGATGAAGGAACCTTGCGTTTCCCCGTCATCAAGCCTCGGACCGAGCGTCGTTTCACCGGCCTCGTCGATTTCCATCAAACGAAGCCCGCTTCCGCCGAGCGGCAGCGCAAGGACCGCGACGAAACCATTCCGCCCGTTGCCGCCTTCCATCGCGACGACGCGCGTCGGTTCGCCTCCGAGCTCAGCGGCGCCGAAGGCGCAGGTTTCGGCGCCGGCGCCGTCGAAGACGCGGAGGGTGACGCCGTCGAGGATCAAGATCCTTTTCGCCGCTCCGGAGCCTGCGGACGCCGCTGACCGGATCGTTTGGGCGAACCCCGATTCAATGGATTCCATCGGATCGGCGCTGACGATGAACACGATCGAGAACAGGAAAGCTGCGACGGGCAGGAGGCGCGGGGCGAAGCGGTTCACTTTTTTCTCCACGTAGGGATTTGGGATGCTTCTACCATGGACCGGGTGCGAACTCAAGTCGCAATGCCAAAAACCGGACGATGTTTTTCGCGAATTCCCGCGCTCGAAGGTAACGGGTGTGTAGAGCGGGGAATATTTAACCGGATCCAAGACCGAGCCTGCGAGCATACGTTCAAGGGAAATGGCGAAGACAAAAACCTCCCAAAAAAAATGAGGACGCCTCGCGGCGTCCTCTGCAATTCTCTTTATACCCCGATCAGGGAGCGGCGGGTACGCATCCAATGTCTATTTCCGAAGTGATCGAGCCTTCCGACACCGTGAAGGTGACCGCGGAAGCCGGATCGGCGGTGGCGCTTCCGTAGTAACCCATGTGCGTAAGCTCCGGAACTGAGCTGATTACGAATACATACGCATAATAGGTGCCGGCGGCGCACTCGACCTGGTAGGTGTACTCGAATTGCCCCGCGACGCAAGGAATTTCAGCGCTCCCTGCATTTCCGTTTTCGGAAATGGTATCGGTGTCGACAACGACACCGATCATGTGATCGGTCAGGTCAAATCCGGAAGGGATGGTGATGTTTCCGCTCACGGTGCCCGAGCCGTAAAGAGCGGTAACGAAATCATTGCCGGTCGAGCCCGCCACGGTCGATACATTGGGCGAGGCCGGGGCGGCGGTTCCGGATCCGCCGAAATAGCCGAGGAAATCTCCGCTCGTGAGCGAATAGTCTTCATCGATGTCGCACCAGGCGTGGAGGTACGCGTTTCCGGCGCGCCTGAAGAAGCGGAGCTCGAAAGCGACCGTCTCTTCGCTCATGAGGTCCTGCTCGTACTCCGCCAGGCCCATGGACGTCGGGTCGGTCGAATCGGACAGCACGACGCGCAAGGTCCTCGAGTCGACCATGTCGGCCAGGGTGACGGTACCGCTTACGCTTTCGACCAGGTCGGGCAGCGCCTCTACGGCGATCGCCGACGGATCCATGCCGGAAACGAACGCGCGCGCCTTGAGGGTGGCGCTGAGCCAAACTACATTGTTCGCTTCCGGATCGTAGAGGGCACTCTCCTGAGTCGGCTCCGAACCGTCCACGGTGTAGCGGATTTGCGCTCCGGCACTCGGACACTCGAGTTCGAACCAGGTGATCCACTCACCGTCCCACGAATCGAAGCGGGTGGCTGCGTCGAGCGTGATGGTGACCGCCCCGACATCGGGGTAGTCGATCGTGACGATGCTCGTCACGATCGAGGAAGCATCCAGGCCCGATTTGAAAGCGCGCGCTTTCACGGTCGTGGTAGCTGAGACCTCGAACGCCGCCGCGTAGAGGGTCGAAGTGACGGTGGGATCTTCGCCATCCGTGGTGTACCGGATCTCGGCGCCTTCCGTGGCGCAGGTGATGCTCACCGTCCGGGCGGATCCATACGTTCCTGTCGCCGGGGAGATCGAGGGAGTCGCGACCTGTCCCGCCGGGGTCTCGATCGTGATCGTGGCGGACGAAACCGCCGATTCCGACATCCCGCTCTTGAAGGCCCGGGCCTTGACCGTCGAGCTGACCGATACCTGGAACGCTTCGGTGTAAACCGTGGAGACCGTCGAAGGATCGTTTCCGTCGAGCGTGTAACGGATGGTCGCGCCTTCCGTGGCGCAGGCGAGCGTCACATCCTGGGTCGAGGAGAACGTGCCGCCCGAGGGAGTGATCGTCGGGGTTGCCACGGTTTCGAGATCCGGATCATCCGAACCTACGGGCGGAACGCAGGCAGTGAAGGCGAGGATCGCCACTATCGCGACCGCAAGCCAAGTCACGGGGGCTTTGGTTTTCAGCATGTCGATTTACTCCGATAAAAAAGGCCGGGGGACTGTATCGCGTGTGCGAAAATGCTTGCGGCTTGATACCACCGCGGCGTCCGCAAGTCAAGCTCGACAAAAAAAAACGCGACGTCAAGGGGCGGGAACCGCTCCTGCGAGCAGGGACTCGAGCTCGCTCATCCTGAGCTCGTTCTCCGGAGAGCGGCGGGATTCACCTGCCATCCTGAGCGCGCGTAGCTCGGCTTCCGGATCCGCCAGCCTGCTTTTGTAGAGCTCGGCCAGCAGCAGGAACAGCGAAGGCTCGCGCTCCCCCCGGGTGGCCGCGCCCTCGAGCAGATCGGCCGCTCGTCGGGCTTCGTCAGCCGATGCGGGGCTCCGGAGCGCGATGATTCCCAGGATGAAGGCGGCCACCGGATCATCCGCCCGGATCGCCAAGGCCCTGTTCACCGAGTCGAGTGCCCGCGCCCAATCGAGCACCGATGCGGCGCGCTCCGCTTCGTCGATCAACCATGCGGCTGAAACCAGCTTGACGTACAACACGTCCGAGCTCTCTCTGCGTTCGAAATCGCCCCGCCAGGTCTCGTATCCATCTTTCGTCACCTCGAGGACATGGAAACCGTCGTTCACGTCCCGAAGGAAGAATCGTCCGCTGGAATCGCTCGCAGTCGCCGGCGCGCCATCGACCGCCACCCGCGCCGCTCCGACCGGCGATCCGTCGCGCCCGTACACCATGCCGAACATCCCGAGATCGACCGCGACCGGTTTGCCCTGCGAGGCGCAGGCCACCAGGAAGAGGGCCGAAGCCGCCAGGACGGATATCCGCGAAAATCCGCGCAACAAGCCGCTCATCGTTCCACCTTGTAGGTCATTCCGTCGACCTCCACGAGAAATGCGCCGGAATCATGCCCCGCGATGCGCCAACCATCCGCTTCGGGGGCGCCTTCGCGCAGCATCCTGACGCGACCTGAATCCAGATCCTTGAAATAGTATGCGATCCCGTCGGCACCCTCCACGAGTCCGACATAGGCGATCCTTCGCAGCGGCGCTTCCGGGGCCGAAGGTTCCGCGGCGGGCGCGGACGGCGCGCGACGGAGCGCGGCCAGACCGAAAAGCCTGGCAGCCCCCTCCGGTTCCACGACCGTTGCGAGATCCTCGTGACCGCTTCTGGCGGGGTCCAGCTTCCCGAGCCGGAACGTCGATTCAAGTTGGGTTCCGCCCCGGTCGGAGCGGACCGCGTACGAGCTGACCGCCCATCCGTCGATGGCGTCCGCCTCGGACAGGGCGGCCGCGGTCCCGTACGCCGACCCGGAAACCGAAAGCTCCACCGCCGCGGCGCCGCCGTCCGTCTCCACGATGGCATAGCGCGCGATCTTCAAGCCGTTCCGGGCGACGACGCTCCGTACGGTTTCGGCGCAGGCCTCCGCGTCCATCACCACGGCGGGACTTCCCTCGGGGACGAACGCCCGGGCCTCGGCCTCGCTTCGGAGACCGGGCAGCGCGGCCAATTCGTCCCGGGCCGCCTCCATCGCCGCGCGGATCGAACGTTCGCCGCCTTCAAGGGCCCTCGACTCCGAAGCCAGCGCGACGGCCTGGACGGCAAGAAGGCAGGCGGCGGCGACGGCTTCGAAGATGAGGACGAGCTTCCTCTCATTCCGTGTCATCGATCCTCCCGGTCAGGGTGAATCGTTCGAGCCCGTCGGCATCCATGCTCACTCCGCGCAGCTTCAGTTCCTCGAACGCGTTCGTCGAACGGATGGCCTCGAGAGCGGACAAGGCGTCCTTCGCCGATCCGTCGAGAGAAAACGAATTCCCGTCCGCTGAGACCCGGAACGCGCGCAAGGTCGGATCTCCGGCAGCACACAAGGCCGAGAGCGCGTAGAGGGCTCCGCTCCGGCGCGGCCCCGCGGGATCGATCCGCGGACCTTCTCCGCGCAAGGACGCCAGCTCCGCGACGAGCGCAGCAAGCTCAGTTTTGCGGTTTTCTAGCTCCGCCGTCCGTGTCGCCACGTCCGCGCGCATGGCGGCCAATGACAGCGTGACGGCCCCTGCTACCAGCGCAACCATCAGGTACGGGACTGCGCCGCGCAGTTTGCCGGCGCCGGCTTGGGCAAAAGCCCCGTTGGTGCCCCTGGCGAGCGAACGAAAATCCGCGACGGCGGCTCCCGGCAAGGACGCCCGCCGCAGTTCGGACAGATCCGCGCCTTCGGCGTACAATCCATAACGGGTTCCTTCCGGCAACCTGGCCAATACCTGTCCAAGGTCGAGCCGTCCTTCCATCCTTTCGAAGCGCACGGTCGACAGCACCGGTTCACCGGCCGCAGCTCCGGCGAGCCGCGAGGGATCCTGGATCGTCACGAGTTCATAGGCATCGGGCAGCACGTAGACATTGGCGCGCAATCCATCGCCCCAAGGCCCCGACGGGGCGAGGGCGATCCGGGCGCGCGGATGACGGCTTCTGAGTTTCTCGAGCGTGGCGACCTGGGCCACCATCACGATGGCCCGGTCATCTTCCAGGCGGAGCGCATCGCAGACGAGCGTGGAGGGATCCGCGTGGAAGAAGGCGCCCAGGCGCGACCTGGTCCAATCCTTCAGCTCGCGCTCGTCCAGCCCCGGAGGCGCGCTCACGATCCGAGCCGCCCAGAGTCCGACGGGCAGCCACGCCAGAGCGCCCTTGCCGACTCCTTGGTCACTCGTGGCGTCGTAAACGATCATCGCCTTCCTCCGTCCTTCCGAATTCGCAGAGCAGCGCTCGTACGCCCTCTCCGGATTCCCCCGCCTCCATGCGGACGATGGCCCTCCACTCGGCGGCGTCCGTGGTTGCGGATATCCGCCAAAACCAGGTTCGGGAGCCTATCCACGCGTGGACGGGATGGGAAAGCGGCACCCCGACGATTTCGGATATCCTCCCGGCGTCGAGAGGCCCGGAAAAAGCGGCTTCCGCGATGGCTTCGGCTTTTTCGCGGGGGTCGGCGATCTCGAATGCCGGGTACGATAGCACGATCCCGAGCGTCTCGGCGAGTGCGAAATTGGCGTTCAGCTGCGGTTCGGCCCCTATCAGCGGATCCACCGGCGCAAGCGCGAGCCCGTAGCGTTCCTCCAGACGACCCGGGGCCAATATTTCCAGGGCAACGAGCTGTCGCTGGACCTCGGCGTGAAACGCCTCCGATGCGGCGCGGTCTCCGGTCGCTTCGAGATAGAGGCGCCTCAGCGCGAATTCGTCGTCCGTGTTGACCGATGCGTATGAGTACGGAGTGAAAAGCCGCTCGAGCGCGTCCTCATCGATCAGGTCGCCGTATCCGGAGAATATGTCGACGGAGAAACCCTCGTCCTCCCTTCGCTGCTGGACCGCGGCCGCGTCGGCCCCTGGGACCAGATAGTCCGCGAGAGCCGTCCGCTCGATCAGGTTCTTCCTGAGCAGATTGGGGTTCAGGCGGCTCGAGACGTCGTCCACGCGGAGTACGACTCCTTCCCTCGCCGGCAACGACGCCAAGTCGGCGCGGGAGTCGCTGCCGTCGGAAGCCCGGCTCTCGAGGGCCTTCATCGTTGCGACGACGGCATCGAGGGCAAGAGCCCGGTCCGCGGCGAGGGTCGCGGCCTTGCGGACCGGAGCGATCGTCGATCCTATCGTCAGCGTCGCGGTCCCGGCCAAGGCGGCCAGGAACAGGAGCGCCGCGAGCGTCGCGGGAGCGGCCGCGCCAAGCTCGGATTCTGGTCCCGGCCGCCGCTTCAGAGTCCGGCCTCCGGAACGTAGGGGAAAGCGCCGAACGCGGCGTCGATGCCGTACTCGACGCCGCCGGATGAAAATCGGACGGACAGTCCGAACGGCGCGCCGTCGGATCCTTCCAGCCAGGTGACTTCCGGCGACTCCAGCCCCGTTACCGCGAATGCCGCGCCGTCGGCTTCCACCACGATGGAGTCGTCGTCCGCCGACACCGAGAAGGTCGAGGCGGGGTCGCCGTCGATCCAGCACCATGAGACGCCGTTCCCGTCCGCCGTCCCGGCAGGCGGCGCCCAGAACGGAGGCAGTACGCGGGAGGCCAGGGTCAGGACCGATGCCGAGAGCACGGATGCCTTGGCCGCGCCCGATCCGCGGGCGATGGCCCGCTCGATCGCTCCCACGGCCGCCGACAGGAACGGATACGCCACTCCGACAAGCGCGGCGAGCAGGGCGATCGCGACCATGGTACCGAGGAAGGTGGCGCCTTCAGCGGGATGCCGAAACGACTGCCCTTTCCGCATTGTCGGACTCCAGATCGAGCGCCGCGGAAGCTGAGGCCGCGACGCGTTCCGCGGCGGAGGCCGCGGCTCTCACAGCCCCGGATACCGAAGCGGCGGCGACGGAAAGGATGAGAAGCGCGACGATCGCGTCGATCTCCACCCAACCGGAATCAGTAGGAGAACAGATCCGCATCGGCGCCTTCTCCGCCCGGGCTGCCGTCGGCCCCGTAAGAAGCTATGGAAAACGGCAGCCCGTTAGGGCCCGGAACCTCGTAGACATAGGGATTCCCCCAGGGATCGAGGGGCGTCTTCTTCATCAGGTAGGGACCGGTCCACGCAGACGGAACCGGGGACAACGTGGGCTTCTGCCACAAGGCGTCCAGGCCCTGATCCTCGGTCGGGAAGGAACCGCAATCGAGGTAGTACGACTGTATCGCCAGCGAGAACGTCTCGATCTGGCTCTTCGCCGCCACTTCCCTTGCCTTTCCGAGGTACCGGGCGGCCATGAAACCGACGGTGGCCGTCAGGATGAGCACGATGCCGAGGACGACCAGGGTCTCGATGAAAGTCCAGCCGTCCTCTCCTCGATATCCTCGTTCCTGGCGCGCGTTCCCGGTCGTGAGTTTGCTTTCTTCCACGTTGTCATCTCCTGTCCATGCGCGTCGCCGCGACTGTACTTTCAGTTTTCAGAGCAATGAGCCGTAAGCCGAGAAAAGAGGCACTATGAAGAACACGACGATACCCAGAAGGAGCATTCCCACCAGAAGTATGATCCCCGGTTCGACGAGGGCCATCGCACGCTCGAGCGCCCGTTCGGTCGAACGTTGATAGTATGCCCGGAGCTGCCCGAACACGGCTTCGACTTTCCCGGTGCGTTCGCCGACCGCGAACCACTGCCCCAGATAGCGCGGCAAGCGGCGGGCGGCTTCGACGGACTGCGAGAGCGGCTTCCCTTTCAGCACCGATTCGCGGATCGCGAGTATGTCGGCGGCCACGGCTCTGTTCCCGACGGCCGAGGCGCTTTCCAGCAGTGCCTCGTCGATCGGCAACCCCCCGGCGACGAGCGATTCCATGGCGAAGGCGAAAGACAGGCTCGCGCGCTCCGCGAGCGATTTTCCGAGCAGCGGAATCCGAAGCAAAGCCGCGTCGAAGGTTCGCGCGAAACCTTCATGTCGCCCGCGCCAGACGAGAGCTGCCGCCAATGCGACGGAAAGCGCGGACAGAAGCAGGACAAGCCCAGTCGTGACGGCCCTCGCCGCTCCGACTCGATCGCTCAAGGACGGGCCCTCTCCGCCGATTTCGCCGAATACGGCGGCGAGCCGGGGCAGTATCCAGATGGATAGTCCGAAAAGCCCGAAAATCGCCAATAGCAGGACTATCGAAGGATAAATCAAGGCGGCCACGAGCTTCTCGCGCGCAGCCCTCGTGGATTCCAGTTGCGCGGCGAGCCTGGGGAAAACCGCGTCCAGGGCGCCGACCCTCTCGCCGATCCGCACTAGTCCCCGGTAGACCGGCGGGACGGCATAGCCGAGCTCGTCGAACGCGTCATGGAGGCTCGACCCGGCGTCGATGCGCGTCCCGAGATCGGACGCCAGCTTCCTGACGTCCTGTCGCTCCGCGGTTTCCGCTACCACCGACAGCGCGTCGCGGAGAGTGAGCCCTGCCGAGAGCAGGGAGGCTGACAGCGAGGTGAAATCGGCGAGGGGTTTTCCGCCAACACGCGAGATCCGATGCGGGGAGCGCTCGTCCGGCTCCACGCCGATCGCGATAAGTCCCTTCCCTTCGACCACGCGGATGGCGCTTTCCGCGTCCGATGCTTCCACCGTATCGCGTCGCCTTCGGCCATCGGCGTCCACCAAGCGGACTCGGAACCGGGCCATCAGGCGCCTACCTCGCGCTCGAATTCCTCGAAGGTGGTCTCGCCCTCGGCCACGCGAGAGAGCGCCGCGCGCGCGAGCCTCGGCATCCCTCGCTCTTCCAGGAAAGTCGCCAAGGTCGCCCCGCGTCCGCCCGAGGCGACGAGCTCCTCGAGCTCCGTATCCATGCTGAACGACTCGAACACCGCGAAACGCCCCGAATAGCCGGTTCCGCGGCAAGCGGGGCAGCCGATGGCCACGGGGGTACGATCGAGCTCAAGTCCATGGCCGCTGGCGATCGCGCGTTCGGCCGGCCCCAGAGGCCGGGATCCGGCGCACGCGGGGCAGACGCGGCGCAGCAATCGTTGCGCGATGGAAGCGCGCAGCACGCTGGCGGTCAGGTATGGTTCCACCCCGATATTCTTCATGCGGGCGATGGCGGCGACCGCGTCGTTCGTATGGAGCGTAGTCAGGACGAGATGACCGGTCATCGCGGCGCGGACGACGAGGTCGGCGGTCGGATGGTCGCGGACTTCCCCGACCATGACCACATCCGGATCCTGCCGGAGAACCCGCCGAAGAATCGATTCGAACGTGAGCTGGATCTTCTCGTTCGTCTGGATCTGGTTGACTCCGTCGACCACGTACTCGATCGGATCTTCTATCGAGATCACCTTCCGTGTCTCGTCCCGGAGGGCCCGCAACATCGCGGTCAAGGTCGTGGTCTTCCCCGATCCGGTCGGTCCGGTCACGAGCACGAGCCCGTGCGGCGAGCGGAGCAGCCGCTCGGTCGTGGCCAGCATGCTCGCGTCCATCCCGAGGCTTTCGAGCGACAGCGGCGTTTTCGATCGGCCGAGAATGCGAAGCACGATCGACTCGCCCTTTCTCACGGGAACGATCGACACGCGGAGATCGATCGTATCGTTGCCAAGATCCACGGTCACGCGCCCGTCCTGCGGCAGGCGCCGCTCCATGACGTTCAGGTTGGCCATCACCTTGATCCTCGCGGACACACCGGCGAAGCGTTCGCGTGAGAAGCGGCGCGCGACAGTCAATGATCCGTCGATCCGGTACCTGACCGTCGATTCCTCAGCCCCGGCTTCGACGTGGACGTCGCTCGCGTCCGCGCGGATGGCGTCGATGAGGATCGAGTTCACGAGGTTGACGACCGGCGCGTCGTTGGCGAGCCGGTCGAGCAGGATGCGTTCGTCGCCGCCCGCCGATAGGGCTCCGGTCGGCGCGTCGACGGCGCGTCCCGCCAGATACGATGCCAGTTCCGCCGGATCGAGCAGCACCGTTTCGACGATTTTTCCGGAGAGTACGGCAATCGATCCGGCCAGGTCCGGCCGGAGCGGGGCATCGGCCCCCACGAGGATGCGGGTCTCCGATTCCGACAGCTTCACGACCCGGTTCGCCTCGGAAAACGCCGGAGCGAACTGCGAATCGCCATCCGGTAGCGGTTCGAACGATGAAAGCGGCGCAGGAACGGCCGCGCCTCCGGCGGCGCTCCGGCTCACGGGATCTGTTCCGTGAAAAGCTCGCGCCACAGCCGCTCCATCCTCAGCCCCGCGCCCCCAGGCTCAGTCGATGACGGAGTCATTATGCGGGGGATAATATAGATGACGAGTTCCGTCTCTTCCTCCGACTCGACGACATCCCGGAATATCGAGCCGATCCAGGGAATGTCTCCGAGGATCGGGATTTTCTTGACCGTCTCAGTGCGCTCCCGCTGGATCAAGCCCGAGAGTATGATCGGATCGCCCGAGGCCGTCCGGAGGTGGGAGGAGACCACGCGCTCAGAAGTCGGAGGAGGATTCGCCCCGGAAGTGGACGTGTCGGCGCCGCGCTTCGAGATCGTCGCCTGGATGTCCATCGTGACCATGCCGTCGCCGGAGACCCAGCCGTTCACGCCGATGATGAGGCCGCTTGTCAGCTCGCGCGTTACGCCGGTGCTCTTCGGCGTGCCGGTGTCCGGATCGATCTCGGTGTCCCGGTAGCGGAACGTGCTGGTGTTCTGGAATTTGACCTCGTGCCCCGACAGTCCCGTGAGGGTCGTGTCCGCGAAAATCCTCCCCTCGGCGTTGCCGAGTTCCAGGGAAAGCTTCGCGGCGAACAGGTAGCCGAACTCAGCCACAACATCGAAGTTCAACGACACCAGCTTTGAAAGGGCACCGACTATGGCGTACGAATCGCCTTCATCGGAGGGCCTGGCATCCAGGCTCTTCTGCCAGGTAAGCGAATCGTTCCTTTGGTACTGGACGACCAGGATATCGTAGCGGATCTGGGGTTTCGGACGGTCAAGCACCTCGAGCTCGCGCCGGAACAGATCGAGCCGCTCCGGCCTCCCGACGAAGAAAACGGTGCTCGGGTCGCCGGAATCCACGAGATCTTCCTTCGCGACCGATGGCGGAAGGGTCTTGAGGAGGTCCTCGGTCCTGATGTAGCGCAAACGCACCGGAGTCGCCTCGCGCGGAGCGTCTACGCTCGCGATGAAAGCGTCGGCGGCTCGTTTCTGCTCGGGCGAGAGCCGCAAGAGGAATGCGGTTCCGTCAGGGACCAGCACGGGTCCCGAGGCGGCGAGCCACGCGGGCAGCATGGCTACAGCTTCCTTCGCCTTGATGAAGGCGGGTTGAAACAGGTAGTACGTCAAGCCTTCGCCCGGCAGGTCGACGGATGCGATGAATTCCTTGATCGGCCCCGTCTCCTCCGCGCTTCCCGAGAGAATTACGGAATTGCTCGCCTTGTCCACCCGGAAGAACCCGCCCGATGAAAGATCGGCCGGGAGCAATCCGGAGAGGTCCTGGACGGACAGGAAACGAAGCCGGACGATCTCCGTTTCTTTCAGTTTCTTGAGGACATCCTTGCGCTGAATTTCGAAGAAGTACCAGACGTCATCCTTCACCGCGTAATCCGCGTTCGCCTGCTCGAGGACGAGCCTCAGGAAGTCCTCGAAAGGCCTGGATTTCCATCGCAGCCGTTCCAGCGTCGCGTCGGCGCGCATGAGCAGGGAGAATTCCTTCCCCTCGCGCCTGAATAGCTCCTCCAGGATATCGATGAGCCGGGCCGAGTCCCGGTCGATGGACCAGAGGCCTTCGGGGCTGCGGCTGAGAATGTCGCCTTTCGAAGCTGTGCCGCCCGCCCGCGCGTCGGCCAGCGGCATCCTCTTGATGTAGAAATGATCCTCGGCGTACTCGACCGTGTAGCCGGAGAAGCGCTTTCCGAGAATCTCGACGACCCGCTCCGGCGGGAGCGCCGAGGCGTGGATCGTGATGGTCTCGCGCGGCAGCGCGTCATAGAGGATAGTCCGTCCCATCGCGCGGGAAGCCGCCTGGATGACGAGTTGGACATCGACGTCCTCCGCGTCGAGCGTCAGCAGCCCCCTGGCAGGATCCCAGAGGGCACCCACCCTGCTCACGTACCAGACGGAGCCATCCTTCCTGGCATAGAGCTTGAACGCGGCGAGGAACGACTGGAAGGCGGTCGTGAAATCTGTATCCGCGAAATAATAACTGGCGGTCCCGTTCACGGTTTCGTCCGGAACGATGGAAACCCCGCCGGCCTGGGCCAGCGCCATGAGGATATCGTTGATGTCCTGGCCCCTGAATTCCATGCTCTTGATGGCTTGAGCCCCGACGGATATGTGGGACGTGGCTAGAATGACACTTGCGAGGACAGGGATCAGCTTGTTTTTTACCATGACCAGTCAGGCTCCAAACCCGGGTATTTAGGAAGGCACCGCGCAGGATACACTGCCTTGAGCCATAAGCGCGATCATTTTTTGCCTCGTCTATTGACTTTGGCTACACCATCGACCGGTTTTTCACAAACAGGCGAACGGAACGGCCACGATGGCTCCTGCGGCAAGGAAAGGGGCGAATGGCACGCGAACTGCTGACGAAGAGCCGCTTTCCTTCGGTCCGTTTCTCCTCCTCGATATCAACGCGAGCGACACGCCGAGTCCTGATGCAACGGCGAGCATGACCCATCCTCCCACGAGGCCGAGTGCGTAAGCTCCAGCAGCACCGAGCTTTACGTCACCGAGGCCGATTCCGGCCCCGGACACCCTCCCGGCGAGCATAAGGATCATGCCCGCCAGGAGCGCCGCGAGAGCGCGTTCGGCGCCCAAGCCCCCATCGAGCAGGTCCAGCGACAGGGCGAACAGGGCGAACCCGCCGGTCAATGCGTCCGGGATCCTGAATGTCCGCGAATCGATCACGGCGCTCACGATCGCGACAAGCAGGAACCCGGGAAGAATCAAGCCATCCACGGCCGGATGATACCGGAACCTCATGGCCGGCGCAAGGTCGGGGCCAGGCCGGTCCACATTCGGGCCATGCGCCGGACCGGTGCGGGGAACAGGGGCTGGACCCATGCAACAGTCCGAACTAATATCGCCCTATGTCGAAGCAGCGCAACGGATTCGGAAATCACTGGCGTCTCCTCTCCCTTCTCGTCGCGATGATCGCGGCTCAAGGCCCCCTGCGAGCCCAGACGGCAGGTTCGACTCCCGTCATCACCCGCCTCGAGCCTCTCGAGGTCGGGTTGGGCGATGGTCGCTTCGAACTCGCGTCCTTGGGCGAAGGGTCCGATGATTGGCGACCCTTGTTTTTCACGGCCGACGCCCGGGGAATTATTACCATTCCGGACCACTTCCGCTCGCGGCTCATCCGGTTCGGCGCCGATCTCGAGCCCCTTGCCCCGCTGCCTTGCGAAATCGCCACGCCGCGCCTCAACTACTTCGGCTCCTCGTCGGATGGCGGATACATCGCCTTCACCGACTCGAACCTGTACCGCCTCGACCAACATGGATCCCTCGTCTGGACCGCCCCGTTCCCCTTGCTCACCTTTCCATCCGCCGTCTTCGCTTTCGGGGACACTGTCTCCGTCCGCCTCTCGGGTGCGGTGGAGATGGATGGCTCATCGATCGCGATCCGGGACACGCCCCCCTACACCGCATCGCTCCAGAGCGTCGACGCGGCTGCGGGAAAGTTTCCCGCAGCCGTTCTGGGCACTCGCATGCTTCCGTTCACCCTGGGCGAAGCCCGAAGCATCGCTCCTTCAGCCTGGCCGATCGGTCGGGACGAAGCTTCGCTATCGGCGGCAGGCCCCGACGGATCGACTTGGTGGGTATTTCGAACTCCTTCCTCCATCGAGATTGCCATTTATCCTTCGCACGGCGATCCGCGTATGGCGAACATCGAGAAGATTCCGGAACTGGGCAACTTCTGGGTGGTAACCGTTCCCGTTTCGGAAGGATCCGCCCTCATATACGCGAATTATTTCGACAAGGAAAGCGTGATCATCGCGCGATATCGCGTGGATTTTTAGGCCGCGGCAAGCCCATGCTTGTGGTCCGGGACTGAGTGCGCAGCCGCCCCCAGCTTGAGGTCCCCGAAGCCAATGCCGGCCTTCGAAAGCCTTCCGGCGCTCCACAAGGCCAGACCCGCAGCGAGCGCCGCGGCGATGCGCGCGTACGACGCGCCGCCCTCGAAGAGGTCGATCGCGAGCGCGGGAACGGCGAAGGCCAGCAAGGCGCGATCCGGAATGCGCAGGCTCCGGAGGTCGGTCCGGGCGCAGTACAGGGCGAGGAGTACGAAGGCGGCGGGAAGCGCTTTTTCCATGGCCGTGCTCCTGGATCTGCCGGCCGGAGTCCGCGTCATGCCGCGCAAGATCCGAACCGCGGCGGCTCCGGAGGCGTAGCGATACCGCGCCGCCCCGCACCCGCGCTTGCGCTTCCCGACCGGAAAATCAAACGGATGCGCGGCGCGGCCTAAGCCCGCGGAAAATGCAAAAGGCGCGGGGCCGGCCCGTTCAGGCCTTCCTCGCGCCATCTACCAGAAGCCTGCTGATCAGTCGGGCAGCTTGAAGTACTCGATCGAATGCAGATCGCCGCCTTGGTCTTTTTCGCAGTAGAACCAGGCTTCGTACGTCCCATCGCTCAGACCCAATTCTTCGCCGGGTGTGCTGTCAATTATGTTGATGCCGCATTCGCTTGCCTGCTCAATGATGTCGTCCCAAACTGACGTGTCTTCGACCACAACACCTAAAACCTCCACCTTTAAGAGGTCAATCGGGATTTTCGTTGCGACACCCTTGCCCGCGATGCTTTTTTCGAGGTAGAGCCTAACTCCCGACAGCCGCTTAGTTCCGTCGTCAAAGTCAAGCGAAAGGAAACCTGCATACTGCCAAGAGAAGGAGAATGGCCAAGGTTCGATGAAGGCAGGCTTACCGAAGAGTGACTCGGCCTGTGCGCTCGTCGAACCGAAAGCGATTTCTACACCAGCAGTCATCATCTTTCCGCCGGAAAGTACCCAGAGACCTTTCGCAGGAGCCCCTTGCGTGCTAGCTACCATACTCATAGTTAGTAGAGCAATAACCAAAGCGATAAAATGCCGCTTCCTGGAGTATCCGCACGTTAGCGTCATGTTTCGGTCCATCATGCATCCTCCTTCTTCTTGATATAGTAAACCCAACCACCGAGATTTTTAGAAAAATCGATCGCTGACTTCCCCCCACGAGTGCTCTCAAATCCCTCCTCACCACGACCTGTATACGAATCGCGGAATCTCCCATCTGAATAGGAAATTCCATGTTCTAGCTTTGCGCTAAGTTTCTTCGAACCCCAATAATACTTCGCACTGAAATGCACCACCGCGGGCCTGCCCGCCACGAAGGCTTCGAACTCCGCGAGCGAAAGGCCAGTGGGTATTGCCTCGCGGACGATCTCGAGACCGAATTCCGCCGCGACTATTTCGGCGATGTTCTTTGTGCCGGCCATCAGCGCGTCGTTCATGCGCTTCGCGCGGTCACCGGGCAGGTCGAGGGGGCGGTAGCCCTCGGCGACGAGCGCGTTGTAAGCGGAGAAGAGCTTGCACGCGACCGGGTAATCCGCCACCCATTCGCCGCCGGCCATGTGGGCTTGCTGGAGGTAGAGCTCCTCGGCGCTCAGACCTGAGCGGTCCGTGAAGTTGACGGGATCGTTCCCGCACAGCGCGAACCAGTCGTCGCCGTCGCGGGCGGGGTCTCCGCTCGTGAAACGGCCGAGCTCAGGCGCGTAGTCGCGGAAGCCAAAATCCCGGAAGCCCGTGTCGGGGTCGAGGGCGGTGCCCGCGAAACCGAGGGGAGAGAACCTGCCTGCCTCAGGCTTTAGCGAGATTCCGAACACGTCGAAACGGGGCGTTTCGATTACGGTGCCGTTCCGGTCCAGGGCGGCCCTCGTCGTGCGTGCCGCGTCGTTCACGTAGTATTCCGCTCCGGTGCCGGCATGCCTTTCGCCCTGCCACGAAGCACCGGGGCTCCACGCCGCCGCGAGCGCGGCTCCTTCGACGCGGGCAAACAGCGCATCGGGATCGCCGACGGACGCCCCGCCGCCCGGTCGATCCGACCGGGAAGCCAGCAGATCCAGGCCGAGACCGTCGCGCAGGTACCATTCCGCCGTAGCGCCGCCCGAACCGTGGCCGCCTTCCTCCGCGCGTGAAATGCGCCGGCCGAGTGCGTCGTAGCCGTAGGTTACCGAAAACTCGCTTGCCGCCCTCCCTCCCTTTCCTTTCGGTTTCGGGGCGGAACCCCGTGCGGCGACGAGTCGGCCCGACGGATCGTATCGGTAGGAACGCTCGATCCCGTCGAGGGTCTCGGTCAGGAGGCGGCCGTTCGCGTCGTGCGCGTAGGAGCGCCGCCCGGCAGCGAGGACGCGCCCCTCGGCGTCGTAGGCGTACGCGATGACGCCGAGAGGCGTCGACTTCTCCACGCGCCTGCCGGCCTCGTCGTACGCGTAGCGCACCTCGAATTTTCGCGTGGCCTCAGCGGCGCCCCGCCCTCCGGAGCGGATGCCCTGCCCTTCCGGGTCCCCGGGGTCGGCCGCGAGGCCGAAGCGACCCAGTTCCGCGAGCGCCGCGTCGACGAGCTCCGCGCTCCAGTCCGAGACGACCGAGGCGAGCCGTCCCGCGGCGTCATAGCCGTATTCACTGAGTCCGAAGAGCGCATCATGCGCGCGGACGAGGCGCCCTGCGTCGTCATACTCGCAGGCGCAGGACGGAAGCTTCGCGTCCTGTCCGGGTTGTCGCGTCGAGATCTCGACCGTCAGGGGACGACCCGCCCCGTCAAAGGCCGTTTCGACGCACGCCCCGTTCGGGTAGGACACCGAAGTCACGCGACCGAGGGCGTCGCGGCGAAGCGTCGTCGTGCCGCCCGACGCGTCGCGCATCGATGTGACCCGTCCGGCCGCGTCCAGGTTCCAGGCCAGCGAGCGGTCGCCCAGTTCAAGCGAGGTCCTCCGCCCCGCGACGTCGTAGCCGTAGCGCGTCTCCGACCCGTGCGCGTGGTCCACGCACGACGCGAGATTCCCCGCCCAGTCATAATCGAACTCGAGCTCGGAGTCGCGGTCGGAGGCCGAGACGAGGAGGCCGTCCGGATCCCATGCGTAGCGTGCGACGTCGCCGTCGGGCCTGCGCTCGGCGACGGGCCGGTCCAGCCCGTCGTACTCGAAGCGCGTCTCCCTGCCGTCGAAATCACGGCGCCCGACGAGGCGCCCAGCCGCGTCGTATTCGCATGAGGCGGTCTTGCCGAGCCGGTCCGTCTCCGAGAGCAGCTTCCCCATGGCGTCGTAGGAGTAGCGGCGCAAGGGTCCGCCTTCGATGCCCTCGGCGAGCAGGTTCCCCGCGGCGTCCCGTACGTATTCGTAGATGACGGCGCCGTCGAAGCGGCCGGTCAGCCGGCCAAACGCGTCCCAGGAGAACGACTCGACGAGCGCGGCGCCCTCGCGGATTTCCAGCAGGTTTCCGGCGGCGTCCCAGGCCCGCTCCGTCTTCCGCCCGCTCGGATCGAGCTCCATCGTAACGCGTCCCGCCGGATCGCGACGGTATTCCCGACGGCCCCCGAGCGCGTCCAGCTCCGCGACAACCAGGCCCGAAGCGTCGAGCTCGAAGCGCGCCGTCGCGCCGGTCGCATCGGTTTCGGCGACCACACGCCCGGCGCCGTCGCGCTCGAAGCGGCTGACGCCGCCCGAGCGGTCGACTCGCTCGATCACCCGCCCTTCCGCGTCGCGGCGGAACAGCTCCCGCGAGCCGGCGGGATCGACGGCCGCGACGAGCTCGCCGTTCGCGTCGTACTCGAAGCGCGTGGTCCTCCCCGAGCGTTCGACAAGCTCGACGGGCAAGCTCCGCCGGTCCCAGGAGAACGTACGTTCGCCGTACTCCGCGCTCGGGCCGCCTTCCGCTGACAAGCGGCCGAGCGCGTCGTAGCGCCGGTAGTACCGACGCCCGAGCGGGTCGACGCGCGCGACCAACCGCCCGCCCGAATCCCATTCGTATCGGTCCTCCGATGCGAGGCGCCCGCTGTCGTAGCGCGCACGCACGGACAGACGGCCGTCCGCGCCGTAGGAAAAGCGCGTCTCGTTGCCGAGCGCGTCGAAGGCCGAGAGCGGCCGGTTGGCCGAGTCCCACGCAAGCCGCCAGGTGATGACCCCGTCGACGCTTTCGGAAAGCGGCCGCCCGAGTCCGTCGCGCGAATACGAGGTGCGGATACCTGCGCCGTCCGTTTTCGCGACGATGCGTCCAAGCGCGTCGTATTCATATGCCGTGATGAGGTCGGTTCCCGCGATGCGTTCAAGCGAAAGCCGGCCCATTCCGTCGTAGGCGAGCTCCGTCTCGCGTTCCCAGTCTATCGTCCAGTCGCCGGCCGAGCCTCCGTCCGCGCCTTCCGGGAGAACGGCCATTCCGATCCGCTCGACGACGGGCCTGCAATCCGCGCGGTACTCGAAGCCGCGCGCCACGCCGGCGCCGTCTACCGAGAGGAGGAGAAGATGACGCCTGTCGTAGAAGTAGCGCGTGGTCGCGCCGGTCCGATCGGTCTCGGCGACCAAGTCTTTCCGTGTCGAGTATGAGCGTGTCGCGACGCCGCCCGAGGGGTCGGCGACCTTTACGACCCGATCGTCCGGGTCGAGTTCGTAGCGCCATTCGAAACCTTCGCCGTCGACGCGCGCGAGGACGCGCCCGGCGGCGTCGCGTTCGAACCGTTCCGTCGAACCGTCTGGCTGGATCACCTCCGAAATGTATCCCCGAGGGTCATGCGAGTACCCTGTGCGGGCGCCGTCCGGGTCGACGAACGCCGAGAGCGAACCTTCCCCGTCATACTCATACCGTTCGATGGCTCCGCCCGGTCGTCGAACGGAGAGCACCCGCCCCGCGGCGTCGCGTTCGATCACGGTGCGGAAACCGGACGCGTCGACCGCCATCGTCACAAGCCCGAATGCGTCGTAATCGTACGCTTCGCTCCAGGCTTCCGGCCCCTTCACCGAGACCAAGTTGCCGTCCTCATCATGGGCGTAGCGCCACTCGCCGCCGTCCGCTTTCCGCTCCCTGGAAACGCGCCCCGACCCGTCGTATTCGAAGCTTGCGAAGGATGCGTCGGCGTACTCGATGCGTACCGTGCGCAAGTCCCCGTCGAAGCGGTGGCGCTCGATGATTCCGGAAGGATTCTCGTATTCGGCCCAGGCGCCGAGAGGATCGTAGCGGAAGCGCTCCACCGCGCCCTCCTCGTCTTCCGTCTCCACGACAACCCGCCTGTCACCGAGGGTTCCGTAACGGAAGCGACGCGTCGAACCGTCATCGCGGACCAGGCTGACCATCAAGTCGCCCTCGTAGCCGTAACGCGTCCAGGCGCCGGCCGGGTCGCGCACGGCCGAGAGGCGCCCGGCCTCGTCGTAGCCGTATGACCATACCCGCCC
>JAFGNN010000006.1 GCA_016926955.1 Spirochaetales bacterium | reverse complement strand
GCGCGAAACGCCGGCGCTCGGTCTCCGTCTCAACGCTTGTCGCGGTCGCCGTCATCTTCCTTTTCGCGCGCGAAACGCCGGCGCTCGATCTCCGTCTTAACGCTTGTCGCGGTCGCCGTCATCTTCCTTTTCGCGAAGGACCGCGAGGAAGGTGTCCTGCGAAAGCTCGACGTCCCCGACCATGCGCATCCGCTTCTTTCCTTCCTTCTGCTTCTCGAGAAGCTTGCGCTTGCGCGATATGTCGCCGCCGTAGCATTTGGCGAGCACGTCTTTGCGGACCGGATTGACGGTTTCCCGCGCGATGACCGATCCGCCGATGGCGCCCTGGATGGCGATCTTGAATTGCTGGCGATCGATGGAATCCCTCAATCGCTCGCAGACCTTCCGCGCGCGATCATAGGCGCCCGGCTTGTAGATCAATTGGGACAAGGCGTCCACGGGCTTCGAGTTGATCAGTATGTCGAGCTTGGCGAGCTCCGTGGGCCGATAGCCGATCACCTCGTAGTCGAAGCTCGCGTATCCGCGGCTTGTCGACTTGAGCTTGTCATAGAAATCGAACAGGACCTCGGCCAGCGGCATCTCGAAAACGAGCTCGACGCGCTTCTCGTCGAGGTGGACGAAGCTGGTCTGGGCGCCGCGCTTGCCGACGCAGAGGGTGATCAGGTTCCCGATGTAGGTGACCGGGGTGATGATCTGCGCCTTGATGTAGGGTTCCTCGGCGGCCTCGATGAGACCCGGATCAGGATAGTCGGCGGGACTCTCGATTATGGTCGTCCCGCCCTTCTTCGTGGTCACCCGATAGCCGACGCTCGGGACGGTCATGATGACGGCTTGATCGTACTCGCGCTCGAGGCGTTCCTGGAAGACCTCGAGGTGAAGGAGCCCGAGGAAACCGCAGCGGAAGCCGTGGCCGAGCGCCACCGAACTGTCCTTCTCGTAGACGAGGCTCGCGTCGTTCAGCTTGAGCTTCTCGATGGCGACTTTCAGTTCCTCATATTCGGACGCGTCGATCGGGTAGACCGACGAGAACACCACGGGTTTAACCTCGCGGAAGCCCGGCAAAGGCTCCCTGGCGGGACGTTCCGCCGAGGTGACCGTGTCGCCGACGCGTACGTCCGAGACCGTCTTGATGGCCGCGATCAGGTAGCCCACCTCGCCGGCGGACAGGTCCGCGGCCTCGCGTTGTCCCATCTTGAACAGGCCGAGCTCCTCGACCTGGTATTCCGCGCCCGAGGACATGAGGCGGACGCGGTCGCCGGCCTTCATCGTGCCGTCCATCACGCGCAGATGCACGACCACGCCACGGTAGGGGTCGTAGTGGGAGTCGAAGATCAGGGCGCGCAGCGGTTCCGAGGCGCTCCCCTTCGGGGCGGGCACACGCTCGACGATGGCTTCGAAGAGCTCGTCGATTCCGAGTCCCATCTTGCCAGAAACCTCGAGGGCTTCGTCGCCGTCGAGCCCGAGGTCGTGTGTGATCTGCCTGCGCGCCTCCGGAATGTCGGCGGCGCCCATGTCGATCTTGTTGATGACCGGAAGGATCTCGAGGTCGTGCTCGAGCGCCATGTACATGTTCGACAAGGTCTGCGCCTCGACGCCCTGGGTGGCGTCGACGAGGAGTATGGCGCCTTCGCAGGAGCTGATGGCGCGCGAGACCTCGTACGAAAAGTCGACGTGGCCGGGCGTATCTACGAGGTTCAGGGTATAGGTCTTTCCGTCCTTCGCCACGTAGGGAAGCGTGACCGCCTGGCTCTTGATGGTGATGCCACGCTCACGCTCTATATCCATGTTGTCGAGCATCTGTGTCTGGATCTTGCGTTCGTCCACCAGAGCCGCCTTCTCGATGAAGCGGTCAGCCAGAGTGCTCTTGCCATGGTCGATGTGGGCGATAATGCAGAAATTCCGGATGAGCGCGGGGTCGGTCATGCGTGCAATCTAGCCGCAAACCGGTACCTTCATCAAGCGGCGCACGAGGAGTCCGCAGGGTCGGAGGCCGCGCTTCACATCGTGGCGCAGCTCCGCTATACTCGTTCGCACGAGGAGGAACGACCATGCTCGACACGCTCGAATACCTCACCGTCGACGGCCCGGACGGCTCGCGCGACATCACCGTCTACGCGCTCTCGACCTGCGGCTTCTGCAAGCGCGCCATGGCCTTCCTCGAGGGGCGGGGCCTGCGCTACCGCTACGTCTACATGGACAAGATTCCCTTCGAGACCAAGACCGAAGCCAAAAAGACCCTCAAGGAGCGCTGGAAGATGGACGTGGCCTTCCCCTTCGCCGTAGTGGACGACGCGGAAGCGCTGGTCGGCTTCATTGAACCCGACTGGAAACGCGTCTTCGACCAGGAGTCCTGACATGAAGGAAAAGACCGCAGAGAACACTGCAGCCTTCGTGGAGGCCGTCGCGGCGAAGCAGGGCTGGATGGCCAATCCAGACCGGGATTTCACCGCGAGCCTGGTCGACGGTCTTACCGTCAACTGGAACCGCTATGGCTATTTCCTCTGCCCCTGCCGCGACACCGAAGGCTCGCGCGAGGCGGACGCGCAGGTGATATGCCCTTGCGTCTACGCGCGCGCGGATATCGAGGAGTTCGGCCACTGTTTCTGCGCGCTATTCCTGCGTCCCGATTTCGCCGCCTCTGGCGGAACGCCCGCGGGCATACGCGACCGCCGCTTTCAATGACCTACCTCGATTGGGCTGCCACGGCGCCGCCCGACCCCGAAGTACTTGATGAACAGCGCCGGACTGCCCTCTCTTTTCCGGGAAATCCGTCGAGCCGCCACGAGGCGGGAGCCGCGGCCCGAGCCGCGCTCGAAGCCGCGAGGACGCGGCTGGCCCGCGCCCTCCGGCTATCCGCGAAAGGCGTCCATTTCGTGTCGGGCGGATCGGAAGCTGACGCGATTCCGCTCCTCGCCCTGCTCAGGAAGAAAAACCCGGGCTCCATCGTCGTATCGTCGATAGAGCACGCTGCCGTATACGAGCAAGCCCGCGTCCTCGAGCGACTCGGCTGGAAATTGCGCGAAGTCCCTCCCGATCCGGATGGCCGCGTCAGCCCCGACAAGGTCGCCGAGGCGGTCGCTCCGGACACGGCCCTGGTCGCCTGCATGGCGGTCAACAACGAGACCGGCGCGACGCAACCCGTGCGTGAGATCGCCGCCGCAGTCAGGCTGACGGCAAAGGGTCGCATTCCGCGCTTCCATGTCGACGCGGTGCAGGCGCTCGGCAAGATCGAGCTCGGAGGCGACGGTTTCGGCGCCGATTCCCTCGCCTTTTCCGCGCACAAGATCGGCGGCCCGCGCGGCACGGGCGTCCTCTGGCTGCGCTCGCCCGTCGAGCCGCTCCAGTCCGGCGGCGGGCAGGAAGGCGGCATCCGACCGGGCACCGAAAACCTGCCAGGCGACGCGGCGTTCGCGCTCGCGGCCGAAAAGGCCGTGGCCGGCCTTCAGGCCGCCAGGGAAGGCGCCGAGGCGCTCGAGGATGCCCTGCTGGAGGGGCTCAAGGCCATTCCGGACGCGACGCCCCTGCCCCTCTCCCGCGTCCCGCGCGATTCCCGCTGGTCGCCCTGGATAGTCTCCTTTGCCTTGCCCGGCCTCGCCGGAGAGACCGCCGTCCGCGCCCTCTCGGACTCGGGCTTCGCAGTCTCGACCGGCAGCGCCTGTTCGTCAGCCTCCAGGGAACGGAGGGTGCTTGACTCGATGGGCGTCGACCGCGAACTCTCGTTCTCGGCGCTACGCGCCTCGTTCGGCCCCGAGTCGACGCGGGCGGAGCTAGACGCATTCCTCGAAGCCGTCGCTTCGATCTATCGCCGCTTCAAGGCGTGACAGGACGCAACCGGATGGACACCCTCTTCCTCGTCAAGATCGGCGAGCTGGTACTCAAGGGCGGGAACCGCAAGGATTTCGAACGCAGGCTCCGGGACGAACTCAAGCACCGGCTCCATGGCCACTCCGCACGGATCCAGACCGGCGTCGGACGCTGGTTCGTCGAATGCGCAAGCGAGAGCGAGGAAGCCGTCGCTGCAGTGCTAGCTTCCATTCCCGGCATCTACGGCTTCGCGCGTGCCATACGCACCGGCAAGACCTTCGAGGAGCTGGCGATCGCCGCGCGCGATGCGGCACGCGCACGCGTAGCGCTCGGGGCGCGCAGCTTCAAGGTCGAAGCCCGCAGGTCCGACAAGAGCTTCCCCCTCGATTCCTACGGCATAGCGCGTGAACTCGGCGCGCGGCTCCTGGCGGATTTCGACGGACTGTCGGTCGACGTCCACGAGCCCGATTTCACGGTTCGGGTCGAGATTCGCGACAAGGCCTACGTCTACGCGGGCGAGGAACCTGGGCAGAAAGGCCTCCCTGTCGGCAGCTCGGGCAAAGGTCTGCTCCTGCTCTCGGGGGGCATCGATTCTCCGGTTTCCGGTTATCTTATGGCCCTGCGAGGACTCTCGATCGAGGCGGTCTATTTCCACGCCTACCCCTACACTTCAAGGGAGGCGTGGGAGAAAGTCCGCGACCTTGCGAAGATACTCGCCCGCTATGTGGGGCGAATCACCCTTCACACGGTACCGTTTACGGAACCGCAGCTTGCCATTAAGAAGAACGCTCCCGAAAATTGCGCGACGCTTTTCATGCGGGCTGGTATGTTCACCATCGCGGATCGTATCGCGTCCTCGATAGGGGCCAACTGCCTGATCACGGGCGAGAGCCTCGGGCAGGTCGCCAGCCAGACCGCCGAAAACCTCCGTTTCACCGAATCCTTCGCGAAGCTTCCGGTGTTGAGGCCCCTCATCGGCACGGACAAGGAAGACACCATCGCACTGGCCCGTCGGATCGGCAGCTACGAGACATCCATCCTGCCCTACGAGGATTGCTGCGTCATCTTCAGCCCCGCCCATCCCCTGCTCCGGGCCGACCTGGCGCGAGAGACCGAAGCCTATGAAAAAACGGGCCTTGGATCACTCCTCGACGAAGCTTTCCGGAACACCGAGCGCCTCGTCATCAAGCCCGATTGAGCCCGGCTATATGAAGGCGATGACCGAACCGCGGAGGCGCGGAACGGGGGAGCGACGAGGAAGAGATCCCGAATCGGGAAATCTTTATCCCCGTTTTCCCGCAAACTCCCCCGATTCTCCATTCCTCCGTGGTTCGGATTCTTTGGTGAAGCTCAGGCGCTGACGCCGAGTACCTCGGTGATGGCCCGCTCAAGCTCCTTCTCTGGAAGGGCGCCCATGGCAAAGCGGGGTTCGCCTTCCATCGGTACGAAGAAAATGGTCGGAATCGAGCGGATGTCGAACATGCCGGCCAGCTCCGGCTCCGCCTCGGTATCGACCTTGTAGACATGCAACTTTCCCTCGTACTTCTTCGAGAGTTTCTCGAGGACCGGAGCGACCATTTTGCACGGACCGCACCAGTCTGCGTAGAAATCGATGATGGCGGGGAGGTCTCCGGAGTATTTCCACTCCTTGCTCGCCTCCCAGTCGAATACCTTGCTCTTGAATTCCTCTGTCGTGATTTTCCGGGCCATGTCCTACTCCTCGGCTTATTGCGGCATGAACGCGTTCGCGCTCATCCACTAGCTCCCGACGGCCCTCAAGGATCCGAACCGCCGCAACTCTGACGGGGCATAACCCCTTGGTTCTAATATATTGTTTTCCATATGTTTGGTCAAGCGATATGCTTTCAAATCTCCAATACTGATTGTCTAACCTGAACCTCCCGGCACATGTTGATGAGTGTCACGAAGCTTCCGGGTATCCCTCAATCCAGAGCGTAAGCCGGGATACGACCGATCCAATCAACGCCCGGCGTCGGGAAAAGCTTGAGCCACGCCTTCATGCCCGCGGTGGACAGCGGACTC
>JAFGNN010000016.1 GCA_016926955.1 Spirochaetales bacterium | reverse complement strand
CGCTTCGAGGACTACCGTCACGCCGTCGGTAAGCTCTGTCCCTCCGGCGTCATGCTCGGGCGCGAGGCGGTTCGACGGCCCTGGGTCTTCGCCCTCTTCCGCGGCCTCGAGCGCGACGGTCGCTTCGAGCTCCGCGTCGACCTGGAGGCGACAGCGCTGCGCTTCCTGGACCTGGTGGAGGAACACCTGCCGCCGGAGTTCCACGAGACGCGGGCCAAGCGCTTCTTCCATTATTTCGCTGACAACGCGAAGTACGCGCACCACCTCCGCACCTCGCTCCAGAACGCACCCGACCTGGCGGCCCTGCGCGAACGGCTCGCAGCCTACTTCCGCGAAGTACCCGCCGACCGCGTGAAGCTGGAGAATTCCTGACTTGCACAGTTTTACACTCTTTGCTATATTGTAAAAATTCATGGAGGTCCGAATGGCCAATACCCTCGCCCAGCTCTTCCTCGAGCGCGTCGCGCTGCACCCGGACTCCCCGGCGCAGTTCTCCAAGAACGGCGGCAACCAGTTCGTCCCGACGAGCTACCGGGAGCTCAAGGACGTCGTCGCGGCCTTCGCCACGGGACTCGCGGGCCTCGGCGTTGGGCGGGGCTCCAACGTGGGCCTCATCGCCGACAACCGCAAGGAATGGCTGGCCACGGACCTCGCCCTGCTCGGCCTCGGCGCCGCCGACGTGCCGCGCGGCTGCGACGCGACCGCCCAGGAGATCGCCTACATCCTGGACTGGAGCGAATGCGCCCTCACGGTACTCGAGAACGAGAAGCAGCTGGCCAAGGTGCTCGAGCGGAAGGCAGCCCTGCCGGTGCTCAAGACCGCCATCCTGATGGACATGGCCGGCGCGGAGACGCTCGCGAAGGCGAAGGCGGCCGGGCTCGAGGTCAGGGCGTGGCAGGACGTGCTCGCCGACGGCAAGACCGCGTTCGCCAGGGACCCGGGCCTATACGACCGCGAAGCCGCCCTCGGCAAGCGCGACGAGCGCGCCACGCTGATCTACACCTCCGGCACCACGGGAGAGCCGAAAGGCGTCGAGCTCACCCACGGCAACTTCCTCCACCAGGTGGAACAGCTGCTCGACGTCATCCATGTGGAGACGGGCCACGTCTTCCTGACCGTCCTTCCCATCTGGCACTCCTTCGAGCGCGCGGTGCAGTACATCGTGCTCGGCGCCGGCGCGGCGACGGCCTACTCGAAGCCGGTCGGCTCGATCATGCTTGCCGACCTGCAGGCGGTGAAGCCGCAGTGGCTGACCTCGGTGCCCCGCATCTGGGAGAGCGTCAAGGACGGCGTCTACCGCAACATCAAGGCGGCGGGAGGCATCAAGAAGAGCCTGTTCGGCTTCTTTGTCGCCGTCGGCGCCCTGCACGCGCACTTCCGCAACATGGTTCTCGGCCGCCTGCCCGACTTCGGAACGCGCGTCCGCATCTTCGACATCCTGGTCGGCTTCCTGCCCTGGATGCTGCTTTCCCCGATACGGGGCCTCGGCCACGTCCTCGTCTTCCACAAGATCCTCGAGAAGCTAGGCGGCCGCTTCATCGCGGGCATTTCCGGCGGCGGCGCCCTGCCCCCCTCGGTGGACCGCTTCTTCGGCGCCATCGGCGTGCTGATCCTCGAGGGCTACGGCCTGACGGAGACCGCACCCGTGCTGGCCGTGCGCGAACAGGACCGGCCGGTGGCCGGCACGGTCGGACCGGCCATCTTCGGCACCGAGCTGGTCATCGAGGACGAGACCGGGAAGCGCCTCGGTCCCGGCAGGAAGGGCGTCATCAAGGCGCGCGGCCCTCAGCTCATGAAGGGCTACTACCGGAAGCCGGAGCTCACCGCGAAGGTGATTTCGAAGGACGGCTGGCTCGACACCGGCGACCTCGGCATGCTGACCCGCGACGGCTGCCTGCGCATCACCGGCCGCGCGAAGGACACCATCGTGCTGCTGGGCGGCGAGAACATCGAACCCCTGCCGATCGAGCAGAAGCTGATGGAGAGCGAATACGTCCAGCAGGCCGTCGTGCTCGGGCAGGACAAGCGCTACCTGACCGCCCTCATGGTGCCGAACCAGGACGCGGTCATGGGCTGGGCGCGGGACAACGAGATTCCCGTCCTCGATTACGAGACCCTGCTCAAGCAGCCCGAGGTGCTCGAGCTCGTCGACGGCGAGGTACAGTCGCTCGTGTCCGCGAAAAACGGCTTCAAGGCCTTCGAGCGCATTTTCCGCTTCAAGCTGCTCCCGGTTCCCTTCGAGGTCGGCAAGGAGCTGTCGGCGAAGCAGGAAGTGAAACGGCACGCGGTCAACGAGATCTACGCCGCGGAGATCAAGGCGCTGTTCAAGGAATAGCGGCGGGAAGAGAGCGCCGCGCGGCGTGGAACCGTTCTACGGACAGGCCAGCGGGGGTCCTGTCGACGGGAAGCACACCCCACTCGCTGATCGCTCGGGGGCGCGCTTCCCGTCGCCACCCCCCGTGTGACCTGTCCGTGATCGGGTGACGCCGGGTAGTGGGCCTTTCACGCCGCGTTCTGGTAAATGTCGCCTTGAACGTCGCGCTTCGGCGATGGCTTTACTTTTTCCACACGCCCCCGCGCTATCCGCGCGGGGGTTTGTTTTTCTTCACCACCCGCCGCGCCGACGGGTTCCGTGGAGCGCTTCGCCGGGTGTGCGCCATCACGCCGCCCTTCCGTAAGCGGCGCGTTGAACGCCGCGCTTCGGCGGGTGCGGTGCCTTTATCGACGCCGCGCTATCCGCGCGGGGGCGTGTTTTTCTTCACCACCCGCCGTCCTGGCGGCATCGCTAAAACTCTAGGCCGTGGCGAGCCCTTTCACGCCGCGAATTTCGTGAATGCGCGGCGCGCATGGATGAGGTCGCCCGCGCGGAGCGCGGGCACTACAATCCGTTCCTTGCCGAAAGCGGCCCGGAGGGACGCAAGCGCGCCCAGTGCATTGTCCGTTCGCATTGCGAACGGGTACGTCATGGACGACGAGAGATCTCAGAAGCCGTTCCTCGGCTTCGGCGCCGCGAGCGGCTCAGCCGTTCGCGCGGAGTCAGGCGCGCCGGGGAGGGACGAGAATCTCGAGCGTGCGGGCTGAAGGTGACGGAACGGACCAGCCGCCCAATATGACCTCGGCGGCGGTACGCATTCGCTCGGACGGGCGCTGCGGCGCGGATACCTTCGAAGCGAGGAAGTCGTCGATCACGGCGAGCGCGTCGTCGAGGTCGGCAGCGAGCACGTTGATCAGCGAGTCGTTGAGGTTCGCGATGGGCGTCCCGACGCGGACCGCCGACAGGTTCCGGAATTCCACGAAATGGGGGATGCCGGCGGAGGCGAGCATGGATTCCAGGACGCCGAGATCGGCGGGGGAGTAGACGCGGGCGATCCGAACGCCCTGTTCGCCCGAGCCGGCGCGCCGGAGGAATTCTTCCTCCATGTCCGGAGTCGGAAACCCGCGCTCCGCGACGTCGCCGGCATCGGGATCCGGCACTGAGGCGACTCCGGGGTCCCCGTACCCGTTTGGCGGTCCGAGATCCGGCGAGGGATCGACAGCCGCGGCTTCGGGTGAAGGAGATTTCCCGCCCCGGCGCTCCCCGAGGCGCCGCACGACGGCGTAGACGACCAGGACGGCGAGCGCGTAGACAATGATGCGGGTTTCCAGGACCATGGCGCCACTCTCCTTGAAGTGGCACATGATACCATGCCGACCCCATTCATTTGCGGGTGCGTTCCGTCTCCCCGGTGCCTTGGTGTGAGCCGGTTCCCGGGGCGCCGCTCGCGAGCCGATGGCCGCCATCCAGCGGGTGCGGGAGGAAGGTAAGGCGAGCTGGCGGGTGCCGACGCGGGCCGCCACCGAGCTCTGTCCCTGTTTTTTCCGCCAACGCGAAGGCGACCGAGTTGCCCTTCCCCTAAATTACCCTTCCCTATTCTTTCTCTCTCTTTCTCTTTCTCTTCTCCCTCCGGCCTCTGTGCCTCCGTGTCTCCGTGGTTTCTTCCCTTACTTCATGATGCGGAACTTGTCCACCTTGGGGGCGATGACGACGCGGCAGTAGCCTTGCTCGGGGTTCAGGCGGAAATAGTCCTGGTGCCAGGCCTCGGCGGGCCAGTACGCCTTGAGGGGTTCAACCTGGGTGACGATGGGGTCGCGGAAGCGCTTCTGCGCCTCGCGGACCGACGTCTCGATGGCGCGGCGCTCGTCCTCGTCGGCGAAGAACGCGATGGAGCGGTACTGCTCGCCGACGTCGGCGCCCTGGCGGTCCTCGGTGGTGGGGTCGTGGACGGTCCAGAAAATTTCGAGCAGGCGATCGAGCGTCACGACGGCGGGGTCGTAGCGGATCTTGACGACTTCCGCGTGACCGGTGAGCCCGGTCGAGACTTCCTCGTAGCTCGGATTGG
>JAFGNN010000083.1 GCA_016926955.1 Spirochaetales bacterium | reverse complement strand
GGTGCAGACGGTCTGTCCCTGCTCCAAGGCCATCAGCGAGCGCGGCGCCCACAACCAGCGCGGCACGGTCACCGTCGACGTGGAGGTAGGCCACTTTTTCTGGATCGAGGACCTTATCGAGGCCCTCGAGTCCAGCGCCTCCTGCGACGTCTTCACGCTCCTCAAGCGAGACGACGAAAAGCTCCTGACGGAGAAGGCCTACGACAACCCGCGCTTCGTTGAGGATGTGGTGCGGGAGGCGACCACGCGCGTACGCGACATGGGCCTCTTCCGCTCCTTCACCGTAGAGGCCGAGAACCAGGAGAGCATCCACGCGCATTCCGCTTACGCGTTCGCCGAATACCCGCCCGCGCCGGAGTCGATCGGGATGGTAGAGGCCGACGAGGAAGGCGAGGACTGAGGAAGGGGTAGCACGATGTTCAATTCAGTCAGGAAGGTCCGCGATCTCGTCCAGGTGCGGAATGTCATGGTTTCCGTGTCCGACAAGCGCGAGCTTCCAGTGCTCGCCGCCGGCCTCGTCGCCGCTTGCCCGGGCGTCCGCATCCATTCCACGGGCGGCACGTACTCGCTGCTCCGCTCGACGCTCGCGGTCGCCGGAGCGGAGGCCGAACAGTCCCTCGTCGCCATAAGCGACTATACCGGGCAGCCGGAGATGCAGGGCGGCCTCGTCAAGACGCTCGACTGGAAGATCTACCTCGGGCTCCTCGCGGAAGAGGGGAACGCCTCCCACGAGGCGGACCTGGCGCGGCAAGGGGCGGTGGCCTTCGACCTCGTCGTGGCCTCGCTCTATCCCTTCGAGGACGCGCTGGCCTCCGGCGCCGGCCCGGAGGAGCTCCGCCAGCACGTCGACATCGGCGGACCGTCCATGCTGCGCGCGGCGGCCAAGAACCACCTCCGCGTCGGCGCGGTCAGCTCGCCCGACCAATACGCGGCCTTGCTTTCGGAACTTCGCGCGACGGGCGGCCGCCTTTCCTTCGCCACGCGCGTTTCGCTCGCCGCCGCCGCCTTCCGCCGCGTCGCGGACTACGACGAGGCCATCGCCCGCTGGATGGAGAACCGCGCCGGAGGCGATCCCGCCGGAGCCTGGGAGCTGACCTGAGACTGCCCTCCGGCCCCGATCCGGTTCGAGGCTTGACCTCCGCGGAGCCGCGCCGATATCGTGGGCGCATGAAAGGTTCCTCCCTCTCTCGCCAGTATCGCGAATTCGCGGAGGACGCCTTTCCGGCGCGCCTCGAGATCAGCTTCGCCGACGAGGCCGGAATGCGCGTCACCTTCCATTACGAAAAGGCCACCTGGGTGGTCGACGGCGAACGGAAGGGCCTGCGCTACGGCGAGAACCCGGACCAGGGCGCCGCGCTCTATCGCCCCCTCGACGGAAACGTCGCGCTCGCGGGCGGCGAGATGCTGGCCGCGGACGGCTCGCTCGTCTCGTCAGCCGAGTTGCTGCAATCCGGCAAGCACCCGGGAAAGACCAACCTGACGGACGTCGACTCCGGGCTGTCCATCCTTCGACACCTGGCCGCGACGCCCGCCTGCGCGGTCATGAAGCACAACAATCCCTCGGGTGTCGCGCGCGCGCCGTCGCTCGCCGAGGCCTACCGCAAGGCTCTCATGGCCGACCGCGTCGCCGCGTTCGGCGGCGCGGTCGTCGTCAACCGCGAGCTGGACCCGGAGACCGCGCGCGCGATATCGGAAAGCTACTGCGAGGTGGTCGCGGCGCCGGAGTTCGCGCCCGGCGCCTTCGACATACTCGCCGCGCGGAAGAACCTGCGCGTCATCCGCGTCCCGGAGATCGCGCGCCTCGAGAAATGGGCGCCCGCCCGAGTCCTCGATTTCCGCTCCCTCGTGGACGGGGGCCTCGTGGTGCAGACCTCGTTCCGGACGCGCGTCGCCGCGATCGACGATTTCCTGCCGGCATTCGCGGTCAAGGACGGCCGCGAGTACCGCGTCGTCCGGGAGCCTTCCGCGGCCGAGCTCGAGGACATGCTTTTCGGCTGGCTTGTCGAGACCGGGGTGACCAGCAACTCCGTCCTTTTCGTCAAGGACGGCGCGACCGTCGGCATCGGCGCCGGCGAGCAGGACCGGGTCGGCGTGGCGGAGATCGCCCGCGACAAGGCTTACCGAAAGCTCGAGGACCGCCTCTGTTTCGAGCGTACCGGAACGCCCTGGAACCTCCAGGCGGACGAAGGGCTCAAGGCTTCCATCAGGGAAGAGGTCGCGGCGGCTTCGGGCGGCCTTCGCGGCGCGGTGATGGTCTCCGACGCGTTCTTCCCTTTCCGGGACGGAATCGACGTGGGACTCCGCGAGGGAGTCTCGGCGGTCGTGCAGCCCGGCGGCTCGCTCCGCGACTTCGAGGTCATCCAGGCCTGCAACGAGGCGGGCGCCGCCATGAAGTTCACGGGCCAGCGCTGCTTCCGGCACTAAACCCGGGACGCGCCGCGCGCCAGACGGTACGGCCCGCGCGTTTCGGGCGGTCGCGGGGGAAGGCGCAGGGAACGGGGTGCTCGTCTTGGTCTCCACGTCGACGTCTTTCCCCGGTCCGGGCTGTATCCGTCCCGCGGCCGGCGCTTTACGCGTCCCCTTTTTGTCGCTATCTTTAGGATGAAACGCGCCGTTCCGGACGGCGACCGGCGCCATGCCCGCACGGGGTGGCACCGGCGCGGGAGCGGCGGCGCACGGAGGAAAACGATGAGTTACGAGTATCCCGTCGATCAGGGCACGCTCCGGGCCAAGGGCACGAAGGGCGTCATCTCAACCGGAGCCGGCGTGGGCCTCTGGATCGTGAACGCGCTGGTCACCATCCCCGTCGTGGGCTGGGTCATATCGGGCGGCCTGGTCTTCCTCGGGATCATGGGCCTCGTGGGACGCGAGCGCACCGACAAGACCACGGGCGCCATCATGATGGGCGCGGGCGGTCTCGGCCTCGCGAGCATCTTCCTCAAGGGCCTGACCTCCTTCCTGTTCGGCTTCGGCGGCTTCGCGCTGGTCGCCTTCGGCGTCTGGAACCTGATCCAGTTCGCCCGCGGCCTCAAGTCCCGGTCCTGAGACCGGCCAAGGCGAGATAACGGCGTCCGGCCGATCGCCGGACGCCTTCGCATTTTCCGGAGGAATCCCCTGCCGTCCTACCTTCTCGAAACCTACGGGTGCCAGATGAACAAGGCGGAATCCGCCGCCCTCGAGCTTCTGTTGGCTGAACGCGGCTGGAAGCCCGTGGCCGACCCGGAGCTGGCGGATCTGGTGCTCATCAACACCTGTTCCGTCCGCATCACCGCCGAAAACCGCGCGTGGGGACGTATCGCGCTCTACGCAGCCCTCAAGAAACGGCGCCCCTTCGCGCTCGTCGTCACCGGCTGCATGGCCGAAAGGCTCAAGCACGACATGCGGGCGACGCAGCCGGCCATCGACTACGTGGTCGGAACCTTCCAGAAACAGGCATTCGGACTCGTGCTCGACGCGGTGGCCGCGGGGAAGCGCCTCGAGGAGATCGAGGAGAGCCCGGTCTACGAGTTCGCCAGCTCCTATCATGAACCCGGCGCTTTCCGGTCCTTCCTCCCCATAATGCACGGCTGCGAGAATTTCTGCACCTACTGCATCGTGCCGTATGTCCGCGGCAAGGAGGTCTCGCGCGATCCCGCGACGATACTCTCGGAGCTCGGGGAGCTCGAGGAACGGGGCATCCGGGAAGTGACCCTGCTCGGACAGAACGTGAGCTCCTATCGCTGGAAGGAGGAGGGAGGCGAACTCGATTTCCCGGCGCTCCTCGAGCGGATCGCGGGCTTTCTCGAGGGCCGCGGCAAGGGCGGCATCCGCTGGATCCGCTTCCTCACGAGCCACCCGAAGGATTTCGACCGGCGGACCATGGATGTGATCGCCTCGAGTCCGGTTTTCTGCCGCCACGTCCACCTCGTCGCCCAGCACGGCTCCAACCGCGTCCTCAAGGCCATGAACCGGAAGTACACCCGCGAGTCCTACCTTTCGCTCGTCGACGAGCTCAAGGCCCGCGTTCCCGGCGTGACGGTGTCGAGCGACATACTCATGGGTTTCCCCGGAGAGACCGAAAATGACGTGGAGGACACCCTCGACCTGATGAGGCGCGCCGGATATGTGTACTCATACACCTATCATTACAATCCGCGCGCCGGCACTCCTGCCGCGACCATGCCGGACCAGGTGGCTGACGCGGTCAAAAAGCAGCGGCTCGCGAGGGTGATCGGGCTCCAGCGGGAGCTTTCGCGCGATTCGATGAAGGCCCTGGTGGGGGGCGAGGTCGAGGTGCTGGTCGAGGACGTGTCGAAGAAGCGCGCAGACGAGCTGCTCGGCCGCACGCAACAGGATATGATGGTCGTGTTTCCCGGCCCGTCCTCGCGGGTCGGTTCCTTCGCCCGCGTGCGCCTTACGGGCCTGCGCGGCAATACGTTCCGCGCCGTGGAGGTACCCTGATGCCCTGGAAACTGATCGTGTTCATCGTGGCGGTGGCGCTCATCCTCGCTTTCGTGGGGTTCAACCTCGAAAACTCGGCGGACGTCTCCCTGATCTTCGTCACCTTCTCCGCGGTCCCCGTCTACGTGACCATGCTTTCGTCCTTCCTGCTCGGACTGGCCGCCGCCATTCCCTTCGCGATCCGTTCCCGGCGCCGCCCGGCGCGCGAATCGCGGCCGCCCGCCCCGACCGGGGAGACCCGCGGGAAGAAAGGGGTCTCGGGAAAATCCGGGAAACGGGCCGGAACCCCGAAGGGCGAGGGCAGGGCGGACCAGCCGGAGCCGCTTTGATCCACCTGCGCCCGGCGGCGGTGCCTTGCCCCGCGCTGTTCCTTTTCGTGGCGCTGGCTTCCGCGGGCCTCGCGTCCCCGGCCCTTGCCGAGGCGCCGGCGACGGATGCGAAGTCACGCATGGCCGCGCTCGAGGCCGCGAAGGGAACGGCGCGTTTCTCGGCAGCGTTCGAGGCCGCGCTCGACGAGGCGGCGGACGTGGACGAACTGGTCGCCCTCGTCGACCGCTTCGGGCCCGGCCTCGCGGACCATGCTGCCCGCTTCGAGGCCTGGGAGCGCGCCGCCGCGACGCTGGAGCTGGCGGGCCGCTACGACGAAGCCGCCGAGCGTTACGGGAAGGCGGCGGCCGCTATCGCGGGCAAGACCGACGCGGTCGCGCTGCTGGCCTCTGCGACCTGCTGGCTCCAGGCCGGCGAATGCAAACGCTCGATGGCGATGGCCGAGCTCGCGGCGCTTTCCTCGACCGACAGGGATCTCGACTGGCGCGCCGACCTGGTGCTCGCGTGGGGGAGCGTCTGCTCGGGGGACGCAAGCCGGGCCCGCTCCTTCCTGAGCGCGCTGACCGGGCGCGCGGGCGATCCGGACAGGAAGGCCGCGGTGCTCCTGCTTTCCTGGGCTCTTTCTGAAGGCGAAGCCCGGTCCTCGCTCGCCGCCGAGCTCGCGGCCAGTTTCCCGGGCAGTCCCGAAGCGCTCGTGGCGGCCGGCGTGAACGCGCCGTCGCCTTTCTGGTACCTGGCCTTCCCTCGTCCCGCGACCACGGGGACAGGTGTGGGCGCGCGGGTTCCTGCGCCCGCGCCGTCCGCCGGCGCGGGGACTTCCCCGACCGTCGCGACGCCCGAGGCTCCGGCCGCGACGTCGCCTTCCGGCGGGAGCGTTGAGGCTTCCGGACCGCGCGCCTACCAGATCGGGCTTTTCTCGGAAAAGGGGAACGCCGACCGGCTCGCCTCCGACTTGCGCAAGAGGGGTTTCGAGGTAGCGCTCGAAAGCCGCGAGCGCCCGGGCTCGGCGCCCGCCCTCGCGGTGCTTGTGCCTGTGCGCGCCGGAACGGATCCGGCGGCTTTGCTGCTCAAGCTGAAGGACGCCGGTTTCGAGGCCTGGCCCATTTTCTGAGCCGGGGAGGCAGGCGTTTTCAGGGAGCGGCGCGCGTCCAGGCGCTCGCGCCTTCGCCGGTAGGCTCCGCTCCGTCCATGCCTATCCTGACAGGCACGAGCTCCAGCGTCGCGGCGCCCCCTCCGTCCGGAGGCGCGTCCCGCAGCCTGGCTTCGTAGTTCTCAACGGGTCCGGCGAGGCCGTCCGGGCGGATGCTCCTCATCTGGAGTATGGTCTTTCCGCCTATCGTGAACAGGGCCTTGCCGCCGCGTTCCTCGCCGAGCTCCGAAGTCCGCCTGAACCCGTCGCCCGCAATCGCGAGCGTCGCGCCGTCAGGGCCGTTCCAGTCGCCCTCCAGCAGGGCTTCGTCGGCGAGCGTGAGCGCCCGGCCACGCGCGAAGGCTTCCGAATCCCCGGGGCCCATCTTGCGGTAGCGGCCGTTCCATTGCTCGCTGATGTCGGCCTTGATGCGCAGATCCTGGAAGATGCGGAGGCCCACCCTGTTCGAGCCGGTCAGTTCAACGTCCATGAGCCGGCGCATCGAGGCCACCGCCATGCTCCGGCCGCCTATGAAAATTCCGTAGCGCGTGGGATGCGAATCCTCCCAACCGTACGATTCGATGAGGCCGTCGGCTATGAAGTGGATCTCGTCGGCGAAGGGGTCGAACACCACGAGGCGGGCATTGGGCCCGTTCGGGGAATCCGTCTCGCGGTACCAGATGCCGTCCAGGAAGCGTTCGAATGCGTCCGCGTCGCCGGTCAGCAGGCGCGCGATGGTTCGCTGCTCGATCTGCGCGCCGGGAATTTTCTCGACGGATTCGCTCACGTAGACGCCGTCCCGGAAGCTGAAGGCCCAGGTCTCGCGGACCTGGTCGAGCAGGTTGTCGGATTCCTCGTCGCGGCTGTACGCGGCGATCTTCCAGCTTTCGCCGTTCGTCTGCCCGAGCTTGTAGCTTTCGGGTCGGTCCGTCTCTTCGATGATTATCGAGTCGGCCCGGATGGACGCGATGGGCACGTAGGCCGACGGTTCCTCGGCGGAGACGGAGCGCCAGAACACGGTCATCGTCTGCTCGCCCTCCTCGTCCATCCCGCTGCAGACGAGGTCGAGGTTTCGGTCGCCGACGAGATCGCTGACAATCACCTGGAAGGTCTTGATCTTGGTGGCGGCGCTGACCCCTTCCCACGAGCGGATCCATTCGCGCGCCTCCGGATCGTAATCGGCGACGACGATGCGGATCGAGGCCTCGTCGTCGCGCTTGACGACCAGCACCTGCTCGTCCTCCTGGTCGGCGTCCAGGTTGAAGGCCAGCACGTCGAGCAGGGTCTCGGCGCCGGACAGGGGAATGTTCGCCGAGGGCCGCGCCTCGGCCGACGAGGTTTCGAACTCCGGCGCGTCGCCGGCGGCCGCCTCGACGATAGAGCGCCGGGCCAGCGCGGGCGTCGCTTGCGCGGAGGGCGAATCGGAGCGGGTCACGAAAATGATGACGGCCGCGAGGACGCCGAGCGCTGCGAAAAGGAACGTGAAGGCTGCGAATCGCTTCATTGGCTTCCGGTCGGTCCGGGCGCGGAATGTCCGGATTCGCGGACTGCCGTTCCTAGACCCGTTCGAGGGCTTCGAGCACCCGTTCTAGCACTTTACGCTTCATCTGTTCAAGCGGAAGGGTGGCCTTGAACCCCGCGGCCATGCGGTGTCCGCCACCGCCGAAACTCTGGGCGATATGCGCGACGTTTACCGAGCCCTTGGACCGGAGCGAGCAGCGCAGTATGCCCTCGAGGTTCTGCTTGAGGAAGACGGATACTTCTATCGTCCTCCCCTGGAGCGGAATGTTGATCAGATCCTCGGCATCCTCGTACTGCGCGCCCGAGCGCTCGAGGTCGGCCTTGGTCATGGTCTGCACGGCGATCCGGTTGCCCGCGTGCAGCTCGAGGCTTGCCAGCGCCAGCTTCTGGAGCACCAGGGCGCCGACCGAGCTCGATTCGTACATCTTCCCGTGGACGACGTAGGGCAGGACTCCCCGCCCGACCAGATCGAGCCCGGCGCGGAAGGTCCTCGTGCTCGTTTTCGAATAGATGAACGAGCCGGTGTCGTAGACGATGCCGGTGAACAGGGCCTCGGCGGCGTCGAGGGGAAGGTCCGTGCCGAGGGCGCTGATGATTTCGTGGACCATCTCGCAGGTGCTCGAGGAGGTCGGATCGATCCAGGACGGTTCGGGCGGAGGGTTCCGGGGCTCGTGGTGGTCGATGTAGAGCACCGAGCCCATGGTGTCGAGCAGGAGGTCGGAGATCTTTCCGAGGTAGTGGGGATCGTGCGTGTCGAGCACGATGAGTATGGTGCCGGCTATCTCGTCGAGATCGGCGGCTTGCGTAAGTCCCCGGATCATGGAGTCCGGATCCATGAAGGCGAATTTGGAGGGCACGCGTCCGGACACCAGGGGAACCGCGCGCTTCCCCAGCGCCCAGAGCGCCTTGGCCAGGGCATAGAGCGAACCGAGCCCGTCCGCGTCGGGGCCTTCGTGCGTCGTCAGGATGTAATCGTCGTGTTCCCTGAGCCACGCGACGGTCTGCTCGATGCTCATCAGGCCGGCTCCGAGTCGCTTTCGTCGCGCGCGCGCCGGCGCAGCATCCGGACGACGAGGAAGGCGAGTGCCGCGAGAGCTAGCGACGCGATCGCCACCGCTCCGTACACGAGCGGCGTGGAACCTGACCCGCCGCCCGCGGCGGAGCTCCGCGTCCCGTCGCCGTCAACCCCGGCTCCCGAGCGCGTCCCTTCAGATCCCGCCGCGGCGTCGCCGGCTTCGAGTCCGCCGGAGTCCGCGGCGACCGACAGCGCGCCTTCGTCCGCGCCGGCGACGGCGCCGGCGGGCGCCCCCGGGAGCAGCCCGGTCAGGCCTGCGGGCGGTTCGGCGAGCAGCCTGTAGAGCGATTCGGCGGCCGCGTCGAGGCGGGCGTCGAGCCCGTACCCGATGGTGATGGCGCGAAAGCTCCCGAGATCGACCCGGCGGGAGAATTCGAGACGCGGATGCCTCGCCACGTAGTCCGGCGAGGCGTATGGGCTTCCCGGGGGTGCTTCCTGCCGCTCGTCGCTCAGCAGCAGCACGAATTTCGGCCTCTCGGGATCGCCCAGGCGCGACATGATAGCATCGGCGGCGTCGAGCGCGGCGCCGATGTCGGTGTAGGCCCCGTCGGGAGAGATCGCGCGGAGCGAGCGGAGGAGTTCCGCCTTGTCCTGTTCCGAAGCGATCAGGCCGCTCCACACGGTTTCGGTCTCGCCGTAGAAGGCGAGCAGTTCGACCCGGTCGCCGGCTATCATGGCGGGGCCGACGAGTTCCCCGGCCAGGAAGACCTTGACGTCCTCGAGGGCCAGGTCCATGGACTTCGATCGGTCGACCAGTATGACGAAGTCGACCGGGGTGACTCGAACGTCGGTCTGGGCGACGGCGGCCAGAACGAGGGCCATAAGCAGGATGGTGAGGGATACGCTTCTGGAGGCTTTCATGTCGGGGACCGCCTTGGCCGCAATTTCTTCCAATCCCTAAAGTTATTCCCCGGTTTCGGCCATTTTTCAAGAGCGTTCCACGAAAAAGCGCCGGGTGGACGAAGAGGCCGGATGGATGGCCTTCCGGAGGACGAGGGGGAATCATGCCATATGAAATGGATGTTTCTACGATTATAGATGTAAAAGGGCATCGCAAATTGCCTCGGCGAGCTTTACTTTTTTTTCGCTGATGCTATGATGGTCTGCGAACGCCGATTTCCACCCAAGGAGAGACCGATGGGAGCGATAGATCTTCCGAAGAGTCCGAACGTATTCCACCCCGAGAAGCCGAGCGCCGTCGGCTCCCGCAACTCGCTCGCGCAGGAAGGCCGCGATCAGCAGAAGGAAGTCAACCAGCTGATCGAGGAAGAGACCAACAAGGTCCTCCATCACCTGAACCGCCGGCTTCCCAAGGAAGTCCTCGAGCGGCTCGACGTGATGGGCGGGTTGAAGGAAAAGCTCTACAACTACTTCAACCAGAACTACCAGAACATGTTCAACCGCTACATGGTCACCTCCGAAGACGAGATGGTGAAGAAGATCCGCAACTTCATCGACAAGGAAGAGATGAAGTCCCTCGCGCGGTACACGCCGAAGGAGATCGCGGAGCTGCTTGACCAGGTGGGCGGCGCCGACAAGTTCAATACCGGCGAGATCGAGAAGTCCGTCATCAACATGTACGGGCACCTGCAGGGCCACATCCAGCGCGGCGTCAACGAGCTGGAAAACCTGACGAACGCCCTGTTGCGCCAGAAGACCGACGTCGGCGCCTTCATCCGCGGCGAGAACGCCTACTCGGTCGTCAAGTGCTCCTTCAAGGACAACATCTACAAGCCGAAGACCGTCACCGACGTCAAGCTTTCGGTCAACATCCTCGACTCCGAGCTCATCAGCCCGATCTTCCACTACCAGGTCACGGTCGAGTACCTGATCAAGGACCTGATCGCGAAGCACATCATCGACACGATCGACAAGGAAATCGAGCGCTACAAGGACACCCTCATCGAAGAGGGCAAGGAGGAGCTCTCCGACACCGAGATCATCTTCGCCAAGATGAACAAGGTGCGGGAGCACACCGACGACGACGCCGAGAACGTCAAGTCGAAGCGCTACTCCATCGTGGCCAAGGAGCTCATGGACCGGATCAACAACCTCCGCGCGGAGATCGACCCGTCCACCTTCGACCAGCTCAACATCCGCGAGAACCTCAAGAAGATCGTCGACATCGAGAACATCCGCAACCGCGGCTACAATACCGCCGTCAACTCGATCACCTCCATCCTCGACACCTCGAAGATGGGCTACCAGTACATCGAGAACCTCAAGAACGCCCGTACCCTGATCATCCGCGAGTACGAGGACACCGACTACGCGCACATGCCCGACGAGCGCTACCAGATCCGGCTCCAGTACTACGACAACGCGCAGCTGATCGAGGAGCGCAAGGCTTACGACGTCCAGCTCAAGAGCTTCGAGACCGAGGTCGCGCACCTTTGGGACGTGCTCCTCATGCGCTACGAGGACTCCAAGTTCCTCAAGGGCATCACCGACTTCAAGGACCTGGCCGAGTCCTACCGCGGCAAGATCCGCCGCAGGATCAAGGCCAAGACCGGCGAGCCCGAGTACCAGAACCTGGCCAAGGTCTGGGACGAGATCAGCTTCGTCAAGCCGGCCGAGACCGAGGTCGAGAAGATGAACCGGACCTATCTCTACGAGAAGGACAAGATCCGGTCCAGGCTCATCCTCATGCGCGAGAAGCTCAAGAACATGTACTCCTACCAGTACCCGATCCAGCGCCGGGTCATGGAGGAGCGCCTCGAGTTCCTCGAGCGCGAGTTCATGCGCTTCGACTACATGATCAACCCCTACCACATCCAGCCGGGACTCCTCCTGGACGTGGACATCACCTCGATCAAGCGCAAGAAGGCCACCCTCGACGGCATGGCCAACGTGCTCAACGAGTTCCTCCACGGCGTGTCGAAGGGCTTCCAGGACGCGGCTTTCGCCGCCTTCAGCCGCAGGCGCTCCACCGTCCGCGAGGACATCGCCCAGTCGTTCGCCCCGTCCGAGCTCGCCGAGGAAGAGCAGGCCTCGGTCGGCGGCGGCTACCTGGCCATGCTGAACTCCGAGCCCGCCGACGAGGCTCCCGTCCAGTCCGCCGTCAGCGTCAAGCCGACCGCCCGCAGGGGCAGGCCCGCCGGCCGCGGCGTCGTCGACTCGGCGAAGAAGGCCACCAAGACCGGCGCGCGCGGAAAGCGCCGCAGCTCTGGCGGGATCAGCGAGGTTTGATTATAGTTTGATCGATCGGGCCCCCCGGACTGCCCGGGGGGCCTTTTTGCTTTCGGAGGTAGCAAGTGAGCTCAGTCGCCGTCCAGTATGAGAGCCTCGCCACGCGGAGCGGATTCAACTCCTCCGTGCGGCACATAAAGGCGGTCGTTTCCGTCGTCGAGCGCGTGGCCGGGAAGGAAAATCTCGCGGACGTGCTCGACGAGCTGCTCGCGGACAAGGCCATCGATTCCGACGAGATCCTTCCCGCGGTGTCCATGATGCTCGGCGAACGCTTCGCCTATGCGAGCATGGCCGCCAACCTGGACGGCACCGTTCCCGATCCGAAATTGATCGCCGAGGCGGTAGTGGGCTGGAACGCGGTGGACCTCGTCGCCGTATACCACCATCCCGATCTGGGCGTGATGGCGTTGAACCCGAAGAATCCTGTCCATATGGCCAGGCTCGAACGCCTTGCCCGCCACGAACTGGTGGTGGTGTACGCGGGGAATTTCGGAAAGGATGCGGACAAGGCTGTCGCGCAGAAGGCGGCGACGGCGCTCTGCGACCTTTTCGCCGGCGGAAAGCCCAAGGCCGACCCCGCCCTGCTAAAGGGCGATTGCGCGTGGAAGGCCCCCAAGGCCGGGAAGGCCGCGTCCGCACCGAAGGCGGGAAGCTCCGGGCGGAAACCCGGACGCCCGCCGAAGAAAGCCGCCGCGAAGGCAAAGGCCGCCGTGGCTCCCGAGCCGGTCGCTCCGCCTAAGAGCATCGCCCCGGTGCCGAAACCGGGCTCGCGCATCACGCCGATGTACAGCGTCCCGGTCACGAACGAGCTTTTCCACAACGGAAACGTCGAGGCGTGGAAGCGGATCATCGCGAGCTACACGACCCGCTACCCGGGTCTCGAGGTGCTCGTCTACTACGATGGCGAACGCATCACCAACCTGAACGCCCTCTTCAAGTGGGGCAAAGTGAAGCACGGCAGCACCATCCAGTTCGCGGTCAAGGGCGAGGAGATCACCGACGTGCCGAAGCTGCTTCGTTACCTCAAGCAAGGGGCCAGCCCCATGTTCGAGGCCTTCCTGCGCGGACCGGTCAACGCGGTCCTCATGCTCTTCTAGGGATCGGGGGAAAGCGCGATGAAAGCGAACGTACATTACTTCAGCCAGACCGACACGATCCGGAAGACGGTTCCGCAGGAGAAGCTCGGCATGCGCGGCCGCCAGGCCAACGAATTCGCCGAGCTCGGATTTCCCATCCTACCCGGACTAGTCATCGATACCGACGTGGCCAGCCATCTGGCGGGCCTCCCGATAGCCGAGACGCTCAAGCCGCTTTTCAGGAAGATCGAGGGCATCGTGGGCAAGAAGGTCGGGGACGCCAGGAATCCCTTGCTCTACAAGATCGTCCTTTCGCCGAACATGGCCATTTCCAATTACCCGGCGCTCCACAACTTCGGCCTCACGAAGGGCACGGTGGACGGTTTCGATTCCTGGGTCGGGGACAACTTCGGCGCCCACGAGGTCCTCTTTCTCGTGCGCGGAATGCTGCGCATCGAGGAACGGCTCGCGGAGTTGGAAAAGCGCGACAAGGACCTCGTCAGGATCCGTTCGGCACTCGAGAAGGCCGGCAAGGATCTCGACGCCGACAAGATCAAGGCCAAGGCTCCCGTGCTCGTCGAGGAGTATTCGCCGCTCTTCCCCAAGGGATTCTTCGAGGATCCCTGGAAGCAGCTAACCATCGCCCTCGAGCGCGTTTCCCGCATGCTCGAGCTCGACGACCAGGATGACCAGGACACCGCCATCCTTATCCAGCCCATGGTCTACGGCAACTACGGAAAGGATTCCTCCTCGGGCGATTTCTTCACGCGGAACGTGGTGACCGGCGAGAAGAAGGTCCAGGGCGAGTTCTACCAGGAGCGCTTCAATGAGATCGGAGCCTCGGGCAAGGACATCAACGCGATCGACCCGGTGCACCTCAAGGCGCTCCAGAAAATCGCCTGGACCCTCGAGGACCGGCTGCGCGAGATCCGCCAGATCCGCTTCACCATCGAGAACAAGAAGCTCTGGCTGATCGAGCAGCGACCCGTCATCGCGAAGAGCACGCAGGCCGACCTGAAGCTGCTTCTCGATCTCGAGAAGCGTGGCATCGTCGACGACGAGTTCGCCATCAAGTCCATACAGCCCGGCCGGCTGAACGAGATACTCCACCCGATCGTGGACATGAGTTCCGTGAAGAAGCTCCCCGGCGTCGCGGGCGGCATCCCGGGCGCCCCGGGCGCCGCGATCGGCCGCGTGTACTTCACTACGGAGGGGCTGCTCGAGGCATATCGCATCGCGCAGCAGAAAGGCGAGGACAAGCGCATGATCCTCGTCATGCCGGCAACCTACGCCGAGGATGTCAAGGCGATCGAGGTCGCATCGGGCGTCCTGTCCTGCGAAGGCGGTTATTCGGCCCACGCGTCGGTCGTCGCGCGTCAGTACGGCAAGGTTTCCCTCGTCAAGACAGACATGCGCATACGCGGGAAGAAGGCGAAGTTCGGGGACATGGAGTTCTCCGAGGGCGATTACATCACCATCAACGTGCCGTACTACGGCGAGCCCAAGGTCTGGCTCGGCAAGGCTTCGCTCATAGAGCCGAATCCGGAGGATTCGGGCCTGCTCGAGTTCATAGCCATCGCCAAGCGCAAGCTCCAGCAATTCCACGTACGCGCCAACGCCGACAGTCCCAGGGACGCGGCGCTCGCGCTCTCGTTCGGCGCCGAAGGCATCGGCCTGTGCCGGACCGAGCACATGTTCTTCGACTCCAAGCGAATCAACGTCTTCCGCGAGATGATCCTCTCGGAAACACGCGAGGAACGCGTGAAGGCGCTGGCCAGGCTGAAGCCGATGCAGAAGGACGACTTCTACGGCCTGTTCAAGACCATGGCCGGCAAGGAAGTGACGATACGGCTGCTCGACGCCCCGCTCCACGAATTCCTTCCGCACAACGAGAGCGAACTCGACGCCTTCATGGCGCATCTATCGGGCGGAAAGAAGGGCGGCAAGCCCTCCATCTCGAAGGCGGAAGTCAAGGCGCGCATCGAAGCGCTCGCAGAGTTCAATCCGATGCTGGGCCATCGCGGTTGCCGGATCGCCGTGACCTTCCCCGAGATCTACGAGATGCAGGTCCGGGCCATCTTCGAGGCCGCATACCAGCTCCAGGCCGAGAAGGTTGATGTCAGGCCCGAGGTGATGATTCCCATCGTCATGAACGCCGCCGAGCTCAGGCTCATCGTCTACGGCAAGAAGATCGAGGGGAAGACTTACCGCGGCCTCGTGGAGATCGAGGAGGAGGTGCGCGCGGAGCTCAAGGCCAAGGCCTTGCCGTATCGCATCGGCACCATGATCGAGCTTCCGGCCGCGGCGCTCGACGCCGGGAATATAGCCCGTTACGGCGAGTTCTTCAGCTTCGGCACCAATGACCTGACGCAGACCACGGTCGGAATTTCGCGGGACGATTTCAACTCGTTCATGCCCGACTACTCGACCTACGACCTGATCGAGGGCAATCCCTTCTCGAACCTTACCCAGCCGGTGAAGGATCTCGTGGCCATCGCGGCGCGCCGCGGCCGGATGACCCGTCCAGGGCTCGCGCTCGGACTGTGCGGCGAACACGGGGCAAACCCGGACAACGTGCGCTTCTGCATGGAGACGGGCCTTGATTACGTGTCCTGCTCGCCCTACTCGGTTCCCATATCGATACTGGCCGTAGCGCAACTCGAGCTCGAACGCAGACCGAAGAAGTAAGACCGGCCAAAATGCGAGGACCCCGGGCGACCCGGGGTCCTTTTTTTTGTCGGCGAGCGGAGCGGAACCTGAAGGGCCCCTCGCGGCCACGCGGGCGCGCGCGCTGAGGCGCGCGCCGGAAGGCTCATTCGGAGCTGTACTCCCAGGCCATGGCCTCGCGGATTTTTTCGGCCACGCCTTTCGCGACCTTCCTGGCGTCGGAGAGCGGAACCTGCGCTTCCTTGTTGAAGGTCTTCTCGAAGAACAGCGCGAGCGAATCGAACATGTCGGGCAGGTAATAGAAGACGATGGCGAAATTGATGCCCACCGGCTTCATTACGGTGAAGGAGCCGTAGGACATGATTGCCTTCTTGCTGTAGTAGATGCGCGTCTGGTTCTTGCAGGTGAAGCTCTCGAGCTCGTTGAAACGGTGCGGGATCTGCTCCGTGCTCTTGCGGACGTAGGGTTCTTCGCCTTTCATGGGGAAGTTCTGGGGTTCCACGAGTATGTAGAGTTTCTTGCCGTCGGTCTGGAAGGTCAGGCCGTCCTCGGACGCGTAGATGGACTTGACGTTGTTATACGACACCACTTCGTACCGGGAATAGGCGGAACTCGGCGAGAAGAATGACGAGACGAGGTATCCGTGCTCCTGGGGAAGGGAACTCCGGTTGTAGGCGTCGAAAAGATCCATCGCTTTCACGGGCATGGCGTCCTCCATGAACGAGTATAACCCCGCTGGAGCATCGATCAAGCACCCTTCGGTTTTTTCCGCGCGGAGCCTCTGGCCGCGGCCTCAAGGTCGTCCGCGGCCCGGGAGTACTGTTCGGCGAATTCCCTTACGCCGCTTTTCGCGTAGAGCGTGGCGAGAAGGCGGAGCGGCAGCGGGTCCCTCGGCGCGAGGGCGGCGGCTTCCCGCAGCGCTTCGGCGGCGTCTTCGGAGCGGTTTCCCCGGAGCAGCAGCTTGCCGAGCGCGAGGTAGGGTCCGGCTTTCCTGACGACGGGGGCGCCTTTCCTGAGGAGCGCGACGGCGATTTCCGTCGAGCCGGCCTTGTCCAGACACCAGGCGAGCGCCATGAGAAGCTCCGGATCCTTGTGCTCCTCGCGGAGCAGGTCGCGATAGAGTGAAGCCGCCTCCCGATAGCGGCCGGTTTCGCGATACGCGCGGGCAAGCAGACGGCGCCCGCTCGCGCCCGGATTGCCCCACGCGAGCCCCCCTTCCAGCCAGCGCGCCGTTTCGTTCCAGTCCTCGCGGGCGGCGAGCCGCTCGACGTGATCGCGGCGGATCTTCGCGTTGTCCGGCCAGCGTTCGAGGTATCGCGCGTAGGCCCGGTCTGCGGCCTTCTCGTCGCCGACGCTCTCTGCGGAGGATATGCGATACAGGAGGCATAGCTCGTCGTCGGGCCTGAGCTCGGACACCTTGTCGAACCATCCGGAGGCGAGATCGGCCCTGCCGTCGCGGTAGAGGGCTTCTCCGAGCGCGAACATGAGGTCGGGATCCGCCGGCCAGTCTGCGAGCAGGGAGTGCAGGCGAGGGATCAACGAGGAGGGCGCGTCCCCCGAACGTGATGAGCAGAGCGTGGAATAATAGGCCGCTATGGACTGATCGCCCCCGTCGCGGGCCGCCCGGTCAGCCGCCTTGCGGGCCGAGGCGAAATCCCCCGAATCGAAGAGCGCGGCGGCATAGGCCAGGCGGAGCTCCCCGGCGGCAGGCTCGAGCTCGAGGGCGCGCGCGTAGTGGGCGACCGCGCGGTCGAGACGGCCGAGGGCTCGGTACGCCTCGGCGGCGACCGCGCGGACCCGTGAATCGGAGGGATCAGCCTTGATACGGGCCAGCGCGGCCGCGAGGGCGCCGGAAGGATCTCCGGATTCGAGCAGCATGAGCGCCCGGTAGGAGGAGATGGAGGCCTCGTCCCATTCAAGGTCGGGAAGATCGGGATGCTTCGCCCTTATCCGCTCGAGTGACTCGAGCGCCTCGCGCGGGCGGCCGGCGGCGAATAGGAGCTCGACGTACCGCAAGGCTATGCCCGGGTCGTCCGGAGCGGCCGCGAGCGCGGCTTCGCATTCGTCGAGTGCCTCCTCGGTCCGGCCGAGCTCCCGGAGGGCCCGCGAACGGTAGAGCCTTTGCGGCGGTCCGTCGAGTCCGTTCCCGATCACGAAGCCGAGCATCTGGCTGGCGAGCTCAGCCTGGCCGCGCGAAAGGAGCCGAACCGCCCTGACGTAGAGGGCCGAGAGGTAGGCGTTGAAAATGCGCTTGTCGTCGGGCGCGAGCGCGACGGCCTTTTCGAGGCCCCGAACCGCGGCGGCGGAGCGGTGCAGCCGAAGCAGGGTGTAGCCGTACAGGGCCCAGCCTTCCGCTCCGGACAGGCCGAGCCTGAGCGACCTGCGAAGGCAGCGCGCCGCGCCATTCAGGCGTCCGGCCGGAATCAGCGCGCGTCCCAGGAAGAACCAGGCTTCGGCGTCCTCGGGGCGGCCGCGCGCGTAGCGGTCGAGGTGCTCGACGGCCGCGCCGAGACGTCCCGCCGCCTGGAGCGCGCGTCCGAGGTAGAGCCGCGCTTCGGGCAAGGCTTCGGTTTCCGCGACCACCCGCTCGAGGAGTTCGATGGCCTGTTCGTAATCCCGCCTGGAGCCGGCCTCGAGCGCTTTCCGGAAAAGGAGCTCGTTTTCTTTGGTCCGGGAATGGCTGGCCTTGGGCATGGCCCGAGGGTACTCCGGACCGGAGGATGGATGCAAGCACGGGAACCTTACGATGCCGGGCCTATGGGGTTATACTGTCTGCATGCGAGCGCCGTCAGGACGACCCGGCTTTCCGGCCATAGCCGCGATAGCGGCCCTGCTTCTCTCCCTCTCACTGGTCTGGGCTTTCGTTTTCAGGGAATCCGCTTCCATGGGCGTCGAGCTCGAGTACGAGATATACCGGAACGCGAGCGCCATGCTCGAAAACGCGTGGCAGGATCCGGAATCGGCGACCATCGATCCGGACGTGATGGGATTCGGCATCTATGACGCCCTCGGCGAAGCGGCGTTCAGGGATGGCAGCGCGCCGCTCCGGATAGCCTCGGCCGAGCTGCCCCAAGGGGCGTACCGGCTCAATATCCGACCCGATTCCGCGGTGCTGGTTCGCGCGCTCGGGGCTGAGGCGACGCGATCCGGCATGATGCGTCCCATGATGGGACGCGGCCGCGCGCAAGTTCCCGGCACGGGCGAAGCCTGGACCCAGCTGTCCGGTGCGGCCCGCTATGTCTGGATCGAGTATGCCCTGGGTGCCTTCCGGATCGAACGTACGGCCCTGTTCGGCGGGGCGGCGCTCCTGACCCTCGCCCTGGGCGCGGGAGCCGCGCTCGTGGCAAGGCTCGCGGCGCGGAACCGAGAGCTCGCCGCGCGGGCGGCCCGAGACAGGGAGCTGGTCCAGCTCGGCGAAGCCGCCCGTACGCTCGCGCACGAGATCAAGAACCCGCTCGGCGTCATACGCGTCCAGAGCGCCCTCGTGCGCAGGCGCCTGAAGGAAACCCTGCCCGATGCCGCCGAAGGCTTGACCCTCATCGACGAGGAGACCGCTCGGCTCTCGGATCTGGCCGATCGCATCGGCGCCTTCCTGCGTGGTGACGAAGGCTCGCCGGAAACCTTCGCGCTCGGTCCGTTCCTCGAGGACTTCGCCAGACGCTATGGCGCAGCCTGCGAGGGGCCGGAGATCTTCATCGATCCGGACGCGCGCGTCCGAGCCGACAGGGAACGACTGCGCGGAATACTGGACAACCTGGTGGCAAACGCTTTTGACGCGGCGGTCGAGGCGGGCCGCGAGAGGGAATTCACGCTCGTTGCGGTCCGGAAACGTCGATGGATCGAGGTGCGCGTCGGCGACCGCGGAGCGGGAATAGCCCCGGACATCGCCGAACGGGTTTTCGAGCCGTTCTTCACCACAAAGGCCCGCGGGTCGGGCATAGGACTCGCCTTGGCCAGGCGGCAGGCCGCCGGAGCGGGCGGCACGCTCCGGCACGAGGCGAGGGAGGGCGGCGGCACCTGGTTCATGCTTGAGCTGCCGCTGGTCGATCCCGGTTCCGGGGACTGAACGTCGAGCAGGCCTGCCGCGCGTGGCAAACGGGCGCGGGCGACGGATGGATTCTAGCCGAGGTAGCGCTTCGGCTCGCCTCCAGCGACGGACGCGACAAGCTCGATGTAACCCTTGGCCGGGCTCGCCGCCACCTTCTGGAGCAACACTTCCTCGACCTGGAAGATGCCGACGCTCTCGGTCATCTCCACCGAGATGCGGACGGGAAGCCGGTCGCCCGGGCCGATCGAGACGCGCTCGACCGCCGCCGAGGAATACTGGTGGATGTCGCCGACGCGGGGCTCTGTGGAAAGCATCATGGGGATGCGCGATCGCCCGTGTTCCATGTCGCAGCCATCCGCGACGAGGACGAGGCCGGCCTCAACGGAGTGGATCCGCTGCGTGGCCATGTGGCCGAGTATCCCCTCGAGGGCCATCGAGCGGATGGTAACCCGGCGACGGACCTCGTCGGGGTGCGCCGCCTGAAGCAGACGGTCGATGATGGGATGGGCGAGCAGGGCGCCGGTCTGCTCATGGTTGTGCCGGCCTATGCTCATGCCGATGTCGTGCAGGAAGGAGGCCAGCAGTATGGCCTCCAGCGAATCTTCCCGCGTGCCCGCCTCGTCCCGCTCGAGCGAGAGCTTGACGCCGGACTCTCCGAGGAGACCCGCCATAGCGAGGGCGTTGAGCGCCACCTTCCGCATGTGCACCGGGCCGTGGTCATTGATGCCGAGCCGTCTGATGGAGACGGCATTCGCGTAGTCCTGGAGCTCGGCCACTTCCGGGTCGGCCATGAGGAGTTCCGCGAGGACGTGGACGGAACCGGAGGTGGCGTCGAGGATGCGCCGGTCGAGCGATTGTTCTTTGGGACTTTTCATGGTTCCAAGATAGGGCCGGGCGCCCTTCCAGGGCAAGGCTCGCCCCGACCTCTCGTCCGTGCGGCGTGGACGGACAGAAGAGCCCCGGGAGATATCCCCGGGGCTCTTCCGTCAATCACATGGCTCAGTAGCGGGCGAAGACGGCGGCGATACGCGACAGCGCGTCGCGCATTTCCTTTTCCGTGATGGTCAGCGGCGGGGCGAAGCGGATGATGTTCCCGTGTGTCTGCTTGGCGAGGACGCCCGCGTCGCGGAGCGCGACGCATACGTCCCAGGCCTCGAACCCGTCCTCGAAAACCACGGCGTTGAGCAGTCCCTTGCCTCTCACCAGGCGCTTGGCGCGGCAGGGCATCGCCTCGACGGCAGCCCGGAATTCCCGGCCGAGGGTTTCGGCGCGCTCGTCGAGACGCTCGTCGACGAGTACGTCGAGGGCGGCGCCGCCGATGGCGCTGGCAAGCGGGTTCCCGCCGAAGGTGGAGCCGTGGGTGCCGGGGGTGAATACGTCCATGACGGCCTTGTCGGCGACTATGGCGCTGATCGGCATGATGCCGCCGCCGAGCGCTTTGCCGAGGCACATGATGTCCGGCCGGGCGCCCTCGTGCTGCCAGGCGAAGCGCTTGCCGGTGCGGCTGAAGCCGGTCTGGATCTCGTCGGCGATGAAGAGCACCTTGTTGCGCGTGCAGATCTCGCGCACAGCGCGGAGGTAGCCTTCGGGCGGAACGACGACGCCCGCCTCGCCCTGGATCGGTTCGATGATGACCGCGACGGTTTCCTTGGTGATGGCCTTCTCGATGGCGCCGGCGTCCGCGTAGGGAACCTTCACGAAGCCCGGCGTGTAGGGACCGTAGTTGACGGTCGATTCCGGGTCGTTCGACATCGAGATGACCGAGATGGTCCGGCCGTGGAAGTTGCCTTCGGCGCAGATGATCTCCTGCTTGCCGTTCTTGACGCCCTTGACTTCGACGCCCCAGCGGCGGGCGGCCTTGAGCGCCGTTTCCACGGCTTCGGCGCCGGT
>JAFGNN010000005.1 GCA_016926955.1 Spirochaetales bacterium | reverse complement strand
GCCAATCTCGATGCTCTACTCGACCGGCGAGGCCCAGGACCGTAACGAGCCGAAGTACGAACGCTTCTTCCACGAAGCCTCGGTGGTGGCAGGCGACTGGCTCTACATCAGGAAGCACATGCCCCTGGACATGGAGGGGAAGACCATAGTGACCAACACCACGACGGAAGCTGACGTCGAGTTCATGCGCGCGCGGGGGGTGAAGTATCTGGTGACGACGACGCCGGTGCTCGAGGGGCGCAGCTTCGGAACCAACGCGCTCGAGGCGGCCATCGTGGCTGCCGCGGGCACGGGGCGGGTGCTCGAGGACGACGAACTTGCCGCCTTCGTCGACCGCGCCGGCATCGGGCCGGAATTCCGGGAGCTCATCTGATGGACGCGGTGCTGCTCGCCGGCGGCGGCGCGAATCCGGCCGATCCCCTCTACGCGCTCTCGGGCGGGCTGCCGAAGGCGCTGCTCCCCCTCGCGGGACGACCCATGGCGCAATGGGTTCTCGACGCCCTCGACGGCTCGGCGCGCGTCGGACGGATTTTCGTCGCGGGACTCGATGCGTCGAGCGGCCTCGCGTCGCGGAAAATCGCGCGCTGGCTCCCGGACTCGGGCTCCCTCGTCGCAAACGCGCGAACGGGCGCCGAGGCGAGTCTCGCCGCGGGTGGCGGGCCGCTCGTCCTGCTGGCCAGCGTCGACGTGCCGGCCCTGCTTCCCGACCACGTCGCATGGGTCGTCGACCGCGCCCTCGAGACTGAGGACGATTTCTACTATTCGGTGATCGACCGGGAAACGATGGAGCTGCGCTTTCCCGGCTCCGGACGGAGCTACATCCGCTTCCGCGACCGCGAGGTCTGCGGCGGCGATCTGACCGTCATCCGGCCAGCCGCGCTGGCGGGCTCCGGTTCGCTCTGGGACCGCATTGCAGCCGGCCGTAAAAGCGCAGCCCGTATCGCGCTGTCGGTGGGCGTCGACGTCCTGCTCCGGCTCATCTTCCGAAGGCTCGCGGTCGCCGACGCGGTCCGCATCGCGAGCGCGCGCCTCGGCTTCCGGGGCCGGGCCCTGGACTGCCCGTACGCCGAGCTCGGCATGGATGTGGACAAACCCTTCCAGCACGCCCTGCTCGAACGTTTCCTGCGGAAAAAGGCATGAAGCGTTTCATCCTCGGCCTCGACGAAGCGCTTTCCGCCCGCCTCCGCCCGCTCGCCGAGCGTCCTGCGGCTCATGGCGCGCTTGCCGCCATCGCCCATTCGGGCGATTCGCTCGTCGACTTTCCGTTGCTTGCGCTCTGGTGGTATCTGGACGCGGGATTCGCTCCGGGCGGAGCGGCCTTCAGGACCCTGGCCGCGGCGCTGGCGGCCACGCTCGTCGCGACAGGCGCGAAGTACCTGTTCCGGAGGAAGCGGCCGGAGGGCGACTGGGGAAGCATCTACCGCAGGACCGATCCGCACTCGTTCCCGTCCGCCCACGCGGCACGCACCATGGCCATCGCAGTCGCGGCGTTCTCTGCTGGCGTAGATCCCGCCGTTTCGGGAGCTCTGTTCCTGTGGTCGCTGGCTGTGGGAGTATCGCGGGTCGCGTTGGGAGTGCATCACGCGAGCGACGTGCTCGCGGGCTGGGCGCTCGGCGGCCTCGTCGGGTCGGCCGTGCCCGCGCCGCGCTTCCCGCCCGCGTGATACGACGGGGGGAAGGCGGCATGCGGGGCGCCGTGACGCACGACGCGGTTCGGCGCCCCGCCGTAAAAGAGGCTTACTCGGCGACGGCTTCCGCGGCCGCGGCATCCTCGAACTCGAGGAGCTCGACCTCGAAGATGAGGGTCGAATACGGGGGAATGACGCCGCCGGCGCCGTCTGCGCCGTACGCCAGGTCGGAGGGGAGCCAGAAGCGGTACTTTGCGCCGACGTTCATGAGCTGGACGGCCTCGGACCAACCGTCTATGACCTGGTCGAGGGGGAAGACCGCGGGCTCGTCGCGGGCGACAGAGCTGTCGAACTCCTCGCCGTCGAGGAAGGTGCCGACATAGTGCACGGTGACGACGTCGGTCGGTCCGGGCTTGGCGCCAGCGCCCTCGGTGATCACCTCGTACTGGAGGCCGCTTTCGGTGGTGACGATTCCGGCCTTCTTGCCGTTTTCGGCGAAGAAGGCGGCTTCGGCGACTTTGGATTCCTCGCCTTTCTTCTCCATGGCGAGTTCGATGGCGGCCTGGATGGTCGCACCGGCCTCGTCGAGGGTGACCTTGGGCTCCTTGCCCTCGAGGACCGCCTTGACGCCGTCGAGGAAAGCCTTGTAGTCGATCTCGACCTCGGTCTCCTTGATGGAATTGCCGATGGCCACGCCGAAGGCGTAGCTGGTGTCGACCTTTGAGGGGGCGCCGGATTCGGCGAGCGCCTCGGCATCCTTGGTGGCGCAGGAGCCGAATGCGACGAGGACGACGAGCGAGACGAAGAGTATCTTCTTCATAACCTGTCCAGTGGTAGGGAAGATTCGTCCCGCGGTCGCGGAAGCGCTCGGCTTCGCGCCGCGTCGACGGCTTCCGGTACGGAAGCCCGGCCAGCATATTGTCCCCGGCGGGAAACCGCAAGGGGGCGTTCCGCGCAGGCTCCTTACCGGAGCCTTACGGAATCGATCAGCTCACGGGTAGGGGCCCGCGCCCGCGCGGAGCACTTCGACGTCGCCCGAGCGCAGGTCGAGCACCGTCGAGAAGCCGCGCTCGAGCTCGTCACCGGCATCGAGGACGAGCTCGACGCCTTTAAGCTCCTCCACTTCCCATCCGGCCGTGAACAGCAGCTCCTCGGGGAAGTCGGCCTCCGCCGGATCCATGCCGAGCATGTTGCGCTTGGCAGTCACCGTCAGCAACGGCTCGCCCAGGGCATCCACCAGGGCGACCGGTACGGGATTCGCCGGTATGCGGACGCCGAGCTCCCCGCGCCGCAGGTCGAAATCCCGAGCCGCCCTGTTGGTCGAAGGCAGGACGAACACGTAGGGGCCGGGCACCAGGCGCTTGATCTCGCGGAAACTTGAGGTGGGGAGCTCGCAGAGCGCTGAGATCTGGGCGATATCCGAGCACAGCACCGTCAGCGGCGACAGCGCGTCCTTGCCCGACAGCCGCTTGAGCCGCGCGATTCCCTCTTTCGAGGAGATGGAGCAGCCGACGCTCCAGCTCGTGTCCGTCGGAAAGGCCACCAGTCCGCCGGCCCCGAGAATGGCGACTGCCTTGCGGAGCGAACGTCCGTCTATGTTGCCCGCCACGATGTACTCGATCATCGCCAACTCCGTTCGTTTCCCATCCGGGGATCCGGACGCCATTCTACTACGCCGCGCCGGGAGACGTAAGGCGTCCGGATCGATATGGGTATATACTGCGAAGGCGCAACGCGCCGGAGGTGGTCCATGCGCCCGATAGCCGCCTTGAAGTCCCTCTTTTCCAACGCGCTCGCTTCAATCCGCGCCAGACGCCACGGCGCGAGCCCGAAGCGGCGCCTCGCCGCCGACGCGCTGCTTTCCGACGCCGTACGCCTTGCCGAGCTTCCTTCGCCCGTCTCTGGCGAGGAGCCGAGGATAGCCTTCATCGCGGAGCGCCTCAAGTCCGGCGGGCTCGCCGTGAGGATCGATGGAGTCGGCAACTTGCTGGCGAGCTTGCCTGCGCCCGGCTCCCGGGACGCGCGCTGCCTTCTGGTCCATGCCTGCGTCGGTACCAAGCGCTGGCATCCGCTCCGCAGCTACGCCCGGCTCGACGCCGAGCGGGCCAGCGGCGCCGGTCTTGCCGACGCGTTGCCGTCCGCGGTCCTGCTCGCCCTGGCGGAAGCTGCCTCTGCGGGAGCTTTCGCGGTTCCGCGCAACCTTGTCTTCGCCTTTGTCGCCCGTTCGCCCGAGGACGCGGATTCGGACGCTTACGGCCAGCTGGTCCGGGAGCTCGGTCATCCCCCGGTCGCCGTCGTGGGCCTGCGCGGCACCGCCTCGAACCTGCTGCCGGGCAAGCCGCTCGGCGCGGTACGCTTCTCGGTTGCGATCTCGCAGAACCCCGAAGACAAGGCCGCGGGGGGGAGTGGCGGCAGGGGTGACGCCTCGGCGGTCACGCTGGCGGTCGACCTGGCGGGAAGGCTCGAAGGCATGCGCTGGGACGCCTCCGGGGCGACGCGCTGTACGGTGGCAAGGATCGAGGCAGGCGCCGGCTTCGGCCGTCCGCCACGTGACGCCGTCGTCGAGATCGAGCTCGAGTCCGCCGACCAGGGCGTGCTCGACCTGGCAGCGGGCGCGGTCGGGGCTACCGCCGCGAAGATCGGGGAAACCTCAGCCGCGACCGTGATCGTGCGCGAGGCGAGCCGCCTGCCGGTGCACGATGCCGTGCTTTCCGCCCCGCTGGCCGCCTGCGCAAGGGCCGCCATGAAGGAGGTCAAGATACATCCGGTCGAAGCCTCCTTCGCCGACAGCGCCGCCTGTTTCAGTTCGCGGGGCATCGCGGCGCTCAGCATCGGGGTCTCGGACGCGGTCGAAGGCATCGAGTTCGACGAGCTGCGCATCGATTCGCTGGCGGCCGGCTATCGGCTTGCCGAGCTCGCGCTCGGCAAGGCCATGGCGGCCTTCGACGAAGGGGGCCGGGAATGAGCGGGCACGATTCCCTGCTGGCCAGGACCTGGCACCATTCGCGCTTTTCGGATATCGATGCCCTGGTGGCGCGGAAGCGCGAGCGCGGACTCAAGATCTCGCTCGCCTTTCCCACCCTGAACGAGGAAGCGACAATCGGCAAGGAAATCCTCGTCATGCGCACCGAGTTCATGGAGCGCCGGCCGCTCGTGGACGAGATCGTCGTCATAGACTCTGGATCGAAGGACGCGACGCGAAAAATCGCGGAACGCTTCGGCGCGCGGGTGTTCGAATCCCGCTCGATCCTGCCGAAGCGGGGCTTCCATCGGGGCAAGGGCGAGAACCTCTGGAAAAGTCTCTACGCCCTGGAAGGTGATCTCATCGTCTGGGTGGACGCCGACATCGAGAACATCTCGCCGAAGTTCGTGTACGGCCTGCTCGGGCCCCTGCTCGAGGATCCGAGGATCGGCTACGTCAAGGCGTTCTACGAGCGGCCCCTGCGCTCCGCTGGCGGCATACAGGGATCGGGCGGAGGACGGGTCACCGAGATCCTCGTCCGGCCGCTGTTTTCGCTCTTCTACCCGGAGCTCGCGCGTTTCGTGCAGCCCCTGTCAGGGGAGTACGCGGGCAGGCGCGAGCTGCTCGAACGGCTGCCCTTCTCCGTCGGGTACGGCGTGGAGCTCGGCCACCTGATCGACATCTACCGCATGGCCGGCATCGAGGCGCTCGCCCAGGTGGATCTGGATCTGCGCGTCCACCGCAACCAGGACGTGGAAGCGCTCGGGCGCATGGCTTTCGGCATCCTCGAGACCTTCCTCGCCCGCGCGCGCCGGTACGGAGACGTCAAGGCGCTCCGTGAACTCGAGCGCGAGCACGTGGCGCTCCGGACCGACGGCGAGCGGCACCGGGTCGAGCTGACCGGGATACCCGCGATCGAACGGCCGCCGATGATCGAGCTGCCGGAGTATCGGGTAAAATTCGGCAGGGCGGACGTAAGTCCGGTCGAGTGAGGCCAGGCGGCCTGAGCGCCCCGACCGTCCGCGCTCAGGCTTTCGCGCGCTTTTCGGCCGTGGCGAGCAGTATGCCCGTCAGCACCAGGGCGCCCGCCGCGAGATGGACCGCCCCGACGGGCTCGCCGAGGAAGAGCCAGGCGCCGAAACCAGAGAAAAGGGGTACCGTGTAGTAGACCAGGCCCGCCTTGGTGGCGCCGATGCGTTCGATGGCGCCGTTCCAGGCCACGAAGGCGACGAGCGAGGCGCCGAGCCCCACGTAGAGCACGGCACCGAGAATCCCCGGCTCGAGGACGAGGGGCCCTGAGAGCAGACGCTCCACGGCGAACGCGGGCAGCAGGAAGGCGAGCCCGGCGGCGAAGGTGGCGAACTGGAACGCCGGCACCGGAAGCTCCTTGGGGCGCGCGCGCACGAGGAGGCTGTAGGCGGCGAAGACAACCGAGGCGAACAGCATCACGAAGTCCCCGGGCGCGAAGGCGAGCGAGCGCAGCGCCGCGAGGTCGCCGTCGACGAGGAGCAGCGCCACGCCAGAAAAAACGATGACGAGACCAGCGACGCGCAGGACATGGATGCGCTCGCCGTAGAGCACGCGCGCGAAGAGCATGATGAAAACGGGAAAGGTGATCGAAATCAGGCCGAGGTTCAGGGCTGCGGTGCTCCGGCCCGCGACGTAGACCAGGGTCGTGAAGAGCGCGACGCCGAGCAGTCCCGTCGCGGCGACGTGGCCGAGCGAAGCCCGGAGCGCCGCGCGCTCGCGGTAGAGGCTCCTCGCGGCGAAAGGCGCGAAGGCCGCCACCGCGAGGGTCCAGCGCAGGGTCGCCAGCGAGACGGGAGGAATGGCTCCCTTGAAGGCGCGGGCGACGAGCATGTTGCCCGCCCAGAGCGCCGTGGCCAGCAGGGCGAGCGCGTAGCCCGCGATCATCCTGCCGGCGTTCCGTTCCGATTGCCGTCCGTCCGCCATGGAACCTCCCGCCGCCCCCGAGGAACGGGGACGATGAAAGCGTAGGGAAGATCCGCACGCGGTTCAAGCGGCGCGGCGGTCCGGAGCATCCCGGTCAGGCGGAAGCCGCGCCCCCGTCGGTTTCCGCAAGCCCCGTTTGGGCTTCCTGGGTCGCTGACGCCGCGACGGCGCCGTGGCCGTTCTCCTCGATGCGCATGATGGCCGGCACTGCCGTCGCCGCCAGCGTAACCGCGACGCAGACGGCGCCGCCTGCGACGTACCATGAGCGGACGCCGAGCAGGTCGGTGACAGGGCCCGCGACGAGGAGGCCGAGCGGCATCATGGCCATAGCCCCGGCGCCGATAAGCGAGAACACCCTGCCCTGCATGTCGCGGTCCACCGCCGCCTGGAAGATGGCGTTGAGGGGCCCGTTCGCGAAGACCTGCATGAAACCCGTGAGGAAGCACCCCGCGAGCAGGACCCAGAACGAGTCCGTCGGCGCGAAGCCCATCAGCATCACCCCCGCGCCCATGCCGAGCACGCCGGCGAGGGAGGTGAGGATGCGCTTCCGGAAGCCGCCCCAGGCGGACAGGATGAGGCCGCCGGCGATGACGCCGACGCCCATGAGGGTCTCGGTCCAGGCGAGCTCGAGGGCGCCGAGACCGAAGCCTTCCGTGACGATCAAGGGCATGAACGAACCGACCGGGGCGATCAGGAAGTTGAGGAGCATGGCCAGAAGGACGACGCCGAAGAGTCCGGGCCAGCGGACCACGTACGAGAGTCCGGCCTTGAGGTCGTGCAGGTAGCCGGAGGCAGAGCCCTCGCCGCGCGCGAGCGCGGCCTGGCGCGGCGGCGCGGGGATGCGGACGAAGAGCAACGGCACCACGGCGAGCGCCGCGGTGACCACGTCGATGGCGAGGACGCTGGCTGTGGGCAGGACCATGACGAGCAGGGCGCCGAGCGGCGGCGAGACGATGTTCATGACGCCGTGAAGCGTCTGGTTGAGCCCGCCGACGCGCGCCAGGTGGCGCTCCGGCACGAGGAGGCTCGTCGATGCCGACATGGCAGGCCCGTGGAAGGCGCCCCCGAGCGAACGCAGGGCAAGCGCGACGAAGACGTGCCAGAGCCTCGCGAGGTCCAGGGCGAACAGGACCATGAGGCCCGCGGTAGCCAGCGCGACGAAAAGATCCGCGAGGATCATGATCCGGCGGCGGTCGTGACGGTCGACGAGGGGGCCGATGAATGGTCCGAACAGGATCTGCGGCAGCAGGGCCACCAAGGTCGCGGTGGCGAGCACCGTGGCGGAGCCTGTCTCGCGCGTCATCCACCAGACCAGGGCGAACTGGACCAGGGACGAGCCGACAAGCGACAGCGCCTGTCCCGACCAGATCAGGAAGAAACGCGGAGCCCAGCGGCCTTCGCCGCCATCTACGTTGGAGGGCATTGATATCTCCCGCCCGACCGCGTGCCAGGTGTCGGATCCCCATGCGGGCGATCCAGCGTCGCGGCGAGGACCATGGTCCCTCCCGCGCCGTTCCGTGCGGCCGACTCCGTTCAATCTAGCACCGGAACGCGCGGCGGGAAAGCGGAATCCTACGGTTTGGCCGGGGTTCCGAAGGAGGCCGCGACGGCGCTCCAGCGCCACGCCTCGGGAAGCGCCGCGTCGACCCAGCCGAAGCGCCAGGCGAGGGCCGCGGCGGCGATCAGCGCCAGGACGAGGATGAGCGCGACGCGCGGCCAGGGGCTCTTCTTCTCGGCGAAGGGATCGGCCATCGACGGCAGGGTTCCCGGCGGCAGCGAAGCGCAGGATGTGAGCGTGGACCCGAAAGGGAGGTTGATGCGTGCGCGCGTGTTGATGGCCCAGCCGTTCGCGTCCAGGATGGGACCGAGGTTGCGCTTGCGGAGCTTGAGCGAGGCGAGGATCATCGAGGGCCCCGAGATGAGGAGAAGAATCCCCGCGACGCCGAGCGGCAGGAAGAAGCCGAGTCCGAAGAGCGCGTCGAGGAAGCCCGCGAGCAGGGCGCTGATGCCTCCCAGGGCGGTGCCGACCAAGGCGATGGCGCCGAGGTCGAATTTCCTGGCAGGCGCGGCGCTCGCGGCCGGGGCGCCTTCGCCCGCCTTGTCCGCGTTCGCCACCTTTTCCGCAGTCGAGGAGAGGCGCTGGTCGGATTTCTCGTCGGCCGCTTTCGCGCGCTTTGCCACCTGTTCCTCGACCATGCGCACGAGCTTCTTGTAGGGCAGCCAGAACGCCTCCCGGACGCTGATGGGGTTCTGCACGAGCCGCGTTATCGTCGCGTCCCAGTCCTTCCCCTCCTTGTCCACGAAGATGCCGTTGCGGCCGACGATCAGGTTGTCGGAGTCGCCGTTGGTGAAGGCGGCGACGATCTTCCGGCGCGCGCCGCCGGGCCGGGTGAGCTCGCAGTAGGCCAGGAAGGCTCCGGAGAGCGCGGCGAGCGAGGCGTGCCTGCCTTCGTCGAGGACGTCGACGCAGAGCGAGCATGCGCGGGCGTCAAGGTAGAGCGTGCCGGACTGGAAGGCGCCGCCTCGGCCGCCGTAGAACGCGGCGAAGTTGACGTAGTTCTCGAGAATGGGCGCGAGGTCGCGGCGGTAGCGCAGGAGGCCTTCGAGCGCGGCAAGCTGGAGGCGCTCTTCGGCGACGCAGGCGTCCTCGTCGAAAAGCGCGGACACCGAGGCGAGGGTTGCATCGGAGGAAAGCCGCTCCAGGAGCTCCGGCGGGAGGTCCGGGGCGGCGGGACGCGCGGCCAGCCAGGCGCCGAACGTCGCGAGCCCGTCCTTGAGGGTGGACCAGTCCGCCTCGGACAGTTCCGCCCTCGGACCGATGAGCGGCTTCACGGCGCTCTCGAGGAAGGCCCGGAGCGCTACGGCGTAGGCGGGGTTCAGCGCGCCCTCGAGCGGGAGCGCGCGCCCGGGGGCTGCTTCCGCGAGCGGCAGCTTCGCGAGCTCCGCGGATTCGTGCGAGAGGATGCCCGCCGCGAGCGCGCGGTAGGTCTCGGCGTCGAGGTTGACCGCGGCGGCGGCCTTCGGGTCGAAGGCCGCCAGGCGGCAACGGGTGAAGAAGTCCTCGATTTTGTCGCGGACCGCCGCTGTCGCGCTCCAGGCGGCCCCGGTGGCGGCGCCGAGCGGCGCCACCGCTCGTTCCGATCCGCGCGCGCGCCACGCGAGGAAATCCCTGGCCGCGGCGACGAATCCGTCCCAGGTTCCCCTGTCGATTCCGGCGCGGCCGCGCGAGTCGGGGCGGCCGACGAGCTTCGCCAGTTCCGCGAGGTCCGCCGCGAGCGCCTGGTCCCGCGCGGCCTCGGGCGCGAGGAGCCCCTCGCCCGCCGCAGGAGCCTCGGCGAGGGCTTTCCGCCGCTCCGCCAGGTCCGCGGGCGAGAGCGCGGCGGCGTCCTTCCTGCCGAGCCCCGCGAGGAGGGCGCGGGCGGCCTCGAGCGCATTCGCGTCCCCGAGGTTCGCGAGGGCGATGGAATCGCCGGCTTCAAGGAGGCAGTCGAGCGACCTGAAGGCGCTCCGGCAAAGCCGCACCGCGCCGAGGAGCTCTTCGGGCCGGATCCGGCCGTCGCCGTCGGAGTCGAGCAGGGCAAGCGTCGCCGGGTCGATCGAGGTGCCGTTAACCGGCATGGCGAGCGCCATCCAGAGTTTCAGGTCCAGTTCCCCGAGGCGCGCGATGTCTTCGCCGTTCCGCAGCAGCACCTGGTCGACGCCGCCCGAGCGGAAGAACCGGAAATGGTGGGCCGATTGCCTGTCCTCGCGTCGTTTCGCCATGGTTCTTCTCCTTCGATTGTCGAACTGTCCGGGGTGCCGGCGGGCAGCCCGGAATCCAGCATAGGGCGAAGGAGTCGGGGTGGCAAGGAAGCGCATCCATTCGGAATCGGCGGGGAGCCGGATCGTCCGCATCCGCTTGCGACGATGGCGCGCGCGCGCTACCATCGCTTTCGGCCGCGCCGCGCGCAGGGCGACGGATCGGAAAGGAGCGGATGGTGAACATACGGCGCCTTATCGGCTGGGGACTTATCGGACTGGGCATTGCCAATATCCTCAACTTCATGGCGCCGCGCCCGATTCCCACGGTTGGCGCCGGAGCGATCGTCAGCGGGATCATCCTGATCATCGCAGGGCTCGGCGTCTCCGGTCTGGGCACCGCGATCGGCGGGCGGCTCCGCCTTCTCCTGCGCTCGGAAACCGCCCCCAGGAAGGCGGCGCCCCGCCCGATCGACCCGCTCTTGCCCGTGCGCATCCTCAAACTCGCCGAAAAGCGCTCGGGGAAGCTCACGGTCAGCGCCGCGGCCATGGCGCTCGAGATCGGGCTCGACCAGGCGCAAGCCGGCCTCGAGGAGCTCGAGCGCCGCGGCGCCGCAAGCTCCGAGATCGACGAGGAGACGGGGCTCATGGCCTGGCGCTTCCCCGAATTCCTCCCGCCCTCCGGGAACTGAAGGCGGACGCGCGACCGACATGATAGAAATCCGCGAACTCAGGAAAACCTACCGCGTCCGGGAGCGGGGGGCCGGCCCCGGCGCCGCGCTCGCCTCGCTCGTCCGCCCGAAATGGCGCGAGGTCGAGGCGCTCGCGGGCGTGGGCTTCTCGGTCGCCCCCGGCGAGATCGTCGGCTACATCGGACCGAACGGCGCGGGCAAGTCCACCACCATCAAGGTGATGAGCGGCATCCTCGTGCCGGACTCAGGGGTTTGCGTCATCAAGGGCCGCGTCCCGTGGAAGGAGCGCAAGGCCCATGTCGCCGGCATCGGCGCGGTCTTCGGCCAGCGCACCCAGCTCTGGTGGGACGTGCCGGTCGCCGAATCGTTCGAGCTGCTGCGCGCCATCTACCGCGTCGAGCGCGGCGCCTTCCGGAAACGCCACGACGAGCTCGTCGAGGCCCTCGGCGCCGGCGACCTGCTCTCGAGCCCCGCGCGTTCACTTTCCCTGGGGCAGCGAATGCGCTGCGAGCTCGTCGCGAGCCTCCTCCACGGTCCCGATCTGCTCTTCCTCGACGAGCCCACGATCGGACTCGATGCCGTGTCGAAATTGGCAGTGCGCGACTTCATCGCGCGCGAGAACCGCGAGCGCGGGCTCACCGTAATATTGACCACCCACGACGTCCACGACATCGAGGCGCTCGCGACGCGCGTCATCCTCATCGGCAAGGGCTCCATCCTCTTCGACGGCAGCTTCGGCGAGCTCCTCGCGCCGCACCGCGAAAAGGGCGTCGAGCTGGCGCTCGCGAGCCTCTACGGCGAACTGGGGATCGCGTGAGCGCGTCGGGCGGCGGAACCGCCGCACCTGTCCGCCCCGGCCCGCTGGCGCCCTACCTCGGGCTCTTCCGCATGCGCCTCGTCCGGGGACTGGCGTACCGGGCCGCTGCCGCGGCGGGCGTAGCCACCCAGTTTTTCTGGGGCTTCATCATGATCTCCGTCTTCCAGGCTTTCGCGCGCGCGGGCTTCTCGCCGCTCGACCCGCGCGAGATCGCGTCGTATGTCTGGCTCCAGCAGGCCTTCCTCGTCCTCGTCGTCGTGTGGTTCCGGGACGCTGAGCTGATCCGGCTCATCACGACAGGCGACGCGGCCTACGAGCTCGTGCGGCCGGTCGACCTCTACGCGCAGTGGTACGCGCGGCTCGCGGGCGGCAGGCTCGCGGGCGCGGCGCTCCGCTCGCTGCCCATCCTCCTCGTCGCGGGACTCTTCCCCGAACCGTGGCGCTTCCACTTGCCGCCGGACCTGGCGCAGGCCGGCCTCGCCATCCTCGCGCTCGCCCTCGCCGCCGCGCTCACCGTGGCGGTCTCGATGTTCGCCTACATCCTCGCCCTGGTCACGCTCCAACCCCATGCCGCCTTCATCCTGCTGGCGCCCTTCGCGGAATTCTGCTCCGGGCTCCTCGTGCCCCTGCCCTTCCTGCCCGACACACTGCGCCGCGTCCTCGAATGGCTGCCCTTCCGCGCCATGCTCGACCTACCCGCGCGCCTCTGGTCGGGCTCGCTCCCGGCGTCCGATGCGCTCAGGCCTTTCGCGCTCGGCCTCGCCTGGCTCCTCGTCCTCGTCCCCCTTGGACGCGCCGCCCTTTCCGCCGCGCTCCGCGCGCGCGACGTGCCGGGAGGCTGAGCGTGGACCTCTGGCTCCGCTACGCCCGCGTCGCCCTCATGGGCCAGTTCTCGAAGCGCTCGAACCTCGCCGTCGTGACGCTCGCGCAGCTCCTCCTGACCCTCTCCGCGCTCGCCGCGGTCCTCGTCCTTTTCGGCCGCTTCGGCACGCTCGCAGGCTATTCGCGCGAGGAGGTCCTGCTCCTCTTCGGCATCGCGCAGGTCTCGTTCTCCGTCGTCGAGCTTCTCGCGCGCGGCTTCGACTCATTTTCCGCCATCCTTTCGCAGGGCGAGTTCGACCGCATCCTCGTCCGGCCGCGCGGTACCGTCCTCCAGGTGCTCGGCGCGCGGCTCGAATTCTCGCGCCTCGGCCGCGCGATCGTCGGCGCCCTCATCCTCGCGTACGCGCTCCGCGCCCTCGGCCCCGCCATGGGCTCGGACGGTGCAGCGCTCGCGGCGGCGCGCTACGCCACGGTCGCCAGCATGACGCTCGGATCGGGCGCCATCTTCGCGGGCATCTTCGTGCTCGGCGCGAGTCTCGCCTTCCTTTCGCCCGACGGCCTCGAGGTGGTCAACATCTTCTCAGACGGCGGGCGCGAGATGAGCCAGTACCCGCTCTCGATCTACGACAAGGCCCTGCGCCGCTTCTTCACCTTCGTCGTGCCCTTCGGCTGCGTGAACTGGCTGCCGCTCGAGTTCGCGCTCGGCCGCCCCGGCGCCGCCTGGCCGGTCGCCTTCCTGCCCCTCGCGGGCTTCGGCTTCCTGGCGCTGAGCTTCCTCGCCTGGCGCGCGGGCGTGCGGCGCCATACCTCGACGGGCTCGTAATGGCGGAAGCAATCGTGCGCCTCCGCGTCGCCTCGTTCAACGCGGAAAATTTCTACCTCCTCCTCGACGCCCCCTACACGCGCGCGGAAATAGAAGCCCTCGACGCGGACGCCTACCGCGCCATGAATTTTTCCATCTACAACCCGAACAAGGAGCGCGCCAAGATCGCCGAGATCTCGCGCCTCGTCCTCGAGGGCGATTACGACCTCGTGGGCCTCTGCGAGGTCGGCGGACGCGAGACCCTCGAGCACTTCAACCGCGCCTACCTCGGCGGACGCTACGAGGTCTTCATCCATGAGGAAAACTCGCGCCGCGGCATCTACGTCGGCGCCCTCGCGAAACAGGGCGCCTTCGAGCGGATCGACGCGCGCGCCATGCCCGGCGCCTTCTCGCGCAACCTGCTCCGGATGCGCCTCCGCCTTCCGCGCGAGGGCGGCTCCACCGTGCGCGAGCGGGGCCGCACGGACCTCGAGGTCTTCGTCGTGCACCTGAAAAGCCAGCGCGGCGAGGACCGCGGCATCGCGGAGCGCGTGCGCGAGGTGGAAGCCCTCGCCGCCATGGTTCCGCGCCGCCGCTGCGTCGTCATGGGCGACTTCAACGGCATCGCCATCCGCGGCATGGCCCAGTTCGAGTACGAGCCCTTCCTGACCCTGCCCTTCCGCGACGTCCTCGAAGCCGTCGGCGTGCCCGCGGACGAGCGCCGCACGCATTACTACTTCACCCCCGCGCCGAACCACAGCCAGCTCGACTACATCTTCTGCTCCGAGGACCTGGGCGTGAGCGCTGCGCGCGCGGTCGAGGACGAGGTACCGCTCAACCGCGACGAACGCCGGCACCTGCCCTCCGACCACCTGCTCGTCGAGGCGACGCTCGAAGTTCCGCTCGGTTCATGAGGGGCGCGCCGGCGGGCCGCCCGGCCCCGGCAGGCTGATGCCGTGACCCGCGCCACGGCCCGCCGTCGGGCTCTCCGCTCCAAGTCCTCGCGCCGGCCCGGCCCCCGCGGCGCGCGGGCTCCGCGCCCGTCCCTTTCGCGATACACCGCCCCGACGAAGCCCGGGCCGGCGCTCCGGTCTTTCCGCTTCGATCCCTCGCGCGATTCCGGGCGCGACGCGCGCGCTGCAACGGGAAGCGTCCTGGCTCGCTCGCTCGTCTCGCGGATCACGAGTTCGACAGACTCCTAGAAGATGAGCCCGATCCCGGCGATGACGCCGAGGAAGGGGTATGGGCCGCCCTCGGCGAAGAGGGCGCCGGCCCGCGCTTCCAGGCCGAACGAAACCTGCGGGGCGACAAGCCACAGGCGGCCGCCCTGGGCGTAGACCGCTCCGCCCGTTGTATAGTCGGTATACTGGTAGCCCCATTCGTCGATGGCTTCTGCGTCGAGCATGACGAGCGCGCCACCACCGCCGAGGACCCAAGCCGAGCGCTCGTCGATGAGGAAACGTTCCTTTACTTCGAAGGGCATGACAAAGCCGCCGCCCGGCTCGAGACCTCCCGCCGATGGCACCGAAAGGAATTCGAACCCGATGGAGAGCACGCTGACGCGGCCGGTCGACTCGGAGAAGAAGCTCCGCCAGGCGCTTTCGAAGCCGATTCCGCCTCCTGGCATGAGCCCATCCTGGCCCAGGTAGCCTACGCCCCGGGCCGAGACCAGGAACTGCGCGTGGACGCTCGCGGCGAGAGCGACGAGCGCAAAGGCGGCGATGGCGGTTTTCCGCATGGGAGCCTCCTTACGGCATTAAGGATTACGGCAGTGTAGCGCGCTCCCGGGAAGAATCAAGCGCCCGTCGATCCGCCCATCTCCGCGTCCTTCCCAGGTCGAGCCGGCTCCTCCGGAACCGCGTCCGACAACGTATCCCCGGTATCACCGAGCGCCGCGAGGCGCTTTCGGAGCGAGGGGTGCGCGGTGCCGTTCTTGCGCGACTGTCGGCTTCCGTCGGAATCGTTGAGTGCGTAGACCTTGCGGAGCGCCGAGGCGGTGACGGCGGGTGATTCCACGAGGCCTGCGGCAAAGGCGTCGGCCCGTCGCTCCTGGATGCGGTACACGATGCCGGGCAGGACCTGGACGAACATGACGATAAGGTAGAGGTCGACGGCGAGCGAGAGCGCGCGCGGCAACTCGAAGGCCCGTCCGACCGCCTCGGAGACAAGCAGGAAGACGCCGATGCCGAGCGAGGCGACGAGGGTGCGCAGCGCCTCGTCGCGGCCTTTGAGGTGCGCGAGCTCGTGGGCGACGATGGCGTCGAACTCCTCGGGGTCGAGGTTCCGCTCGAGGTGGCTGTAGACCGAGACCGTCGGGCGGAAGAGCCCCGAGGCGAAGGCGTTCGCGACACGCTCCTCGCCTGAGTCATAGTAGACGAAGCGCGAAAGCCTGACGCCCGCGCGCGCGGCGAGCGCGGACACCCGCGGCAGGAGCCGCGCTTCCTCGTCTCGGCGACGTTTTTTCGAGCGCCGCGCGAGCGCGTGGTTGAGCCAGGCGACCGCGGAGAGGATGAGGGCCGCCCACACGACCATCGCCAGGAAGCGGAGCGGCTCTCCGGCGACGAAGCGCGGGAGCAGTTCCCTGCCCGCGTAGATGGCCAGCCAGGTGAGCATCAAGGCGGCCATCGCCAGCGCGGCGCGCGCGGCCTGCGCGGAAGCCTTCAGCCGGGTACCGCGAATCCGGTTCAGGTAGCGCGCGGCGACGGCACCCATGAGGGCGTAGAACGCGACGAGAGGCGCGAGGTAGGCGGCGAGCATGGCGGCGTAGAAAAGGGGAAGCACGCCGGTAGCCAGCGTGAGCGCCGCCGCGTCGACAAGCGGGTTGAAATCGTCGCCGAGCACGACGAGGACGAGGCCGGCGATGCGAAGGAACGACAGGCGGCGTCCGAGCCGCGCGAGCCGTTCCTGCTTTTCGTCCGCGCCCTTCAGCGCAAGGGAACCGAACAGGGCCGCGAGGCCGGCGAAGCCCAGGTAGAACGCGACTGCGGCGAGGATCTTGAGGCCGATCGGCATGGGGACAGCTCCTTTCGCGGGGCGAATGATGCCACGCTCTGGAGAACGCCGCAAGCGCTGTGAGATGCATCGTGACTGCGCTCAGGGACAGAGCTCGGTCACTGCGCATCAACGGAGCGCTCGGGGAGCGGATCGTTCGCAGCAGAAATCGGAACGATCAAAGCCTTTGGTAATGGAGCTCTGGCGCCAGTATGCTGGATGACACATGGGGACTGAATGGCACATGGGGACAGAGCTCGGACGCTGACTTGCCGAGGAACCGCGTTCAGGGACAGAGCATGCCTAAGCCAATAGCCATCTCCAAAGATGGTGGAGTGTCCGAAAACTCGCTTGTAAACCGTATTCCATTGAGATCATTTCCCTCCGGGGACAGAGCTGTTCCAGCCAAAAGTATCTCGCGGGGACAGACAGTGCCCGTGCAGGATAATCCTCCGGGGAAAAAATCCGTCGATACAGACAACCTTAAGGGACAGACTTTGCCGTCGAAAAGAATCTGCACTCTCGCAAGCGCGCCCGGGGCGCCGCGCGGAGCTTCGGTATGCGAAAGCCAAGGATCCTGAAGGACGGCGCCGTTTACCATGTGAGCGCGCGGGCAAACCGCAAAGAGATGATCATGGAGCGGGGCGCGGTGAAAGAGCTCTTCCTGGAAGTCGTCGCTCGGGCGAGGAAACGGTACGACTTCCGGCTGGAGAACTTTTGCGTCATGGGCAACCATTACCACCTCTTGATACGACCCGGTCCCGGGACGAACCTGTCGCGGCTTATGCAGTGGGTCATGAGCGTATTCGCCATGGCCTACAACCGCCGCTGCGGTCTCTCGGGCCATGTCTGGGGCGAGCGCTTCTTCTCGCGCATCGTCGACGGGCTCAAGGCATTCCTCGCGGTCTTCAGGTACATCGATGAAAACCCGGCGAGAAGCCGTTTGGTCGTGAATCCGCGCGACTGGCCGTACGGGGGTCTCAGGCGGCACCGGATGGGTGCGTGCGAGCTTGAGAAACCGATCCGCGCGGTAGTCCGGCTCCTCTTCCCGGAACACGTGCCCCTCGCGCTTCCGGTCCTCGGCCTTTGATCCGGCTTGCCACACCAGTCCCGCGGCGCAGGCTCGTGCGGCCCTTCGGGCCGCTTTCGGTAAGGTAAGGATTATCATGCGCGCGCTCCGCGCCGGCGACCTCATCATCCGTGACGTACCTGCTCGCTTCCCTGCGCGCGAGGGATTGGAGCGAGTACCCCGCAGGCCGCAGGCCGAGGAGTACTCGCGTAAAGCCCGGTCGCGCGGCGGTACGCCGCGCGACGCGCCCGGAAAAAAAAGCGGGCCGCCCTCTCGGACGGCCCGGCTCTCGCGGCTTCGCGGCTACTTCCGCTTGTACGCCTTGATCTTGTTCCGGATGTACGCGCCGAGCTCGTCCTTGTGCACGCGCTCCTGCTCCATGGAGTCGCGGTCGCGCACGGTGACGGTGCCGTTCTCCTTGGTGTCGTAGTCGATGGTGACGCAGTAGGGCGTGCCGGCCTCGTCCTGGCGGCGGTAGCGGCGGCCGATGGCGCCGGCCTGGTCGTAGTCGGTGGCGTAGTCTTCCTTGAGCCCCGCCCGGATCTCCTGCGCGAGCTCGGAAAGGCCGTCCTTCTTCATGAGGGGCAGGACCGCGACGGTCACGGGCGCGAGCAGGGGGTGGAACTTCATGACGGTGCGCCAGTCGTCCTCGTTGCCCTTGTCGGCGACCTTCTCCTCCTCGTAGGCATCCGCGAGGATCATGAGGAGCTGCCGCGTGAGCCCGGCGGAGGTCTCGACGATGTACGGCACGAAGCGCTCGTTGCCGTTCTCCTGGTCGATGTACTGCATGTCCTTGCCGGAGAATTCCTGGTGGCGCTTCAGGTCGAAGTCGGTGCGGTTGTGCACGCCCTCGAGCTCCTTCCAGCCCATGGGGAATTCGTACTCGATGTCGTAGGCGTCCTTGGCGTAGTGCGCGAGCTCGTCCGGGCCGTGGCGGTGCCAGCGGAGCTTGTCCATGCGCACGCCGAGCTTCTCGTAGTAGGCCCAGCGCTGTTCGCGCCAGTAGTCGAAGAACTTCTCGTCGTCGCCAGGCTTGACGAAGTACTGCATCTCCATCTGCTCGAATTCGCAGGTGCGGAAGATGAAGTTCTTGGTGACGATCTCGTTGCGGAACGCCTTGCCCACCTGGGCGATGCCGAAGGGGATCTTCATGCGGTTGGACTGGACGATGTTCTTGTAGTTGACGTAGATGCCCTGGGCGGTCTCGGGGCGCAGGTAGATGAGGCCGGAGCCGTCGTCCACGGGGCCGATGTTCGTCTTGAACATCAGGTTGAACTTGCGCGTGTCGGTGAGCTCGCCGCCGCAGTCGGGGCATTTTTTCTGCGCGAGGTTCTCCTCGGGGATCTGGTCGGCGCGGAAGCGCGTCTTGCACTTCTTGCAGTCGACGAGCGGGTCGGTGAAGTTGGCGACGTGGCCCGAAGCTTCCCAGACGCGGGGGTGCATGAGGATGGCCGCGTCGAGCCCGACGATGTCGTCGTGGAGCTGGGTCATTTCCTTCCACCAGAAGCGCTGGATGCGGTTCTTGAGCTCGATGCCCAAGGGACCGTAGTCCCAGGCGCCGCCCTGGCCGCCGTAGATCTCGGAGGACTGGAAGACGAAGCCGCGCCGCTTGGCGAGCGACGTGAGCTTGTCCATGGTGACATCGCGTTCGGAATCTGACATGGATGTATCTCCTTCCGCTGGCCACCCGGATCGGAGGCTGCGGGGTGCTGGTGTTCGCCGGCGGGGGCGGCGACGGGGGGAGTATAGCGGGACGGGGGGCGGAGCGCCAGCGGGGGACAGAGCTTCGGCAGCACCTACGGGGACGACGGGGGACAGAGCTCCGGCAGCAGCCACGGGGACAGAGCTCAAGTGGTGTTGAGCGGACCGGCGGGTTTCGTGGACACGTGAAGAGGCGGAATTGCGCGAAGGGGCTTCCGCTTTCGACCGAAAACGGGCGATACTTCCGTCGGACGGGGCGCTTGCGAATCTTCGGTTCCGGCGCCCCGGGGGGAGGATCATGGCGGAGAAATATGCAGCGGGCAGGAAGTTTCTGAAGGCCAACTGGCACCTGCTGGACGACGGTTTCGAGTCGGACCAGAAGCTGGGCGTCGCGGCGCCGCCTCTCGAGAAAGCCGCGGAAGAAGGAGCGACGCGGATTCCGCTCCCGCACCCCGCGAGCCTCGATCCGCTCGGCCCGCCTCTTCTCGAACTGCTGCGGTCCAGAAAGAGCCGCCGGAAGTACGCGGACGCCCCGCTTTCGCTCGCGGAGCTGTCGTACCTGTGCTGGGCGGCCGACGGCGTGCGCGAGGCACGCGGAAAGTTCGCCTTCCGCACGGCGCCCTCGGGTGGCGCGCGGCACCCCTTCGAGCTCTACGTCTACGCCGCGCGCGTTGAAGGCATGCCGGAAGGACTCTACTATTTCGAGGGAATCGCGCACGCGCTGAGGCTCGTACGCCCGGGCGCGCTGCGCGAGGAACTCGACGCTGCCCTGCTCGGGCAATTCTGGGGCGCGGCCGCGGTCTTCGTCTGGGCCGCCGTGCCCTACCGCAACGAGTGGCGCTACGGGCCCGTTTCGCACAAGCTGACCCTGCTCGACGCGGGCCACGCCTGCCAGAACCTCTACCTGGCCTGCGAATCGATCGGCGCGGGTACCTGCGCAATCGGCGCCTACCACCAGGAAAAGCTGGACGCCTTCCTGGGGCTCGACGGCGTCGAAGAATTCGCGATCTACGCGGCGCCGGCCGGCAAGGCGCCGGCCGAAAGGAGCTGAAATGGATCTTCGGGGATACGCGCGGAACTTCCTCGCCTCGCCGCTCGGCCTCGGGACCGCAGCGGCCGCCGCCCTGGTCGCCTTCGGGACCTGGCAGATCGCCGGCTGGATCGCGGGCCTGGTCGCCGGAAGCGCCGCCTATATCGCGGCGAACGCCCTGGCCCTGGCGACGGGGCTGGGTCCGAAGGCGGCCGCCCGCGAGGCGGAGCGCCGCATGGCGAACGATAACCGCGAAGCCCTCGCGGTGGCGCGCGCCTCGCGCGACCGGCTCGCGACCCTCCGGGTGGCCGACGCGGATGTCTCGAAAGCGGTCTCGCTCTGCGCGCTCCGGGCTTCGGCCTACCTGGCCGCCTGCGAAAAGTCCGGCGTCCGCGATCCCCGCGCCGACCACGCCGTCGAGGATTGCGTCCACCTCGTCGCCCTCTACCTCGAAGAGCTCGACGACGCCTCGACCGAGAAACGCTACGACCTTGCCGACGACGCGCCCTTCGCGGACGCGAAGTCCCGCGTGCTCGCGGCGCTGGCCGAGCGGGCGGCCCTGCTCGACCGGGCGGCGCTCGATGCGGCGGGCGGCCACGCGCCCGTCGATCGCATGGCTGCACGGGAGGAACTCCGATGACCGACCGGCACCGGTTCCGCGCCATCCTCGCGGCGATCGCGCTCCTCGCGCTCGCATCCCCCCTGGCCGCACTCGACGCCGATCTGGTCTCGGTCGACGTCACCGTCGTCCTGGCGCCGGACGGAAAGGCGACGCTCTTCAACTCGCTCGAGTGGCGCGTGTCGAGCGGGACCATGGGCGGCTTCTACTTCGAGGGCGAGGCCTTCCGGCCGGCTTGGGACGCGGAACGCTGCTGGGTCGACCTCGAGGGCGGTGTCCGGCAGGCGCTCGAGATCGAATACCTGGGCGGCAACAGGCGCTACGACATCCTTCTGGCTGACGGGCGGCGTTTTTCCGGCACGGGCTTTTTCATGCTCGCCTACGGCGGCGACTTCGTCGCGGAAGGGCTCGTTGGACGGACGGTGGCCGAGGACGGCCGCGAGCTGGCCTACTTCGACTGGGCTCCCGTCGAGTGGGACGAGGGCCTCGAGTCGCGCACCGTCCGCCTCGTGCTGCCGGTGCGGACTTCGGGCGAAACCCTGACGCCCGAAGAGAAGGCGGCGGTGCCCATGCTCACCGAGCGAGAGGTGAACGCGGAGAACCGCATCGACTGGTACGGCTCGAAGGGAGACGACGGATCCTGGTACCTTACCGCCCTCTTCCACCAGGAGGACGTGCCGCGCCGCGGCGCGCAGCGGCTCCGGCTCTACTTTCCCGCGGACTGGCTCGGCGTGGACCTGGAGCGCTCCACGCGCGACGGGGCGGTTTCGAGCCAACCTTCGGCGGGTCCCGACGGAGGCGAGCGCTTCGCGTCGGAGGTCGGACCCTCCTTCGGCGAGCGCCTCTGGGACTCCTGGCGGAGCAAGCCGTTCCTCGCGCTGCCCGTTTTCGGCGGCCTGGCCGCCCTGGCTTTGCTGGCCTGGCGCCGCCGCATGGCGGGCTACGCCGAGCGCGCCGCCCTGGCCGAAGGCATCGCCTGGGCGGGCGATTCCTGGACGCCGCCCCGCCTGATGGCGGGCAGCTACCAGGTGCCCGGCAAGGTCGCCGAGGACCTCCACCCCGCGGAGGTCGCCCTGCTTCTCGAGCTGCCCCTGCCGCGGGTGGCCGCCATCATGCTGGAAGGCCTTGCCGCGCAGGGCATCGTCGAGACGCTCGACCAGGACCCGCTCACCATCCGCGTCCTTTCGGCGGCAAAGGCCTCGCACCCGCTCGAGGAACGCTTCCTGGCGGCTTTCGGCGTCGACGGCGCCGTCCTGCCGGGCCTGATGGCCGACTTTTTCGAGGAAGCCATCAAGGCCCTGCAGGAAAAGACCTGGGATTGCGACGTGGAAGCCACCCGGGCGCACTACCGGAAGAAGGTCCTCGAAGCCGAGGCCGCCGAGCGCGAGATGGAAACCTGGGACGAGGGACGGCGGACTTCGTACCGGCGCTCGAATCCCTACTGGGCCTACTGGCACGGCTACGCGGTCATCCATACCCACCCCGCGCGTTGGGAGCGCCTGCGCATGCCGGAGGGCATGGGCTCGACCTACGCAGATTTCATGCGCTCCTCGTCCTGCTACTCGGGCTGCTTCTCGCCGGCGGCGGCTTCGGGCACGGTGGACGCCTGCCACTCGGCCTGCCACAACGCGTGCCACGACGCTTGCCATTCGGCTTGCCACTCCGCCTGCCATAGCGCCTGCCACTCGGCCTGCCACTCCGCCTGCGTCTCCGGAGGAGCCCATTGAGCTTCCTCGACGGTTTCTCGCGCCGCCGCGGCGAGCGCTCGGGCGGTAGCGGTGGCGCCTTCGTGTCCGGGGCGGCGGAAGCCGCCCGCTCCGCCGGGCGACGCGAGCTGGCCGCCGGCCTCGATTGGATCCGGGACTTCTGGCGCAGCCTGGCGCCGTACGCCTATGTGCGCGCCGAGGACCAGGTGGTCATCCTGCCGCCGAACCTGGTCTACCGCACCAACGCGACGGGCGTCGCCCTGGTCGACTTCGTCGAGCGCGGCGGGCGTTTCGAGGACATTCCCGGCTTCGGTCCGGAGCGCGCCGCCGAGATCGAGCGCTTCTTCCGCGAGATCGCCGCGGCGCACCGCGGCGAAGACGCGGCCCTCGCCACGGTGCCTTACGACTTTTCCTTTACGAAGCTGCCCGTGCTCGGCGAGATCGCCGTCACCTACCGCTGCAACAACGCCTGCCGTTTCTGCTACGCCGGCTGCGACGGCGCCCCGGCCTGTCCCGGCAAGGCGGGGCCCTCGGGACTCCCGGGCGGGGAGCTCGACACCGCGGGCATGAAGCGCGTCATCGACGTCTTCCGCGACGAAGCGAAGATTCCCTTCTTCTCGTTCACCGGCGGCGAACCTCTGCTCCGCGGCGACCTGGAGGAACTGGCCGCCTACGCCGTCTCGCGGGGCCTGCGGGTGAACCTGATCACCAACGGCACGCTCGCCAGCCCGGAACGCGCGCGCTCTCTCTTCGAGTCGGGGCTCCGAACCGCCCAGGTAAGCCTTGAGGCGCCGGACGCGCAGACGCACGACGACCTGTGCGGCAGGCGCGGAGCCTTCGACGAGACCGTCGCCGGCATCGAAGCCCTGCGCGCTGCCGGCGTCGAGGTGCAGACCAACTCCACCCTGACCTCGCTGAACCGCGAAGCCCTGCTCGACCTGCCCGCCTTCGTCGCGGGCCTCGGCGTTCGCCGCCTTTCCATGAACCTTTTCATACCCGCGGGAACGGGCGAGCGCGAGCGCGCCCTGCTGGTGCCGTATTCGGAGGCGGGCGCCTTCGTGGACGCCGCGCGCGATGCGGCGCGGAAGGCGGGGCTTCGCTTCCTCTGGTACTCGCCGATCCCGCTGTGCCACTACAATCCCATCGCGCGCGGCCTCGGGAACAAGAGCTGCGCGGCCTGCGACGGCCTGGTCTCGGTATCGCCGTCCGGCGAGATCCTGCCCTGCTCCTCGTGGCCGGAGTCCGTCGGCCCGATCCTGGACGGACGCTTCGCCGCCTCGTGGTTCTCGGAGCGGGCGGCCTGGATCAAGGCCAAGCGCTTCGCGCCTGAGTCCTGCCGTTCCTGCGACAGCTTCGTCGCCTGCCAGGGGGCCTGTCCCCTGTACTGGCGGGTGGTCGGCACGGCCGAGATCGAAGGACGGGCCCGGCGCGCCGTCCGTGGAGGAACCTGATGGAAATCGCCTACCGCGTCCTGAAGCTCGGCGCCCCCGCGCGGCTCGTGCTGGCCGGCGCCCTCTACGCCGGCGCCGCCGCGCTCCAGATCGGCACCCGCAACGCCGCCCTCGGCCTCGTCCCGATCCTCCTCGGCTGGCTGGTCCTGTCGCCGAAACCCAGCGGCAACAAGCCCGACGACCAGGGCTACGAGGAGTGGCGCGCCGTCTCGATGGCCGAGATCACCCGCGTCGCCGATTCGATCGCCGCCTCGCGCAAGCTCAAGGCCAGGGTCGCCGGACCGGTCGTCCTCGGCGTGCTCGCCCTGCTGGCGCTCGGCGCCGCCGCGCTCTTCAGCCTGGCGGCCCTTCCGCCCGCCTCGCTCGCCTTCGCCGACCTAGCCCTCTTCCTGGTGCCCGGCCTTTTCTTCGGCCGCGTCGGCGTCCACGTGCCGCGCGACATCGAGAAGAAGCTCGGTTCCTTCCTGGCGCTGATAGACCACGGCGCCCCAGCGGGCTACCTCCTGACCCCCTACCTCCGTTTCGACAAGGATCCCGCCGGCCGCGACATTCCCGAGGACCTGCGCTTCATGCTGGAACCGAAGCGGAAAGGCGCGGGCCTGGTCGGCGTGCAGTTCCAGGTGGCCATGAACTCGGGGCCGAACGGCGAGGTGCCCTACCTCTACGCGGTCGTCCTGACGCGCGGCACCGGAGGGGCCGCCTATGCGCTCTTCGCGCGACAGCGCGTGCGCGGCTGTGTGGTGGAGCCGGGCGGCGACGGCGAGTACGGCACCGTGGTACTCCGGCAGGAAACCGAGGGCGGCGGCTACCACACGACGCGCGACGACTGCGCGCGCCTCTTCGAAACCGTCGTCGCCATCCTGCAGGGGCTGGGCTGAAACCCCGCTTTTTTCCGCGCCCCCTGTTCCGGCCATCGTCGGACGCGGCAGAATGCTAGCGCGAAGCGAGATTCCGCCCGCTTCGTCGCCTAAGGAGGAATGATGAAACTGCTCGTCGCCTGGGCCACGCGCCAGGGTTCCACCCGCGCCAGCGCCATCGTGCTCGCGCGCGCCCTTTCGGAGCTGCCCGGAATCGAAGCCGAGGAGCGCGACGCCGCCCGCGTCGGAACCAGGGATCTGGGGGCCTACGATGGTTTCGTCGTCGGTTCTTCCATCGTTGCCGGCATGTGGAAAGGCTCCGCGAAGCGCCTGGTCGCGAAGCTCGGCAAGGCTGGAAAACCGCTCGCCGTCTTCGTGTCCGCGGGCGGCGCCATGACCGGAAAAAAGCCCGGCTCCGCGCCCGACGCGCCGCCCGAGGGGACGATAGCCGAGCGCCAGGCGCAGGCCGTGTCCCTCTACCTCGACCCGGTGCTGGCCAAGCTCGGCGTCGAGCCGCTGGCGAAGACCGCCTTCGGAGGCCGCATGACCATGTTCGGCAAGCTCATGTTCGACTCATGGGACGCCGCGCCGGTGGAAGCCTGGGCTCCGGATCTGGCGAAGGCCTTCGGCGCGAAATGAAGGCGCGCGGGCGGCAAGCCGCCCGCGGCGGAGCGCGGAAACCAATGGTTCCGCGCTCCGGACACCGGCTTCCGCGCGCCGGGAGCTGACGGCCCTTCGACCAAGGTGTCGGGGGTGCAGGCGCGCGCAAGCGGATGAAGGCGAAGCCCCTTTTTCCCCTGGCTTGAGAAACTACTCCGCAGTGACTGAAGCCGCGGCTGTCGCCGCGACCGGGTTTCCCGCCTCCATGAGCCTGCGGTTGGCGAGAGCCGCCAGGCCGTGTACCAGCATGAAGGCGCCCGAGACGAGGAGGAGGCTTTCGACCGACACGAGATCCGCGAGCGGGCCGAAGACCAGCATGCCGAGCGGCATGAGCGAGGTCGAGAGCATGCCCATGACGGAGAAGACGCGGCCGAGGTACTCGGGTTCCACGTGCTCCTGTATCATGGTGGAGGACGGCGCGTTCCAGAAGGGCATGGCGACGCCGAAGACGGCCATCACCGCGACGTACACGGGGAACGAAGGGACAAGAGCGAGTCCGAGCGCGCACGAGGCCATGACGAGATTGGAGAGCACCAGGGTGCGCATGCGGTTGCGGAAGCCGCCCCAGATCGAGGCGAGCGCGCCTCCGGCGATCATGCCGACGGAGAAGGCGATCTCGATGGCCGTGAGCCGCCACACCTCGGCGCCGAAGCTCCGCGTCGTCTGGAGCGGGGTCAGGAAGGCCGAGGGGGAAACCATGACGAGGAGCAGGCCGAGGTAGACGAAGAAAGTGACGAGGTAGCGGTGCTCGCGGATGTAGCGGAGCCCGAGCGCCATGTCGCGGAAGTAGCTTGTACGGACGCTCTCCAGGGCCTTGGCGTGGGGCGGCACGCGCAGGAAGATCAGGATGCCGATGGCAACCGCCGCGGTTACGACGTCGATGAAGAAGATGGCCTCGAGCGGCGCGAGCGCGAGCAGGGCGCCGGCTATCATCGGCGACACCAGCATCACCGCCGATTGTATGGTTCCGTTGACAGCATTTGCCCGCATGAGCCTGTCCTCGGGCACGAACTGCGGGAGGATGGCCCCGACAGCCGGTCCCTGGACCGCCTGTCCGAAGGCGCGCACCGCCGAGGTGCCGAGGAGCAGCCACACCGAGCGGAAGCCCGCCATGACGAGCAGGGCCGCCGCGAGCGTCGCAGCCGCGATGAGGCCGTCGGAGACCATGATGAGCTTCTTGCGGTCGTGGCGGTCGGCCCAGACGCCCGCGAAGGGCGAGACCACGAACATGGGCACGAAGCCGAACACCACCGCGAGCGTCATCATGACGCCGGAACGCGTGTCGAGCGTAATCGACCAGACGATGGCGTATTGCACGAGCGAAGAGCCGAACATGGAAACGGTCTGGCTCGAGAGGAAGAGGGCGAGCTTTTTCTTCCAGCTGCCGCTTTCGGACATGGGTGACTCCTTGCCTGGTCGGACGGAGAAGAGAAAATACCGCCGGACCGAGGACTTCGTGAAGGGCGGCGGCGCGGAAAACCGCCGGTCCGCCCGCTTCGACGCCGGACCGGCGCAGTGTATGCTCGGACCATGGACACCGAACGCAACTCGTTCGAACTTGGTCGCCGGCCGCGCGCGCCTCGCCTCGCCAGCCTCCTGGCCGCTCTCTGCATGACGTGCATCTTCCTCTTGCTGCCGTCCGCCTGCGCCTCGACGGACCCCTTCGCGGACGCCGCGGAGGAGCTCGGAGCCGACGAAAGCGGAGTCGCCGATTCCTCCGCGGCGGCCCCTCGCTACCTGGAAGGTTGGTCCGCGCTCGACGCCTCGGCCCCCCCCGCCGCGCTCGCCGCGCTGATGGACGGGAACCTTCCTGACGGCTCACTGCCGCCAGGTTCCCTGCCCCTGCGCGACGGAAACCGGATCTGGTTCGCGGTTCGAGCGCCGGGCGCGGCGTCGGTGACCATCGTGGCGAGCTTCAACGCGCCCGGTGGTCCCGACGCGCTCGCGACGCACGGCGACTCGCCCTGGTTCTGGAAAGGCTACACCGCGCCGGACGGGGCAAAGGCTTCCTATGTTTTCCTTGCGCGGGACGCCTCGGGCCTGGCGACCCAGCTCCGCGACCCGGTCAATCCGGCTGTGGAGCCGAAGGGACACTACATGAGCGTCATGAAGGAGCCCGGAGCCTCGCGTCTGGAATTCCTGGAGCTCCCCTACTCCTTGCCGGGCAGGGCGGTTCCCGACGCCTACGCGATCGCGACGCGCCGCGTGCTGGTGTACCTGCCCTCGGGCTACGACGCCGATCCGGACCGGCGCTATCCCGTGCTCTACTTCCAGGACGGCCAGAACGTCTGGGACTCGAGCACGGCCAACTACGGCGGATGGAAGGCCGACGCGGTCATAGACCGGATGCTCGCCGCAGGGGATATCCGGCCGGCCATCATCGTCTCGATATTCAACACGGGCTACCGCAGCCAGGAATACGCCGGAGCGGGCTTCCACCGCGTCTCGGGCGACGCCCGCGCGCTCGCGATAGCCGAATACTACCGCGATTGGACGCTCGAGATCCTGAAACCCGAGATCGACCGGCGCTACCGCACCCTGCCCGGACGGGCGGACACGGGCGTCGTCGGGTCGAGCTACGGCGGCACCCTGGCCGCTTACTGGGCGCTCTCGCGGCCCGAAGTCTTCGGCATGGCCGCCGCCGTTTCCTACGCGCCTGGCGACGGGAAGGATGCGAGCGGCGGCATGACAGCGCTCGCGCGCGAAAAATTCCTTCCGACGATCGCCGCCGCGAGCCTGGCCCTTCCCCGCTTCTGGCTCGACTGCGGAACGGCGGGGCTGGACGCGACTCTCGTGCCCGCCGCCGAGGCGCTTGACGGGGTCCTCCGCGACGCCGGCTACGAGGAGGGAACGGTCTACCGCTTCACGCTCTTTCCCGGAGCGGACCACAACGAGGCGGCCTGGTACCGGAGGCTGCCTGCTATCCTCGGATTCCTTCTGCCTCCCGACGACGGCGCGGGAGAGTGAACGCGCCATCCCGCGTCGAGGCCTGGTGACGAAGCGCGGCGCGAGGCGCTGAACACAGGGCGCGGGGCGCAGGACAAAAAAAAGACGGCATCCGCGCTGGATGCCGTCTTCGCCTGAGAGATGGCGGATTCGAACCGCCCACCTACAGCTCCGGAGGCTGTCGCTCTATCCAAATGAGCTAATCTCCCGACCGTGGATCGATACTAGCCCGCGCGGTCGCGGGGTGTCAAGCGAGCGTATCCGCTCGCGTCGGCGGGGCGGCCCTGCTGCCGTGAGTCCCGTATTCCCTCGCGATACTCCGGATCAGGTCGGTTTCGGAGGTATCGTAAGGCATCAGGTCGGACCGGAAGACATCGTGGAACCAGAGCTCTGGCTCCTTGGCTCCGGGGCGTCCGCCCCATGGGTACTTGGTCTGGGTCCGCCCGTCGACGAGGCCCCAGTTGAAGGCTCCGACCCCTCGCCGCGCGAGCACGGGCAGGCAGGCGGCGAAGCTCGAGCCCTGGGTGCGGGCCATATACTCCGTGCAGAGGACGGGTCGCCCTGGCTCGACGGATTCGATCCAGTCGATCTCCGCCTCGAGCTCAGCCGGCGGCGCGTAGTTATGGAAGCTCGCGAGGTCTGAGGCGCCCAGGATGAAACGGTTGAGCGGCTCCCACCAGGAGGAGCGCTTCCACACACCCGAGCAGAGCGGCTGGATCGGCCGCTCCTCGCGAACCCAGCGGAAGGCGCGCGCGAGGAGCCGCGTCGTGTTCGGCCTCAGGGCACCGAAATTTCCGACCTCGTTCCATACGTCCCAGCCCATAATCCGCAGATCCTCGCGGAAGGATCCCACGACCCCGCGTGCGTAGGCTTCGAGGCGCGGCCAGTCATCTTCGTCATCCACCGCCCGGGTACCCGGACTCTTGAGCCAGGCGGAATTGTGCACGCCCTTTCGGACCATCGGAAGGCGCCTCAGCCCGGGCCAGTCGTTCCAGCAGTCGTCGAAAAGGACGAAAAGCGTGGCGATGCCGAGTCTGCCCGCCAGGTCGAGGTGGCGCCGCACCCGGTCGAGGAAGCCCGAGGGATCGGCAGCGTAGGCGCGATCGTGAAGGTAGACGCGCGCCGCGTTCATGCCGAGCGAGGCGGCTAGATCCAGTTCGCGGCCGATCAGCGCCTCGTCGAAGCGCGCGGCCGACCAGTGCTCGATCTGATTGGCGGCGTACGAGGGAATGAAATTGCAGCCGAGCGTCCAGGGGCGGGCGGCTGCCCATGCCAGGGCGCGCTCGGTGTCCCAGCGAGGCGGCGCGTGGTCCAGTCCCGCCTCCGCGTCGATGTCCGCCGGCTCCGGGAATATCCTTCCCGCCCGTCGGAACGTCATGGTCCGGCCAAGGGCGGGGATCCCGGCGTAGGCGCGAAGCTCGAGCCGGTCGGGCGCGGCAAGGCGGGCCTGGAGGCGGTATTCGCGACCTGAGTTTGGATCGTAGATCGACCCGCCTCGGTACCGGCCGGCGCCGCGGTCCTCGAGACCTTCGAAAAGCCGGATGCCCAGAAGAGGTCGGCTGCGCAGGGCTGGGTCCGCGTTCGCCTCGTCGCGCTCGCCGTTCTCGAGTCCTTCGGCAAGCGTGGCGTGGTAACGACCCGAGTCCGTTTCGACGCGGGCCAGGACGCGGCAGTCCGGGTCGAGCCAATCGCCTTCGATAGGGTTTCGAGCGGTTTCCATGCCAGCGATTGTAACATACGGAAAAGCCCCGTTTGAGTGTCACGAAGCTTTCGGGGAGCGATCAATCCAATGCATAAGCCGGGATACGACCGATCCAATCAACGCCCGGCGTCGGGAAAAGCTTGAGCCACGCCTTCATGCCCGCGGTGGACAGCGGACTC
>JAFGNN010000082.1 GCA_016926955.1 Spirochaetales bacterium | reverse complement strand
TTCGGTAGGGAATGGATTGTAGTGCCCGCGCACTGCGCGGGCGACCTCATGCGCGCGCAGAACCCGCTCACCCGGCGCCGTTCCGTCCATTCCGACGGCGAAGGCGGGAACCTGGTCGACCTCAAAGGTTGACAAGGCCCATTCGGCGTCCATTTTCCGGTGGTGCGGCGCGACGGCTCCGGCGCATACTCTCCGCGCGCCGCTTCCCTTGACTCCGCGGCGCGGGAGCCGCCCGTGAACCTCGCCGATGCCGCCCTCCTCCTCTTCCTCGCCGCCATCTGGGGCTCGTCCTTCATCTTCATGCGCCATCTTTCGCCGATCCTCGGCCCCCTCGTACTTACCGCGACGCGCATGCTGGCGGCCGGGACACTGCTAGCCGCCGGCTTCGCGCTCGCGAAGGTCCGCCTGGACTGGCGCAGGAACTGGCCCCGCTACCTGCTGCTCGGCGCGTTGAACACGGCCGCGCCCTGGCTCCTCTTCGCCTGGGCGGCGCTCCACCAGGGCGGGGCGGTCTCGTCGGTGGTCAACGCGCTGACTCCGCTCTGGGGGGCGGTTTTCGCCGCCCTGCTGCTCGGTGAGCCGATCGGCGCCCGGAAGCTGGCGGGCATAGTCCTCGGGGTCGCGGGCGTGGCGCTCATCGGCTTTGCGGGAGCCGGAAGCGCCGCGAAGGGCGGCGGCCTCCTGCCCGTCCTGGCCTGCGTCCTCGCCACCGTCCTCTACGGCCTCTTCGGAGCCTGGACGAAACGCTTCGCCGCCGACCTCGCGCCGCGCGCCATCACGGCCGGCAGCCTGGTGTCGGGCGGCCTCATTCTCCTGCCCTTCGCCCTCGCAGACTCGGGCAAGGCGTCCGTCGCGCCGCCCTCCGCCTGGCTCCTCGCCCTGGCCTTCTCCCTGCTCTGCAGCGCCCTGGCCTACCTGATCTACTACCGCCTGATCGCGCGCGCGGGGGTGGCCTTCGCCCTCTCGGTCACCCTGCTCATCCCGGTCTTCGCGCTGCTGTGGGGGCTCCTCTTCCTCGGGGAAGGGCTCGCGCCCACCGACCTCGCGGGCGCCGCCCTCGTGCTCTCGGGCACGGGCCTGATCGCGGGCAAGGCCCGAAACCGCGCGTCGCCCCGGTAGTCGTCCGCCCGCGCCGGCTTCCTTCATTCCCGCCTGGAGCTCATCGAACCGACGCGATAGCCGGCCCACTCCACCTCCCTTCCCTTGCCGCGGGGCCGGGCCGAGGCTAGTATTCCCCCATGGACGCGCGCAAACCGACCCTCTACCTCCTCGACAGCTACGGACTCGTGTACCGTTCGTACTTCGCCTTCATCTCGCGGCCGCTCACGGCCCCGGACGGCGCCAACGTCTCGGCGGTCTTCGGCTTCTTCCGCTTCCTCTTCTCGATCTTCGACCGCATGAACCCGGGCGCCTTCGCCGCGGTGTTCGACAGCCGCGTGCCCACCTTCCGCCACGAGCTCTACGCCGAGTACAAGGCGACGCGCCAGAAGACGCCCGAGGACCTCCACGCCCAGGTGCCGCTCGTGGAGGAAGGCCTCAAGCTCCTCGGCGTCCCGATCCTCCGCACCGACGGCTACGAGGCGGACGACCTCATCGCCTGCCTGGCCGAGCGCTGCCGCGCCGAGGGCCGCGAGTGCCGCGTCATCAGCGCCGACAAGGATCTCCTCCAGCTCGTCGGCGGCCCCGTCCGCGCGCTCCGCCCCGAGAAGGACTCGGTGCGCGAGCTCGGCCCGGCGGACGTGCTCGAGGAATGGGGCGTCGAGCCGGAGCGCATCCTCGACTACCTTTCGCTCACGGGCGACAGCTCCGACAACATTCCGGGCGTGCCGGGCATCGGCGACAAGACCGCGGCCAAGCTGCTCGCCGAATTCCGCGACCTCGACGACATCTACGCGCGCCTTCCCGACGTGAAGCCCGAGGGCGTCCGTCGCAAACTGGAATCCGGCCGCGAATCCGCCTACTTCTCGCGCAAGCTGATCACGCTCGCGTCCACCTGCCCGACCGGCGTCGACGACCTGGGAGCGCTCGAGCTCCCGCGCCTCGACCGCGCCGCGGCCAATCCGCTCTGGAAGCGCCTCGGCATGAAGAGCCTCGTTTCGGGGGGGGAAACGGGTGATCTGTTCGGCACGAAGGCGGCCGCCCCCGCCCCCGGCACCTCCAAGCTCGCTTCGCCCTCCAGCCCCCGGGAACTGCCGCCTTCCACGTTGCCGGCCGCCCTTTCCGGCGAAGGCGCGTACGAGGCCGTCACCGACGCGGCCGCCCTCGGCCGCTGGCTCGCCGCCGCGAAGGCCGCGGGCGTCGTGGCCTTCGACTGCGAGACCGAGAGCCTCGACGAGTTCGCCGCGACGCCGGTGGGCTTTTCGCTTTCGGTGGAGCCGCGCAGGGCCTGCTACGTGCCGGTCCGTTCGCCGGACTCCTCCTGCGTCCCCGAGGCGGAACTCAAGGCGGCGCTCTCGGAGCTCTTCTCCGATCCGGCGCTCCAGGTGGTAGGCCACAACCTCAAGTTCGACCTCCACGTCCTCGAGAACTGGGGCGTCTCCGTGGCGGGCCCCGCGCGCGACACCATGGTGGCCGCGTGGATGCTCGACCCGGACCGCGCGGGGCTCGGCCTCGAAGCGCTCGCGGAAAAGCGGCTCGGCATCCACGGGCTCGAGTTCGGCGACGTGGTGCCCAAGGGCGCCACCTTCGCCATGGTGCCGATCGACAAGGCTCTGCGCTACGCCGCCGAGGACGCGGACTTCACCCTGCGCCTCTGGAGGCTCTTCGAACCCGAGCTGGAAGCCGCGGGCCTCCTCGGCCTCTACCGCGACGTTGAGATGCCGCTCCTGCCCCTCCTCGCGCGCATGGAGCGCGCGGGCATCATGGTGGACGCGGACGAGCTCGAGAAATACGGCGTCGAGCTCGAGGACGGCCTCGAGGAGGTGCAGCGCGAGGCCTGGAAGCTCGTGGGACACGAGTTCAACCTCGCCAGCCCCAAGCAGCTGCAGGAGGTGCTCTTCGTCGAGCGCAAGCTGGCCACCGGCAAGAAGACCAAGAGCGGCTACTCCACCGACGTGTCCGTGCTCGAGGAGCTGGCGGCCGAGGACCCGGTGCCGGCCCTGATCCTCCAGCACCGCTCGATGGCCAAGCTCAAGGGCACCTATGTGGACGCCCTCGGCGAGCTCGCGCGCGCCGGGGCGCGGGTCCGCACCCATTTCGTGCAGACCGGCGCCGCGACGGGCCGGCTCTCCTCCCGCGACCCCAACCTCCAGAACATCCCCATCCGCGAGGAGGAAGGCCGCCGCATCCGGCGCGCCTTCATGGCCCCGCCGGGACGCCTGCTCGTGTCGGCCGACTACGCGCAGATCGAGCTCGTCGTGTTCGCCCACCTCTCCGGCGATCCGGAGCTCCGCCGCGCCTTCGTCGAGGGCGCGGACGTGCACCGCCGCACGGCCGCGCTCATTTTCGGCGTCGACGAAGCCGCGGTGACGGGCGAGCAGCGCCGCGTCGCCAAGACCATCAACTTCGGCGTCATCTACGGCATGGGCGCCTTCCGCCTCGCGGGCGAGCTCAAGATCCCGCGCGGCGAGGCCCAGCGTTTCATCGACGCCTACTTCGAGCGCTACGCAGGCGTCCGTCGCTTCATCGACGAGACCGTCGCGGCCTGCGAACGCGAAGGCTACTCCCGCACCATGCTCGGCCGCCGCCGGCCCGTCGCGGACATCAACTCGGGCAACAAGACGGTCAAGCAGGCCGCCGAGCGCGTCGCCGTCAACACGCCGATCCAGGGCTCGGCCGCGGACATCGTCAAGCTGGCCATGCTCCGCGTCGACCGCGCCCTCCGGGAACGCTTCCCCGCGGCGCGCATGCTGCTGCAGGTGCACGACGAGCTCATCATCGAGGCCGACCGCGACGAAGCGCCCGCCGTGGCGGCCCTGGTCAAGGCGGAGATGGAGAAGGCCGTCGAGCTCTCGGTGCCGCTCCGCGCCTCGGTCGAGACGGGCGAACGCTGGGGCGATTTCCACTGATGCCGCGCGCGCCCCTGCTCGGCCTCACGGGCGGCTGGGCCGCCGGCAAGAACGCGGCGGCCGCCCTGCTCGAGGAGCGCGGCTGGCGGAGCGTCGACGTCGACCGGCTCGGCCACGCGGCCCTCGTGTCGAAGGCCGCGGAGGTGGCCGCCCTGCTCGGGCCGGGCGTGCTCGACGCCGCCGGCCGTCCCGTCCGAAAGGCCATCGGGGCCCTCGTGTTCGCCGACCCGGCTCTGCTCGCGCGCTACGAGGAAATCGTCCACCCCGCGATGAACGCCCTCGTGGACGCGGAAGTCGCGCGCGCGGAACGCGACGGCGTCCCGCTCTGCCTCAACGCCGCGGTGCTTTACCGCATGCCCCACGCCGCGCGCTGCGACGCCATAATCGAGGTGCGCGCTCCCTTCTTTGTCCGTCTGCGCCGGGGCATGCGCCGCGACGGCCTTTCCCTCGGCGCGGCGCTCGCGCGCGTCCGCTCCCAAGGCCCCCTGCTCGCGCTCGGTCGCCTTTTCGCGGCAAAGCGCCACATCCTCCGGAATTCGGGCGACCTCGCGACGCTCGGACGAGCACTCGACGCCCTGCTTTCGCGTCTGGACCTTCGCAATCCCCCCACGGAACCCGGGGCCAGAACCCGGGACCGAAAGGCGGACGGTCCGCGTACCATGCCGTAAAGCGCGGCCTTGGAACGCCGATACTTGAAGGGAACGAAGGGCCCGCGATCCGTCTTTTTCCCGCGCGGCAAGCCGCGCGGAGCTCCCGGGAGGGCGAAAAGTCGGACGGGCGCCTCTGGAGGGGTCGAATGCCCGTTGAAACCAAGAAAGTGCTCTGGACCGTCTTCTCGGTCGGGGCCTTCCTCGTCATAGTGCTCGGGGTGCTCCTCGTGGCGTTCTATCCCAAGCCTGGCGCGGAGAACGCGCCGCTCGCGCTCGGCCTGCCGGAGGCGCGCGGCTCCGCGGCTGACCGCTACACCCGTCCCGCCGGCAGCGCGCCCCTTCCCGAAGCCCTTCCCGCCCAGACGCCCGCGACGGACTCCGCGCCGGTCGTCGTAGTGCCCTACGGGGAGAAGCCCGAGCCGGGAAGCCTCGTGCCCCTGCCCCCGGCCGGCGCGGGCAGCCCCGCCCCGACCGCCACCATCGCCGCGACCGAGACCTCCGCTTCCGGGACGGCCACCGGCGATCCCGCCATCAAGCGGACCTACGTGCCCGCCCCGTCCGGCGGCGCCTCGAAGCCGGCCGTCGTCGTCACGCCCGAATCGAAGCCCGCCGCCGGCGCCACCACCTCGAGCTCGGCAAAGCCCGCGGCCTCGACGGTCACCGCGTCCGCGGCCGCCCCAAAACCCGCCGCGTCCGTGCCGGCCAAGAGCGCCTATGTCGACGAGTACTGGATCCAGGCTGGCAGCTTCTCGAGCCGGACCAGAGCCGAGGACCTCCAGGCCCTGCTCAAGGAAAAAGGCCTGTCCTCGACCATTGAGGCCAAGGACGCGTCGTCTGGCGTCGTGTATCGAGTGCGCATCGGCCCCTGGGAGCGCAAGGACGTCGCCGACGGCTGGCTCGCCACCGTGCGCAAAGTCGACGGCTGCGCGGACGCCTACGTGTCCAAGGTGACCCGCAAGACCTGATTCCCGGAGCGGCCGGAGCCGGAGCTCAGCGCGTCCGGTAGAAAACGCCGCGATCCTGTCGCGTCGCTTCGATCAGATCCTCCGCCTCGAGCACGTCCAGGTACTTGTTGACCTCATTGATGTGCATGCCGAGCACCCGCGACAGATCGTCGAGCGTGCAGGGCCGGCGGCGGACCGTCTCGAGGATGGCCGACTCGGCGTCCGGCCGGTACGACGCGATGCGCTTGCGCTCGGGCGCCGGCGCGATTATCTCTGCGTTCGGCAGCTTCCAGCGCTCGAGCACCGCCCGCAGTTCCGCCTGGGTGGCGCTGCGGAGGTCCGGCACCGTGCCGGGCCGGTCGAGGGTGTTGAGCTGGATGCGGTCGGGGCCGATCCGCTCCATGGCGGCCTTGAGCGCGTCGAGCTCCGCGTCGCTGTCGTTGTAGCCGGGCAGGATGAAGACCTCGAGCCAGATCCGGCCCCGGTAGGCCGCCCGGAATGCCGCCAGGTCCTCGACGCAGCGCCCGGCTTCGAGCCCCGGGGCCGGCCGGTTGAGGCGGCGGAAGACTCCCTCGGTCGCGGCGTCGAGCGAGGGCAGGACGAGGTCGGCGCCCAGCACCGCGTCGCGCACTTCGGGCAGTCCGAGCAGGGTTCCGTTGGTCAGCAGCGCGACCGGCAGCGCCGGCCGCTTCCGCTTGGCGTAGGCGAGCACGTCCCCGATGCGGGTGTTCAAGGTGGGTTCGCCCGAACCCGAGAAGGTGAGGTAGTCGGGATCCGGATTGGCGTCGAGCCATGCGTCCAGCTCGGCGACGATGCGGTCGCAGGGCACGTACTCCCGACGCTCCAGGGTCAGCTTGGTGGTGGCGCCGACCTCGCAGTAGACGCAGTCCAGGGAGCACACCTTCTTGGGCACCAGGTCGATGCCGAGGGACATGCCGAGCCGCCTCGACGGCACCGGTCCGAACAGGCTCGTGAACATCGGGCGACTCCGTTTCGGGCTTATGCCCGTTCCGGCGACCATCGTAGCACCGCCGCCACGGGTCCGCAAGCTCGACCGGAAGCCGTCACTGCGCACCGGGGCGCTGCGTTCCCCACGCGCGACGGGTCCTCAGCGCTCCCCGAAGAGCGGCGCGAGAGCCGTGACCGCCCCGGCCAGCCGCTCGCGCTCCGCCTCGACCGAGCCCGCACGCACGACGGCTTCCGCGGCGACGTACAGCTCGCGGAGGGCTTCGCGTCTCCCGTAGAGCAGCATGCCCAGGTCGGCCCGGGCGCCGACCCGCTTTGTCGCGCCCTCGGCCGCGGCTTTTTCGGACAGTTCGTCGTAGAGGCTTTTCATCCGGCCGCCCCCGCGCGGCCCGGCCCGGACGGGCGCGAACGCGCCTCGCGCAGGAAAACGCGCGCCAGCATCACGGTGAAGACGTACCAGGGCACGAGCGAGAGCAGCGAAAAGACGAGCCCCACAGTCCCCGCGGTCGAGGGCACCGACATGAATACGGCCGACGCGAGGCCGAAGCCCGCGCAGACGCGTGAAAAGCGCGCGCTCCGGAACATGAGGAGCGCGATGACGAGCAGCGCGATCCCGTTCAGCACGTAGTAAGCGTCGAAGGCCGTGCCCTGCCAGGCCGCCAGCGCCGCGCGCCCCGCTCCGAGCAGCATGGCCCGCGTCGCCCCGTCCCCCGCTCCGGCCCACTCGCGCGCGAGCGCGGCCAGCTCGAAGGTCCGGTTCGACGAGAGGTAGGCCGCGATGCCGATCCAGCCGAGCAGCACCCCCAGTTGCAGGAGGCTCCGGTTCGTCTCCTTGAGCAGGCGGTAGAGCGCCAGGTAGATGACCGCGATCAGCGCGTTGTTCACCAGGATGAAGAAATCCGCGTGGAAC
>JAFGNN010000081.1 GCA_016926955.1 Spirochaetales bacterium | reverse complement strand
GCGGAGGCGGGCTGGAGGGATGAGGCGGTCGCGCCAAGCGCGACCAATACAATCCATACTTTCCCGAAAACGGAGCGAAGCGACGTAACGCACAGGAAGTGCGCGACCGGAAGACGAGTGCGTCGCTTCGCTCCGCTTTCGGAGAGGAAATTCATTGAAGTGCCCGCGCACCGCGCGGGCGACCTCATCCTGTCCCCGCAGAAGCACAAGCCTGGTGCTCTCAGGCACGTCGGACAGCGCCATTTCGTCTTCCTGCCGACCGGAAGGTCCGGACAGCCCAATCATGACAACTTTGCCGATATCGTTCCGGACCGATTGAAGGCGGGCGGGTGAAGGGCTATTCTCCTTAATGGTACGGTTCAGCGCGGAGTTCCGTGCGACCTGACCTCAAGGAGGACCCAGGATGGTCAAAAAGTGGACGACAATCGCGCTTGCGGTCGCGCTTGTCGCGTCGGTTTTCACCGCTTGCGAAATCGGTACGCTCGCCGACCAGCAAGCTTCGTCGGGCGCCCCGCACGCCGCCTATTCGACACGGGACGTCGTTCCCGCGGAACCCTTGCTCAACGAGACCCAGCCGGATTTGCTTCCGACTCCGCCGAGTGCGGACGTCCTGGCGCCTAAGGCCCTGCCGCCCCTCCGCGCCCTCGCAGATCCCGCCGCGGTAGCGACGCTCAGCCCGGCCCTGCTCGAAGCCGAGCTGAGGCCCGGAGAATCCATCGGAGAGAACAAGGTCGCCTTCCTGCCGATGGACGTGAAGCCGCCCATGGGCGACATCCTGATCTCGTTCGACCTGACCGGCAGCATGAGCGGCGAGCTGGCCAAGGCCAAGGCCAACATGCTCGACATCGTCGCCGCGGTCCGCGCGTCCATCCCGGACAGCGACTTCGGCCTGGTGTCGCACATGGACTACACCGGTACCTACGACATCGACCCTGGCGAAGCGGTCCGGAACTCCATCTATGGCTCCGCGAGCTACGGCGACTACCCGTACCGTCTCGACCTGCCGATCTCGGCCGACTCGGTCGCGATCCAGGCGGCGATCAACTCTCTTGTCATGGGGAACGGCTACGATTCCCCCGAGAGCTACTCCCGCGTCTTCCACGAGGCGGTCGCGGACCCGGCCATCGCCTGGCGCCCGGGCGCAAAGCGCCTCATGGTCGCCTGGCTTGACGACATGCCGCACGACTGGGACTTCGGCGCCGTCATCGGGCTCGAACCCGCCGTGTCCACCGGCCCCGACCCGGGACGCGACGAGATAGCCGGCACCGCGGACGATCTCGAGATCCTGGCCGTCATGGACGCGCTCGGCGCGGCCGGCATCACGCCGATCGTGCTGTACTCGAACGCCACCGCCTACGGTTACTACGCCCGCGGCCTCGAGCTCTGGCAAGCCTACGCGGATCGCGCCGGAGGTTCGGCCTTCAAGATCAACGCCGACGGCTCCATCCCCGAAGGCACGCCGCTCGCGGACTACATCGCCGGGCTCATCACCGAGCAGGTGAAGCACGTCGACGAGGTGACGCTGGCGGTCGTGGAGGGCGAATACGCCTCCTGGCTCGTCGGCCCGGTGCCGGCCCGCTACGAGGACGTCACGCTCGACGCCGACCGCAGCTTCGACTTCTCGCTCGCCATCCGCGCGCCCATGGACGCCGCCGCCGGAACCCACGTCTTCCACGTCGGCCTCTATTGCGACGGGGTCCTCTACGCGACCCAGGAAGTCAGGATCAATGTCGTCGTCGACACGCCGGTGTCAGTGGACGTCAAGCCGGGCTCCTGGCCGAACCCGTTCAACGTCAACCAGAAGGGTATCGTGACCGTCGCCATCGCCGGCTCGTCCGAGCTCGACGTGGCCTCCATCGATGCTTCCACGGTCCGGCTCGCGGGCGTCGCGGCGAAGCGCTGGCACCTCGGCGACACGACCTCGCCGTTCGAGCCCTTCCTCGACAAGCCGCTCGATTCCTCGGGCGGATCGATATTGCCGCCGGACGGCGTTCCCGATCTCGTGCTGCAGTTCGACGCGGTCCTGCTCGCGGCCGCCTTCCACGACCTGCCGGACGGAACGGTCTTCCGCGCCATCCTGACGGGAGCGTTCGATGACGGCTGGCCGCTCGTCGGCGAGGATATCCTCCGGATCATCCGGAAGAAGTAGGATCGATCGCCGCGCGTAGCCGCGAACGCGCGCGGAAGCAGACGAGGCTCCCGATCGCCCGAAAGGCGACCGGGAGCCTTCTTTTCGCTTCCTGCCCCTGGGTCGCGGGTGAGCTCAGGCCACAGGGTTTCGAAGCGACTCGAGGAAGTCGCGCCAGGACTCCATGATCGCGTCGACCTCGGCCCGGACGCTGACCAGCATCGCGGGATCAGCCGGAGCCGTCGCGGCGCGGGCGGCGACCGTTTCCAGACGCGACTGGAAGCCCTCGCGGGCGGCGACAAAGCCGGGTTCGGCGGAGCGGCGCGCGCCGCCCAGCTTCCGGAGCAGGTCGCGGCGCTCCTTCCAGAAGGCGCAAGCCTTTTCGGAAGCCTCGTCGTAGTCGTAGGCGGTCCAGAGGGGAACGAAGGCTCCGTCCGCGAGCAGGACGGGGGCGTAGAGCGAGAGGCAGGGGTAGCTCGTGCCCGTGAACCAGAGCAGGGCCCGCGCCGGCGATCCGGCGTCGAACCAGCGTACGGCCAGGCTGGCGGTGGTGGAGGATCGGACCGGGAACCCCGCCTCGTGCAGACACGGCGCCTTCATCCCGGCCGCTCCCGGCCGGCCCTCGCCGTGGTCACGCAAGACGGCGAGGAAGGCATCGACCCCGGCGATCGGCAAGGCGGACCGGAGCATGGCGGCGGTACGGGCGGCGCGGACCTCGCCGCGCGTGAAACGCAGGTGGAAGCGGCTTTCGACCCAGGCGCGCCACGAACCCTTCGCGCCCACGCGCCCGGCTTCCTCCTCGTCGACACAAGCCATGCGCTCGTTCACCGGCGCGATCTGCTTCCGCGTCAGGGCGTCGAGGCGCTTGAAGTCATCCTCGATGGAATAGGCGTTGGAGATGGTCGCGACGCCCTCCGCCGAGCGCCAGGCCCAGCGGCGGCCCGCGGTCTCGACGACGTAGGCCTCGGCGCTGTCCGCCACGATGAAGGAGTTGGAGTATACGAGCGAGCCGCGATATGCGCCGTTCCCGCCCTGCCCGTGCTCCTCGATGAAGGCGCAGAGGAAGTCGCGCGCCTCTGCCGCGCTGGCGGAGGCGGAGAGGGCCGCCCGCAGGATGTCCATGCCGAGCGGCCCGCCCTTGTCGGCGGCTTCCTTCGCGAACACCGCCTCGTTGCCGATGGCCACGCCCGCGGCGTTGAGGCCCATCTCGCCGCCCCGCATCCACGACGGTTTGGACAACGCCATGGCGAGGCCCCGGTCGGGTCTCGCAAACTCGACGGCGCCGATCCGGGTGGACGCGGACGGAGCCGAGGAGGGCAGCAGCTTCAGCGCCTGGCTCTCGTCGGGGTGGCGGTCGGAATTCTTTCCGAACCAGGCTCCGCCCGCCTTGCTGGAGGCGAATATCGTGTCGCACATGGAAAACCTCCGGCGCCGCGGCATGCTTCGTCGCGCGTTAATTCTAGCGGGCGGCCCACGCGTCGGCAAGCGCGATCAGCGGTAGCGGGTTCCGCGCTCCTCGCCGTAACGGAACAGGAAATCCGCGAGCACGCCCTTCCAGTCGCCGCCGCGGGCTTCGCCCTCGGCCTCGAAACGATCCTCGAGGGCTTCGATATAGGCGACCACTTCGTCGCGACCGTCTTCCAGCTCGCTCCAGTGGAACATGCCCTCGAGTATGCCCTTCGCCTCGGCCCGCCCGAATGCGGGATTGAGCGCGCGCGTGGCGTAGAAGGCCGCCGGGATGCAGTTGACCGAGTGCTGCTTCATGGCCACCACGGTGTCTGCGATCTCGATCGCCCGCTTCCGCACGGCCTCGATTGCCGCGGCCTCCCGCTCCGCGAGGCCGTGCCTGGCGAGGATTTCGCGCAGGCCCAGCCAGGCGGTGGTCACCACGATGACGTGCAGGCTCGGCAGGCAGAAGAGGTGCGGATCGAAAAGGTGGATGACCACGAACGAGGCGTTGGCGGGCTTGGCGGGGCGACGCGTCGTCGATACGCACCGGCCGTAGACGCCGTACGCTTCCTTGTAGCAGTCGCCGATCGAAAGGAGGAAGCGCGCCGCGTCGGGATAGGCCTTCCGCCCCGTCCGGTCGAGCACGTAGGCCAGGGCCCGCACCCAGAAGCCGATAAAGTCGAAATAGATGGGCGCCAGCTCCGGCCGGAAGCGTATGCGCCTGTCGAGCGGATGGTCGACGCCCACGAGCGGCGCCTTGAGTATGCCGAGCTTCATGGCGAACTGCCCCGCCATGAAATAGCGCATGATGGTGAAGAACATGCGCACGGCCGCGGACAGCAGGGTCGGCGAGGAAGGCAGGCGGAGCAGGATGAGCGCGAGCATGCGGGACCGCGTGAAGCGAGGCTTGTCGCCGCGCGCGTCGTCCAGCCACAGCAGTCGGCGGAGACTCTTCGGGCGTCCGGAGTCGAGATGGCGGTACGCTGGCGTATCCATGGTCAGAAACCAGGCAGCCGCTTGCCGCAGAGCATGGCCTGGTAGCAGCGGACGCAGCCCGGGAAGAGCCCGTCCGGCCGTTCCTTGAGGGCTTTGCGGAACTCGCGGGCCCTTTCGCCGTTGTAGATCTCGAAAAAGGGCGTTTCGCGTATGTTGCCGATCACGTAGTCGTTGTAGTCCGCGCAGAAGTGGACGTCGCCGTCGTAGTCGACGTTCGCCTGCCCCCAGGGCACCGAGCACTCCTTGCGCACCGGCGTCTTCAGGTCCTTGTAATAGATGTCGATTTTATCGGGCTCGAGCGCGGGCACCGTTATGATCGGGTGCCCGAAATCGGCGCCGTGTATGCCCTTGAGGATGTCGTAGAGCAGCTGTCCGTCGATGTCTTCGTTGTAGCCCGTGGCGTACGCCGGGAGGCAGGAGATCTCCGTGTCCAGGCGCTCGCGCATGAACTTGCGGTGCTCTTCCACGATCTCGTCATTGGTGTAGGTGCCGAGATTGAAGATGTGCCAGGCCAGCTTGAAACCGTCGGCGGCCTCGGCCAGACGGCGAAGGTCCTTGTAATTCTTGTTGCCGACCGTGGTCACGATGCCCATGTAGGGGTAGTGCGAGCCCTGCTTTTCCTTCTCGCGGTTGATGGCGGCGAAGCCGTCGACTACCTTGCGGTAGGACCCTTCGCCCCGGATGGCGTCGTTGGTCTCCTCGAAGCCGTCGAGCGAGACGAAGAGCGCGTGCCACTTGCGCCTGACGATCTCTTCCGCGTGCTTCTCGAGCAGGGTGCCGTTCGTGTTGACCGCCACGGTCAGGCCGGAGGCCATCATGTAGTCGATTAGGGGGAAGAGGTCCGGGTAGAGGAAGGGCTCGCCGCCCCAGAGGTAGACCACAGGCTTCTTGTGCTTGATCTGGTCGACCAGCCTCTTGTAGTCCTCGAGCGGCACGATCTTTTTAGCCTCGGCGGCCGCGTAGGCGCCCTTGAGGACGCCCTTGTCGCCGCGCTGGCCGCACATGACGCAACGCAGGTTGCAGAGCGGCGTCAGGCGGAAGTACATGAGGTAGAGCTCGTTCGAGACGCCGTCCTTGCGGGGCCGGTCGAAGAGCAGGGCGCGCTGTTGCGAGAAAAGGGCGCGGCCCACGTTGAAGGCGAGGCGGGGGTCACGCCTCATCAGGCGCGGGACGACGGAGAAGTTGGTCTTCATGGTGCGGATCCTCCCGGTCAGATCAGGCGCTCGAGCGCCGCGCGCATGATTCTGGGGGGAATCGAGCGCGGGAGCAAGGAAAAAAGCGCCGCCGCGAAGCGGTTCCGGGCGCCGGCTATGGTCCAGGCCTTGCGGCGCGCGAGGGCGCCGAGGCCGATCCGGGCCACGGTGGCCGCGTCCAGGGAGTTCGCTTCGGAGAATTTCAGGTAGGCGGGGCTTCCGACGCCGGCGTTCGCGTCGAAGGCCGTGCGCACGTAGCCCGGCAGCAGGCAGGTGACCTTGACCCCCGTGCCCGCGAGCTCGGCGCGCAGGGCCAGGCTGTAGTCCAGCACGAAGGCCTTCGAGGCGGCGTAGGCCGCGAAGTACGGCGTGGCCTGGAGCCCCGCGAAGGAGCCCACGTTGAGGATTTCGCCAGCGCCCCGCGCCTTCATGTCGCGGCCGAAAAGGGCCGAGAGCGAGGCCAGGGCCTGCACGTTGAGGCGCAGCATGGCCTCGACCGCCTCGGGGTCCGAGTCGACGGCGGCGCCGAAGACGCCAGAGCCCGCGTTGTTGACCAGGGTTTCGACGATGAGGCCGCGCGCGGCGCACTCGGCGTGGAGGCGCGAAGCGGCGCCTTGCTCCGAGAGGTCAGCCGGCATGACGAGCGATTCCGCCGCGCGCGGGCCGCGGAGGGCGCCGAGGGTGCGCTCGAGCCGTTCGCGCTTGCGGCCCACGAGGATCAGTGCCCGCCCCGACGCGGCCAGCTGCAGGGCGAATTCCGCGCCGATGCCGCCCGAAGCGCCCGTCACGAGCGCGTAGCCCTTCCCGTTGTCGTTTCCTTTTCCCGGGCCGTTCATGCGTCCACCTTTTCCGCCGCAAGCTCGAGGTCGGCCATGGCAGCGGCCTCGGTGGCGGCGGCCGCCTCGCCCGTCTCGACGAGGGGCTCCGGCCCGGCGTTCGCCGTCTCGACCAGCGCCGCCGCGTCGCCCTTCCCTCGGAAGCGGAGCACGTTCACCATGAAGATGGCGAGCTTGTTCACGGTAGCCGGAGGCAGCAGGTTCCCGTCCACCTCGACCGAGATTGTCGGATAGTTACGCTCGCGCGCCCAGGGCGCGAAGATGCCCTCGATGACGCGTCCGATCAGGCAGGCGAAGGGGCTGATGTTGACGATGCCCGAATAGCCTTCTTCCATGGCGGTGGCCGCGACGCCCGAGGATACGGCGATCTCGGAGTTGAGCTCGAGGTCGAGGAAGTGGCGCTGGGTATTGGCCATGATCGTCTTCATGTCGCGAGGCGCCTCGATGGTAAGGCCGGAAGGCGCGAGCGCCTTGTCGACCGAGGCCTCGACGTGATGCTTCCACAGCTCCTCGATCTTGAGCCGGAAGAGCTTCCGCGCCTCGTCGGAGAACGGCCGCTTCCACGCGGGCAAGAGTTTGAGGCGCTTATTGAGGTCGTACTCTCGCACGAAGTCGAGGTAGTGGATCCACTCGCCGATGCCGGCTATCTTCGCGACGATGCCCTTGGCGGAGAAGAGCCCCACGAGCTCGTCCACCGCGAAGTCGTCGCGGCGCACGTAGATCTCGCCGACCACGAGCACCTTCGGCGCTTCCTTAGGGTCGCGGGCCAGCGGGATCAGGGCCGCCTCGCGCGCGATGCGCCGCACGATGGGCAGGGCCTTCGACACGTGCGTTCCGGCGGCCTCGATCAGGTCGTTCCAGCTGGAGTCGAACCACTCGAGCGCCGCCTTCGGGTCGGCCGCGCAGGCGCGCAGGGTGTTCTGCACGTCCTTCATGGCGTCGCCGATGGCCAGGCTCCGCCACACGTCCTTGGAGAAATCGGGGCCGAACTCGTTGTAGGAGTTGTCCGCGCTCATGGTGATGACCACCACGTTCTCGAGCCGGAGATCGCGGAAGAGGTTCTCGAAGAAGACGAAGTACTGGCCCGTGCGGCAGGGCCCCGTGGTGATGGGCACGAAGAGCAGGTAGGTCTCGTCCTTGCGGTAACGTTCCGAGAAGAAGAACTCGAGCGCGGAGCCGAGCACGATGTGGCTCGGCACGCACTCCTTGCCCGAGGCGTGCGCGCGCGCCATCTGGATGGTCTTCGCCGTCGCCACCGGCAGGGGCTCGGCGGCAACGCCGGAGCCCTTCAGCACCGCGGCCATGAGCTTGGTGGAAAGGTCGCCCATGTTGGAGAGGAGCAGCTTCACCTTCGGGTTGCCGAAGAGCTCGCGGCGTTCCCCCGTTCGCGCGTCGAGCACGTGGAGCGGGGTCTTGCCGTCGTTGACGAAGCGGAGCCCGTTGTCCCAGCGCTCCTCGGAGAGCTCGCCGAGCTTGGAGCGGTAGCCGTCGATGATGTCCAGGAAGGCCTCGACGCGCGTGTCGATGCCGGCGTCCGCCGAGTGCGAGTCGAGCTCCAGCACCAGGAAGGGCTTCTGCCCCATGGTCCATTTGACGTAGTGGAGGATGAAGGAGTCCGGCGCGCAGCTGAAATTCGAGACGAAGGCGACGAAGAGGTTCGGCTCGTCCTTGGCGATCCGCGCGGCCTTGAGGTCCTGCTGGCCGTAGAACCAGTACATGTTCGGGAAGATTTCCTGGTCGCCGATCGGCAGGAAGTCGAAGGGCAGGATGGAGTAGCCGCGTGTGCGGAACTTGAGCGGTATGCCCATGTTCGCCTCGGGCGTGAAGGCGTTGTAGGGACGTCCGAGCAGGGCGATGACGGGGCGCTCGCCCGAGCGGATCTCCTCGAGCGCCCGCTTTCCGGTTTCGGCGGCCTTGCGGAGGTAATGCTCCTGGGCACCCTGCGCGGCGTCGAAGGCGCGCTCGACCTCGTCCGCTCCGATTCCGAGCAGCTCGCCGAGCTTGACGAAGTGCTCGAGCGCCTTCTTGCGGCCGAACTTGAACGAGACGACGGTCGGCAGGAATTTCGACTCCGGCACGTCGGGGAAGGCTTTCTTGATGTAGTACGGCAGCGCCTGCGTGATGGGGCAGAAGTTGGCGTGCACATCCTCCTCGTAGCTCGGCATGTCGCGGAAGTGCGGCAGGAAGACGTAGTCGGCGCCCTTCTTGAGCGCGTCCTCGACGGCGCCGTGCGCGATCTCCGCGGGGAAGCAGTACGCGCTTTCCGCGCGCGCCACGCCGTCGTGGTCGACGGTGTCGGTCAGGAAGGTCTTGATCCCGAGCTCGTGGAAGAAGCGCGCGTAGAAGGGCCAGAGGGTGTGCACGCTGAAGGCGCGCGGCACGCCGACCGTGAACTCGCGCTTCGCGACGAAGGTGGCGGGGTCCGGCGCGCACTCGACGAACATGAGGCGTTCGCGCTCGGCCACCCAGTCGGTGGCCCCCGTGTCGGCCTTGCCCTTGCGCAGGTTCGCGTATTTGTTGCAGCGGCCGCCGAACATGTACTTCGCGCCGTCCACGTCGAGCACCTGGATTGGGCAGAGGTTCTCGCAGGCCTTGCACTGGAAGACCCGCTCGTAGCCGATCTCGCGTCCGATCAGGGCGCCCAGGTCGTAAGAGCCTTGCGACAGCTGGCCCGCATCGGCCTTCTGCCGCGCGAGCAGGGCGACGCCGAAGCAGCCCATAAGCTCGGGGCTCGGCGGCACCAGGACGCTCTTGCCGAGCAGCGAGGCGAAGGCGAGCGGCACGGCCGGATTCTTGGCCACGCCGCCCTGCAGGAAGACCTTGGCGCCGATGGTACGATTGCCCACCACTCGGTTCAGGTAGTTCGCCACTATTGAGTGCACGATGCCCGCCGTGATGTCCTCGCGGGTGGCGCCGTGCTGGACGGCCTTGCGGATGTCGGAGTTGATGAAGGCGCTGCAGTGCTCGCCGAACTTGAGCGGGGCGGCGGCGCGGATGGCGATGGGCCCGATCTCGGCGGCCTCGCGGATGTTGAGGTCGCCGGAAGCCGACTCCTCGAGGAAGGAGCCCGTGCCCGCGGAGCAGGCCTCGTTCATGGCGTAGTCGATCGGCACGCCGTTCTTGAGCAGCACGTACTTGGCGTCCTGGCCGCCGATCTCGAAGATCGTGTCGACGTCCTTCGCGAAGTGCGTGGTGCCGACGGAGTGCGCGATGATCTCGTTGTAGACGCCCTCGGTGCCGAGGAAGACGCCGAGGATCTCGCGAGAGCTTCCGGTGGTCGACGCGTAGGGAATCTCGACGCGCTCCGAGCCGGTGTCGGCCTTCACCTTCTCGCGGATCTTCTCCAGGCAGAGCTTCAGGGCCTTGACCGGGTCGCCGTGGGTGCGGCCATAGTGGCTGGCCACCACCTCGTCGGTCTCGATGTCGACCAGGCAGGCCTTGGTGGTGGTCGAGCCGCCGTCGACGCCGAGCAGGTACTTCCGGCCCGCCACGACGGGGCCGGTCTTGCCTTCGAAATACGTGACCAGGCGCTCCGCCTTCGAGAGCGGCTCGAGCGAGCCGAAGCCGACCGTGCCTTCGCGGAGCAGGGTGGCGGGCTCGGGGAAGGGGCTGCCCGAAGCCCGGGCGAGCAGGGCCGCTCCCCAGGCTTCGAAATAGGGCGCTTCCTTCGGGACGACGAACTCCACCTCGGGCAGGAGCTCGCGCAGGTAGCGGAGGATATGCGGGTTGCGCGTCGTTCCGCCCGCGAGGATGGCCCTTCCCTTCTCCACGCGCGCGCGCTTCAGGAAGTCCGCCACCTTGACGGCCATCACCATGGAAAGGGACAGGACGATGTCGTCCTTGGTCGCCTCGCGCTTGTTGAGCCGGTGCGTGCAGTCGCTCTTCATGAAGACCGAGCAGCGGCTCGAGAGCGGCAGGGCCTTGGCGTCGGGCGACACGCGCGAGACGTCGTCCAGCTCCATGTCCATGCGCGCCAGCTGCTGTTTGAAGAACTCGCCGGTGCCCGAGGCGCACTTGTTGCCGGAGAAGTTCGAGACGATGACGCCGCGCGAGTCGACGGCATAGACCACGAGGTCCTCGCCGCCCATCGACACGACCGCATCGACCTTCTCGCCCGAGGCCTTGAGGGCGGCTTCGACGCAGAGCGGCTCGATGATGGCGGGCAGGGCGAAGAGCGAGCGGCCCTCGTTGCCGGTGACCAGGGACGGTACGCCGAGGGGCGCCGGATGGGCCAGGAAGGCGCGGGCCAGGGCGGCCTTGAACTCGCCCTCGTGCGGCAGCACCGCGCTCCATTCCACGCGGTCGCCGTCCAGCAGGACCAGCTTGAGGCTCGCCGAGCCTATGTTGACGCCGAGACTTTTCATGACGATGAACTCCCGTTCGCGGAAGCCACGCCTTAAAGGCGCGATCAGGGCCGCAGATGGATGGCCCCGGGCCGCCGGGAGTGGTGGGATTCCCGCTCGCGAACGCCAGGCCGGCTGTTTTGACGCGGCCGGGGCGCCGCCGGATGCTAGCACCGGGGGTTTTTTCTGTAAAGAGGAGCGGAATTCGCCGCCCTTGCCTCTCCCGGCCCCGCTTCGCTATTTTCCCAAGTGACCCCGACACCCCAACCATCACGAGGAGCGACCAAATGGCCGTGCGCAAATTCAAGGCGGAAGTGAACCAGCTGCTCCGCCTCATCATCCACTCGCTCTACTCCCACAAGGAGATATTCCTCCGCGAGCTCGTCTCGAACGCCTCGGACGCCATCGACAAGCTCCGCTACCTGGCTGCCTCGGACGAGGCCTACAAGGGCGTTTCCTTCGAGCCGCGCGTCGAAATCGGATTCGATCCGGAAAAAAAGACGCTCTACGTCGAGGACAACGGCATCGGCATGGACGAGGAGGACCTCGACGCCAACCTCGGCACCATCGCCCGCTCCGGCACCAAACGCTTCCTCGAGGCGCTCTCCGGCGACGCCCGCAAGGAATCGAACCTGATCGGCCAGTTCGGCGTCGGCTTCTACGCCAGCTACATGGTGGCGTCGAAAGTCGAGGTGCTGAGCCGCAAGGCCGCCACTGACAAGGCCTTCAAGTGGACTTCGGACGGCGAGTCCGCCTACTCGATCGAGGCCGCCGAGCGCGACGGCCACGGCACCACGGTCACCCTCCACCTGAACGACGAGGGCGCGGAATTCCTTTCGCGCTGGCGCCTCGAGGAGCTCGTCAAGCGCTACTCGAACCACGTGGCCTTCCCCATCTTCCTCCGCTACCGGCAGCCCGAATACGACGACAAGGGCAAGCAGAAGAGCTCTGAGGAGAAAGTCGAGCAGGTCAACTCGGCCGCGGCGCTCTGGCGGAGGCCCAAGTCCGAGCTCGCGGAGCAGGACTACAAGGACTTCTACAAGAACTTCGTCGACACCGACGAGGAGCCGCTGTTCTGGATCCACACCAAGGCAGAGGGAACCATCGAGTACACGACGCTCTTCTACGTACCCTCGAAGGCGCCCTTCGACCTCTACCGCGCCGACTACAAACCGGGCGTCAAGCTCTACGTCAAGCGCGTGTTCATCACCGACGACGAGAAGGAGCTCCTGCCGACCTGGCTCCGCTTCGTGCGCGGCGTAATCGACTCGGAAGACCTGCCGCTCAACGTCAGCCGCGAGATCCTCCAGCAGAACCGCGTCATGACCAACATCCGCTCGGCCTCGGTCAAGAAGGTGCTCTCCGAGCTCAAGGACCTGGCCGCCCGCGATCCGGCCCTTTACGGCACCTTCGTCGAGCAGTTCAACCGCCCGCTCAAGGAAGGCCTCTACTCGGACTGGGCGCACCGCGAGGATTTGCTGGAGCTCGTCCGCTTCAAGAGCACGGCGGTGGATGGCTGGACCAGCCTGGCGGACTACAAGACCCGCATGAAGGACGGCCAGAAGAGCGTCTTCTTCCTGGCGGGCGACGAGGAAGAGCGGCTCCGGAAGAGCCCGCTGCTCGAGATGTACCGCAAGGAGGGCACCGAGGTGCTCATCTGCGGCGACGAGATCGACGAGATCGTCGTGCCCTCCATCGGCCGCTTCGGCGAGCTCGAGCTCAAGGCCATCAACCGCGCCGACGTCGCGAAGGATTTCGAGGGCAACAAGGACGAGGCGAAGGAGAAGGAGCTGGCGCCGGTCGTGGAGCGCGTGAAGAAGGCGCTCGGCGACGCGGTCAAGGACGTGCGCCTGACCGGCCGACTCGCGGAGAGCCCCTCGTGCGTGGTGGTGGACGAGGACGACCCGAGCCTCCGCCTCCAGCTGCTCATGAAGGCCATGGGCCAGGGCTCGGGCGTCGAGTCGAAGCCCATCCTCGAGCTGAACGGCTCCCACGCGCTCGTGGCCGGGCTCGCGGGCGCGGACGACGCGCGCGTCGAGGACGCCGCCAAGGTGCTGCTCGGCGAGGCCCTGCTGGTCGAGGGCGTCCCCCTCCACGACCCCGCCGACTTCGTGGCGAGAGTGAACCGCCTCCTGGGATAATAGAACCACAGAGGCACGGAGACACGGAGGGAGGAGGGAGGGAGAAGGGAAACGGGTTTGCAATAGCCCTTTCCCCGATTCTCCCTCTTTCCTGCGTCGCTTCGCGTCGCTTTCGTGGCGGAATTGATCAGGATGCGCGCTCGTCGCGCGCTGCCTCATCCCGAACTCCGTGCCTCCGTGGTTCTCTTCTACGAATCAGCTTTTCCGGCGGAGGACGATGGCGGTCAGGTCGTCGGTGACGCGGGTGCCGCTCGTGTGGAAGCGGCACTCCTGCATGACGTAGTCGAGTATCTGCTGGGCGTCGCCGTCCGCAGGCGCGGAGCCGAACGCGTCGAGCAGGCCCGCCGTCCGGAACGGCTCGCCTTCCAGGTTCCTCGATTCCGAGAGACCGTCGGTGCAGAGCAGGATGGCGTCGCCCGGACTCATCGCGAAACGGACGGCCGTGTGCTGGGAGTTGAAGCCCTCCCGGCCGAGCGGTGCGCCCTTGTGGTCGACGTCGCCCTTGGGCTTGAGCACGAGCGCGCGCGACTTGCCGGCAGGCCTGAGCAGCGCGTCCGGCGCGGCCGCGTTCGCGTATTCCACCGTGCCGTCGCTCAGGCGAAGCAGGGAGCAGGACAGGTAGTTCTCGACCGTGGCCAGCTCCGTCGACAGCTCGGTATCGATCGACTCGAGCACCCGGCCCAGGCTGGCGTCGCGCAAGGCCTGGACATTGCGCTGGAACACCGAGCGCGCCAGCACCGTTACAAGGCCGGAGGCGATGCCCTTGCCCGATACGTCGCCCACCAGCACGCCGGTGAGCTGCCCGCCGTCCATGTAAAAGTCGTAGAAATCGCCGGAGATGCCCGACGCGGGCAGATACGCGAACGCGAGGTCCCACGACTCGGTTTCCGGCGCGCTGGCGGGGAAGAAGCCCTGCTGGACCTGAACGGCCATGCGAAGGTCCTTCTCGCCGATCTCCATGGCCGACTGGAGCTTGACGTTCGCCTCGGAGAGCTCGCGGCTCAGCGCGGACTGGTCTTCCATCGAGCGCTCCAGCTCCTCCGCCCTGGCTCGCACCTTGCGGTCGAGCGAGGCATTGATCGACTCGATCTCCTTGAAGGTGCCCGTGAACTGCCCCGCGAGCACGCCGGCCGTGCCCAGCACCAGGACGAGGAAGGCGTAGCGCGAGATCTGGACCGGGCTCGAAAGGCTTACGAAGAAGGTGTCGTAGACCAGCGCTGCCGCCACGACCAGCACGGCGATGGAGAGCCGGCCGGCTTCCGTCTTGAGGAAAACGTCCATGATCGCGCCGAGGCCGCCCGCGAAGCCGCGCCGGCCGCCCTGCCTCCGGTAGTGGCGGAAGGCGTGCCAGAAGGGCATGGCGAGGTCCCGTACCACCAGGTGGAAAACGGCGACAGCCGCGCCGAGCGCCCAGACGGAAAGCACGGTGGTGCGGACCAGGAACGGCGCCGAGACGGCCAGGGCGACGCTGAAGGCCAGGTAGACGCGCGCCGTGAGGCTGGTACGGTGACGCAGCACCAGGTCGAAGAAGAGCAGGAAGAATGGCAGCACGAGGTAGAGGCTGCCCATCTCCGCGACCCGGATGACGCGGGAGTCGCGTATCAGGTCGTACGCCAGGTAGCTCCGCGTGAAGAAGTAGAGGGCCACCAGCAAGGTGCCGATGCCGAAATGGATGTAGGAACGGTTGCCGGGCCTGAAGAGGAACAGGAGCACGTGGTAGATGCCGAAAAACGCGTACACGGCGATCAGGATGAGGTCGAGGTATTCGGTGCGCCGCGCGGACAGGGTCTCGTAGGCGCCGACGAGATAGGGGCCGCCCATCGAAAATCCGGTGCGGTCGTCGGTCGGATCGCCGACCAGGCGGAAGACCAGAAGGTTCGTTCCCGGCGCCAGGTAGCGCCGGTCGATGGACAGGAGCGCTCCGCGCGTGGTGCGGTCGAGGCGGATCGAGCCATCGGGTTTCCGGTGGATGTCCGTGGCGAAGAGCGAGCCGTTGAGGTAGGCTTCGTAATTCTGCCCGACCTGGGCCAGGTAGAGGCCGATGCCGCCCTGGATGGCCAGCGTCTCGTCGGGGACGAAGAAGGGAATGGCGACCGTGAACTCGATGGGGTCGGCGCGAAGCAGGCGGAAAGGACCGACTTCGGGCAGGCCCTTGAAGCCGTAGCGGCTGAGCAATATCGGACGGTCTCCGCGGTTCGCCGGAATTCGGTACCAGGCCTGGTCCGCCACCTCGGGCCGGTTATAGACCCATGCCATGTCGAACCCGGGACGGGCCCAGGCATCGAAGGCGGTGAGATCCACTTCCTGGGCGCCGGCGAGCGCGGCGGTGGCCAGGAGAAGGACGAGTAGGGCCCCTGCCCTCGGCTGTGCGCGCATCGATTCCTCCGCGTCCCGAGTGTACCCGATAGCGGGCGATTGCGGTACGGTTTTCTTGCGCCCCGGGCGCTCAGGCTCCCTCGAGGTCCCGCAGGCGGTCGCGCAGCAGGGCGGCGCGCTCGTAATCCTCCTCCGAAATGGCTTCCTCGAGCTCAGCCCGGAGGCGTTCGCGGTCTTCGCGCGCCGGAGGGGGCGCCGGAGTCGCTTCGACAGCCCTGAACGGATCGATTTCGACCAATCCCGAGCCGCCGCGGTCAGAGACCAGGTTCACTGAGATCCCCGCCTCGTCCACGACGGACTCGGCGATGTAAACCGGGCAACCCGCCCGGACGGCCAGGGCGAGGGCGTCCGAAGGCCTCGAATCCACCAGCGATTCCTGGCCGTCGCGGACGACGACGAGTCGGGCGAAAAAGGTGCCTTCGCGAAGCTCGTTGATCTCGACGCGGGCGAGTCCGGCGCCCAGGCTCCCGATCAACGAGAGGACGAGGTCGTGGGTGAGGGGCCTGGGCACGTCGACCCGGCCAAGTCCGATCAGGATGCTCTGGGTCTCGAGCTGTCCGATGAAGATCGGAACGGTGAGGTCCGAACCCTTCGGCCGCACCAGGACCACGTTCCCCTGTTCGGTCTGCGCGACCGTCCACACCTCTGCTTCGACGAAGGTCGGCGACGACATTGGGCCTCCATGTCGAAGTATAGCGGCTGACCCGTCGGCGCGCCACGCGGAAGCGCTTCCGCCGGTCGCCGACGCGGCGCTTCCCCGAACCCGCGCTTTCCCCTATAGTCAGGACCGAGGCGCCGGGAACCCCGGCGAGGCGCCTCGAAGCGAGGAGAACGCGCCATGTCCGGCTACGAGAAACCCGACCACTGGACCCTGAAGGCGAAAAAGGAAGGCTACCCCGCCCGCTCCGTGTACAAGCTGGGCGAGCTCCAGGACAAATTCGCCCTGCTCAGGCGGGGCATGCGCGTCCTCGACGTCGGTGCGGCCCCCGGTTCCTGGAGCCTCTGGGTACTGCGCTTTCTCAAGGGCTCCGGCTTCCTGGCCGCGGTGGACCTCCAGAAACTAGCCATTTCGCCGCCCGACCGGAACTTTTTCTTCATCCAGGGAGACCTATACGACGCCGCCGTCAGGGCCGAACTTGCGGCGCGCGGCCCCTATGACCTCGTCCTCTCCGACGCCGCGCCCTCCACGACGGGCAACAGCACCGTCGACACCGGGCGCTCGGAATCCATCGTCGAAGCCGTCCTCGACATGGCGGACGAATTTCTGGCGCCAGGAGGCGCCGTGGTGGCCAAGCTCTTCGTCGGAGGCGGCGAGCGCGAGCTGCTCGACCGCATGAAGGCCGCCTACACCGTCGCCCGGGGCTTCAAGCCGAAAACCTGCCGCTCCGAGTCCTTCGAAACCTATCTGATCGGCACGGGCAAACGAACGGCCTCCGCTCCGTAAGGCTTCCGTAAGCTTGGCGAAAGCGCGCCGCAAGCGGAACGGGTTAGTATCGTCCGGGTATGGACACGAAAAAACTTCTGGGGGCCGGCCTCGCGCTCGCCCTGGCCTGCTGGACCGCGCCGGCGGAGGATGCTCCGGGCCTCGCGGGCGAGGCTTCGCCGAGATCCTACGGAACGACGGAACTCGCGGAGTACCTGGCGGCGGCGCGTGCCCGGGATCGCTCCATCGAGACGCGGAGGCTCGCGGTTGAGTCCGCCCGGACGAACCTGACCGCCCTCGAAAATCCTTCGCCCCTCACGTTATCGGCCGGCTCCGGCACGACGCGGATTTCCTTCTCGGAGGACGGCGCGCCCTCCGTCCTGTCGGCCGAACCGACGCTCGGCATCGAATTGGCCGACCCGTGGGGCACGAGCGCCTCGCTGGGCGTCGGCGCCACGCTCGGGCTCGGCACGGCTTCCCCGGAGTCGAGCGTCGACGCCGAACTCACGATCCGTCAGCCGCTCGACCGGCTCCTCGATCCTTCGGTCCCGCTCGAGACGCTCCGAGCCCGCGCCGCCCTCGTGGACGCGGAATCGGAGCTCGACGCCGCCGTGGCCCGCTCGGACGCGGAGACCCTCGAATTGCTCATGGCCTGGTCGCAAGCCGCCTTCGACGCGGCTTCGAAGCGGGCCGCCCTTTCCCGGGCCGGGCGCGAGCTGCTCGAGGCCAGGACGCTCGGCACCTACGCGCCGGGCAGCGCCGGCATGGCGCGGCTCTCGGTGGCGGTGGAGTCGGCCTCGATAGCCCTGGAACGTTCGGAGCGGGCGCTCGTGCGCGCCGCGGCCGCGGTCGAAAGCGCCACGGGCATCGCAAGCCCGAACCCGCCCGCGCCGCCGGCCCGGACGGCGCTTGCCGAGCCCCTGCCGCTCGTCGAGGACAATCGTGCGCTCGCCAAGGCGATCCGCGCGCTCGCTCTGGAATCGCGCGCCTTCGCCGACGAATGGGAAGGAGGAGCCTCGCTGGCCGCCGTCCTGAGCGCGACCGATTCCGCGGACTCGGGACCGGAAGGGTCGAGCGCCCGCCTCGGCGCGGTCGCGGAATGGCCCGGCCTGTCCCTCTCCGGCGGAGTCGCATGGGCCGGCGGGACTGGCGGTGGCGCTTCCGTCGACCTTTCGCTCTCCTGGCATCCCGAAGCGAAGTCCGCGCGGGCCGCGCGCCTGCGCGTCGACGAATTGTCCCTCGAAACCAGCCGGGTCGCGCTCGAAGCGGCGCGCGAAGCGGCCTCTCTTGACGTGGCCAACCTGGCCGCGGAGCTGGAGGACAGGGAACTCGAGGCGCGCCATCTGGACGCCGCGCTCCAGATGGCCGCGCTCGAGCTGGCCCAACTGCGGGCGGAAGCCGCGGCCGGATTCGCCGCGGACTCCGAGGTCGACGAAGCGTACGACTCGTGGATCAAGGCGGCGGCGGCGGTCGAAAAAGCCGCCTGGCAGCGCGCGGCGGCGGACGCGCTCGTGGCCGCCGACTACATCACCATGGAGGCCTCCGAATGAACAGGAAAGGGAAAATCCCGCGCGCCGCGCTCCTCGGCGGCGGCGGCCTCCTGGCCGTCGCCATCATCGTCACGCTCGCTGTAGTGATACCGAAGCTCGGATCAGCGGCCGGCCCGACCGGATATACGAAGACGCGCGTCGCCGCGTTCGTGGACCAGACCGTGATCGAGGCATCGGGAAACATCGAGGCGGCGCGCGCCAGCGACCTTTCCTTCAACGGTTCCGGCCGCATCGAGAGCGTGCTGGCCCGCGAGGGGCTCATGGCCGAGAAGGGCCGCGTGCTCGCCACGCTCGACGACGCCAGCGAGGCGTACGACCTTGCCAACGCCGAGTACAAACTGGAGCAGGCGCGCCTGACCGGAAACGCCCGCACCGCCGAGCTCGCGGTCCTCGAGGTCGAGCTGAAGCGCGCCAAGTACGAGCTCACCAAGCTGAGCGCCCCGTTCTCGGGCATCGTCACCGACGTGGCGGTCGAGCCGGGCGAATACGCTTCGAACGGCACCGTGATCATGTCCCTGATCGACCGCTCGAGCCTGCTGGCCGTGCTTCAGATCGACGAGATCGACCTTCCCAAGATCCGCGTCGGACAGGTCGTCGAGTTCGAGTTCGACGCGCTGCCGAACGTCACCTACGCCGGATCCGTCTCGCGCATCCCGCCGGTGGGCCGCGTCACGAGCCAGGGGCTCGCCGTTTTCGACGTCGAGGCCACCATCGGGAACCCGCCCGACGAGCTCCTGCCCGGCTACTCCTTCTCGGCCTCGATACTGGCCAGCGAAGCCAGGGCCATCCTGACCGTGCCCGCCGCCGCAGTCTTCCCGGCGCCCCGCGAGGGCACGGCCGCCGAGACCTCGGCTTCCTCCGCCGAGGGAGGGACAGCGCCCGGGTCGGGAACCCCGAGCGCCCTCCCGGCAGACCCGGAAGCCCGCAGAGCCGCCATGGCGTCGCTGAGCGAGGAAGAGCGCGCCGAGCTGCGCGCCCGCTTCGCGGCATCCGGCGCGGCCGGTGCCGGGGGCGGAGCAGGGCTCCGCAGCGGCGCCGCCGCGACCGACGCGACCATGACCCAGGCCGCGGCCGCGCTCGCCGTGTACGTGCCCGGCGAGAACGACGAACCCGTGCTCCGGCTGGTATCCGGCGTGCCGCGTTCCGACGGCACCGTGGAGATACTCTCGGGCCTCGCGGCCGGCGACTGGGTGCTGGTGCCGAAAGCCGGCGCGAGCACGGCCGGCGCGGGCTCGGCGGGCGGCTCGACTTCCATACTCCCGAACATGCGCTTCATGACCGGCGGCGGGCAGGCTCCCGCCGGGGCCCCGCCCGCGGTGCCGCGGCCATGAGCGACACCCTGAAGTTCCCGCCCGCGCCTTCCGACGCCCTGGTCGTGGCCGCCCGCGGCATCCACCGCGTCTACGAGGTGGGCGAGGAGAAGGTTCACGCGCTGCGCGGCGTCGACCTCGACATCAGGCGCGGGGAGTACCTGGCCATCATCGGCCCCTCGGGCTCGGGCAAGTCCACCCTCATGCACATCATCGGCTGCCTCGACAGCCCCACCGAGGGCACGGTCGCCATAGACGGGGTACAGGTCGCCGAGATGGACGAGACCCGTCTGGCGCGCATACGCAACGAACGCATCGGCTTCGTCTTCCAGGCCTTCAACCTGCTCACCCGCGAGTCCATCCTGGAGAATGTCGCGCTTCCGCTCCAGTACGCCGGCGTCAACCGTCGCGAGCGCATCGAGCGGGCGCGCGCCGAACTGGAGTCCGTGGGACTGGGCGAACGCCTCGGCCACCGGCCGAACCAGCTCTCGGGCGGCCAGCGCCAGCGGGCGGCCATCGCGAGGGCCCTGGTCACCCGACCGGCCATCCTGCTCGCGGACGAGCCCACGGGCGCCCTCGACACCAAGACCGGCGACGCGGTGCTCGAGCTCTTCGAGGAGATCCACGCGCGCGGCACCACCATCATCGTGGTCACGCACGATCCGGACGTGGCGGCCCGCTGCCACCGGACCGTGCGGATACGCGACGGACTGATCGAGGAGGTCGCGTGATCATCGAACACATGCGCTCCGCCACGCGGAGCCTCTGGGGCAACAAGCTCCGCACCTTCCTGTCCATGATCGGCATCGTCATCGGCGTCGGCTCCGTGGTCGCCATCACCGCGCTCGGCGAAAGCGCGCGGGCGTCCATCACCGGCCAGATAGCCCAGGCGGGCCTGGAGACCATCACGGTCAACGTCGGCCGCCGCCCCGGCGCGGCGGTCGAGCGCCTTTTCACCGAGGAACTGGTCGAGGACCTGGTCGGCTTCGAAGGCATCAAGGCGGCCGCGGCGGTCAACCGCGCGAGCGCCCAGCTCAAGGCCGGCACCGAGAGCGCTTCCGAGCAGATCACCGGCGCGACGCCGTCCTACCTCGACATCTTCTCGCTTGAGGTCAAGGAGGGCCGCTTCATCACGGAAGCCGACATGGCCGAGCGCTCGGCGGTCGTCGTCCTCGGCTCCGAACTCGCCCTGACGCTCTTCCCCGACGGAGGCGCGGTCGGGTCCTCGGTTCGCGTGCTCGGCTCGTCGCCGAAGCAGCTCAGGGTCATCGGGGTGCTCGAGGCCCGCAGCGACACCTTCGGCTTCAGCTTCGACTCGGGCGCCTTCATGCCGCGCTCGAGCTTCCTGGTGCGCATCGCCAAGCCCGAACGCCCCGACTCCTTCGTGCTCTGGGCCGACCCGGAGGTCCGCGACGTGGTCGAGACGGCGGCCGAGATACAGGCCTGGTTCGACGCCGAAACCGGAACGGCCAACGCGATCCGCGTCATGTCCCCTTCGACCATCGCGGAGACCATGTCAGGCGTCACCGACACGCTGTCGGGCTTCCTCGCGGGCATCGCCGCCATCAGCCTGCTGGTCGGCGGCATCGGCATCATGAACATCATGCTCGTGTCGGTGACGGAGCGCACACGCGAGATCGGCATCCGCAAGGCGCTCGGCGCGACGCCCGCGGCCATCCGCGTGCAGTTCCTGGTCGAGGCCATCTACATCACGCTGGCCGGCGGCCTCGTCGGGCTCGCCCTCGGCATGGCCATCAGCAAGGTCGCCTCCGGCTTCCTCTCCTGGGACTTCATCCTCTCGCCGAGTTCGATGGTCGTGGCGGTCGCCTTCAGCGCCGCTACGGGAATATTCTTCGGCCTCTACCCGGCCGCGCGCGCCGCCCGGCTTGACCCCGTAGTCGCGCTGAGCTACGAGTAAGCGCATGGCCAGGCGACGCTCCATAGTCCGGACGGCGGTGATGGCCACCGCCTTCACGATACTCCTGCCCGTGGCCGCCGTCGTGGCCTTCGAGTCCGCGGTCTCTGACTACTACCGGGGCGATACGAACGCGCTCACCCGCCTGCTCAAGCCGGCCCTGCCCTACGTGCGCGTCTTCCGCAGCTCGGAAAGCGTTTCCCGGCGGGTCAACCTGGCCATCGTCGAGGATGTCGCGAAGCTGCGCGACTCGGAGTACCTGCGCAGCCTGGTCCGGCCCGAGGACAGCCTCGCCCTGGTGGTCCGCGTCGATGGCGAGCCCCTGCGCGTGGTCGGCTCGGTGGAACCGGATTTCCTCGAATCGCTCCCTGCCTACGGCTCGCACACCGACCCGGACGCGCCTCCGCCGCCGCCAGAATCCGATGAACCCTGGGTGGTGGACCAGACGGATTTCCGCACCCACGAAGGACGCGCGGCCTCGGTCTTCCTCATCCGCTCGCCCGAACCGCGCCCGCCGCGTCCCACCTTCTACCCCAAGACGGCAACCTTCAGCCGGCTGCTCGGCTTCTACCTGATCATCGCGTTGCTGGCGCTGAACGGCGGCGCCGGGCTCTTCTCGATCTTCCGCCTGATAAAGCCCTTGCGCACGCTCGAGTCGGCGGCGCATCGCCTCGGTTCCGGCGACCTCGCGAACCCCGTCGAAATTCCGCCCGTGCGCGAGCTCGAACCCGTGTTCAAGGCCTTCGACGGCATGCGGGTCAAGCTGCAGGAGTCCATCGAGCGCGAGAGGGCCGACGAGCGCTCGCGCAGGGAATTGATCGCCAACCTTTCGCACGACGTCCGCACCCCGCTCACCGCCATCCGCGGCTATATCGAGGGCCTGTCCGACGGCACCGCCGCCACGCCGGAAAAGCGCGAGCGCTACCTTTTGGTGCTCCGCGAACAGGCCGGCCGCCTCGAGCGCATGATCGACGGCATCTTCCTCCTTTCGACCCTCGAATCGGGCGAGGACCGCCCCGAGCTCCGCGACGTCGACCTGGCGGCCTTCCTGGCCTCGGGCGCCGAGGAGCTTTCGCTTGTGCACGAGGGAAGGCTCGTAGTCACCTTCGACTCGACGCTGAGCGAAGCATTCACGGCCACCGTGCGCGCCGATCCGTTCCGGCTGCGGCGCCTTGTCGAGAACCTGGCTGCGAACGTCGTGGCGCACTCAGGCCGCGAGCGCGCATGCCTGCAGATACGCCTCGGCGTCGAGGATGTCGGCGACGGCCGCCAGGTGCGCGTAGATTTCGTCGACGACGGGCGCGGCTTTCCTCCGAGCCTTGCGGGAAGGGCCTTCGATCGCTTCCGTCGCGGCGACGAGGCGCGCTCGGGCGAAGGCGCAGGCCTCGGCCTCTCCATCGTGCGCGAGATAGTCCTGTCGATGGGCGGCGCGGCAAGGGCCGAGACGGCCGACGCGCCGGCCCCCTGGCCCGGCGCGCGCGTGGTCATCACGCTGCCCCTCGCGCCGCGTCCCGGGGCCGGGGCGAATGGACCGGAGGCGCCGGAAGGCCCGCGGCAAGGAGGTTCAGCATGAAGCGCGCCCTCATCGTCGAGGACGACCGCGCCATCGCGGAGCTCGAGCGCGACTACCTGGAAGCCGCGGGCTTCGCCGTCGAACTCGCCGCCGACGGCGATACGGGCATCGAGCGGCTGGCCGAGGGCGGCTGGGCGCTCGCCATCGTCGACCTGATGCTGCCGGGCGCCGACGGCTTCGCGGTCTGCCGCGAGGCGCGCAGGCTCGGCGAGACCCCGCTCATGGTGGTGTCCGCGCGCGGCGCCGACTTGGACAAGGTGCGCGCCCTTGGCCTCGGCGCGGACGACTACCTGGTAAAGCCCTTCAGCCCCGCGGAGCTCGTGGCGCGCGCCAAGGCCCACGTGGAGCGTTACGAACGCCTCCGGGGCGGCGGGGCGGACGGGCGCATCGTCGTGTCCGGCGGCCTCTCCGTCGACCTCGGCCGCAAGCTCGTCAAGCGCGGCGACGCCGAGATCCCGCTGACGGCCACCGAGTGGTCGCTGCTCGCCTTCCTGGCGGAGGAACCCGGTCGCGTGCGCTCCCGCGAGGAGATCTTCGCGCGGCTCCGCGGCGAAGGCGCCTACGGCGACCAGAACGCCGTGGCCGTCCACATCCGCCGCCTCCGCGAGAAGATCGAGCTCGATCCTTCCAGCCCGGGCGTCGTCGAGACGGTCTGGGGTCTGGGCTACCGTCTCAGGGGCTGAACATTCACACCACGCGCCGCATGGACGCTACCGCATCGGTCCAGAAACCGGGTGAAGGATCCTCGGTCAGCTTCCGGAATTCTTCCGGGGTGTAGACCAACAGGTCCATGGAGGCGGCGAGATCCATGATGTCGCCGAAGGCGAGCGCGCGCTCGAGAAAGGGCTTGTCGGTCTCGACCACAAGCATGAGGTCGACGTCGGAGTCGCGACCGAACTCGCTCGTGCCGTAGGAACCGAAGATCCAGGCCTCGCGCACGCGGCCTTCGAGCCGTTCGCGGAGGAGCCGCTCGAATTCCTCGGGCGAACGGCCGAGGAGGGGTTCGCGCGTATTCCAGACTATCGCGGATCCTGCCTCGTTCCGGCCCCCCGAGTCACGCGCGTCTCCCCAGAGAATGACGCCGGAGCCGACCTTACGCATCCGGCAGCTCCACGCGGGCCCGTTCGACGAAATTCCGCGCGTATCCGAGCGCATCGCTTGCGATAGCCCTATCGAAGTACTCGAATGGAGCACCTTCCGGGTAGGCATCCGGATATCTTGCCGAGATGTAGTACGCATCAAGACGCCGGCCCATGCTCGCGAGTTCCCCATCGATACCGAGCGCTTCGGCGATCTTTACGATGGAGTGGCTTCGCAGGTCGGCGGCGCCGCGCGCAATGGCGATGGCCTTGAGCGCCTTTTCCGCCACTTGCTGGGCGATGAAGCAGCTCTGGGCCCATCGTCCGCCAGCCAGCGAATCGTTTGCCCACTCAAGGTCGTCCTCCGCCTGCCTGAGCCAGTCCCTCGCCCTATTCGCCATCGCGGACCTCCGCTTTCGCGTTCTTTCCGCCCCACTCCGCCTCGGCCGCGCGGATGAAATCGAGCATCTCGTCCTTGCCTGCGCGTTTCTCGAGCAGGGCGCGGAAGGCGCGGTCCTTGGCCAGGTGGCCGAGACGGGCCAGGGTGGCCAGATGGGTGCGGGTGCCAGAACTCAGCACCAGGAAGATGGCGTGGACGTCGCGGCCGTCGAGGGCGCCCCAAGCCACCGGCTTCTGGAGGTAGCAGAGGGCCACGAGCTCGTCCTCTTCGCGGGATACGACGGGCAGGCGCGGATGGGGTATGGCCAGGCCGTCGCCGAGGCCGGTCGACATGAGGGTCTCGCGCTCGACGGTCGCCTTGACCAGAGCGGCCTTGTCGATGCCCGCGCCCAGGCGCAAGGCCTCGACCGCGTCGCCGATGGCATCCGCCGGCGTCTCGCCCGCGATGCCGAACCACACCCCGCCCCGCGCGAGCTTTTCGGCCAGCTTCGCGGTCATGCCGCAGCTCCCGGATCCAATCCTACTTCGGTTTCCATGGCTCCGATTCTAGCCCCCGCCCGCCGCGGGCGGCAAGCTCCGCGCGGAAGCGCGATCCTGAAAGCCCCGCCGCTCCGGTTCTCCGTAGGGCATGAAAAAGGGCGCCCCCGAAGGGGCGCCCGAGGGTTCACGCGGAACCGCTACGTTTCAGCTTAGAGGCTGATGGTGGCGGTGACGGTGAAGGTACCGGCATCGAAGCCGTCGGCGGTCTTGCCGAAGGCCGTGATGGAGTCGATGGTGGTCGCGTCGTCAGAGATCGAACCGGCCGAGAAGTCGACGTTGAAGACGGTGTTGGCGATGACCGCGATGTCGGCGCCCACGGAGAAGGCGAAACCGTTGAGGTCCTCACCGAGGAGAAGCGCAGTGGCGTCGTTCCAGTGGAGGAGGCCGAGGTCGAAGTTGAAGTAGGGGGTGACGGTGCCTTCACCGACCGCGACGGCGTAGTCGAAGGCGCCGCCCACGAAGGCGGGGAGGCCATCGGTCATGTCAAGTTCGGCCGAGTCCATCAGGTCGTAGGCCTTGAAGTAGACGCTGGCGCCGAGGTTCTCGACCGCGAGGACGCTGGCTTCGACGCCGAGCTCGATGTAGTCGTTGACGGTGCCGTAGGAGTCCTTGGGGCCGTAGTAGCCGTTGAGGCCGACCGAGAAGGTATCGGCCATCTCGTAGGCGACATTACCGGCGAGGTCCCAGACCAGGTCGGCGGTGCCGACGATGGCGGCGTCGAAAGCGACGCCGAACTCGAGGCCCTCGATCGGGGTGACGGTGGCGGACAGGGTCAGGCCCTTGTTGGCGCCGTCGGCGGGCTTCCAGCCGTCCATGAAGGCCGCGACTTCGATGGCGAGCATCTCGATCGGGGTGACGGTGGCGCTGAAGCCGAAGGTGTAGCGGTTGTCGACGTTGTTCGGAACGGCCGCCGCGGCGGGGGTCAGGATGGCCCAAACCGGAGCAGTGGTGGGATCGTCATCATCATCGACCCAGCCATACTCGTCAGCGGTGGCATCCACGGCGCTGTCGAAGTCGCCATCGGAAGCGACCTGGACCTCGACGCCGAACAGGTCGGTGGTGTAGCCGAGGGCGATGCCACCGGAAGCGAGACCGGCGGTGTCGGCGGTGATGGAGGCGTCCTCCCAGGCGTCGATGCTGAGCGGGCCCATCGTCTGCGCGTTGTTGAGCTCGAAGCCCGGCGCCGAGTAGATGGTCAGGTACAGCGGGCCGGAGATGATCTGCGCGGTGATGTCGGCGGCCGCGTAGTCAAGCTTGCCATCCACGACGAGGAGTTCGAAATCGGCCAGGGTGAGCTTGCCGTAGAGGCCGTCGCCCTCGGTGCCCGTGGTGGTCTCGGGAACGAGGGTGAAGGTGAGCCCGAAGTCCGAGCTGTTCTGGAAACCGGTCGAGTCGTCGTTGAGGTTGTATCCCCAGGTGACGGACGCTTCGCCATCGACAGTGTAGTCCTGCGCGAACGCAGCGACAGCGACGAGAGCAAGAATGAGGGCCAGAGCCTTCTTCATTGCTATCCTCCTTACGATTTGAACGGGGACGAACCTACGGTCCGCTTTATCCCCTTCCGCTTTGCGGGCGAGTGTAGCCCTCGCAAAATCAGGTGTCAAGTTTTTTTCGGTTGCCGCGCGTCGTGCCTGTACCGCATTCGACCCTGAAAAAAGGCCGGTCGAAAGCGAATCGGCATTCGCCGGAACGCTTTCGACATGCGATCGGGACCGCGCGCCAGCCTTCAGCAAACCTGACCGGTGGAAAGCTAGAACACTATTACATATTTTGTCAATATAATACCAACGCCTCTACCGCCCGCAAATGGAGGGGCCCGGCCGAAACGGCCGGGCCCCTCCGCGCAAGTCAGGAAAAAGCAGGCTCAGAATTCGAGCGTCACGCCCGCGGCGAGAGTCCAGGGGCTCCGGCCGGTCGTGCCGTAGGGGCCCTCGTCCTTGTAGATGTCCTTGGCTGTGGCGTAGGTGCCCATGCCGTCGGTATAGCCGAGATCGGCCGCGGAGGGGATGCCGATGGGGAATTCCCAGGCGAAGCCGAGGGTGAAGACGGCCTTGCCTTCGGTGTAGCTGACGCCCAGCTCCACCGCGTCGACAGAGTAGAAGCCGATGGGGGGCGTGACGGCGCTCGTGTAGTAGGTGACTCCGCCGTCGAGGAACTCCGAGTTGAGCAGGAACTGGTTGGCCAGCTTGAGGCCCCAGGCCTCGTCGAGCTGCCAGAGACCCGCGAGGTAGGCGACGAGCGGGGCGTTCCCGTCGTACTCGCCGTTCTCGTTGAGCCAGGCCTGTTCCGTCAGGCTGCCAAGGCGCACGTAGTTGGCAGTCGGATACGTGGCATCCAGATACTGGTCGAAGGTTTCGGCGACGGCCGAGTCCACCTGGTCGAAAGTCTTTCCGCCGTTGATGGCCAGGTAGAGGCCGCCCTCGACCGCGAGTCCGTCGAGCAGGGAATCGAGGCCGTACTTGGCCTCGACGCCGACATTCGCGGCGAAGGCGGTGTCGTACGACAAGACGACTGGATCGACGGGGGTGCCGACGCCCGTGGCCTTGTCGAGGTCCTGGAAGCCGAAGAGCCGCAGGTCGAAGCCGGCCAGGAGCTCGAGACCCTCGACCAGGTCAAGGTCGGCGTCGAGCCAGAAGCGGTTGTCGCCGAGGTACCGGTAATCCTTGTACTCTGTGGCGGTGATTACGACGAAATCGCGCTTGTAGCCGAGCCCGAGCTCCCAGCCGGCGTCGAAGGTGCCGAGCCCGTCGACGGCATAACGCGCGCCGAAGAGGACATTGCGGGTACGGAGCCAATCCTCGAATGTGGTGGCGCCGCCGAAAGGGATGCTCATGGCGTTGTAGACGTTCAAAGCGCCAAACTCCGCGCTCGCTGACACGGCGGTACGGGTCCCGGACATCACGTACGGAGTCAGGATGGAACGCACCTGGAGCAGGCCGCGGGTCCGGTCCTGCGACGCGAACACGGGCTTGGTGATGAGCGGTATCAGCTCGGAGAAGGCGGCGGTCGGATCCTCGTCGAAGAAGAGCGACTGGAGGCGCAAGTAGCGAGCGTCGACGCCGCCGATCCGGAGGTCGACGAGGCCGCCCAGATCGTCCGCGGCCATCCACGCGTCCGCGATCTGATGGTCGTTGAAACTGCCGGTGAAGAACAGGAAGGGATTCGTGTCGTCGTACTGTGCGAAGGTCCTGAAGCCGGCGGAAATTTTGCCGGATTCGAAGACCGCGCCGAAATCTTCGTAGTAGTCGGGGGTGTACGGATCGAAGAGGATGCGCTCGGTCAGCTGAAGCAGACCGAGGTCGATCGAAAACGTGCTCTCGATCACGTAGTCGTCAGCCCAGATGAGGTTCGTTCCACCGAGCATAGGCAGGGTTCCCGCCAACTGGTCCTGGTCGTACGAGAAGCGGGTGGTCATCTGGAGTCCGCCCCACTGGAGGCCGATCCAGGGCGCGGCCGCGAAGGCGGTGCCCGCCTTCACCATCGGATCGTAGACGATGCGGTCGTAGGCCGAGTCCCATCCGAGCGCGCGGTTGCTCGAAACAGCCGAGCCGTATTCGCCTTCGAAGCCGACGGTGACTTCGGGGGCCTGGGAAAAGAGGTCGCCGAGCGCGAAGGGCGCCGTGGTCTGGGCGCCGAGGGGCGCCGCGACGAGGGCCGCCAGCGCCGCGATCAGGATCGCGAAGCGGATGCGCCTTTTCTGCATGAGGGTCTCCTTTTTTTGCAAACCTTGGGGCGGCTGGCGCCGACGGCGCGTGGATGCCGCATTCGGTGCCAAGTATAGACCTCACCGCTCGTTTTGTCCCTCATGACGGAAAAAACACGATGGGGAGTCTGGACGGCAAGCGCCGTGAAAATGCCTCGCGGTCCATCAGGAGCTGGCGACTGCAATACGATTGCTGTCGCGATCGCGCAATTTCGGTGGATTGATGTTTTGTACTGATTGCACAATCAGTACAAAGGAGGTACATTCAATGCAAGGTGATACGATGCTCGCACCCGTCATCGGCTTTTCCGAAGCCCGCTCGCGCCTGACCGTGCTCGTCGACGAAGCCCAGCGCGCCAAACCTCAGTTCATCCGGCGCCGGAAGGCGAGCGAAGAGGACAGCGTCCTCCTGTCGAGGCGTGCCTTGGAGGAAGCGCTCTCACCGCTTCTCGATCGCCTGGCCATCGAGGAGGAAACGGAACCGGACGGCTCGAAGACGCTGGCCCTCGAACCCTTCGGCTTGTTGGCCAACGGCGAGGACCGGGAGCGGGCCTTCGCCGGTTTAGCCGCGGATGTAGAAGTCTTCGTAATGGATTACCTTTCCGCGCCGGAAGCCTGGCTGCATGACCCCTCTCGCGCCCGCGATTACGGTCTGGTGCTCTACTTCGCCTCGCTCCCCGATTCGGGCGCCGTGCTGGATACGCTCCGCCATGCCTCGATTCGCTGACCTGAAGCGCTGGCTCGAGCGGGAAGGCTGGACCCTCGTCCGCACGACGGACCATCACTACTATCGAAAAATCGCACCGGACGGGCGCGTGCTGTTCACCAAGGTGAGCCTCGCGCTTTCCAAAGAGATTCCGCCGGGTCTGTGGCGCCGCATCCTCAAGCGTCAACTGGGCATCAAGAGCGAGGAATTCCACTAAGGGGCGCGAGCCCTGTCCCTATTCCCGCCACTGCTCCAGGGCCGCTTTCAGCACCGGCGCGACGCCGCGGATCAGGGCCTCGTCGACGGCGTAGGAGAGGCGAACCCAGCCGCTCATGCCGAAGCCCGAGCCCGGTACCGCGAGCACGCGAAACTCCTTCAGGAACAGGGCGAACGCGATGTCGGCGCTTTCCGCCGCAACGGCGCCGCCCGTCGCGGATCCGGCGGCGGCGGCTCGCGCGGCATCATTTTCCCTTCCCTTCGGGCCGCGCGGCGGAACCTCGCAGAACAGGTAGAAGGCGCCTTCAGGCGGCGCGAACGCGAGCCCCGCGCCCCGGACAGCTTCCAGCAGCAGCGACCGCCGACGCGCGTACGAGTCGATGTCGGCCTTCCGGTCCGCGACCCGCGCCACCACCCGCTGCATCAGGGCCGGCGCGTTGACGAAGCCGAGGGTGCGCATGCCCATGGCCAACGCGTCCATGAGCAGGGCCTTCTCGGAACAGCGGCTGGACACGGCCAGGTAGCCGATTCGCTCGCCGGGCACGGACAGGCTCTTCGAGAAGCTCGAGCAGACCACCGTCTCCGGGTAGGCGTCCATGACGGGCGGCACCTCGACCCCTTCGTAGGCGAGGTCGCGGTAGGGCTCGTCCACGATCAGGGTCGGGAAGACGCCGGTCGCCCCGCCGTGGGCCACGAGGACGGCGGCCAGCGCCTCGAGATCGGCGCGCGGGTAGATCCGGCCCGTGGGATTGTTCGGGCTGTTGAGGATGAGGGCCTTGGTCCTCAGGCTCAGCGCGCGGCGGATCGCCTCCACGTCGAGCGTGAAGCCCGGCCCCGCGTCCGCCTCGACCATGCGCCCGCCGTGCTTGTTAATGTAGAATCGGTATTCGGCGAACCAGGGCCGGACCACGATGACCTCGTCGCCGGGATCGAGGATGGCGTGGAGGAGGACGTTGAGCCCCCCCGCGGCGCCCACCGTCATGACCACGTCGCTCCAGCCGACGGGGAAGGCGTGCTCTCGCGACACCTTGCGGGCTATGGCCTCCCGCGCCTCGCGGTAGCCGACGTTCGGCATGTAGGCGTGCGTTCCCTTCGCCGTGTCGGCGACAAGTTCCCTCAGGGCGTCGAGCAGGGCCTCGGGCGGCTCGAGGTCGGGGTTGCCCAGGCTGAAATCGTAGACCGGTGAGTCGGGATCGGCCTCGCGCAGGCGGCGGCCTTCCTCGAACATGCGGCGGATCCACGAAGCGCGCTCCAGGTCGGCGCGGACTGCTTTGGCGACGGGCACGGGACGAACCTCCTCATGGTTCCCGACAGGGGGAGGTTCAGGATAGCACGGGTTTCGGGAACGGTCATGCGCGGGCGCCGGCGAAGGCCGGCGGCGAAAACTCAGGAATCACGCCCCTCGCGCGCGAGATACGCCACGGCCGCCTCGGCGATGAAGCCGGAGCGGGTGCCGCCGATGCGTGATATAATCGCCGCGGCGGCCGCCCGAGGCTGCGACGCCCCCCAAAATCTCTCAATCAACGGAGCTTCGCATGCAGTGGTATCTCGATTGGGTCCGGAACAACGTGCTGTTCTCCGCCTTCGTCCAGTTCGCCGTTCTCGGCACCCTCGGCGAACTCGCCGGAGTGCTCGCGGCCAGGCGCAAGCCCTCGGCGCGCGCCCTCGAGTGGATCCTCAAGGCCCTGGTGTGGGGACTCATCGGCATCGTGGTGAAGTACGCCTTCACCGGTTTCGGCGGCTTCGTCGAGGCGCTGGTCCACAAGGGCTTCCTTCCCGCGAAGGTCCTCGAGGCGCCGCTCCTCTTCGCCTTCGCGAAGAGCTTCGCCACCAACGCCCAGTTCGGCTTCCTGCTCATGCTGCTGCACCGCACCACGGACAACTGGATCGCGGGGACCAAGGGCTACGCCGGCATAGGGAAGAGCTTCGCGACGCTCGCCTGGTTCTGGATCCCGGCGCACACGCTCACTTTCGCCCTGCCGCCCGACTGGCAGATCGGGCTCGCCGCGCTCTGGTCGGTGGCCCTCGGCCTCATAATGGGCTTTACCAAGCGGGCGAAGTAGGCGGGGCCGCCCTCGACGTCGACGCGATCCCGGGCCGGCGCGGCACGCGCGCCCGGACACCGCGCCTCGATACTTGAGCATTTCTATAATTTTTTACCGCTCCCCGTTGCCCCGCGCGCCCGCTCGCTTATACTTTCTCCAGCGAAATGCTGGCTCCGTACCGAAAGGAGATGGAAACGTGTTCCAGAAGCAACCGATGATGCGGAAAGTGCTCTGGGCCCTGGCGCCGATCGCGTTGTACTCGATCTGGGCATACGGGCTCCGGGCCCTCGCGGTGGCCGCCGTGACCTTCGCGGTCGGCGTCGGCGTCGAATGGCTCTTCGAGCGTAAGAAGGGAGGGAAGACAAGCGAGGCCGTCCTGGTCAGCTGCGCCCTCTACGCCCTGTCCATGCCCCCCGCGGTTCCGCTGTGGATAGTCGCGGTCGGCATCGCCTTCGGCGTGTTCATGGCCAAGGAAGTCTACGGCGGCTTCGGCCGCAACGTGTTCAACGTGGCCATAGCCGGCCGCCTCTTCGTCTACATCTCGTTCGCGGGCGCTCTCGGCGCCTCGTGGCTGCCCCACGGCGGCTTCGGCATGGGGGCGGGAAGCCTCCTCGGCCCGGTCGACGCGTACTCGGGCGCCACCCCGCTCGATCTCATGCGGACGGGCGGAAGCGTGCCGATATTCGACCTGCTGCTCGGCTTCCGTGACGGCACGATCGGGGAGGCGCCGATCGTCCTCATCCTGGCCGCCGCCGTCTACATGGCGGCCACGAAGACGGCCAACTGGAAGCTGATGGCCGCGACCGCGGTCGGCGGGCTCGCCACGGCTGGCGGCCTGCTCCTCGCGGGCGTAGCCAAGGCCCTGCCGCTCGAGAGCCTGCTCGCGGGCAGCTTCCTCTTCGTGGCGGTCTTCATGTCCACCGACCCGGTGACGGCCCCGAAGAAGGCGCCCGCCCAGTGGGCCTACGGATTCCTGATCGGAGCGGTCGCGGTGGTCATCCGTACCTTCAGCCTCTTCCCCGAGGGCACCAGCTTCGCCATCCTGATCGGCAACTCCTTCGCGAGCCTCTTCGACCGGATGGCCGCCGACGCGGCCGCCCGGAAGAAGGCCAGGCTGGCCGGAGCGGCGGGAGGCGCGGCATGAAGAAGAAATTCGACCGCGAGAACATCGCCTACGTGGTGATCTTCTCGTTCGTCACCTGCGCGGTCTTCGTGGCCGGACTCGCGGCGGCCAACGAAGCCACCGCCCCGAAGGTCCGCGCCAACCGCGAATTCGCCAACCAGGCCGCGGTGCTCGACGCCCTCGGCATCGGGTACTCGGGTCCGGCCGAGGCCGCGAGCCTCTACGCGAGCGCCGTACGCCCGATCGAGGGCGCCTCGCCCCGGGCCTATGTCGCCGAGCGCCCGGACGGGCGGCATTACGCCGTCGAGGTGACGGGGGCGGGGCTTTGGGGCGCAATCACCATCGTGGCCGCGGCGGGCGAAAGCCTCGAGCGACTGGACGGCATCCAGATCATCGCGCAGAACGAGACGCCCGGCCTGGGCGGACGCATCGACGAGCCCTGGTTCAAGGAGCAGTTCCGCGGCGAGCGAGTCGCGGGCGGGCGGATCCGGATATCCGCGGGCGCGGAAGCCGGCGGCTCCGGCGCGAACGATCCGGACGACGGCCTCGTGGACGGGGTCTCGGGCGCGACGCGCACCAGCCAGGCCATGGAACTCATCCTGGCCAAGGCGATAGCGCGGCTCGCGGAAGTCGCGGGAGGCGGGAAATGAGCGCGAAACCCGGCAAGATCCTCATGGACAACCTGTGGTTCAACAACCCCGTGCTGATCCAGGTGCTCGGCATCTGCTCGACGCTGGCGGTGACGAACAACGTCCGCAACACCCTGGTCATGACGGTGGGCGTCAGCCTGGCCACGGCCTTCTCGGGCTGGACCCTCTCGCTCATGAAGGACCTGATCCCGCGCAAGGTGCGCATGATCGTCCAGGTGCTGGTCATCAGCTTCTATGTCATCCTGATCGACATCCTGCTCCGCGCCTACCTGCCCGAGGCCTCGCGGCAGCTCGGTCCCTACGTCGGCCTCATCATCACCAACTGCATCATCATGGGAAGGGCCGAGGCCTTCGCGGCGGCCAACAGGCCGCTCATATCGTTCTGGGACGGCCTGACGAGCGGCCTGGGCTACATGGCGGTGCTGGTGGCCATCGCGCTCGTGCGCGAGATCCTCGGCTTCGGCTCCGTGCTCGGCTTCCGCCTCATGCCGGAAGGCTTCGTCCCCTGGACCATCATGATCACGGCGCCGAGCGCCTTCTTCCTGGTGGCCATGGTCATGTGGCTCGCCCGGAACCTGCAGGCGCGGCGCGAAGCCGCGGCCAAGGCCGCCAAGGCGGCGCCGAAACCCGCGGCCGGGCCGAGCCCGGCGAAAGCGTAAGGAGGAAGGGCGTGGACTTCGAATTCTTCACGATGAACCCGATCGCGCTCTTCTTCGCGTCGATCTTCACGAGCAACATACTCCTGTCGAACTTCCTCGGCATGTGCTCGTTCATCTCCGTGTCCAAGGACTACAAGAGCTCCTTCGGGCTCGGCCTCGCGGTGACGGTGGTCATGACCATCACGGCGGCCGTCTCGTGGGTGGTGCTGTACTACGTGATCGTGCCGCTCGGGCTCGAGTACCTTTCGTTCATCGTCTTCATCATCGTCATCGCCGCGGTGGTGCAGATCCTCGAGATGGTCATCGACCGCGCGAGCCCGGCGCTCTACATGTCGCTCGGCATCTTCTTGCCCCTGATCACGGTGAACTGCGCCATCCTCGGCGCCATCCTGTTCATGCAGATCAGGCAGTACGCCTTCATCGAGTCCGTGGTGTTCGCCGCGGGCTCGGGACTCGGCTGGTGGCTGGCCATCATGCTGCTCGCGGCCATACGCGGCCGCATCGAGAACAACCCGGTGCCGTCGGGCTTGAAGGGCGCTGGCATCACGATGATCACCATCGGCTTCATGGCCATGGGCTTCATCGGGTTCTCTGGCATGATCGCGGTGCAGTGAGGAGGAAGCCATGAACCCCTACCTGCTCGGACCGCTCGTCGTTTCCGGCATCACGGCCTTCCTGGCCCTGCTCATAGCGCTGACCGACCGCGTGGTCAACAACTACGGCACCGTGGTCATCGACATCAACAAGGGCAAGAAGCGCTTCGAGGTGAAGGGCGGCGCCCCCCTGCTCGGCACGCTCGCCTCGCAGAAAATCTTCGTGCCCAGCGCCTGCGGCGGCCGCGGCTCCTGCGGGGCCTGCAAGTGCAAGGTCACGAGCGAGGTCGGTCCCGTGCTGCCGACCGAGCTGCCCTACCTCTCCAAGGAGGAGCTCGCGGACGGCACGCGCCTGGCCTGCCAGATCAAGCTCAAGAAGGACATCGCCATCGAGGTGCCCGAGGAGCTCTTCTCGGTCAAGCGCTTCGAGGCGACGGTGAGCTCCATCCGCGACCTCACCTACGACATCAAGGAAGTCACCTACACGCTCGAGGATCCGGCCGAGATCGAGTTCGTGCCGGGGCAGTACGTGCAGATCGTCGTGCCTCCCTACGGCGACCTCGACGAGGAAGTGCAGCGCGCCTACTCGATGTCGTCGAAGCCCGGCGACAAGGGAAAGGTCGAGCTGCTTATCCGCCTGGTGCCCGGCGGCATCGCAACCACCTGGGTGCACAAGCACCTCAAGCAGGGACAGAAGGCGCGCCTGGTCGGTCCCTTCGGCGAGTTCCGCGTCCACGACACGGGCGCCACCATGCTCTGCGTGGCCGGCGGCTCGGGCATGGCGCCCTTCTGGTCCATGCTCCGGCACATGGAGGCGGAGAACGCTCACCCGGACAAGGACGTGTGGTACTTCTTCGGCGCGCGCAGCCTCAAGGACATGTTCTACCTCGACGAGCTCAGCGCCCTCGAGAAGCGCATGCCGCGCTTCCACTTCGTACCGGCGCTGTCGGAGCCCGCGCCCGAGGACAAGTGGACCGGCGAGACGGGACTCATCACCGACGTGCTCGACCGCTTCATCAAGGAGCGGATCCCGAAGGAGAAGGGCTTCGAGGGCTACCTCTGCGGCAGCCCGGGCATGATCAACGCGTGCATCGCGGTCATGACGAACAACGGCGTCGCGGAGAAGGACATCTTCTTCGACAAATTCGCGTGAGGTTGAGGCCATGAAGGAAACCGAAGGATTCAAGGAAGCGCACGAGCGCATGCATCCCGGCCGGATAACGGCGCAGGGTTTCCTCGGAACGGACGCGCGGCCGCTCCCCGACATCGTCGCGCGGGACGAGGCCGAGTTCCGCCGCCTCGGCCTCGCCTTCGAGACCGTCGCGGCCGAGCTCAGGCGGCTCCGCGACGAGGGTCGCCGAGGCCTCGGCGAGCCCATCTCGGTCGGCGGCGCCGTGGTGACGGTCGGCGACGCTCGCGGCCTCCTGCCCTGCCCCTGGGACGACGGGGCCTTCCACAAGGATTCCGTCACCGTCGAGCGGGACGGGACGCGCGTCGTCTATTCGGACCTCTCGATCCACATGCTCGAAAAGCACCATTTCTGCCAGGGCGAGGGCTCCGCGTTCCGCCTCGATCCCGGCGCGCTTAAGCGCGTCGTCGGGTAGGGCCGAAAGCCGATTCTCCCGCGCGGGGACCGAACGGCCCGAAGGGACGCGCCTGGTCCCTTTAGGCCGTTCTCTTTTCTCCCCGCCCGGCCGATCATTGAAGGGATGGACTCCCGCAAGCATCACTTCCGCCTGGCGGCCCAGGGCCTCGCCATAGCCATCGAACGCTTCGGAAAGCGGGAACTGGCCAACCACGCCGCCGCGGGCGCCTACGGCTTCCTGCTCTCCGCGGCGCCGGCGGTGCTGGTCGTCTTCTGGCTGACGACCCTCTTCCTGCCGGACCCCGGCGTGCTCGCCGAGCGTTTCGCCGACCTCGCGGCGCCCTTCCTCGGCGGCGCCGATCCGGCTTCGGTCATCCGCGCGCTCTACAGCCAGCGGCTCGGCTACGCGACGGGCTTCGTCGCCATACTCTCCCTTTTGTGGACGGGCCGAGTCTTCGTCCTATCCATCCAGCGGGGCTTGCGCGTCGTGCACGGCACTGGCGAAGGCGCCGACCCGGTCCGCGAAAACGTCTGGACCATAGGCGGCGAGATCGTCGTCATCGTGGTGGTAGTGGCGGTCCTGCTCGCCTCGTCCGCCTTCGAGGCGGGCGCGCGCTTCCTCGCGCGAGCCCTGGACGCGGGCGCGCCCGGCGTCCTCGCCCGCGTCGCCCTCGACCTCGCGTCGACCGCAGTCCTCTTCCTCGTCATCACGGCCACCTACGGCTTCCTGCCCGCGCGCAGGGCTGTCTGGAAACGCCAGGCCGCAATGGCTGCCCTCTGCGTCGCCACCTTCGAAGTGGGTTCGGCGATCCTCCGCTTCACCATCAACGTCTCGCGCGTAGGCCTGCTCTACGGCGTGCTCGGCAACCTGGTCGTGGCCCTGCTCAACGTGTACCTCTTCTTCTCGCTCTACTACTTTTTCGCGGAGCTGGACGCCGTGCTGGCCGACTTCGACGCGCTCGTGTTCACCCGCTACCAGCACGCCTCGCGCGGGGCCAAGGGGCTCGAACGCTGGCTCTACGGTTCGCCGCCGCGCCTCATGGCCCGATACGGCCGCGTCCTCACGCCCGGCGAGTCGCTCTTCCGCGAGGGCGACGACGATCCGACCGCCTGGTTCCTCTCCGAGGGCTCCGTCGGCATCTACCTCGGCCGCGAGGCGGACCCCTCCCGCCTGACCGCCGTGATCAAGCCCGGCGAGCTCTTCGGCGAGATGGCCTTCCTCCTCGGCGAGAAGCGCAGCGCGACGGCGGCCGCCATCATCGAGTCCACCCTCGTGGCCTTGCCGCCGGCGATGTTCGAGCGCGTGATCGCCTGCGACGCCCGCGCCTCGCGCCGCATCATCTCGGCGCTGGCCAACCGCCTCCGCGACGCCGACCGCAGGATGGCCGCCGACGCGGTCGACCTGGATGGCATCGAGGAAGCGCCCGGGACGGATGCGGCAGGCGACATCGACGGCGGAGCCGGTCAGGCCTCCGCGTCCGGCGAGGGCGAGGTTCCCCGGACATGAGGATACTCGTGGTCTCGGACACGCACGGCGAGATCGGCGCCCTCGCCTTCGTCCTGTCGAAGCTCGGCGATCGGGCCGACCTGCTGATCCACTGCGGCGACGGCGCCGAGGACGCGGAACGCGCCAGATCCCTCGGACTGCCCTGCCCGCCCGTCGTGGCGGTGCGCGGCAACGTCGACCTCGACCGGAAACTGCCGGGATCCCGGTCCCTCTCGGTGGACGGCGTCCCGATCCTGGCCCTGCACGGCAACGCCTGGCTCGACGGGGCGCGCTCGCTGCTTCCCCTCGCGCTCCACGGCGCCGAGAAAGGCGCGGCGCTCGTCCTGTTCGGGCATACGCACCATCCCGCGCTCGCCGACGCGGGAGGACTCGTCCTCCTGAACCCGGGCAGCCTCTCGCGCCCGCGGGGCGGCCGAGGCAAGAGCTTCGCCCTGCTCCGCGTCGACGCGGGCCCCGGACCGGCGCGCGACCGCCTCGAAGCCCTGTTCTACGAAGTCGCGGGGAATTCGCTGCGGAGCTTCGACCCGCGCGATTGATATCCGCCCGCCTCCGCCTATAGTTGGTGGCGCGGAGGATCAACATGGGCGACGCGAAGGCGGACGGCGGATCCAGGCTCGGCACGGTCACGGTCATCTCGATAGCGGCATCGTTCGCGCTGACGGCGTTGATCGCGGCGCTCTCGCCGCTCCTCGCCGCATGGCGGCCCCTCATCGGGCCCGACCTCGGCGCCGCGCACTACTACTGGCAACTCGCGAAGCCGACCCTCGCGGGCGGCTTCTCGGCCTGGTCGCTCTACGCGATCCACCAGGCCGGGCTCTTCTACCTGGTCTGGAAGCTTTCCAAGGAAAAGGCCCACCCGAACACGGCGAGCCGCCTCAACCTCGCCGCGCTGGCCTGGAACGGCGCCTTCGTCCTCGTCCACATCCTGCAGACCCACCTCTTCTACGACGGGCTCGCGCAATACGTGCCCGTCTGGTCGAGCCAGTACTCGGTCATCGGCATGCTGGTCATCATCCTCTATTCGGCGGCCCCCCGCCGCGGCCTCATCCTCGGCAAATTCGGCAAATGGGACGCGAAAGCCCGCGACTGGGTGCTCTCCTGGCACGGCTACTACATCGCCTGGGCGCTCTGCTACACCTTCTGGTTCCACCCCACCGAGGGCGACTACGGCCTCCTCACGGGCTTCTTCTACATGTTCCTGCTCTTCGTCCAGCTCTCGCTGCCGAACACGAAGCTCCACCTGGCCCTCGGCTGGGTGGCCCTGCTCGAGGTGCTGGTCGGCGTCCACGGGCCGGCCATCGCCATCCAGAAGGCGGTCTCCGGCATCTCGGGCGAGCGCGACACGGCGGGCCCCGGCATCTGGATCATGTTCGCCTCGGGCTTCCTCTTCATGTTCGCCTTCACGGGGCAGTACGGGCTCAAGCTGAAAACCTGGGGACGCGCCCTCGTGCTCGCGCTCTACGCGGCGCTGATCGCGAGCCTCTTCGCATGGCGCGGCTACGACCGGCTCTTCGAGGTGACCTTCATCCCGACCGCCCTCTACGGCGGCGCCATCGCGCTCGCGGTCTTCGCGCGCGCGGCCACCTTCCGGCGGAAGGCGGCGGTCCGGGCTGGCTGAAGCGGCGCGGCGCCAGTTTCCCGGCTCGCCTGATCCTCCCTCGAGCCGACGGCGTCGTTTTACCCGTGGCGCCTTCCGTGATTCGCCTTTATCATGAGCGCCCTTCCGGAGGCAGCATGAAGAAGAATATCCTGGTCGCCATATACGAATCGTCGCCCATGCAGATACTCATCGCGCTCGTCATCAACGCCTTCTACGCGGCCGTGCTCGGCCTCTCGCTCGTGCCCTCCGCCTGGATAGTCTGGACGGTCGCCGCGCGCGTCCTGGGCGTCGGCTCCGGTGCCGACGCCCGCGGCCTCGCGGGACTGCTCGGCGGTGCGGCGCAAAACGCGCCCGGCTTCGGCGGTTTCGTCCTTCTCGGGCTCTCGGGCGGCGCCGCGGTGTTCACCTATTTCCTCTGGGGCGCCCTCTTCCAGGCCTCGCTCGTGCGACTCCTCTCGCTCGGCATCAAGCCGGGCCACTACCCCAAGGTGAGCCTTGTCACCCTGCGCTGGCTCATCTACTCGGGCATCTACAACATCTCGACGCGCACGGTGCTGCCCTTCATCCCGGTCTCGTGGTTCATCACCGCGTATTTCCGCATCGTCGGCGCCAAGATCGGCCGCAACGTCTTCATCAACACGCCCTGGCTCAATGACGCCTACCTGCTGACGGTCGAGGAGGGCGTCATCCTCGGCGGCAACGCGGAAATCTCGTGCCACCTCTACGAGCGCGAGTGGCTCCACCTCGAGCGCATCCGCATCGGCAAGGACAGCCTGGTCGGCACGGGCGCCTACGTCCCGCCGGGCACCGACATCGGCGAACGCTGCGTGGTCGGCGCGCGCTGCTACCTCCGCAAGGGCACGAACCTGCCCGACGGCTCGGTCTACACCGTCATCGCAGGGCTCCCCGCGCGCCGCGCCTTCGGCATCGAAAAGGGCCGCGCTCCGCTCAGGGAAGGACGGGGGGAATAGGCGCCGGGCCCCAAGCTCGCCTCGCGTCGATACGAGGCGGCGGGGCGCGTTTTCCGTTTAGGGCGATGGGCTTCACCGCGCGCGGCGGCCTCGGAGGGCGCCGCTGCCGCGCGGCGCTCAGCGCACCAGCACGAGCTGCAGGTCGCAGACGTTGGTGCCGGTGGGTCCGGTCCGCAGCAATCCGCCGATACGGTCGAAGAAATGCCAGGAGTCGTTGCGTTCGAGGTAGGCGCGAGGGTCGAGCCCGGCTTCGCGCGCACGCGCAAGCATCTCGAGGTCCGCGAAGGCGCCGGCCGCGTCGGTGGGGCCGTCGTTGCCGTCGGTGCCTGCGGACAGGAAGCAGAGCCGCGACGCCCATTCAGGCGAGCTTTCCGAGAGGCCGACCAGGAAGGCGAGCGCCGCCTCCTGGTTGCGGCCTCCGAGCCCCTCGCCCCGGATGGTCACCGTGGCTTCGCCGCCGCCGATTATGCAGCCCGGCGCACGGACGGGCGCGCCGCGGCTCGCCGCCTCGACGCCCATGCCGAGCCAGACGCGCGCGAGCTCGCGGGCCTCGCCCGCCAAGCGTGAGCCGAGATAGACCGGCCTGTAGCCGCGTGCGCGCGCTTCCTTGACGGCCGCGAGCGCGGCCACGCGGTTCGAGCCGATGACGAAGTTGCGCACCTTGTCGAACACCGCGGCGCCGGGCTTCGGCGTATCGACCAGCATGCCGCCCGCCCCGTTCCGGAGCAGGGCGGGCACGGCGGGCGGCACTCTCTCCGTGATCCGGTAGCGCTCGAGGATGCCGAGCGCGTCCTGCCAGGTGCTCGCGTCGGGCACGGTCGGCCCGGACGCGATGGAAGATAGCTCGTCGCCAATGACGTCGGAGAGCATCAGCGTCACCGCGCTCGCGGGCGAGAGGGCCGCCGCGAGGCGGCCGCCCTTCACCGAGGAAAGGTGCCGGCGCACCGTGTTGATCTCGCGGATGTCGGCGCCGCAGGCGAGGAGTTCGCGCGTGGTGGCCTGCTTGTCGGCCAGGGTGATGCCGCCGAGCAGGTCGCTCCACGGCGCGGCCAGCACCGCCGAGCCGCCGCCGGACACCAGCACGAGCGCCAGGTCCTTCGGGCCCGCCTCGCGGGCCAGCTTCAGCACCGCCCTCGCGGCCTCCACGCTCGTCTCGTCCGGAACGGGGTGCGCCGCCTCCATGACTCGGATCTTGCCCAAGGGTTCGGCGAAACCCTTCTTGACCGCGGCTACGCCGTCCGTGAGTCGCCCGCCGAGCACGTCCTCCACGCCCGCGGCCATGCGGCAGGCCGCCTTGCCGAAGGCCAGCACCAGGACGCGCTCGAAGCGGTCCAGGTTGTAGACAGCCCGCGCCCCGGCGCCCTTGACGCTCAGCCGCGGGCCATCGAGCGACAGCGTCGAACGGATGAGGGCGCGCGGGTCGACCCTCGCCACCGCCGCGCGGAAGATCGCCTCCGCGTCCGCGCGCGAAGCGGCGTGGTCCATTGTTCCCTCGCGCCCTTCCATCGTCCCTTCCTACACGAAGATCGAGATGCCGGCCACGACCAGCGCGGCCACGATGCCCTCGACAGCCGTCGCCGACGAATAGGCCTTGTAGGCGACATCGACCGGCATGCCGGAGAACTGCGAGACCACCCAGAAGTAACTGTCGTTGGCGTGGGACACCACCATCGCGCCAGCGCCGATGGCGACGACAGTCAGGGCCGGATCGAGCCCGAACTGCATCAGCATGGGCGCCAGGATGCTCGAGGTGGTGATGATGGCCACGGTCGAGGACCCCTGCGCGGTCTTCAGCGCCGCCGCGATGACGAAGGGCAGGAAAATGCCGAGCGAGAGGTTCGCCATGCCGCCCTTGATGAATTCGACGATGGGGCTGGCCGCGATGATGGCGCCGAAGGAGCCGCCGGCGCCGGTGATCACCAGGATGATGGCCGAATCCTTGATGCCCTGCCCCACCCAATCCGAGATGGCCGCCTTTCCCTCTCCCTTCTTGACGAGCAGGAAGGAAGCGAAGACGCCGAGTATCAGCGCCGTGACAGGATCGCCGATGAAGCGCAGGAAGGTCTGGAACCCGCCTTCGCCGAAGGGCTTGCCGGGCAGCTCCGAAACGCTCTTGAGCAGGATCAGGGCGATCGGCAGGACGATGGGCAGGAAGGACAGGAAGGCGCTCGGAAGCTTCCCGTACTTCTTGACGATGTCCGAATAGGACTCGCTGACATCGGCGGGTATGTCCCACTTCTTCGCCACCCTGGTGGCCCAGAGGAGCCCCGCGATGCTCGCGGGAATGGCCGCTATCAGGCCGAAGAAGATGACGCGGCCGAGGTCCGCCCCGAGGGTGCCGGCAGCGGCGATGGGACCCGGCGTCGGAGGCACCATGGTGTGCGTGGCGTAGAGGCCGGTGGCCAGCGCGACCGCCATGACCGTCATCGAGGTGCCGGTCTCCTTGGCCAGGGCCTTGTTGAGCGGGTTGAGGATGACGAAGCCCGAGTCGCAGAAAACCGGCACGGACACCACGTAGCCGGCGGCGTTCATCGCCAGCGGAGCCCGCTTCTTGCCCACCAGCTTGAGGATGGCCTGGGTCATCGAGAGGGCGGCGCCCGTCTTCTCGAGGATGGTGCCCATGATGGTGCCCGCCACGATGACGATGCCGATGCCGGTCAAGGTTCCGCCGAAACCGGACTTGATCTTGCCGACCACGTCCAGGGCAGGCAAGCCGATGGAGAGTCCGTACGCGAAGGCCACGCCGACGAGGACGAGGAACGCGTTGACCTTGAACTTGCCCGTCAGCACCACGATGACCGCGACGGCCAGCACGAGGAGCAGCAGGGCGACAGTACCCGATACCATGCGATGCCTCCTTGGGATCAGGAATACGCAGATACTCTAGGACTACCGCGCCGATCGCGCCAGCGGAAAAAGCGGGTCTTCCATCCCCGCCCCGCTGCGGTCCATGATGGAACGCATGGAAATCGTCCTGCTTTCAGGCGAGCGCGGCTCCGGCAAGACCACTACGCTCGTCCGGCTCGCCGACGCCGCGCGCCTGGCGGGCTTGAGGCCAGGGGGCGTCCTCCAGCCCGGCGTCTTCGACGGCGATGGCGAGAAAACCGGCTCGACCTGGCTCGACGCCGCGTCCGGCGCGTCCGGCGCGTTCGGCTCGAAACTCCGGGCGCTCGACGGCCCCTCCTGGAAGGATTGGTCCTTTTCGGCCGCCGGCCTGGACGCCGCGAACCGCGCCGTGCTGGACTCGCTCGCGCGCGCCGGGCATCCGGTCCTGGTCGACGAGATCGGCCCGCTCGAGCTGCGCGCCGGCTCGGGTCTGTCCCCCTCGCTCCGCGCGCTCGAGCCGGCGTCGCGGCCGGGGACGGACCTCGCTTCGCCCGCGGGGACTGCCCCCGAGCGCCCCCTCGTCGTAGTCGCAGTGCGGACCGAACTGGCGGCCGAGCTGGCGGATCGGCTCGGGGCGGAGCGCGTCGTGGTCCTGGATCCGGCATGCCGCGAGGCGGCCTTTGCCGAGCTCGCGGCCCTGCTCGCTCCCGGCCCGGCCGGCCCCGGGCGGAGCGGCGATCCCGAAGCTTCGTGACACCGTTTCCCCTTGAGCCCGGAGTCCCCGTGCGGCTACAGTCCTTCCCGTGGACACCATCTATCCCCTCGACGACGAACGGCCGACGCGGGCGGAGATCCGCCTCGGGGCGCTGAGGCGCAACTTCGCGCGCGCGAAGGCCCTCGCCGGAGCCGGCGTCAAGGTCATGGCGGTGGTAAAAGCCAACGCCTACGGCCACGGCCTTGAACGCGTGGCGCGCGAGTTCCTCTCCGCCGGCGCCGACTCCCTCGGCGTCGCCTTCCTCGAGGAGGGCGACTTCCTTCGCCGCGCCGGAATCGACGCGCCCATCCTGGTGCTCGGCCCCGCCGCGACGCCGCAGATCCCGCGCTTCATCGAGCTCGGCCTCGAGGCCACCGTGCCGTCGATCGAGAAGGCCCGCGCCTTCTCCGACGCGGCCCTGGCCATGGGCGCCAAGGCGCGCATCCACCTCAAGTTCGACACGGGCATGGAGCGCATCGGCGTGCACTGGTACTCGGCGGCGCCCTTCGTCGACGCCGTGCTCGGCATGGACGGCCTCGTTCTCGCGGGCGCCTTCACCCACTTCGCCACCGCCGACGACGATCCCGATTTCGCCAAAGTCCAGCTCGGGCGCTTCCACGAGGTCATACGCCTGCTGGAATCTCGCGGCGCGCGTCCGCCCCTGCTCCACGCCGCCAATTCGGCCGCCCTCGTCGCCCTGCCCGAGTCTCGCCTCGACCTGGTCAGGCCCGGCCTCATGCTCTACGGCTACGAGCCCGTGCCGGCGAAGCCCGTAGGCCTCGAGCCGGTCATGCGCCTCTTGTCGCGGATTTCCTACTTCAAGGTCGCGCGAGCCGGAGCCGCCCTGGGCTACGGCTCGACGTACCGCCTCGAACGCGACTCGCGGATTGCCACGGTGCCCGCCGGCTACGGCGACGGCTATTCCCGCCTGCTCTCGAACCGCGGCCGCGCGGTCGTCCGCGGCCGCTCCTACCCGATCGCGGGCCGCGTCTGCATGGACCAGTTCCTGCTGGATCTGGGGCCCGACGGCGAGGCTTACAACGGCGACGAGGTCCTGCTCTTCGGCGAAAAGAACGGCGACCGCGTCCCCCTCGAGGAAGTCTGCGCCCTCATGGGCACCATCCCCTACGAGGCTACCTGCATGATCGCCTCGCGCGTGCCCCGGATCTACGTCGAGGATTGACTGTCTGGGGAAGAAACCCTTTCGTTTCGAGCGAAAGGGTTTCTCCCCCAGGCCCCCTTTTGCGTGCTGCGCGCGCTTTCGTAAAGGAACAATGGTAGCGGTAGCGCTCCGCGCTACCTGGCCTCATCCCAAAGCACGACCAGGGGACACCCCTGGACCCCGATTCGAAAAGGGGGTTGCCACCGCCTTGGAAACGAGGCGGCCCGGGAAATCAGGAAGGCGGGAGCGCGGCCAGGGCGGAGAAGACGTGGCAGGCCGCGCCGCCGAGCACGAAGAGGTGCCAGACGGAATGCAGGTAGGGCACCTTCTTGCCGATCGCGTAGATGATGGCGCCGACGGTGTAGGTGACGCCGCCCGCGATCAGCAGGTCGACCGCCAGCTTCGGGGCGGCGGCCTTGAGCGGCCCGAAGGCGAAGACGATGATCCAGCCCATGCCCACGTAGGCCAGTACCGAGAGCAGCCTCGCCCGGTCGAAGAAGACCGCCTTGAACGTGACGCCCGCAACCGCGATACCCCATACCAGGCCGAAGATGGTCCAGCCGAGCGCGCCCGGCAGCAGGGTCAGCGTAAAGGCCGTGTAGGTTCCCGCGATCAGCACGAAGATGGCGGAGTGGTCCAGGATCTCGAAGACGCGCTTGGCGCGCGGCGCGGTCAGGCCGTGGTAGATGGTCGAGGTGATGTAGGACAGGAAGAGGGTCGAGCCGAAGACGGCGTAGCCGACCACATGGCGGGCGTCGCCGCGCCGGGCGGCCTGCACGACCATGACGGCCAGGGCCGCGATGGCCAGGGCCGCGCCGATGCCGTGCGTGACCGCGTTGGCGATCTCCTCGCCGACGGAATAGCGGTTCTCGTGGACGGTTTCGTAGGTTGACTTGCGTTCGCTCAAATGTTCGCTCCGCGCCGGTAAGCGCCGTATCCAGGATGCGCGCGTCCTTCGCGGACCTTGGCAGGTCTTGCGGACAGACTCGGGGCTCCGCGGACAGTCTCGGCGTCCCGCGGTCCCGCGCGCTCGCCATATTGGACGCGCGACGGGCGCGCCGGTTGCGGCCCTGCCCCGGGAACGCGCCACGCGCGGCTCAGCCCCCGCTCCGCCCGTTCCGGCCGCCGAACAGGGCGGCGAAGCGGCCGTAGCCTTCCTTTTCGAGCTCCGAGGCCGGCACGAAGCGCAGGCTCGCCGAGTTGATGCACCAGCGCTCGCCGCGGGGCCCGGGGCCGTCGTCGAACACGTGCCCGAGGTGTCCGCCCGAGGAGGCGGAACGGACTTCGGTCCGCGTCATGCCGTGGCTCCGGTCCTCGAGCAGCTCGACGCCTTCCGGCTCGACCGGGGCGGTGAAGCTCGGCCAGCCGCAGCCGGAGTCGAACTTGTCCAGGCTCGTGAACAGCGGCGTGCCGTCGATGGCGTCGACGTAAAGGCCTTCGCCCTTTTCGTCCCAGTAGGCGTTGCGGAAGGGCGGCTCGGTTCCCCCCTCGACCAGGACCCGATAACGCTCGCCGTCCAGCTCCCGAGCCAGATCCGCGAGGTTTCGCGCGAAGCGCGGTCGTCCGTCCGGCCTTCTTTCGTTTCCCATACTCGTCCCCCCCTCGCGGGGCGGCCGCGAATCGCGATTCGTGAAGCGTCCGCTCCGCCCTCTAAATCTGACCTGAAAAATATTATTCCGCCCAACGCTTTTTTGTTGGAGTTCTGGAGTTATTATACTAAAATACCATCCCCATGAGCGACCTTGCCCCCAAACTGCCAGATTGGCCCTATACCAAGGCCAAAACCGCGCTTCTCAGGGCCGCGGCCCTGGTGATGAGCGAACAGGGACCGCGCGCCGCCACCCTCAAGAACGTAGCCACGCGGGCTGGGGTGACGGAGCCGGCCATCTTCCGCCACTTCCCCGGCGTCAACGGCATTTTCGCCGCGCTCTGCGACACCCTCGACCTGTTCCACGACCGGTTCGACGCGCTCTTCGCGGAAAAGCCGTCAGGCCTGGCCCGCTTCGAGCACGGGGTCCGGGGCTCCCTCGACATTCTCGTGGCCAGCCCCGACTACGCCTACCTGGTCTTGCACGCCGAGAGCGTCTTCCGCGGCTATCCCGAGCTCATGCGCCGGGTCGCCGAACGGCGGGAACGCGTCATGGGTACCATCGCGGCCGCGTTCGAGGAGGCGCTCGCCTCCGGCGAGCTGAAGGAAGGCTCAGAGTCCGCCGGCGTCGCCCTGCTGGCCGGCGGCGCCTTCGCGTTCGCCGCGATCCGCTGGCTTGAGCGGCCGGAATCCGGCGATCCCTTCGCGGCCGGATACGCCGCGTGGCAGCCGATCCGCAAGCTGTTGACCCGGAAGCGCTGAAAGGCGCCGCAAGTCGGACGCGCCGACGGTCCGGCTTGCGCCGAAGCCCGCCCACGGTTAGAGTGTAGCCATCCACCACCCGCGGAGGCCGTTCTTGAACGACGCCCGTTCGGACGATACCCGCCGGCTCCTGCGCGAGCTCACCGCCGTCGAGCGCGTCGCCTCGGTAGCGTCTCGCTACCTGGACGCGCGGAAGCTCTGCGAGGTGGTCGGCGACGCGCTCCGCGACATCTTCGGCACGGGCATCGTCTATGTCGCCCTCTATGATCCCGTCACCGACCTGGTCAGCATCCCCTATTTCATGAGTTCCACCGGACGGACCGAAGTCGAACCCTACCGGCTCGGCCGAGGCCTGACCTCCCTGGTCATCATCCGCAAGGAGCCCTTGCTCCTGCAGCGCGACGCCGAGCGGCGCATGGCCGAACTCGGCGCCTTCAGCATACGCGCCGGGAACACCAAGAGCTGGCTCGGCGTGCCGATCTTCGCGGCCGACCAGGTGGTCGGCGTCGTCTCGGTTCAGAATCTCGAGCACGAGGATTTCTTCCGCGACGACGACGTACGGCTGCTCGAGACCATAGCCGGCATCGTGGGAGCCGCGGTGCACAACGCGCGGCTTTACGAAACCGCCAAGCGTCGCGCCGACGAGACCGCCGCGCTCGTCGAGCTCGGCAGGGAGCTCGCCTCGTCCCTCGAGCTGCCCGAGGTGCTGGAACTGATCGTCGAAAGGGCGCGCTCGCTCCTGACGCGCAACGCCGCGGCCATCTACCTGCTCGACGACGAGGACCGCGTCCTCAAGGCCATCATCGCGCGCGGTCCCGACGCGGAGGCCATAGAGAATGACGTCATCGAACCGGGGGTCGGCATAATCGGGTCCGTGGCGAGCAGCGGCAAGTCCGAGATCGTGGACGACGTCGTCGTGGACGACCGGTCCGTCCACGTGCCCGGATCGGGCGAGGACGTCCGCGAGGAAAAGCTCATGGCGACGCCCTTGATCGTCAAGGACCGCACCATCGGCGTCATGGCGGTCTGGCGGGGCGCCGACGAGCTACGCTTCACCAGCCTCGACCTCGACTTCCTCGAAGGCCTCGCGCGACAGGCCGCGGTCGCCATCCACGGCGCCCGGCTTTACGGCCGCACCCGCGAAGCCCTGGCCGAGGCGGAAAGAGCCAGCCGCGTCAAGAGCGGCTTCCTCGCGGCCCTCGCGCGCGAGATACGGGCCCCGATAGCCGCGAGCCATGAACTGGCCAAGCGGATCTCGGGCGACCGCGACGCGGATGCCGACAGCCTCCGCGACGCGATCTCCAGGCTCGCGGCCGACAGTTCCCGCCTTCTCGACATCGCCGACGCCTCCGTCGACCTCGCCGCGCTCGAGGCGGGAAGGCTCGAACTCGAAGTTGAGGTCGTGGACGGCAGGGCCGCGCTCCGGGAAGCCCTGGACGCCTGCGCCCCCCAGGCAGGCCGCCACGTACGCCTCGTCGCCGTCGACCCGAACGGCGCGGAGGCGCCCGTCATCGCGGACCGGCGACGCCTGGTGCGCATACTCCGCGAGCTTGTCGGAGCGGTTATCGAGCGCGGCGTCGGCCGGATCGAGTGCGCGTGCGTCGAGGGCGAGAGGGAAACCGTCTTCCGCATCGAATCCGGAGACGCCCCGCGCGACCAGGAGAACGGCTCGGGCGCCGAGTCGGAAAGCCTCGGCGCGGTGCTGGCGGCACGGCTTCTCGAACTCCAGGGCGGCAAGCTACTCTCCGGCAAGGGCGGCTTCTTTTCGTTCACCCTTCCCTCGGGATCCTTCCCCCCCCTCGATTCCTGAAGCCGCCGCACGGAGGACCTTTCATGAATCCCGTTTCCCTCGACGACGCGGAGCTCGAGCGGCGCCTCGCCGCCCTGCCGCCCGACGCGCTCTCGATCCACTCGCTGCTCGGCGGGACGCTCCGCCTGGCGACGATCCAGGGCACGCGGGCAGTCGCCCTCGCGCGCGCCGCGCACCGCGCGGAGCCCTTCGTCGCCACCGCCCTCGGCCACGCCCTCGTGCTGGCCGGACTCTACGCCTCGACCCTGAAGGGCGCGGACCGCGTGTCGCTCGTGCTGGAATCGGACGGTCCGCTGGCCGGTTTTTCCGTCGAAGGCGCGGCCGACGGCTCCGTGCGCGGCTCCGCCGAGGCGGGAAGCGCGACGCCCGCTTCGCTCGATCCCGCGGCCTGGATAGGCCGGGGCACCCTGTCGGCCTCCCGCTTCATCGCGGGCGCGCCGCGCCCCTTCGTCGGCCAGGTGGAGCTTGTCGAGGGCGGCCCGGCCAGAAACCTCGCCGAGCTCTTCCTCCGCTCGGAACAGACCCGCAGCGCCGTCGCGGTGGGCGTACGGCCGGACCGGCTCGGTCGTCCAGAAGGCGCGGGGGGCATGTTGCTCCAGGCCATGCCGGGCGCCGACGACATCGCGATCGAGCGCGCGGAGAAGGCCTTCGGCCGCCTGCCCCCGATCGGGTCCTGGTTCGCGGACGGCGGCGACGCGGGAGCGTTGGTGGAAAGAACTTTCGCGGAGCTTTCGCCCGTCTACCTCGGAACGCGCCCCTTCCGCTTCGACTGCCCCTGTTCGAAGGAACGCTTCGCCGCGTCCATCGAAGCCCTGGGCGAAGGCCTCCGCGAACTGGCGGAAAACGGTCCCTGGCCGGTGGAAACCGTGTGCAAGGCCTGCGGATCGATTTATCTGTTCGAACGGGACGAACTGGTGGCCATGCTCGAGGCGAAACGGCCCTGAGGACGCGGGATCGAGCAAGCCCCTGACGAGCCTACCCGTCCGCCGGCTAGTCGCGGGGCGAACGGAGTCCGGGCACGCCCATGTTCCTGATCTGCGCCGCGTGGTAGGTGTCATGCGACGCGAGCCAGGCGATGGCGGCGCGGTAGGGTATCTTCCATTCGGGCATGATGGAGGCCAGGCGTTCCTCGTCGAGTTCCGCGATCGCCTTCCACGCGGCATGGTGCACACGCCGATGGTAGGCGTCGAGCTGCTTCCAGGCCTCGGGATCCGAGCCTTCGACGCGGATGAAGCTTTCCTGCTCGAAGGGATAGGGCTCGACCGAACCGGCGGCGCCGAGGCTCCGCGCTATGAAGTACTTGAAATAGAGGCAGTGGATAGCGGTTTCCCAGGCGGAGTACCCCTCGAAGGTATCGTGCGAGGCGGCCGCCTCCGGGCTGAGTTTCTCGAGGGTTGCCATCAGCGAGGGCCCGTTGAACGATTCCCCGTCGAACTCGGCGTTGGCGAGCTCGACCAGCATGGCCAAATCTGTGCGCATGGTGACATCATAGGCGCGACCGGGCGGGGGCGCAAGCGTCACGCATGGTTCAAGTCGCCGGTCCGGATTCCCCTTCCGCCCGAGGCACCGCGACTTCACTCTCCGGCTCCCGTCGCGCGATCGAGAATTCTATCCGCGCCCCGCCCTCGTTCGTGAAAGTGACGCGCCCGCCGAGCTGCCTCGCGAGGCTATCGACCAGCGCGAGCCCCAACGAGTCGCCGCTTCCCGTCGAATCCTTCGGAAAGCCCGGCCCGTTGTCGGCGACGACGACCCTCACCCGCTCGGCCTCTTCGAGCGCCTCGATCCGGAAGACCGCTCGCGGACCCGCGTACGCGACGGTGTTGAGCGCGAGCTCCGTCAGCAGGAGGCCGAAGGGAACGGCGTCATCGAGCCGCAGCATCGCCTGGCCGCAGCGATTCTCATAGGCGCACCCGCGCTCCCCTCCGCACAGGCTCCGAAGCAGGGCGTCGACGTAATCCGCCATCGAGACGCGTTCGAGGTCGCCCGAGCGGTAGAGCTGGTCGTGCACCAGGCTCATGGCGCGGATCCGGGCGCGCAAGCCCTCGAAGCCATCCATGTCCCGCTCGGTATCGACCCGGCGCCGCTCCAGGTTCATGAGGCTGTCCATGACCTGGAGGTTGTTGCGCACGCGGTGATGCACCTCTGCGAGCAGGCTCTCGCGTTCCGCCAAGGCCTTGCGCAGGAGCCCTTCCTGCCGGTCCCTTTCCGCGTCGGCAGCCTTCCTGAGAGTCTGGCGCACGGCCATTTCGCGGTAGACGAGGCCGTAGAGCAGGGCGGCAGTCACGCCGATGAAGAACCAGCCTTTCAGGGTCTGGAAAAGCTCCTGCAGGATCGGATCGGGGAGGGCCGCGGCGAGCAGGCGGTCGGAAAGCAGTATCCACGCCGCGCCGAACACGGCGTAACGAACGACCACCGCGATAGCCGGCCTGTGGAGTTCTTCGAGCCTGTTCCGTCGCGCGCGGGGCATGAAATCATGATCGCGGACCGGGGGCCGGCCGTCAAATCGTGGCGCTAGCCCTTGACCGCTCCCATGGTGAGGCCGCGTATGACATACTTCTGGAAGAACATGGTCAGGACTATGGCGGGCGCGATGATCACCACCGCGGCGGCCATGACCGCGCCCCAGTCGATCTCGGCGTACGACACGAAGTTGTAGATGGCTATCGGAAGGGTGCGCGTGCGCTCCATGGACAGCACCTGCGAGAACATGAAGTTGTTCCACGAGAAGAGGAACGAGAGGGTCGTGGCCGTCACGACGCCGGGGCTCGATATCGGCAGCACGATCTCGACGAAGGTGCGTTGCCGCGTCGCCCCGTCCACGCGCGCCGACTCCTCTATCTCGAGCGGCACCTGTTCGAAGAAGCTCGACATTATCCACACGACGAGCGGCAGCCCGATGACGATGTGGGACATGATAAGCGCGGCGTAGGAATCGATGAGCCCCAGTCGCGAAAAGATGAGGAACCAGGGCAGGAGCAGCGCGATGCCGGGCATGATGCGGGCGACGAGGATGAGCAGGTTGAGCTTGGTCTGCTTGAAGCGCGCGATCGACCAGGCCGCCGGCAGGCCGAGGGCCAGCGACAGCAGGGTCGCCGTTACGCCGACGATGGTCGAGTTCATGAAGAACTTGAGGAAGTTCTGTTCCCGGAACACCTTCTCGAAATTCCGCAGGGTCGGCTCGAAGAGCCAGCGCGGCGGCGAGGCGGTGATGTCGACCTGCGTCTTGAAGCTGGACATCAGGATCCACAGCAGCGGGAAGATGACGGGCAGCACGATGAGCAGGACGAGCAGGGCGAAGAGCAGTTTGCGCGCGATCGTCTTCATGCTATACCCCGAGGCGCCGGCGGAGCCGGGAAACAACCGCGCTGAACGAGAGCACCAGCGCGAAGAGGAAGATGAGCGAGGCGGCCGCCTGCCCCAGCCGGAAATAATTGAAGCTCAGGTTGTAGGAGTAGATGTTGAGCGTCTCCGAGGCGAAGCTCGGACCGCCGAGCGTGGTTGAGTAGATGATGTCGAAGGTCTTGAGCGCGTCGATGGAACGGAGCAGCACGCCGGTGAGCACCGCGGGGGCCACCATCGGCAGGGTGATGTGCCAGAAGATCTGCCAACCGTTGGCGCCGTCGACGCGGGCCGACTCGTACGGCTCCAGCGACAGGCCGGCCAACCCGGCCAGCGTGATGAGCGCGATGAGTGGCGTCCATTGCCACAAGTCGATCAACGCGAGCGCGGGCAGGACGACGCCCCGGTCGGTCAGCCAGTTGAGCCCCTGCAGGCCGATGGCCCTGAGGCCCCAGTTGGCGAGGCCTATGGTCGGTTCGTAGAACAGGGTCCACGAAATGCCGATGGCCACCGGCGTCGCGACGAGCGGCAGAAGCAACAGGGTCTTCACGATCCCCTTGCCGGCGAAGTTGCGGTTGAGGACGAGCGCCCAGATCACGCCCAGGACCGTCTCGGCGGCGACCGCCATGCCGGTGAAGTAGAGCGTCCGAACGAACGCGGACCAGAATCGCGGATCCTGGACGACGGCGGCGTAGCTCTTGAGCCCGACGAAGCGCGGCGGCAAGCCCGTGGTGAGGTTCCAGTTGGTCAGGCTGACCCACACGGTGTAGGCCACCGGAAAAACCAGCAAGGCCAGGGTGAAGACCACGGCCGGCAAGGGGAACAGGATCCTCGCGTGCCGATCCAGGAGCTTTCCGTCGAGCATGCCGCCCTCCGTTCATCGAGATGCGCCGCGCCGGGAACCGAAGCCCGGCACCGCGAACGAGGCCGCCCGCCTGCGCGGGCGACCTCGGACACGGTACGGGAAACCGGTCGGGACTTCGGCTACTTGCCGAGTTCGCCCGCGGCGTCGAGCAGTTCGTTCAGGGATTCGGCGACCTTCTTGGCCTGCGCGGCCTGGTTGGCCGTGCCGCCGGTCTCGATGGCCGTGACAATGAGCGGTCCGATGGCGTCGCGCGCGGCGCCGACGGCGGTCATGAGCGGGCGGTCGTAACCGGTCGCCAGCGGGATGGTCTTCGAAGCCGTCTCGGCGAGCTGCTTCTGGGTGGCGTCGAAAGCGGCGAGGATGCCCGGGTTGCTCCAGGGCGAATTGCGGGCCACCGCGACGCTGGCCTGGCCGAGCGCCTTGGTGAGCATCGCCTTGCTGGTAGCCCAGGTGAGGAAGTTGTACGCGGCCGCCTTCTGGCGGGACTGCTTGGCGATCGACATGGCCCAGGCCGTGACGAAGTACGGCTTGTTGCCCTTGGGACCCGCGGGGAAGGCCGCGACGCCGACCTTGTCGGCGACGGTTGACTTGGCGGGATCGGTGATCTGGCCGAGGAAGGTGGACGCATCGGTCCACATGGCCACCTTGCCGGCCTGGAACAGCGAGAGCCCCTGGGCCCAGCTCATGCCAGTCACTCCGGGGGGGCCGTAATTCTTGAGCAGGCCGCCGTAGTACTTGAGCGCGGCGAGGAATTCGGGGCTTTCGACCGCGGCCTTGCCTCCCTTGAGGAAGTCGCCGCCGTAGCCGTAGAGGTAGCTCGAGAACTGGGTGACCGCGGGGTTGCCCTGGCCGCGGGACACGATGCCGTACTGGTCCTTGGAGGGATCGGTCAGCTTCTTCGCGGCGGCTTCGAGCTCGGCAAAGGTGGTCGGCGGCTTGAGCCCGGCCGCGGCGAAGAGGTCGGTGCGATAGTACAGCACCTGCCACTCGGTGACGAGCGGGAAGGCGTAGACGTTCTTCGCATAGGTCGAGACGCCGACGGCCGACTGAGCGAAATCGCCGAAGTCAAAATCCCTCGGCGTCTTTTTGGAGTCCTTGAGGTAGGGGCTCAGGTTCTCGTACCAGCCGTTCAGGTACATGAGCTTGCCTTCCTGCAGGGGGCGGGTCATGAAGACGTCGACCGTCGACATGCGCGTGGCGAACTCCGTCATGAGCTTGGCGCTCAGCTGGTTCTCGTCGTAGGTCTCGAGATTGACCTTGACCCCGTAGGTCCTCTCGAATTCCGGGATGAGCGGCTTGAGGAACTCCGTGTACGGGTGGTTCGAGAGCAGGACTCGGATGGTGGTGCCTTGCGCGCCGACCATCGCGACCGCCATCGCGACCAGCAGAGCCGCGAGCAGGATCTTCTTCATCAGTAGCCTCCTGATTGGCGCCCGAGCGCCTAGTCAACCAGTATCATTCGCCTTCGGCGTACGGTCAAGGATAAAAGAATGTTTTTGCCAATTGATAGAAATTTACTTTCAGACTATGCTACACGCGAAGGTGGGAGCATGCCGAGAAGAAGCTGCCTGTACGAAATCCACGCCAGGCTCGAATCGCTCACAGGCAAGGAACGGCAGGTGGCGGACCACGTGCTCGCCAATCCTTCCGCGGCCGTCGAACCAAGCATCGAAGAGCTGGCGGAACGGATCGGAGTCTCCGAATCCACCCTTTTCCGCTTCGTCCGGAAGCTCGGCTACGACGGATACCAGCAGTTCCGCATCGCGCTGGCCACGGAAACCGTCGAACCCCGGCGCATGGTCTACGAGGCCGCCCTGCCCGAGGGGTCCGCCGACGCGGGCGCGCAGGGCAACGCCGATATCGTCTTCAGGACCAACATCGAAGCCCTCGAGCGCACCCTCCGCCATCTGGACCGGGAAGCGCTCGAGCGGGCCGTGCGCATGGTGGCGGAAAAGAGGAGCGTGCTGCTCTTCGGACTCGGCGGCTCGGCGGTCGTCGCGCTCGACGCATACCACAAGCTCCTGCGCTCCGGCCTCCAGTGCCGCTTCGCCGAGGACTACCACCTCCAGCTGATGCTGGCCAGCCAGGCCCGCGAGGGCGACGCCGCCCTGCTCGTGTCGCACACGGGCGCCAACAAGGACGCGCTCGCCCTGGCCGAGGAGCTCAAGCGCGAGGGCGCGGCCCTCATCGTCCTGACCAGCTACCCCCGTTCGCCGCTGGCCAGGATGGCCGACGTGCTCCTCCTGTCCTCGGCCCCCGTCTCCACGGTCGCCTCCGAGGCCTTTTCCGCGCGCATCGCGCAACTTTCCATAATAGACGCCCTCTACGTTGGGGTCATGGAGCGACTCGGCGGCGAGGGCATCGACAAGCTCGAACGCATGCGCGGCGCCATAGCCCGTCGCAGGACCTGATAACCGGGGAGGAGCGGTTCCGCGTCGCCGCCCCCCACCCTCCAAGCCCCGCTGTGCGCGGGATCGGCGCGAAGGAGCTCAGCATGGCAAGCCAGATAGCGGTGTTCGGCCTCGGAGTCATGGGCCGCAACCTGATCCTCAACATGGCGGACTCGGGCGTCCGCGTCATGGCCTACGACCGCACCGCGGCCAAGACCCGGGCATTCGCGGAAAGCGAAGCCGGGCGGCCCAATCTCGCGGCGGCCTACGAGCTCCAAAGCCTGGTCGCCGGGCTCGAGCGGCCGCGTCGCATCCTCTTCCTCATCAAGGCCGGCGCCCCGGTGGACGAGCAGATCGCGAACCTGGCCCCCCTGCTCGAGCCGGGCGACATAATCATCGACGGCGGCAATTCGCTCTGGGCCGACTCCGAGCGGCGAGCCGCGGCGCTCAAGGAGAAGGGCCTCATCTTCGTCGGCATGGGCGTCTCCGGCGGCGAGGAAGGCGCGAGGTACGGTCCCTCGCTGATGCCCGGCGGCGACCCGGCCGCCTGGAGCAGCCTCAAGCCGATCCTCGAGGCCATCGCCGCGAAGGCCCCCGACGGCAGCCCCTGCGTCGACTGGATGGGGCCCGGCGGCGCCGGGCACTTCGTCAAGATGGTGCACAACGGCATCGAGTACGGCGACATGCAGCTGATAGGCGAATCCTACCATCTGATGCGCGCCGCCTTCGGCTGGAGCGCGGCCGAGGCGGGCGAGGCCTTCGCCGCCTGGAACCGCACCGAGCTCGAGAGCTACCTGGTCGAGATCACCGCCCGCATCCTGCCTGTCAAAGCCTCCGACGGCGCGCCCCTCGTCGAGAAGATCGTCGATGCCGCAGGCCAGAAAGGCACCGGCAAATGGACCGTGCAGGCGGCGCTGGAATCCGGCATCCCGCTCACGCTGATCACCGAGGCGGTCTTTTCGCGCTTCCTTTCTGGCCTCCGCGACGACCGCGCCGCCGCCGCCAAGGTCCTGCCCGGTCCGAAAGCCGCGCAGACCAAGCCTTCCGACGCCGAGGTCGAGGACCTGCGCCTCGCCCTGCTCGCTGCCAAGATCATGTCCTACGCGCAAGGCTACCTCCTCATCCGCGCCGCGGACGCCGAGCGCGGCTGGGGCATACGGCCGGCAGCCACCGCGCGCATCTGGCGCGGCGGCTGCATCATCCGCTCGGTCTTCCTCGACCGCATCCGCGAAGCCTTCGAGGCCGAGCCCGGCATCCGCTCCATCCTGCTGGCGCCCTGGTTCCGGAAGACCCTCGAGCGGAGCGAAGGTGCGCTGCGCCGCGTGGTGGCCAGGGCAGCGCTCGCGGGCGTCCCGGCGCCTGCGCACGCGGCGGCCCTCTCGTTCTACGACGGCTACCGCTCCGCGCGCCTGCCCGCCGATCTCCTGCAGGCCCAGCGCGACTTTTTCGGCAGCCACGGCTACGAGCGCATCGACGCCGTACCCGGCGAGGTCTTCCACACCGACTGGACCGGCGACGGCGCGGAGACGCGCACGAGCACCTACAACGCCTGAGCCTCTCGCGGCCGCCCCGGACCGAAGCCTCCCGGGGCGGCCGCTTTTTCCCCGGCCGGCGCGCGGGCCTGGGTCCGCCGCCATGGATACCCCGCGAGGCGCCGCGATACGAAACGCCGGACCGCGCGCCCGCGCGAACGCAAGGAGCCGCCCATGAAAGCCCTCGTCCTCGAAGCATACGGAACGTTCGCCTACCGCGACGCGCCCGACCCGAAGCCCGCCGCGAGCGACGAGGTGCTGGTGCGCGTGAAGGCGGTCGGCATCTGCGGCTCCGACGTGCACGGCATGGACGGCTCGACCGGCCGCCGCAAGCCTCCCCTGATCATGGGCCACGAGGCCGCGGGCGAGATCGCGGCGCTCGGGAGCGCCGCGGCGGCAGCCGGCTGGAAAGTCGGCGACCGCGTCACCTTCGACTCCACGGTCTGGTGCGGCGAGTGCGTCGCCTGCCGCTCGGGCGACGTCAACCTCTGCGACCGCCGCAAGGTGCTCGGCGTCTCGTGCGACGAGTACAAGCTGGACGGCGCCTTCGCCGAATACGTAGTGGTACCAGCGCGCATCCTCTTCCGCCTGCCCGATGGCCTCTCCTTCGCGCGCGCCGCCATGGCCGAACCGGTCGGCGTCGCCATGCACGCGGCCTCGCTGCCGCGCCTCAAGCCCGGCGACTCGGTCGCGATAGTCGGCGCGGGCCTCATCGGCCTCATCCTCCTCAAGATCGTCCGGAACATGACGGCCGGGAAGATAATCGCCGTCGACGTGGACCCGGGCCGGCTCGAGACCGCGCTCGCGTTCGGCGCCGACGCGGCCTTCGACGCGCGGGAGAGCGACGTAATCCCGAAGCTCCGTGACAGCGCGGGCGGCCGCGGCGTGGATGTCGCCTTCGAGGTAGCCGGCGCCACCGCGCCCATCGCCACCGCCATCGAGGCGACCCGCAAGGGCGGCCAGGTGGTCCTTGTGGGCAACGCCAGCCCGAAGATCGAGCTGGCCCTCCAGTCCGTCGTGACGCGGCAGATCTCGCTGCTCGGCTCCTGCGCCATCGCGGGCGAGTACCCCGCGGCCCTCGACCTGATGGCGCGCGGCCGGCTCGACGTCGACCCCCTCGTCTCCGCCATCGCCCCGCTCTCCGAGGGCGCCGCCTGGTTCGCGCGCCTCCACGCCCGCGAAAAGGGTCTTTTCAAGGTGATCCTCGAACCATAGAAGCCCTCCGAAAGGAAAGGGGCTCCGCCCCGATACGAATGCTGATCGAAAATTCCGGAGGAATTGTTCGATCAGCTTCATAATTGAGACATTCGCGCACGGCATCGTAGATGCCGGAGCGAATGTGAGGTCTGTCCCCTCCGTAAGCGATGGAGGGGACAGACCGACTTTCGGCTTTCCCATCCCCGCCCCACCGGGCAAGGAGAGCGTATGGCGCGCATCGAGTTCGACGCGGAAATCAGGAAGCCGGAAAGCCTCGAAAGGCGGCTCGCCGCCTTCATGGACACGCTGCGCGCCAGGCGCGCCGGAGACCGGTCATGGGCAAGCTGAGGACGGGCGTCATAGGCTACGGAAAGATCGCGCGCACGCACGCGCGCATGCTCGCGCGCGATCCGGACTGCGTTTTCGTAGCCGCGTGCGGCCGCGACGCAGGCAAAGCCGACGCGTTCGCGAGAGAATTCGGCGGCTCGGGCTACGCGGGCGTCGCGGAGATGGTGGAGCGCGAGAAGCTCGACATCGCGCTCGTCGCGACGCCCCACCCGCTCCACGCGGAGCACGCGATAGCGGCGCTCGGCGCGGGCGCCCATGTCCTCGTGGAAAAGCCCCTGGCCCTGAACGTGGCCGAGTGCGACGCCATGATCGCCGCGGCCGCCCGCGCGGGCCGCACGCTCGGCGCCTTCAGCCAGCGGCGCTGGTACCCGAGCGTGCGCCGCGTCAAGGACGCCATCGACGCAGGCAAGCTCGGGACGACCGTCCTCGGCGAGGCCGTCATGCTCGGCTGGCGCGACGAGGCCTACTACCGCTCCGACCCCTGGCGCGGCTCGTGGAAGGGCGAAGGCGGCGGGGTCCTGGTGAACCAGGCGCCCCACCCGCTCGACATCCTGCTCTGGTTCATGGGGAAAGCCGTCGAGGTCAAGGCCTACTGGGCCAACCTCAACCACCCCTACATCGAGGTGGAGGACACGGCCGTCGCGAGCGTCCGCTTCGCCTCGGGCGCGCTCGCGTCCGTCACCGTGTCGAACTCGCAGAAGCCCGGGCTCTACGCCCGCGTCCACGCGCACGGCTCGAACGGGGCCTCGGCAGGGGTGCAGACCGACGGCGGCGCCATGTTCGTGGCCGGCATGACGGGCGTCCTCGAGGCGCCCTATGTCGACCTCTGGACCGTCCCCGGCGAGGAAAGCGAGCTCGCGCGCTGGAAGGCCGAAGACGCCGCCTGGTTCGCGTCGATCGACCCCACCGAGCACTTCCACGCCCTGCAGATCCGCGACTTCGCCGAAGCCGTGCGGACGGGCCGCGAGAGCGCCGTCACCGCGCGCGAAGGCCGCGCCGTCGTCGAGCTGGTGGAGGCCATCTACAAGTCAGGCAGGACGGGCCAGGCGGTGAAGCTGCCTCTCTAGCCGCCGCCCCTCAGTCCGGCGCTGTGAAGATGACGCGGGGCGGGCCGTCGGCGCGCGCCACCTCGTAGCGGTAGTCGTGCAGCGATTCCATGAAGGTGTCGTACGGATAGCGGCGGCCGGCCCCGGCTGGGCGGTCGCCGTTGTCGTTCGTGATGAACTCCCGCGTCCCCTCGTCGAAGCCCTTCAGCACCAAGGTGTGGAACGAGGAGCCCGTCGGCAGGAAGGGGATGTTCGGATTCCCCAGCGCGAAGCCGTAGTGGAAGGTCATGATCGGCCGGCCTTCGCGGAGCTCGCGCTTCAGGTCCTCGAGCGTGGGGTTCTCCACAATGGCGGCGCGGAAGCCGGTGGCTTCCTCGATGATGCGCGCCGAGCGGGCCGCGTCCGAGTTGGCGTTCGAGCGGTAGAGGCCGTCCTGGAAGGCAAAGAGCCGCCTGAGGTAGGGAATCGCCTCGGCCGCCGGAACCTCGAGCCTGCCTGAATAGTAGTGCGCGATCATGGCGATGCTCGCTTCCTCGCAGGCGTTCACCCACGGGGAGCCCGAGACGCCGTCCGGCATTTCGGGGATGAAGGGCACGGGAAGCTCGACGTGTTCGGCGGCGGAGGCGAAGGGTTCCGTCGGCCGCCGGGTCCGCGCCTCGACGAGGCCGGACTCGAGCTCCGGCGTGAGCTCCGGAACGCCGGGGGCGGCGGTGACTGGCGAGGATCCGGCAAAGCCGTTCCCCGCCGCCCTCGCGCCGCCGAGCGCCAGGAAGGCCGTCACGAGGAGCGCCACGAGGACGCCGGCCGTATACGCGATTCCGTTCCGCACGGTTCAGAAGATAGCGCGAAGGGAGCGAGGACGGAAAGTCGGATGTCACAGCCGAGTCAGGCATGCAGACCCGGCCACTTCCCCAATTCCCCGTAACGTGGACTAATTATTTGGTCATTTTGACATAGTCAGCTACTCCAACGACGAGGCTTGAGGGGTAATCGGTACCCGAGCTCCGATAATTCATCTCGATGATCTCCCGATCCTCCGTAATGCGTATCAGGAAAAGATATGTGTAACCACCGGTTGTGCTTTTCACGTGGTAGTAGAGATATCCGCCTTCTTCCCACGACTTTTCAAGTTGGTATGGTGCCTCCACTGGGGTGCTCGCGTTAATCAGTTCAGCATGCACGACCCTGTTGTCTGCCTTGATATCCCAATATTGGCTTCTCGGGAATGTGTCGGCAACGGTGTGTGTCGGATTGTTCCATCTCCCGTACAGCGCCTGCTCGTAGACGAGTCTGTCCAATACCGGATTGTCGCAGCCGGCGAACAGGAGCGGCCCTGAGGCGAGCGCGAGCGCGAGGCCCGCGACCGCGAGGATTACGCCGCGCTTCCCGAGCATCGAGGCATTCGATGTTTTCATCACTTTTCCTCCATCCATTCGATCGCTTCCTTGAGGCCGGCGGCCTCGGCGGCGCGGGTTCCTTCCTCGCCCTTCATGTCCAAATACGCGTACCGGGCCGCGAGCGTCGGATCGACCTTCGCGAGCTCGGCGTAGTACTTCTTGACCACACCGTAGTTTTCCATCTCGTGGTTGGCCCGCGCGACGGCGAGCAGAACCTGCGGCGAGCCCGGCGACTTGCGGTACGCGCGCTCGTAGAAGGCGAGCGCGCTCTCGAGCTTGCCCTCCAGCTTGAGCACGTTGCCCAGGTTGACCAGGGCGGCCGGATATTCCTCGCGGGCGACGACGCTCTCGAACTGGGCCTTGGCCTTGTCGTAGAGCCCGTACTGCGCGTAGAGCAGGCCGAGCGAGTTGACGGCCCTGGCGTTGTTCGAGGACTTGAGGATCTCGGCCTGGTACTTGGCCACGCGCTCGCCGATCTCGCGGAGCACGAAATCGTCGGTGTCGGCGCGCATGGCCGCGACGGCCTTTTCGACCGGCAGCGAGGCCAGCGTGGTCGCGCCCGGCAGGGCGACCGGCTCGTAGGCCTCCCAGGCCGAGTGCACCGGGATGAAGGTCGCCTGGTCGCGGGCCGAGTATTCGCGCCACTGCTTGGCGCCCTCCGCCCAGGCCGCCAGCAGGCCGGGCTTTCGGATGGTCACCTCGAGGGGCAGCCAGGCCTTGTCGTCGTGGAAGACGAGCTCGTCGACGCGGCCGAAGCGGGCACGCGCCTCGGCGGGCGAGAGACCGAGCGAAGCCGCCATGTAGATGTGGCCCGGCACCGTCACGAAGGCCGTTTCCACGCCGACCGCCTCGAGCATCGCGCAGTAGAGGATGGTCAGGTCGTCGCAGTCGCCGGCGCGGTACTCGAGGGTCTGCCGCGGGAACTGGAGGAAGTCCACCTCGGCGGCGTCCTTGCCGCCGGAGAACACGCTCGTCGGATCGGTCACGTAATTGACGCCGTAGAGGCAGAGCGCGTCGTGCACCGCGGCCACCAGCTGGAGCTTGTCGTTGATGGCAGGGTTCCTGGCCGCGCCGGCCGCGCCGGCCAGACCTTTGGCGAGCGTGAGGATGGCCGGATCCTTGGCCGTCACGAAGGCGGCCGCGCTCCGGTCGTCAGCCCAGCTCATGGCGTTCCGGTCGTAGACGCGGAGCGCGACGCTCGCGGTTTCCTTCCGCGCCCGGGAACCCTCGCGATACTCGAGGGTGACGTCGACCGTGAGCTTGGTCGCCTCGGTCACCGCGAGGATTGATGAGTTGAACAGGGCGGTCACGGGGATGCTCAGGGCCTCGCCGCCCGCGACCGGGCGGCCGGGCGAAATGACGCGGGGCGAGTCCATGACGCCGCGCATGCTCACCGTCACTTTCACGTCGCTCCAGGCGGCCTTGCCCGTGTTGCGCACGATGACGGAGCCGAAGGGGTTCTCGTCGTAGTACGTGTAATAGACGGGGAAGATGCCGTCAAAGCTCGCCTCGAGCGGCCCTCCCGCGCCCGCCGGCGCCGCGGCCGCCGCCGCGGGGCTTTCCGCCTCGGCTTCCGCTTCGCCGACGAGGGGACGGGGCTTCGCGGGCGGATCGGACGCCGGGCGTTCCGCGCCCGATCCGCCGAGGCGGTACGCCGCCGAAAGGTAGGGCCGGACGAAGCCGAACATGCCGAAGTCCCAGCCGAGCGCGGCGCCGAGCCCGAGGCCGAAGCGCTCGCCGAGGCCGAGCTCGAGGCCAAGTTCGCCCTCGAGGCCCGGCGAGCCGCCCGAGGTGACGGTCTCGCCCTGGACGAGGCGGTAGTAGGCGTAGCGGCCGGACAGGGCGGCCCGCGCCGACAGCGCCTGCGCGAGCGGGAAGGAGGCGCCGAGCCCGGCGCGTGCTTCGAACGAGGCGAGCGCGGTACCGTCGGCAAGGAGGTCGGTCATGGCGTAGCCGAGCCCGAGCTCGGGCGCGAGGGCCCCGACGCCGAGGAAGCCGCCTCCGAACGAGAACCCGAGCCTGGC
>JAFGNN010000080.1 GCA_016926955.1 Spirochaetales bacterium | reverse complement strand
CCACGAGCAGGCCCTGGACTCGCGTGACGCGCCCCGCGTACTTGATGGGATCAGCGGAGTCGACCGCGTCCAGGTACTTGCCGATCAGGTCGAGGCTCAAGACTGGACCTTGCCCCGCGCCTTGATGGGCGAGATGTCGAGGATCTTCTCCTCGAGCTCGTGCAGCTGGCTCTGGATGCGCGCGTCGATCTCTCCGAAGTCCGTCTCGATGACGCAGCCGCCGCGGTCGATGGAGGTGTCCTCGACGACGACCAGGTTCTTGGCGTTTTCCGCCATCGCGATGAAATCCTTGAGATGGTCGCTCGCCAGCTGGAGGTCGGCCAGGTTGACCTTGATGGTCACCTCGCTCCGGGCCTTGAGCTTGCGCAGGGCCTGGGCGATGTTCGAAACCACCACGTTCTTCTGGTTCTCGCTGATGACCTTGACCACCTTGCGGGCGACAAGGAGCACGAGCTCGACGATCTGCCCCTCTGTCTTCTCGAGGATCTCGTTGCGCTTGTCGAGGGCGCGGTCGATGACGATATGGAGCCTGTCGACGAGGCGCTCGACTTCGCGCACCCCTTCCTTGTAGCCTTCCTCGCGCCCCTGCTCGAAGCCTTTCTTGAAAGCGTCCTTCTGCACCGCGTCGACGCGGGCCAGCGCCTCGGCCTCGAGCTGCTTTACCTTCGATTCGGCTTCCGCGAGCAGGCGCGCGGTCTCCTCCTCCGCCTCGCGGCGGAGCTTCTGCGCCTGGTCGGTCTTGCGCTTTACGTCCTCGAAGGCGGCCGACTCGGCGCGGCGGATGATCTCCTCGGCCTCTGCGCGCGCGGCCGAGGCCATGGCTTCCTTCTCGCGCTCCCAGTCGGCCTTGAAGGCCTCGGCCTCGCGGCGAAGGTCGTCCGCGGTGGGACCCGAGTATTCCTCGAAAGGCTCGGGCTCCGCGACCGCCTCGTCGACTTCTCCCTCGGGAGCCTCGATCAGGTACTTCGTACCGAGGTGGACGATCTCCGCGGGCCTGAACACCGTCTTCGCCATGCCTTACCTTCCCTGGCCGCGCCCGATGGCGGACGCTATTGCACGAGCTCGTCGCCCTCCCCGCGGGAGATGACGATGTCGCCGGTCTCCTCGAGGTGGCGGATGATGGATACGATCTTCTGCTGGGCTTCCTCGACGTCTTTGAGGCGCACAGGCCCCATGTACTCCATGTCTTCCTTGAGCATGGCCGCCGCGCGCTTCGACTGGTTCTTGTAGATCTTCTCGGCGACCTCGGGATCGACGCCCTTGAGCGCCTTGGCGAGCTCCGCCGAGTCGACCTCGCGGATGAGCTTCTGTATGGAGCGGTCGTCGAGAAGGACGATGTCCTCGAAGACGAACATCTTCTTCTTGATCTCCTCGGCGAGCTCGGGGTTCTCCTCCTCGAGGCTCTCGATGATGCCCTTCTCCGTGGTGCGGTCCACCAGGTTGAGTATCTCGACGATGGAGTCGACGCCGCCGGCGGCCGTGAAGTCCTCGCTCGACAGGGTGGAGAGCTTCTTCTCGAGGACTCGTTCCACCTCGCGGAGGACCTCCGGGCTGGTCCGGTCCATGGTCGCGATGCGCCGGGCCACATCAGACTGCGCCTCGTGGGGCAGCTTCTGGAGTATGTAGCCGGCCTTGTTCGGCTCGAGGTAGGCCAGGATCAGGGCGATGGTCTGCGGGTGCTCCTGCTGGATGAAGTTCAGGAGGTGCGCCGGATCCGTGCGCCGGATGAAGTCGAAGGGCCTGACCTGGAGGCTCGAGGTCAGGCGGTTGATGATGTCGATGGCCTTCTGCGAGCCGAGCGCCTTCTCCAGAAGCTCGCGCGCGTAATCGATGCCGCCGGAGGTGATGAAGTCGGCGGCCATCATGAGTTCCTGGAACTCCATGAGGACGGCGTCCTTCTGCTCCGGCTCGATGGCGTCGAGCCGCGCGATCTCGAAGGTCAGGGTCTCGATCTCGTCCTCGCGCAGGTGCTTGAATATTTCGGCGGAAATCTCCGAGCCGAGCGAGACGAGGAAGATGGCGGCCTTCTGTCGGCCAGAGAGCTCCTTGCCCTTGGCCCCCTTCTTCCCGCCGGAAGCCTTTGGGGGGGGATCCTTCTCCGAAGGCCGGGACTGGGTCCGGGCCGGCTGCGACGCCATTCGCTACTCCTCCCGGAGCCAGGTCCGGATGAGCTGGGCCACGTCCTCCGGATGCTCCTTGGCCAGGTTGATGGCGTGTTCCTGGAGCTCGAGTCGCTTGCGCTCCTCGACGGACATGGACACCTCGATGTTCTGTTCCTCGGCCTGGCGGATGGCGTTTTCCCGGAGCATCTGCTGCTCGAGGGCGCGCTTCTCCTCCGCGAGACGCCGCTTGCGCTCGAGCTCGCGGCTGATCAGGCGGAACACGATGAAGGATACCATGAGGGCGGCCAATCCCGCCAGCGACCAGAGCAGTATCGCGTTGACGTTCTGGCGCCTGAGCCAGTCGGCGTCCTCCGCGGCGAACTGCTGGCTCCGGTCGAAGGCGATGTTCCTGACCGTCACCGAGTCTCCCCGAGCCCTGTCGTAGCCGACGGCGTCGCGGACCAGGGCCTCGGCCGACTTGAGCTCGTCCTCGGGCACGGGCGCGTAGGCGCGCTCGATCGTGCCGTCCGGCGCGATGACCATGCGGCCCTTGTCGTCGAATTTACGCTTCCAGACGCCGTCTATGTTGACCGAGACCGTGACGCGGTCGATGGTCGGCGAGCGCTCCTCGGCGGTTTCGCGACGGTTGATCTCCTCGTTGACGATGGTCGAGGTCTGGGTCGCCTTGCCCACCATGTTCTGGAGGTCCTTGTACGCCGGGGCGGTCTGGCCTTCGACGCCCGCCGGGCCCTCGGGGTTGAAGCCCGTGCCCTGGTAGTCGGAGGTGGTCTCGGAGCTCGAGCGCGTCACGGAAGGGACTATCTCTGAGTCGTCGTAGGGCGTGGTCGGATTGTCCGGCCTGAGCGTGAAGGGGAAGAATTCCTCGGTCGCCACCGCCTTCTTGCTCATGTCCATGTCGATCTTGATGTTGAGGTCGCGCACCCGGTCGGCGGTGTAGATCTGCTGGAGGGCCTTGAGCACGGCGGCGCGGTACTGGACCTCGAGGCGCTGGATGAGCTGCTGCTCGCGCTTGGTCTGCTCGAGGCGGTCGAACTCGGCCATGCCGGCGAAGTCGTTGAGGATGACGCCGTTCTGGTCGGTGATGACGATGTTCTCGTCCGCGAGACCCGAGACGGCGAATTTGATGATCTTCTGGATGCCCTCGAGCTTGGCCCTGTTCGTGACGATGTCGGATCCGGGCTTCGGGAAGAGGATGACGCTCGCCGTCACCGGCTTCTGGTCGGCGGCGAAAAGCTCGTCCTCGGGTATCTCGATGACCACGTTGGCCTTGTCGATGTCGGCGATGCCCTCGATGTGGCGCGTGACCTCCTGGGTGATGGCCCTGCGGAGGTTCACGTTGCGTTCGAAGTCGGTGACCGTGAAGCGGTCGATCGAGAAGACCGACCAGAGGTCGGTGCCCTTGGGGATCAGGTCCTCGCGCATCAGGAGCGAGTTTGCCCGGGTGCGGGTTTCCTGGTCGGCCACGTAGATGATGTTGTCTTCGCCGACGGTGACCTCGATGCCTTCCTCGTCGAGGCGGCCCGTGATGCGCCGGAGCTCGTCGTCGTCGCGGATGGGGGTCGAGATGAGCCTGACCTGGGTCGGAGAGGCCGACAGGGTGAAGAGCAGCACCACGCCGACGATTGCCGCGACGACGATGCCCGCGAGCACGAGCTTCTGGACGACGGACCAACGGCCCCAGAGGGCCTTGAGCTGGTCGAGCGTCTTCTTGATCCATTCGTTCATGATCCCCTCCCAAGGCAGAACGAAGCAACGCGTCCGCCATCGCGCTAGCGATGGCGAAACGCCTTACCTGGTGTTCAGGACTTCCTTCCAGGCCCGCACGACGCGGTCGAGGACGGTCCGGGCGATATTGAGCGTCATGCTGGCCTCGCTCATGGCGATGGTCACCTCGTGGGCGTCCACCGAGTCGGGGTCAACGAGCATTTGCTGGACCAGGTTCGAGCTTTCCTGCTGGCTGGCGTTGACGCCGTCGAGCGCCTTGAGCATCGCGCTCTCGAAGCTGGGGGCCTTCTCCGCCTCGGCGCCGCCGAGCTGTCCGTTCGTGGTGAAGTGGTTCGGCGAGGTGCGGAGCATCCTGATCACGTCGCCCGAGGCGATGTCGACCGGCAAAAGGGTGTTCATCTACTTACCTCCCGATCTCGAGGGCCTTGAGGAACATGGCCTTGGACCCGTTGACGATGGCCGAGTTCGCCTCGTAGGCGCGAGAGGCCGCGATCATGTCCACCATCTCGGTGACGATGTTGACGTTCGGCATCTCGACGTAGCCCTCGTTCGGGCCGCTCTTGATGGCGTCGGGGTGCGTCGGATCGTACACGAGCCGCGAGGGGCTCTCGTCCTTGCCGACCTCGACGACTCGCACGCCCCTGCCCGCCCCGTCGTCCCACTGCTTCGGAAGGAAGGGCAGGCGGAAGTAGGGCGTGTCCACGATGGGCCGCAACACCACGCGCGAGCGCTTGAAAGGCCCGCCCTCGGGCGTGCGCGTGGTGGAGGCGTTGGCGATGTTGTCGGCGATGACGTCGGTGCGGAGCCGCTCCGCGCTCATCCCCGTCGCCGCGATATTGATGGCGCTAAAAAGTCCCATGGCTTACTCCAATGACGAACCACGGAGGCACGGAGGCACGGAGTGAAGAGGGAGAAAAACAGGGGAAAGGGGAAGGATCGAGGATACAGAGATTCGGACCTCTCCCGTCATGCCAAGTTCCTCACTCCCTTTCTTCCTCCCCATCTCCGTGGCTCCGTGGTATTCCGTTTCCATTACTTCAGGGCCTGATTGACCTGGTTGAATTCGAAGGCGGCGGCCTGGCTCATCAGGGTGTACATGAGCTGGTTCTCCAGGCTGTCCATCATTTCCTGCTCGGCGTCCACGTTGTTGCCGTTGTTCTTCGACTGGGTCAGGTAGTCGAGGACGCGGCGCGGCTGCACGGTCCGCCAGTCGGCCGGCCGCCAGAGCGGCATGTGCCTTTCGTCGGTGGTGGCCAGGTCGAGGGCAGGCTTCATCGTCTCGCTCTCGAGGGCCCGCTTCAGGGACGACTCGAAATTGATCTCCGAGCGCTTGTAGTTCGGGACGCCCGCGTTGGCAATGTTGTTGGCGATCACGTCGCGCCTCAAGACCGTGACGTCCATTGAGCGCTTGAGGAGCTCCACGGTCTTGCCGAAAGTCGTCGATTCAAGCATTGCGTTCTCCTACCCTACGATTCTCGACGGATCGAAGGAGGGATATAAGAACAGAAGAAACACGGAGGCACGGAGGCACGGAGACAGGAGGGAGGGAAGAAGAGGAAAGGGAAAGTGATGAGGAAGCGGGCGCTGGCGACAGTCGGGGTCCGGGCATCTGCGATTCCTCCTAAAGGATGTACTTGGCGAGGTCGTCGCGCTTCCAGACGTCGCGGAAGCGCTCCTCGACGAAGGCGGCGTCCACGGTCACCTTCGTGCCCTTCAGGTTCGGCGCGTCGAAGGAGACCTCCTCGAGCAGGCGCTCCATGACGGTATGCAGGCGACGGGCGCCGATGTCCTCTGCGGCGGCGTTGGCGCGGGCGGCCACCTCGGCCAGGGCGCGCACGGCGCCGGGCGCGAACTCGAGCTCGAGCTCCTCCGTGGCGAGCAGGGCCCTGTACTGGCGCACCAGGGCGTTCTCGGGTTCCGAGAGGATGCGCTCGAAATCGTCGGCGCCGAGGCTTTCCAGTTCGACGCGGATGGGGAAGCGTCCCTGCAGCTCCGGTATCAGGTCCTGCGGGCGCGCGACGTTGAAGGCTCCCGCCGCGATGAACAGGACGTGCGTCGTGTCGACGACGCCCCACTTGGTCGTCACCTTCGAACCTTCCACGATGGGCAGGATGTCGCGCTGGACGCCCTCCCGCGAAACGTCGGGGCCACCCGCGCGCGCGCCCTCGCGCACCGCGATCTTGTCGAACTCGTCGATGAAGACGATGCCGTCCTGCTCGACGCGCTTGCGGGCCTCCTCGACGAGCCGTTCGTCGTCCACGAGCTTGTCGGCCTCCTCCTCCTCGAGGATGCGGCGCGCCTCCCCGACGCGGACCGATTTCTTCTTCTTGCGGCCGCCGAACATGCCGGCCAGTCCCTTGAGCGCGCCCTCGAGCTCGTCCATCGAGGGGCCCCCGATGACGCCGAGCGGGGTCGGCCCCTGCTCGCTCACGGTCACCTCGACTTCGCGCTCGTCCAGTTTTCCGGATCGGAGCAGGCCGCGGAATTTCTCGCGGGTGTCGCCGGAGCCCGGATCGACCACGGTGATGCGGGCGTCGTCAGCCTTGAGCCCGGGCAGCAGGAGGTCGAGCAGGCGTTCCTCCGCGCGGGTCGAAGCCTCGGCCGCCACCGCGGCGCGCCGCTCGTCCCGGACCATCTGGTGGCCTGCGGCCATCAGGTCCCGGATCATGCTCTCGACGTCGCGGCCGACATAGCCGACCTCGGTGTACTTGGTGGCCTCGACCTTGACGAAGGGAGAGGCGCAGAGCTTCGCGAGGCGGCGGGCTATCTCGGTCTTGCCGACGCCCGTGGGACCGATCATCAGGATGTTCTTCGGCGCCACCTCCTCGCGCAGTTCCGCCGGCAGGCGCTTCCTGCGCGCGCGGTTGCGGAGGGCCACGGCGACCGCGCGCTTGGCCTTCGTCTGGCCCACCACGTAGCGGTCGAGCTCCTCGACGATGCGCGCGGGGGTCAGGACGTCGAAATCGTCGGTACGAGCGCCGCCGTTCACTCGAGTTCCTCCACGAGGACGCGCTCGTTGGTGTAGATGCAGATCTTGCCCGCCTTCTCGAGGCTGCGCCGGGCGATCTCCGCGGCGCCGAGCTCGGAGGCGTCCAGGTATGCGAGCGCGGCCGCGTAGGCGTAGGGCCCGCCGGAGCCGATGGCGATCGCGTCGTCTTCCGGCTCGATGACATCGCCCGTGCCGGAGAGCAGCAGGGTCTTCTCGCGGTCGGCGACGAGGAGCAGGGCTTCGAGCTTGCGGAGCAGCTTGTCGGTGCGCCAGTCCTTCGCGAGTTCGACCGCGGCGCGGGTCAGGTCCCCTTCCCGCTCCTTGAGCTTCTGCTCGAAGTGCTCCAGCAGGGTGAAGGCGTCGGCGGTGGCCCCCGCGAAGCCTGCGAGGACAGTGCCGTCGTGGAGGCGGCGCACCTTGCGCGCGTTGCCCTTCATGACGGTCTGGCCCATGGTGACCTGGCCGTCGCCGGCCATGGCCACCTTCCCGCCGCGTCGCACCGCGATGATGGTCGTGCTTCGTATCCTCATTTCGAGCCTCCCGGGCGGTCCGGTCCGTGTCGCCGGTCGCCCTCCCCGTGCGGGTGCGCGCGTTCGTAGACCGAGCGCAGGCGCTCGAGGTCCACGTGCGTGTATATCTGCGTGGTCGAGATGTTGGCGTGACCGAGCAGCTCCTGCACCGTACGGAGGTCCGCGCCTCCCGCCACGAGGGAGGTGGCGAAACTGTGCCTGAGCGTGTGCGGGCTCACCCGCTTGCGTATGCCGGCGCCTCTGGCGCGAGCCTCGACGATCAGGGCGATGCCCCGGGTCGTGATCGGCAGGCCGCGCGCGTTGACGAAGAGGAAGCCGTGATCGGCGGCCGCTCCGACGCGCGCGGCGCGGTACGGCAGATATGCCCTGATCGCGCCCTTAGCCGCCTCGTTCAGGAACACCACCCGCTCCTTCGCCCCCTTGCCCATGACGCGGACCGTCCCCGGGTCCAGACGCAGCTCGCGCGTCCTCATGCCGGCGATCTCGGAAACGCGGGCTCCGCTTGAGTACAGGGTTTCCAGCAGGGCCGAGTCGCGCGCGGCGATGAAGGCCGCGGAAGCCCGCTTCGGTCCGCCGCCCGCGGATATCCGGACGCCTTCGCGTCGCGCGGGACTCCGGGGTTCCTCCACGAGCGCCTCGGCCTCGGCCTCGAACAGGAAGGAAGGCAGTCCGCGCCTCGATCCGAAACCTTCGACGTCGGCCGCGGGGTTCTTCTCCGCGATACCGAAGCGCACCAGGTAGCGGCCGAAACCCCGGAGCGTCGAGAGCGCGCGGTTGATGGACGCGTCGGCGAGTCCGGAACGCAGCAGCGAGGCGGCGAACTCGCGCACGTCGGCCTCGGCGGCCGCTTCCGGAGCGACGCCCCGGGCCGCGAGGAAGGCCTCCCAGCGCGAAAGGTCCTCGCCATAGGCTTCCACGGTCCGAGCGGAGAGCGAGCGGACGGCCGCGATGTAGGCGAGGAAAGCCCCGGCATGCTCAGTCATCGGACTCGTCCCTCTGCGGCGCGTGTTCGTGCTCGTGTTCGGCCTCGTCCTCCTGCGAGTGGAGGTAGTCGCAGGCGGGATTGATGCAAGCCTTCCAGGCGCCCCGCTTCTTGTCGTACTTTTCCACGAGGAACCAACCGCATTTCGGGCAGTTCGAGGCGCTCGGCTTGTAATAGGTGATGAAGTCGCACTCCGGATAGTTCGAACAGCCGTAGAACTCCCTGCCGCGGCCCTTCAGCTTGCGACGCGCGACGATCTCGCCCGTACAGCCCGGGCGGGGACACTTTGCGAGGGGGATCGAGCGCGTGTTGCGGCAGGCCGGGAAGGCCGAGCAGGCCAGGAAGAAGCCGAAGCGGCCGAGCTTCTTGACCATGGGACTGCCGCATTTCTCGCAGACCAGGTCGGTCGGCTCGTCGAGCCGGCCCCTGAACGACTCGAGGGTTTCCATGACCTCGTCCACCCGCGTCTTGAAAGGTCCCCAGAATTCGCGGATGACGTGCACCCACTCCTGGCTGCCTTCCTCGACGCCGTCGAGCCGGGTTTCCATGAGAGCGGTGAAGCCCGCGTCGATCACGGCCGGGAAGTATTCCACGAGGATCTCGTTGATCATGCGGCCGAGCGTGGTCGGCGCGAGCTGGCGGTTCTCTCGGGTGACGTAGTAGCGCTCGAGCAGGACGGAGATGATGGGGGCGTAGGTGGAAGGCCGGCCGATGCCTTGTTCCTCGAGCGCCTTGATGATGGACGCGTCGGTGAAGCGGGCCGGCCCCTGGGTGAAGTGCTGCTCGCTGTGGATCTTCTCCACCTTCACCTTCTCGCCCACCGGGATGTCGGGAAGCAGGGTCTCCTTCTCCTCGCGCGTGCCGAGCAGCTTGATGGCCTTGTAGAAGCCCTTCTCGACCATCTTGCCCGAATTGACGCGGAAGAGCCCCTCGCTGCCGTCGCGCGCCGCGACGCCGAGCTCCATGGTGGTGGTGCGGATCTTCGCGTTCGTCATCTGGCTCGAGACGAAACGCTCCCAGATGATCGAATACAGCTTGAGCTGGTCCTTGGTCAGGTGCTCCTTGAGCTTCTCGGGGTCGTACTCGATCATGGTCGGCCGGATTGCCTCATGGGCATCCTGGGCCTTGCCGTCCGCGGTCCACACCAAAGCCTCGGGCGGCAGTTCCGCCGGCCAGCGCGCGCCGATGAGCTTCCGCACCTCTTCGAGGGCCGTGGCGCTGATGCGGGTGGAGTCGGTTCGCATGTAGGTGATGAGGCCGATGCGGGTCGAGCCGACGTTGACGCCCTCATAGAGCTGCTGCGCCACCTGCATGGTCTTCTTGCTGGTGAAGCCGAGACGGTTGGCCGCTGCCTGCTGCAGCTTGGACGTGGTGAAGGGCGGCTTCGGACGCACCGTCTTCTCGCTCTGGCGGACGTCGCGGACCGTCGCTTCCGTGCCCTCGAGCGCCGTGACAGCCGCCGCGCTCTCGGAGCCCGAACGGAACTCGGGCTTGCCGCCCGCCCACTGCACGAGCTCGCCCCGGAAGGTGGAGCGCCCGCGGCGGAAATCGGCCTCGACGGTCCAGTACTCCTCGGGGATGAACGATTCCACTTCCTTCTCGCGCTCGCAGATCAGGCGGAGGGCGACCGACTGCACACGGCCGGCGGAGAGGCCGTTCTTGACCTTTTTCCAGAGCAGGGGCGAGAGGTTGTAGCCCACGAGCCTGTCGAGAACGCGGCGGGCCTTCTGGGCGTCGACCTTCTGCTCCTCGATGTCGCGGGGATGCTTGACCGCGTCGCGGATGGCCTGCGGGGTGATCTCGTTGAACTCGATGCGGTGGATGTCGAGTCCCGGATCCTTGTCGAGCAGGGCCTTGCGCAGATGCCACGAGATGGCCTCGCCCTCGCGGTCGGGGTCGCTCGCGAGCAGCACCTTGCCGGCCTTCTTGGCCGCCTTCTGGAGCTCCTTGAGCAGCTTGGCCTTGCCGCGTATGGTCAGGTATTCGGGCTCGAAGTCGTGCTCGGTGTCGACGCCGGTGCGCGACTTCGGCAGGTCGATGAGGTGGCCCATCGAGGCCAGGACCTGGTAGTGCGATCCGAGGTACTTCTCTATCGTCTTCGCCTTTGCCGGCGACTCGACGATGACCAGGGTGCCGTGGCCTTTGGCCGACCCGGCGGCTTTCGGCTTCGCTTTCGTCGCCTTCGGCTTGGCGGTCTTGGCCTTCGTCGCCTTCGTGGCGCCCTCGGGCTTCGCTTTCGTCTTCGACCTAGCCTCGCTACCAGCCGCCACCGCGGTATCCGCCATCGCGTCCGCGCCTGCGTCCGCTTCCTTTTTCGCTGCAGCCATCAGGGTTCCTTCCCGGCGTACGCGAGCCTGGGCTCCGTCGCCTCGTTCGTGTAAGTTCCGTTCCATTCAAGCGCGAGTTCGAGGACGGCCCCGACCTCGCGGGCCCCGTCAGCCGCGAGCGCCCGGCACCCCGCGCCCAAGGGCGCGCCCCGGACCCGGGCCACAGCCACGTCCCGCCCCTCGTCGAGGGCGAACTGGGCGCTGATCAGCGCCCCTGAGCCCTCGGGGGCTTCGACCACCAGCACTGCGCGGCAGAGTCCCGCGATTATGCGGTTCCGCTCGGGGAAGCGGAAGGGCCTCGGCTCGGTGCCCGGAGGGTATTCCGAGATAAGTCCGCCCCCCCGATCGAGGATGCGCGCGGCCAGATCGCGGTTCCGCGCCGGATACGGCGAGTCGGTGCCGCAGCCGAGCACCGCCCAGGTGCGCCCCGGGGCGTCCGCCGCCCCGCGGTGCGCCGCCGAGTCGATGCCGCGCGCGAGCCCCGAAACCACCGGGATGCCCAACGCCGCGGCCTCCGCTCCGAAGGCGTACGCCGCCTCGAGCCCCGCCCCGCTCGGGTAGCGGGTGCCGACAACGGCGAGGGCCGGCAGCCAGGGATCGGGAAGGCTGCCGCGGACGTAGAGCGTGGAGGGCGGCCGGGCGGTCTCGCGCAGCACCGGCGGGTACTCGGCGTCGGCCAGGACGAGGGCGCGGATGCCTCGTGACTCCATGAAGGTCCGGTCCCGCTCCGCGGCCCGAAGGGCTTCCTCCACGCGGCCGAGCCGTCCGTCGAGGCGACGGCCCAGTATTTCTTCGATGGAACGCGGCGAAAGTAGCGAAAGCGCGCGCGGCCCGTCAAGGACCGCGTCGAGGAGCGTCCGATCGGCCGCCCGGAGGCCGGGCAGCCGTTCCAGGGCGAGGCGGAGCAGCCTACGGTCTTCCGTCGGTCCCATAAAGGGACTCCTCGATGGCCCGGAGGTTCTCGGCGGCCTGGGCCCTGCGGTCATCGCTCGCCTTCGAATCGACGATCTGCTCGTAGTCGTTCGCCGCCCCCTCGGCGTCGCCGACCTGGTAGCGCAGGCGCGCCCTGAGGAAAAGGGCGTCGATGTTCCTGGTTTCGATTGAAAGCAGGGTGTCGACGAGCGGCAGGGCTTCGTCCGGGCGGCCGAGCTCGAAGTCGAGCAGGACCGCGAGGCCGTAGAGGGCGCGCGTCGAACGCGGTTCGAGCTCGAGCATGCGCCGCCACGAGCGCTCGGACACGGCGAGCAGCTCCATGCGCCGCGGGGACGCCTCACCTTGCTCCAGGGCGGCGACCTCGGCCAGCCACGACGCGGAAACGGCCAGCGCATAGTGGAGGTGGACGTCCTGGGGGAAGGATCCGAGTCCTTCGAGGGCGGCTTCATAGGAGGGGCCGTAGAGGCCTTCCTGCAGGTAGCGGTTGGCGAGCATGCGCTGGTAGACGCCGATCTTGCGGCGCTTTTCCACGACCTCGTCGACCTCGGCGCCATATTCCGCAATGGCCGCCTCGAGCTCCTCGACGGTGTCGGGCGGACTGGCCCGGTCCATGCGGCCCTCGTAGGTGAAGTAGCTGCCGATGCCGCCTTCGCACGAGGAAAGGACGAGGACGAGGACGAGCGACGCCGCGGCGCCGCGGAGCGCATGACGCGCGCGGGGGGAAGGAGCGGAATCCGCGCGGCGGCTGCCCTTCGCGGGCGCGCCATCGATACCACTTTCCGTCATTGCCTGCCTCCTTGCGTTCCCATCGCCTCGAAGGGTCGCGGCGCTTGCGCGCAGCCCTTCCCGCTCCCGGCTCAACGCCGGGGAAAGTATTCCCGGTGCGCGTCGCCGAGAGTGCCCGATTCCACGTGCGTGTAGATCTGCGTCGTCGCGATGTCCGAATGCCCGAGCAGCTCCTGCACGGTCCGGAGGTCGGCCCCTCCTTCGAGCAGGTGCGTGGCGAACGAGTGCCTGAGCGAGTGCACCTTCGCGTCGATGCCCGAAGCGTCGCGGAAACGCGCGAAACGTTTCCAGACGCCCTTGCGCGAAATTCCCTTGCCCGCCTGGTTCAGGAAGACCCGATTGGAACTGCGTCCCTTCGCCAGCGCGGGCCGGCCCTTCTCCAGGTATTCCGCAAGCCGCGCGGCCGCTTCCTCGCCGAAGGGTATGATCCGCTCCTTCCGCCGCTTGCCGAGCACCCGGATGGCGCGCTCCGACAGGAAAAGCCCGTCGAAGGTAAGCCCCGCCGCCTCGGAGATGCGGAGCCCGCAGGAGTATATCAGCTCGAACAGCGCCCGGTCGCGGAGGCCCCGCGGACCCGGATCGTCGATGGCGTCCAGGAAGCGGTCGACCTCCTCGAGGGCGAGCACGTCCGGCAGGGTCTTCTCCTTCCGCGGCGTCTCGACGAGGGCTGCCGGATCGTCCTCGCGGAGTCCCGAGAGCCTGAGAAAGCGGAACAGGCCGCGCAGGCCCGAGACGATGCGCGCCATCGTGGTGGCCGAGAGGCCGACGCCGCGTCGGGAGACGAGGTACTCGAGCACGTCGCGCTGCGTCGCGTCGACGAGGCCAGCGCCGCGCCCGGAGAGCCAGCGCTCGAGCGAGCGCGCCTCGCGGAGGTAGGCCTCGTGGGTGAGGGGCGAGCGGCGCTTGCCGGTCAGGAGCCAGGCGCCGTAGCGCTCGAGGACGTCGTCCATCGTAGCTACGCCTCGGTCCTTTCCTGGACGAAGCGGCGGTCGCGGAGTACCGCCGGAATGTCGAGCTCGTCGGCGACCTCGTTGCGGCCGAGCAGGTACTGCTTGGCGCTCGGCGCCGGTTCGGCTATGCGGCGCCATTCGTCCATCGACAGGTAGTCCTCGAGCCCCTTGCGCTGGCTCTCGCGCGCGGGAGCGGCGGCGACCGGTTCCTCGCGGACGGCGCCGCGCTCGAAGCCGGTGGCGATCACCGTCACGAGGACTTCGTCGCTCAAGGTTTCGTCGTGGACGATGCCGGGAATGATCAGCGCCTCGCGGTCGCAGCTCTCGGTGATGATCTGGACGATCTCCTGGAACTCGGTGAGCGAAAGGTCCTCGCCCCCCGTGACGTTGACGAGGATGTTGCGGGCGCCCTCTATCCGGGCGTCTTCCAGCAGGGGGTTGGATATGGCCTTTTCCGCAGCCTCGACCGCGCGGTTGTCCCCCGAGCCGGAGCCGATGCCCATGATGGCGTCGCCGCGGCCTTCCATGACGGTGCGCACGTCGGCGAAATCGATGTTGATCTCGCCGGGCACGGTTATCAGGTCGGAAATGCCCTGCACGCCCTGGCGCAGGACGTCGTCAGCCAGGCGGAAGGCCTCGCGGATCGGGGTCCGCCGCTCCACGATCTTGAGAAGGTGCTGGTTGGGAATGACGATGAGGGTGTCCACCGCCTCGCGCAGTTTCCGTATTCCCTCGTCAGCAAGTCGCGTCTTGACGCGGCCCTCGAAATCGAAAGGCCGCGTCACGACGCCGACAGTCAGCGCGCCGAGCTCGCGCGCCACCGCGGCGATGACGGGCGCGGACCCTGTGCCGGTGCCGCCGCCCATGCCCGCGGTGACGAACACCATGTCGGCGCCCTTGAGCGCGGCGGCGATGGCGTCGCGATCCTCGAGCGCTGCCTTCTCGCCGATCTCGGGCTTGCCGCCCGCGCCGAGGCCGTGGGTCACCTTCTGTCCGAGGCCGAGCCGGGTCGGAGCGACCGAGAGCTCGAGCGCCTGCAGGTCGGTGTTCGCGACGATGAAATCGACGTTCTGCACCCCGGCCGCGATCATGCGGTTGACCGCGTTCGAGCCGCCGCCGCCCGCCCCGATCACCTTTATGACCGTGGGACTCGTGTCCCGTTCCTCCACCACTTCGATATTCATGCTCCCCCCCTTTTGTTTCCGCTACCCGTCAATGTCAGAAGAATTCCCTGCGCACCCAGTCGAAAAGGCGCGAAAGCGGCGAGCGGCGCTCCCGTTCCGGCTCGCGCCCCTCGCGCGCTTCGGGCGGCGCGGACTCGGCGCCGAGCAGCACGAGGCCTACGGCCGTGGCGTACGCCGGGCTCCTGAACTCGTCCACGAGGCCGCCCGAGCCGACCGGAAAGCCGACGCGGGCGGGCAGGCCGAGCAGGTCCTGCGCCAGCTCGCAGGCGCCCGGCATGAGCGCGCCTCCGCCGACGAGCACCACGCCGCCCTTTACCCTGTTCCAGAAGCCGCGCTCCTCCACCCTGGTCCGGGCGAGGCGGAATATCTCCTCCATGCGCGGCTGGATCACCGCCGCGACCCGGGCCCGCGGCACTTCCTGGGGCGGCCTGCCGCCGAGTCCAGGAATGATGACCGTCTCGTCCGTCTCGACCTGGGGCATCCAGCACGAACCCGACTCCAGCTTGAGCCGCTCCGCGGCTTCCATCGGCACGCTCAGCATGATCGACAGGTCGTTGGTCACCTGGGCCTGGCCGACAGGAACCACCGCCGTGTAGTAGGGAGCTCCCTCGTCCCAGACCAGGATGTCGGTGGTGCCCGCGCCGAGGTCCACGACCAGGCAGCCGAGCTCGCGTTCGTCGGCGGTCAGCACGGCCCTCGAGGCGGCGAGGCTCTGGAGGACCAGTGCATCCACCTTGAAGCCCGCGCGGTTCACGCAGCGCACCAGGTTCTGCGCGGTGGTCACCGAGCCCGTGATGATGTGCACCTCGGCCTCGAGGCGGACGCCGATCATGTCGAGCGGATCGCGAATGCCCTTCTGGTCGTCCACGATGTAGCTCTGCGGGATCACGTGGAGTATTTCGCGGTCCATGGGCACCGCCACCGCGCGCGCCGCCTCGATGACGCGCGCCACGTCCTCGCGCCCGATCTCGCGGCCTTTGCCCGTAACGGCGACCACGCCGCGGGAGTTGACGCCCTCGATATTGGCGCCCGACACGCCTACGCGCAATTCGCGCACCTCGCGGCCGGACATGAGCTCGGCGGCTTCCACCGCCTGGGCGACCGATTTCAGGGTAGCCTCGATGTTCACCACGACGCCCCGGCGCAAGCCCGTGGAGGGAGCGGCGCCGACGCCGGTGATCTCGAGCACCCCGTTCTCGTTGAATTCCCCGATGACCGCGCAGGTCTTGGCGGTGCCCACATCGAGGCCGACGATCAGGTTCTCAGCCAGGGAGTCCCCCCTTGGTGCGGTAGACGACCGTACCCGTGCGGAAATCGAGCTCGGCGTCCGGGTCCGCGTCGCCGCGGGCCTCAATGACGTCGAGCACGAGCAGGATGGAGCGGAGGAGTTCCCCGCTCAGGGAAGCGCCCGTCCGGGCGGGAGTCACGTAGTCCATGGTGTAGACGAGAAGCTCGAAGACTCCCGAAGCGCGCCGGACCAGGCGGAGCTCCGAGAGCGCGGCGAGCAGCTCCGGCGCCTCCGCCTTGAGCAGAGCGAGCCCTTCCAGCAGGGGCAGGGTCTCGGCGGGAAGGCGGACCCCGAAGCGGAAATCCTCGAAACGGATGCCCGATACGATCGGCAGGGTCGACGCCTCGGCCTGGTTCGCCTCCGCGAAGACCACGCCTTCCGCGTCGACGAGGAAGGCCCGCGTCCGGCCCTCGAGTTCGGCCAGCGCGAGGGCCACGCCGACTCGGGTCTCCACGGAGAGGGCGACGGTCGAAGGAAGCCGGCGCTCGGCGTCGACGTTCCGGACGCGGGGATGCGAAGCGACCGAGGCCTCGACGGCCTCGAGGTCGACCGCGAAGAGCCAGGGTTCGTCGCCAAGCCCTGCGAGCGCGGCCAGCTCGGACGCGATCGGGGCGAGCGCACCCTCCACGCGGACGGAGCGGACGCGCATGGTCGGTGCCAGGAGGAGCCCCGCCGCGGAGAGGGCCAGGAGCGCGATTATCAGCATGGCGAGAACGGTCTGGAGCCCCCGTTCACCCGGTCCGGTGGAACGGCGGGGACGGGAGGCGCGGGTCCCCGCGCGATCCGAGCCGCGTACGCCCGAGCCGATGGCGCGGTACGCGGACGCGTCGCGCCGCTTTGTGTCCGGAGTTTCGTCGCGGGCCCAATCCCGGGCCGCCCACGAAGGCCCCATCGCGTACTCAGCCACGGAAAGCCTCCGTGTCGAGGTCGAAAGAGGGGACGCCGCTCGTGGCGTTTCCTTCTTCGGGGAGCGCCGCGACGCAGCGCGAGAGATTGTAGAGCAGGCCCGCCGCGCACGCGCTCGCGAGCAGGGAGGAGCCGCCGGCGGAGAAAAACGGCAGGGGCACGCCCGTGGCTGGTACGGAGCCGGAGGCCACCGCGACGTTCACGAGGGCCTGCAGGGCGAGCGACGCGGTCAGCCCGAAGGACAGCAGGGACTCGTAGCGCCCCGTCGAGCGGAAGGCCACACGGAATCCGCGCCACGCGAACCAGGTCCAGAGGGCGGCGAGCGCGAGCACGCCAAGGAAGCCGGCCTCCTCGCCGAGAGCAGCCACGATGAAGTCGGAGTGAATCTCCGGCACGCTCGAGGACTTGAGCGTGCCCAGGCCGATGCCTTTGCCGAGGAAGCCGCCGGAAGCGATGGCCCGCGTCGAGGCCGCGACCTGGTAGCCGATGCTCTCGCTCTGGTGGGTCGGGAAGACGAAGGAGAGGATGCGCTTCAGGCGGAAATCGCTGGTGAGCACCGACAGGGCCGCGAGCGGCGCGGCGATGCTCGCCAACGCGGCGAAGAAGCGGGCGGGCGTGCCGGCCGCCCAGAAGACAGCCAGGGCGGAAACGCCTACCAGGACGGCTGTGGAAAAATCGTTCTGGGCGTAGACCAGGCCGGTGCCGAGCGCGATGACGAGGAGGGGCGGGAGCGCGGCGTTGACCGTGTCGCCCATGCGTCCCGACTTCTTGTCGAAGATGTGCGCCAGGTAAAGGATCGAGATGAGCTTCCACGCCTCCGAGGGCTGGAAGGTCTGGCCTGCCACCTGGAACCAGCGCGAGGCGCCGTTCCGGCGCACGCCGATGCCGGGGATGAAGGGAAGCGCGAGGAGGACGAGTCCGGCGATGGTGATCACCGCGCCGGCGGAGCGCAGCCATGCGAGGGGGACGCGGGCCGACACGAGGAACACGAACAGCGCGGCGAGGGCGAAGACCGCCTGGCGCATGACGAAGTGCTCTGGCGCCTTGCCGAGCGCCTGTGCGTAGCCGTACGAGGCCGAGTAGAGCGCGGCGATGCCGGTACCCGCGAGGAGGAAGATGGCCGCCAGGATCTGGGCGTCGCCCCGGGCAGGGCGAGGCGCGCGTTCCACGTCGAAGGGCACCGCTCGCTTCCTACTGGATCTTCAGGGTGGAAAGGGCGACGATGGCGAAAAGCGCGCCGAGGATCCAGAACCGGACCACGACCTTCGTTTCCTTCCATCCCTTGAGCTCGAAATGATGGTGCAGGGGCGCCATGCGGAACACCCGCTTCCCGCCGGAGAGGCGGAACCAGATAACCTGGATGACCACCGACAGGGCTTCGAGCATGAAGACCCCGCCCACGATGAAAAGCAGGATCTCCTTCTTGACGCAGAGCGCGAGCGTACCGATCACTCCCCCGAGCGCGAGCGAGCCGACGTCGCCCATGAACACCTCGGCCGGATGAGCGTTGAACCAGAGGAAGCCCACCGTAGCTCCGATGAGCGCGAGGGTGAACACCGACAACTCGCCCGTGCCGCGCACGAAGGGGATGCCGAGGTACTCGGACCAGTCGGCGCGGCCGGACAGATAGGTCAGTATGGTTATCGCGATCAGCGCCATGATCACGAGGCCCGAGGCCAGGCCGTCGAGCCCGTCGGTCAGGTTGACCGCGTTCGACCACCACACGAGGAATATCGTGGCCAACGGAATCCAGGCCCAGTCGAGATCGACCACGGGGTTCTTGAAGAAGGGCAGGTAGAGCTCGGTCTGCCCGTCCTCGCCGAGGAAGTAGAGCGCGAGAACCACGGCCAGCGAGACGAGGGTCTGCAGGAGGAACTTGGCCTTCGCCGAGACCCCGTCGGAGTTGCGGTACTTGATCTTGAGCCAGTCGTCCAGGAAGCCGATGGCGCCGAAACCGAGCAGGGCGCCGAGGCTGATCCAGACGTAGACGTTGTGCAGATCCGTCCAGAGCAGCACCGAGACCGCCGACGACACGAGGAGGAAGACTCCGCCCATCGTCGGCGTGCCCGTCTTGGCCAGGTGCGACTCGGGACCGTCCTGCCGGACCGATTGCCCGAATTTGAGCACGCGGAGCTTCTCGATGATGGCGGGCGCCGCCATGAAGGCGATGAGGAGGGCCGTCACCGCCGCGTACGCCGACCGGAAGGTCAGGTAGCGGAAGACGTTGAGCGGCGTGAAGAATTCTACGAGCGGATAGATCCATTCAAGGAACATGCCGGTCCTCCTGGCCGTGTCCCGCCCGCGAGGGCGAGCCGGGGGCTATGACGGGAACGAGGCGCTCGAGGGCCATGCCCCTCGATGCCTTGAGCAGCACGAGGTCGCCCTCGCGGGAACTGCGGCGCGCGGCGGCCTCGAGCTCGTCGAAGCGTTCGGCGAACTCGAGCGCTCCGCCAAACCCGGCCTCGCGGGCCGCGTCGTAGATCGGACGGGCCTCCTCGCCGAAAACGAGGATGGCGTCGGCCTTCGACCGGGCAGCCGCGAAGCCGACGGCGCGGTGGGCCTCGGCGCTTCCTTCGCCGAGCTCGAGCATGGCGCCGAGCACGTAGACCCGGCGCCCCTTCCATTCCACGCCGTCGCAGAGCTCCATGGCCTTGACGGCGGAGTCGGGGTTCGAGTTGTAGCAATCGACGAGTACGGTACTCGTTCCGCGGACGATCTCGGAGCGGCCGAAGAGCGGCTTGACCGACGCGAGCCCCTCCGCGATATCCGCGGGCGCGGCCCCGAGCCGCTCGGCGGCTTCGGCCGCGGCGACGGCGTCGAGCAGGTTGTGCCGTCCCGGCAGCGGGAAGCGGAACCCGACGCCGCGCCACGAGATGCGCCAGCCTTCGAGTCCGAGCTCGGTCGCGCCATCGAATCCGGCCGACGAACGGGGCCCGAAAAACGCGACCGTTCCCGGGACATCCTTCGCGAGGAAGTCGCGGAAATCGTCGTCCTCCCAGACCAGGGCCAGACCGTCGGCGCCGAATTTCGAGAAGGCGCGCTTTTTTTCCTCGGCGATGCGCTGGCGCGAGCCGAGAATTCCGATATGGGCGGTCCCGATGTTCGTCACGGCGACTACGCGCGGCGCCCATACGGCGGCGAGCGCTTCCATCTCTCCCGGGTGGTTGATGCCCATCTCGAAAACGCCGACCTCGTGGCTTTCGCGCAGCAGGAACATCGACGCGGGCAGCCCGATCTCGGAGTTGAGGTTGCCCGGATTCCAGACCGTGCGCCGGAAGCGGGACATGATCGACGCAAGGCATTCCTTGGTGGTGGTCTTCCCGCTGGAGCCCGTGACGCCGACGCGCTCCAGGCCCGGGAAGCGTCCGCGCCAGGCGGCGCCCGCCTTCTGCAGGGCCGCGAGCGGATCGGGCACCAGGACCGCGGCGGCCCCGACCGCCGCGAGAGCCGGATTGAGCCTCGACGCGCGCTCCCGCCACGAGGTCTCGCCGGCCAGGACGATGCGCGAGCCCGCCTTGATCGCGGTTTCTATGAAGTCGTGGCCGTCGACGCGCTCGCCCCTCAAGGCGACAAAGACGGAACCGGCGCCGGCGTTCCGCGAGTCGGTCTCGCAACGGCCCGCGCGAGCCGTCGCGTCGCCCGAGAGCGGGGCGCCGAGCGTCGCGGCGAGCCATGAAGCCTCGACGGGCAGGGATTCGTCAATCATCGCGCCCCCCTTCCGGAACCACCACGATCTGGAGGGTAGCCTCCGGGGCAAACGGCGCGAGAGCAGGGTCGATCCCGGCGGCCTCGCCGACGCGCTCGCGCGACGAAAGGGCCGCCAGGGCGGCCACCAGCTTGCGGTTCTCCTCGATCAGCTCTTTCTGGCGCTCCTCGAGGTCCAGCGCCTCCCTGCGCAGCGCGTCGAAGGCCCGTGCCTGCGCGACTGCCGCGATGAGGGCGAGCGGGACCAGGACTATCGCGACACCGACGAGAAAGCGCTTCATGCCGCGCCTCCGCCCGAGAGGGCCGCGGGCTTGCGGGCGACCCTGAGCTTCGCGCTGCGCGAAGCTGGATTCCGCGCGATCTCGGCCGCGGAGGGCTCGACGGGTTTGCGGCCGACGGGTTCGAGCATTCCCGCCCTTCCCGAGTCCGCCGCCTGAACCGTTCCGTCTCCGGCGGGAGCCGCGTCGTCGGCGGCGCGCCGGCCCTTCCTCAAAAGGTAGCGCGCGCGCCCGTCCAGGGCCTTCGCGTCGGTGCTGCCGGAAGCCGCCTCCCGCATGAAGCGCTTTGCCAGGCCGTCCTCGAGCGAGTGGAAGGTGATGATGCCGAGAACACCGCCCGGCGCGAGAATTTCCGCGGCAAGTGCGAAGGCCCGCCCCGCGCGGCCGAGCTCGTCGTTCACGGCGACGCGCAGGGCCTGGAAGGTCCTCGTGGCGGGGTGGATCCTGCCATGTCGAGCGGGGGCCGGCACCGCGGCGCGCACGAGTTCGGCCAGGCGCGCGCTGGAGTCGATCGGCTTCTCGCCGCGCGCTTTCACCAGGGCCGCCGCGACGCGCCGGGCGTAGGGCTCCTCACCGTATTCGGCGAGGAGCCCGGCGAGTTCGTCTTCGGTCGCTTCCGCGATCAGGACGGAGGCGGACCTCCCAGTCGACGGGTCCAGCCTCATGTCGAGGACTTCGTCCTGCATGAAGCTGAATCCCCGCCTCGCGTCCCGGAAGTGGAACATGGAAACGCCGAGGTCGAAGAAGGCGACGTCCGGCCGGACGCCTTCTTCCTTGAGCTGGATGAGCGCTTCGTCGGAGAACGCGCGGACATATCGGACCCTGGCTCCGAAGCGGGCCAGGCGGACGCGGGCGCGCTCCTGGATTGAAGCGTCGGCGTCCACGCCGATGTAGCGAAGGCGGGGGAAGCGATCCAGGAAGGCCTCCGCGTGCCCGCCTTCGCCGAGGTTAAGGTCCACCATGAGGGCATCGGGACCGGGCGGGGCGAGGAGCTCGAGGCATTCGTCGAGGAGGACGGGAACATGGGCAACTTCCATGCCCGCCTCCTAGAGTGTGAGCTCGCCGAGTTCCTCGGCGGCCTCGAGGAATTCCGACTCGTGCTCCGCCAGGTACTGGCGGTACGCTTCGGCGTCCCATATCTCGACGTATTTGCTGATCCCGAGGATCACGCAGTCCTTGCTCAGCCCCGCGTACTCGCGGAGCGATTGAGGAATGGCGATGCGCCCCGCCTTGTCGAGCTCCACTTCCTGCGAGGGGGCCAGGATGCGGCGCTGGATCAGCCGGGCGCGGGCGTGAAAGAGGCTGGTCTCGGACAGGAGCTTCTCGGAGAGGTTTTTCCATTCGGCCGGCGGGAAGAGCCACAGGCACTTGTCGACGCCCTGGGTGAGCGTGAAGGTGCCGACCTCCAGCTCCCCGCGCAGTTTCGCGGGGACCGAAAGCCGGCCCTTCTCGTCGAGCGTGTTCCTGAACTCACCCGTCAGTAGTTCCATTCCACCAATTCCTAGTTTTTCCCACTTTCTCCCACGATCGACTCATATACTACCCCCGAGACCCACTTTGTCAACGAAACCGGCGAAGCAAAAGGGGGACAGAATTCGAAATTTTCCGGGAACCGCTACACCGTTGTTTAGCTGTCGGTCGATCCCGGGCTTGCGGCAAGCCGCTCGCGCGCTCAGGGACCGCCGGAGTCGACAGGTTTGGCCGCGCGAGGATAGACTGCGCCCATGACGATAGAGACGAACTGGATCGTCTTCCCCGAAGGCGAGACCCAGGAGATCCAAGCCCCCTTGCGAATGGGGCAACTGGTCGATCTCAACGGCCGGCCGCTCCCCCTGCCCCTCCCGACGGCGCGCATGATCGCGTACCGGGTGGTCGGCATCCGCAGGAAGGAGGAGCGGGGCTCGCTCGACAACTTCCATAGAGTGGAGCTGGTCCCCGCCTTCGACCTAGCGGAATACCTGTAACAAAGAAAAGAAACCACGGAGGCACGGAGGGTTCAAGGGAAGAGGGAGGAAGAGAAGAAAAGGGAAGATATATGTTAAGGCTTTTTCTTGACTCTCTTATTTCCTCCCTCCTGGCTCCCCTCCTCCGTGCCTGCGCCCTACGGGCGTTCTCGGCGAGGAAACGATCGTCGTGCCCGCCATGGGCGGGCGACCTCATCCGTGGTCTTCTTGGTCGGGGAACTTATTTCGGGAAGAGGTACAAATCGGGGATCTTGTGGACGCGCTGCATGCTCAGAGCCTCGACGGCGCTCGAGTCGGACACCAGCTCCAGGTCGAAGTGGTGCGCCAAGGGCTCGAAACCGTCGATCGAGGCTTCGAGGGAGAAGCGGAAGGCTTTCCTGATGCCCGGAGCGTCGGCCTTGCTCGGAGCCGGGTAGAAAATGAAGGTGCCCGAGGTGCCCCCGACGATCCGGCAGGGATTCTGCCAGTTCGGGTCGACCATGGGGACCGGTCCGCCGTCCCCGCCCAGCGATATCAGCACCTCCGCCAACGGCTCGAAGTTTGAGCCGTTGAAGAGACGTCCGATAATGGCGGGAAAGTTCCACGCCGGTCCGGCGATGGGCTCCGGGGCGCCGGATCCCGACGCGTGCTCGAAATGCGGACGCTTGGAGGAATTGATCCGTTCCCAGCCTTCGCGCACGAGTATCATGACATCGGCCTGCTTCTGGAGCTTGTCCACGTAGACCGAATCCCGATGGGCTACGCCTCTCGACGATATGACGTACTCGGCCCGTGTCCGGTTCAGCGCGTAACAGGCGACGTCGAGGCGGCACTGGTAGCAGGTGCAGAATCCGAGGGCGCGGTTCTTTTCCTCGGCGTCGAAGAGTTCGTCGACCGCCTGGCGGACGACGTCTTCCATCAGGTTGCGGATTTCCATGCGCTCTCCCCGGCGCCCTCGCCCGACACGGTTACGGAAAGGGCCGCCTCAACGATCTTCTCCCTCGCAAGTCTATGCATTTTTGACAGGTTCGCAACGATCGGCGCGAGTTCGAGGCGACGGTTGTCCTCCTTGAACGGGCACTCGGCGTCCAGCACCGGAAGGCCGAGCCTCGCGGCTGCGGTCCGGATCGAGGCCTCCCGGAGCATCATGAGCGGACGGACCACCTCGACGCTCCCGTCCAGCCAGGAGCGTCGGGGCGGCATGGTCTCGAGCACCCCGCGCTCGGCCAGGTTTGAGAGGGCGGTCTGCGCGAAGTCGTCGAGGTGGTGGCCGAAGGCGACAACGGGGAAGCCCCTGCGCAGCGCCTCGCCGAAGACCAGCCGCCTTCGCTGGCGCGAGCAGCGGTAGCACGAGAAGCCCGCGCTTCCGCGCTCGCCGTAGATCGAGCCGCGCACGGTCGAGAACGGCACGCCGATCAGTCGAAAAAAACCTTCGAGCGTTTCAAGGTAGGCGTCAGGGAAGGGAAACTCGTCCCAGAGCGCCATGGCGGCTCCGAGACGGTAGCGGTCCTTCACGCGGCGGCGGCGAAGTTCGAGCAGGAGCGCGAGCGCAAGCGAATCCTTGCCTCCTGAGATGCCGACCAGAACGGCGTCCCCGTCGCGTACCAGACCGAATCGGCCGACGGCGGCGCCGAGGCGTCCGAGCGAGCGCATGAGCCAGGGCTCGAGCTTCCCGTCCAGGGCCGCGCGCAGGGCGTCGTTCGGCTCGAAGGCGCTCACGCGAGCGTTTCGAGAGCGGCCCTGACAGCGGCCTCGTCGCCGTCATCCCCCTCGCGCGCCAGCACGCGGATGCGCCGGAGCGAACGCGAGAAGGCTTTCGACGCGTCGGGTCCGAACACGGTGCCGGCCTCGCGGCTGTCACCGACCACGGGCAGCTCGGTCTCGAAGCTCACGGGCTCGGGCACGTCAACGACGACATCCTCGGGTCGCATCCGCCGCGTCGCCGTGGAGAGCCGCCGCGACAAGTCCTCCTCGAACTCCGCGCGTCGCGCCAGGTCGAGCAGGCGCGGCGACGCCGGCGAGTCAGCGTCGAAAGGCTCGTCGAAGATGGCGCGATAGGGACGGCCCTCCACCACCCGCTCGACGAGGGCCGCCTCCGCGCCGCCGATGGAGAGCGCGAGCCTGACGAAACCGGCGTCATCGAGACCGTAGAGACCTTCTGCGGGCAGTCGCCCTGCCGCCAGTGCGCCCGAGACCGCCTTCTTGACCATGGCGGTTGCCGACCGGACGGTTCGGTGCCAGTACACGGCGCGGTACATGAGGTACTTCGAGAAAAGCACGGCTTCGACCGACATGACGCCGCGCGCGTCGACGGCGAGCCGGTCGCCGGGCGCCAGGGCCAGGCGGGAAAGGGCGAAATCGGCGTCCTGGAGGCCGTAGGGCACGCCGCAGAAGTAGGCGTCGCGGTTCAGGTAGTCGAGCTTGTCCGGGTCCAGCACGCCCGAGAGGAGGCCCCGGTAGAACAGGGTCTCCCGGTCCGCGCCGCCACGCTCCGAGTCGACGATCGCCGCCGCCCGATCGGGGTCGGCGCCCGCGGCCAGGACCGCTTCGCGCAGCTCTCCTTCTCCGAGCGCCCGGCCCGTCAGGACCTCGTGGTCGACGAGCGGCAGCTCCTTCAGCGAGTGCGCCCAGGGAAAGTGGCCGACGTCGTGGCAGAGCGACGCGACGAGAAAGGATCTGACGCCTTCGTCCGTGAGGAAATCGAGCTCGACCCGGCCCGCCAGGCTCGACAGCAGGCGGCGCGCCATCTCGAGGACGCCGAGGGAATGGCTGTAGCGCGTATGCGTGGCGCCCGGATAGGCGAGCCAGGCCGGACCGAGCTGCCGGATGCCGGCGAGCTTCATGAAATCGGGGGCTTCGATGACGGCCCTGAACCCCCGCGGCAGGTAGATGTGATGCCAGATCGGGTCGCGGACAGGATCGGAGAGATCGATGGCAAGCGCTGCGGGGATGGGCGGCACGAACGGCTCCTTGCTTCGCCCGCCATTTGACCGAAACGCGCGGACGCGCTACTACTATACCCGTGAGCGTTCCTAATCTCAACGCGCCGCGCGGCGCGGCGCGCGGCACGAGCGCCGCGCTTTTTTTTCGCGCAACGGCCTCGTGCCTCGTCCTGGTCCTCGCCCTGCCGCTCGCGTCCTGCAAAGGCCGCCCCGCCTCGGGGCCTGTCGAAGCGTCCCCGGACGGCTCGCCCGTCGCCGCCCCGGCAGCCGGATCGGTCGAAGGGGCCGCATCGCCTCGGCCCGTCATGGCCGAACGCCCCGCGACCGGCGCGGCCGCCCCATCCGGCCCGTCAGCCGTCAAGTCCGCCGCCCCGCCGCCCCCCTTCTCGGAGCGCCTGCTGGCGGAACGCCCCTTCGGGCTCCGGCTCCCGGTCGATTTCGCGATCGGCCGGCTCGCCTCAGCAGCCGACTCGAGCGCCGCCCTGCCGGCGGCGAGGAACTTCCTCCGCAACATAGCCTCCGCCCGGGTTGAGGGGTTTGCCGTGGACCCGGCCTGGGAGCAGACCTTCAGGCTTCTCCACCGCGAGTCCATCGAAGCGCTGCCGGACGGGCTCTCCTTCCGCTGCGGCGTCGCCGTGGAGGGTCCCGACGGTTCCTTGACCTACCCCTTCGCCTTGATCGGTCCCCCGGGACGCGCGGAAGGGAGCGCCAGGTTCTACCCCGACGGCGAGGGCTGGCTGCTCGCCGGACTCGAAGGCGATTTTTCGACGGCGGCCTTCTCGCCTCCGCTCGCGGATGGATCCTTCGATCCGGAACGATATGACTGGCCGGACTGACAGTCCGGCGTTAGGATAGGAAAATGGCTTTCGCAGTCAAGCTGGTCGAACGGGACATCCTCCTCGAATCGGCCATCTCGGAGAGGGCGCCCATCTCGATCAACGCCGCCGACGGCGAGTTCGAGGCGCGCCTGGCCGCCTACGACGACCGAAGCGTGTCCTTCAGTGTCGATCCAGCGCGCCGCGTCCTCCGGAAGGGCGAGGAATGCTCGGTCCGCTTCGTCGCGCGCGGCCAGACCGTAGCCTTTCGGTCCACGGTTTCCCTCGCGAAGGCCGGCGCCTTCACGCTCGCCGTCCCGGAGGAGGTGTGGAAGAACCTGAGCCGGCGCTTCGCCCGCGCCTCGGCTCCGCCCGGCCTCAAGGCCGCCCTGAGCTTCGGAGGCGAACGCTACGCCCTCGATTTTCCGACCACCCAGGCCTTCGACCCCGTCGCGGAACCGGTTCTCTCCAAAGACTTCGATCCGGCGGACCTTCGCGGCCTCGTCAAGGACTTCGAGCGCCGCGCCTCGGAGATCGCGAGCGATCGTTCCATCGTCATGTACAAGGACCGCGAACCCTCCACGATCGAGGAGCGGGCGGCGATACGCACCGGTCGGGCCTTCTTCCTGCCGACTCCCTACTCGGGCGTTCCCGAGATCGACCCGTTCCCGAGGCCCCGCATCCTCGTGCGCGACGACTTCCGCGAGTTTTTCGCCGCGGAAGGAGCGGATCCCGACTTCGTCGAGGAGGAACTGACGCGTTTCGAGCGGCAGAAGCGCAACGCCGGCATACTCTCGGAGATACTCGCGCCCATTGTCTTCCAGGAGTACGTGATCGGTTCGGTGCGTCTGACGAACCGGCAGGCGGGACGGGCGCCATACGACCTGGGCGTGTTGGACACCTGGATCCAGTTCACCCGCGTGTTCGCGTGGTCGCTCAACAACTCCGGCTACTTCCGCGGCGCCCCCAAGCGCGCGGGAGGCTACAAGGCGGAGGTGGTCGACCTTTCCGCGGGCGGCGTACTCTTCGCCAGCCGCGATCCCATCCTCGCCCGCGCACTCGCGGAGGATTCCTACATCCAGGTGGAGCTGTCCACCGCCCGCAGGACCATCCGGACCGGGGCAGCCGTCAAGCGGCGGATACGGGAACGCGGCGACGACTTCTACGGTCTCGAATTCATCGACATGGGACCGGAGGATTTCCGCTTTCTCTTCGAGCTGCTCTACGGCCGGCCCTTCACCGACAACGACGCCGACCTCGTCGAAGGCCTCCCCCCGCCATTACGATAAAAAGAAACCACGGAGGCACGGAGACCGGGAGGAAAGAGGGAGGATATCCGGTACTTTTAAAGTCCCGATTTTTCTCCCTCTTTGCTCCGTGGCTCCGTGCCTCCGTAGTTCGATTTTTCGAGAGGCTCACTCCACCGAGATGCCCTGGCGCTTCTGGGGGTATTTCTTGAGCATGGCGACGGCGTTGCGCTTGGTGTTGAACACGAAGCCGCCGTTCCAGTACTCGAGCGCCGCGAAGAGGGCGTTGCCGCCGTCGTTGTCGTCGGAGAGCTGCGTCCGGTAGGAAACGAAGTCCTGAAGGTTCTCGAAATCGTGGCGGGAAAGGAGCTCAAGCCGCTTGCGGTTGAAGTCGTTCCACTTCTCGAGGTCCTTGAAGCCGTCGCCCTCGTCCTGGACCACGAGATGGGCGTGCTGGGGACTGAACGAATACCAGACGCGGACCTTGCGCTCGGGGTCGCACTTGTTGCCGTGCTTGACCGCGTTCTTGATGATCTCCGAGATCTGCTGCTCGAGAAGGTTGATCTCCTTGATCTCGAGCGGCGCGGTCTGGACGATCAGCAGCGTGAAGTAGCGGATCTGCCGGAAGTCCGAGGGGAATTCCTTGTAGAACATGTTGGTCTTGTCGAAGAGCGGGCTGCCCTCGTCGACCTTGATTTCCTTGAGCTCCGAGAGGTAGGTGTTTTCCACGGCGGGCCTCACTCGTCCATCTGCTGGATGGCTTCCTCGATGCTGTTGGTGATCGGGAAGTATCCCATCAGCTTGGTCAGCTCGATGACCTTCTTCACCGATCCGTGGATGTTGGTGATGATCAGCTTCATGCTCATCTTCTTGATGGTCGAGCAGATGTAGATCAGTGCGCCGATGCCGCTCGAATCGATGTAGTCAACGTTCTCGAGGTTGATGATGAAGCGCTCGACCTTTTTCTCGAGCATCTTCATGACCAGTTCCTTGAGCTTGTAGGAGTTGTAGAGGTCCATCTCCCCGTTGACGTCGATGATATAGTTCTCGCCGTTCTTCCGGATCTTCAGTTCCATGGGCCCACGCTCCTCCCCTATCGCTTCATCTTCATCACGAGTACGGTCTGGTCGTCATGCTGCCGCGCGGCCCCGACGAAATTCGCGAGGTCCTGCTGTATCCGGTTCGCGATCTCCCTCGCCGGGTGTTCGTGGTTGCGCATGACTATCGAGCCGAGATTCTTGCGGCCGTATTGCTTGCCCTGCGCGTTCATGGCCTCGACGAGGCCGTCGGTGTAGAGCACCACGATGTCTCCATCCCCGAGCGTCGCGCGCCGCTGCGGGTAGTCCGTCACGCGCTCGACCCCGAGCGGCACGCTCTTGATCTCGAGCGTCTCGATGGCGTCCGATGCCTTGCGGTAGACCAGCATGGGCTGGTGGCCCGCGTTCGCGTAGTCCACCTCGCCCGTCGAAAGGTCCACGGACGCGAGGCTGACCGTCGCGTAGTGGTCCATGTCGATCTTTCCGGTGATGCCCCGGTTGACCCAGGTGAGCACCGTGGAAATGTCGCGGTTGGTGTTGGTCACCAGGTGGAGGATCGAGCGGATCATCACCATGACCAGGCCGGCGGCCACGCCCTTGCCGGCGACATCGCCGACGGCGATGACCACCTTGTCGCTCCGGGTCTGGATGACGTCGTAGTAGTCGCCGGAGACGCCCTTGGCCGGGATGGTGAAGGCGCCGAACGAGGCTCCCGCGAAATCGGGCAGCTTGCGCGGCACGATGGCGCGCTGTATCTCCGCGGCGATGTCGGCCGCGCGTTCGATCTCGCCTTTCTCGCGCGCCTCCATGAAGGCGAAGAAGTTCGTGATGGACAGGGTGCCGAAGTTGGCCAGGAGTTTCGCGCGGTCGAAGTCGCGCTCCGTGAAGGGACGTTCCGAGCGGCTGAGCGCAAGCACGCCGATGACGCGGTCCTCGACCTGCAGCGGCAGGGCGATCAGGCTGGCGAGCCTGAGGAAATCCTCGTCGCCGTTCCTCGCGACGCGCTCGTCGAGCGCGGCCACGGGGATGAAGACCTGCTTGGCGGTGCGCGCGACCTCGCCGAAAAGGGTCTCGCCCAGCTTGAACTGGACGTGCTTCATGTAGGATTCGACCCGGTGGCTCTTGCGGGGCAGGCTGTCCGGCAGGGGGAAGGGTGGCGGGAAGCTTCCGGAGTATGCGCGCGCGACGATGACGTCGTCGAACTCGTCGACCAGGAAGATCATGCCGCCGTCGGCCCCGGTCTCCGAGGTGATGGTCCTCGACATCGCGTCGAGGATGCGGTCCATCGAAAAGCTCTCCTTGAGTTCGGAGGCGGTGCTCATGAACACGTTGTAGAGGGAATCGATGGATTCCTCGTAGTAGTCGAGAGCCTGCACGATTTGGCGTTCGAAGATCGCCGCGGCCCCGAACGCGAAGGCTCCCCAAGCGCCGAGCAGGATCGGCGAGACAAGGTTGCGGAACCAGGGACCGACGGGGTCGAGCACCATGGACAGGATCGCGTACGCGGACAGGATGCCCGCGGCCCAGGGCCACGAGGCCTGGACGGCCTGCCTGCCGACCGTGTCCCTGTCCCGCGACCTGATGGCCGCGAAGGCCACGATAACGGCTACGTCCAGAAGGAGCAGGCCGCGCCAAGCCCAGTGCGGGAAGGACGGCACCAGGCCGAGCAGGGCATCGGCCATCCGGAAGCCGGCGAAAAGCAGGTTGAGGGACAAGGCGAGGATTATGGTCGCCCAGGATCCGTATGGAGCAAGGAAAACCAGGATGGTGAGCGAGTAGAGCACGACATCGGACACGAACAGCAGCGAAGGGTCGGGCAGCAGGGCGAAAAGCAGCTCCCTCAGGGCCGAGACGCCGATGGCGACGATGAACCCGGTGGAGAAACCTTCGGTATCGCGTCCGCGCAGATAGAGGAAAAGCGCGAGAACCGCCACGTGTAGGAACAACGTGGCGGCCAGCGGGGTCTGGACGAGATTCGCGATGTCCTGAATCGTCATGCCCAACCTTCGGAACGCATGGTGAGGGATGCGCGCGCGCCGACAGCGACCGCCTGCCCCGGGTAACGCCGCAAAGGATAGCATCGGCAAAAATGCGCGTCAAGGAATTTCCCGGCGGGCCGCCGATAAGGCGCGGAATTCATGTTTTCACCGGAACTTATCGATATTGAAGCGAGACGGGAAAGAGTTCCCGGCATCCCCGCAGGTCCGGTCGTGCCATGGTCATAGTCTACGTCAAAATCGATTTCTGGCAGCAGTACAAGCGCGTCGATCCGCGTCGCGCGGCCGCGCTCCAGGCCCGTCTCCGTGCCGCCGGCGAGGCTTTCGCCGGAAAGGCCTTGTCCCGCGAAGATCCTTTCGCGCTCGTCTTTGACGAGGAGGGCTTGTTCTGGCGCATCCAGGCCGCGGAGGCGGCTTTCAGGATCCGCGATACCCTCGAGGACGACGCATGGGGCATCGACGATTACATGATCCTGCTCCACCGGGCTGACGACGAGGAGCGCGGCTTCCGCGAACTGCGCCGCGCCTGGGCTACGAGCGAAGGGCCCGGCGGCGTCCGCGTCACGGCTGAGGGCTTGCCTTCCCTCGCGGCCCACCTCGCCACCAGGGAGGGCGAGGCGCCCAGGCATGTCGTCGGTCCCGCGTACCGCGACAATCCCGAAAACGTGAAGGCCGGCGCGCTGCTCTCCCGCCCGGGGGCGACGAAAGCCGCCGCCGAAGCCCTGCGGAAAGCCCTGGCCTCGGACGTCGGAATCCTCGCGTTCAAGGGGCCGCCCGGATCCGGTCGCGGCGCCGCCGTCCAGGCCGCGCTCGCTTCGCTGGGCCACGATCCCTCATCCTTTCCAGCCTGGCGCGGGCGCGGTTCCGACCGACCCTTCGCGCCGCTCCTGCCCCTCGCAGCCCTGCCGGCCTCGCCCGAGGCCTTGGACGCCGGTACGGAGGACGAGCGCGTCGAACTCGAAACGCTCGCGGAGGCCGGCGCGGCGGCCTTGGCTTCGCCTTTCAGGGCCATGTTTTCCGAAACGCTCACGACCGGGCTCGGGGCCTCGATCGGCGCTTCGCTCGAAGCCCTGGCCGCGTCGCTCGCGGAGGCGGGCCTGCCGCCGCTCATGGTCCTCCGCGACGCTGACAAGTGCTCGCCTCAAGCGATCGAGGCCATGGGAAGCCTGGCCGAGCGGGGCCGGGCCCTCGTCGTCTGCACCATATCGGGCGATCCTCCCGAAGTCTGGAGCCGCGCCCGGGTCTCCGTCGTCGAGCTAGCGCCCGAGCCTGAGGACGAGATCGCCCGGAAAATCGGGGAAGCCGGAATCGCGGACGCGGAGGCATTGGCCCGGGCGACCCGGGGCGACTTGCGCTCCCTCGGGCACAGGGCGGCGCTCGCCTTGCGGAACCACCCGGCCGCGGTCTCGCCGCGTCACGAACGCGCGGCCTTCGCCCTCCTCTCGCTCCTGCCCCGCGAAGCCGCGCTGGTCCTGTACGCGTACGCGCTCGCGGAGGGGATACTGCGACCGGGCGAAGTCGACGAGTTCCTCGAGGGGGCCGGCCTGCACGAGGAAGCGGGAAACCTGGTCCGCCGCATACTCCTCGACCTCGGCTTCCTCGACGCGGACGGCGGGATATCGGGGGACATGACGGCTTCCGATATCGAACGGGCGGCCCGCGGGCCGACGGAGGAGACGGAAAGCCCCGCGGCCCGCATACGCGAGCTTTTCGCGGAACGCTTGATTTTCCTCAATAGTCGGGGCCGGCTGGCCGCGGACCTCGGCTTCCTGGCCGCACTCGAAAGCCTCTCGCCGGCGTCCGCCGCAAAGTCGGGTCGCCGCGGCCTTCCCCTCGAGTGCGCGTACGGCGAAGCCCAGCGCGACCGTCCGGGCCGCGCGCCGCCCCTCCGCGGCGCGTTCGCCCCCGCCATCCTGCTCGGCGCCTTCGCGACCGCGCAGGCCCTCGGCGACCGCGAAAACGCCCAGGCCGCGCTCGCCGCCTACAGGGACCTCGGCCGGGCGGGCATCGGCGACGGAGTTCTCGAACTCATGGAGGCCGAGCACCAGAACGCCCTCCGCAATCCGAAGGAAGCCGCCATCAAGGCGAAAGGGGCGCTCATAGCCGCCCGCGGGTCCTGCGGCCCGAAGGCCGAATCGCGGGCGCACCGCGCGCTCGGACTCGCCTCGCTCGGCCAGGGCCGGGTGGTGGAAGGCCTGGACTACCTCCGGAACGCCCTCGAACTTGCGGAAGGCTCGAACGACGATTTCGAGATCATGGCCGCATTGGAAGGAACCGTCGCCGCCAACTTCACCACCGGCGACGCGTGGCGCGCGCTGAGGGCCGCGGACTCGGGCTTGGCTCACGCGCGCGCCCTCTTCCGCAAGGACCACGAAGCCTGGCTCGAGTTCGCGGCGGGTCGGGCGAATTTCGCGCTCGGCCGCTACGAGCTGGCGACGCTCCGCTACCGGCGGGCCGCGTTCATAGGCGCGAGGTATTCGCTCGACGGCTGCGCCGCGCGCGCTGAAATTTGGACCGGACGAGCCCTGGCTTGGGCCGGACGGGGCCCGGAAGCCCGCGAGGTGATAGCGCGGCACGCGGGCGACGCGGAAGCCGCCTGGTTCCTCGCGGAGCTCGAGCTCCTGGAGGGGCGCCACAGGGAGGCCACCGAGCTCGCCGCGAGCGCCACCGCCCTCCCGAACGCCGAGTATCGCGGCTGCGACGCCATCTTCTGGGATTCCGGATTCCGCCAGCTGGAAGGAAGGGGTGTCGGCTTCGGTGACGGACGGAGCGCCGACCAGGACTTCCTGCGGGCCTTCGCCCTGTTCGCGCGCGGCATGGCCGAGGACGACCCGACTCCCGCCGTCGAGATCCACGCCATGACGCGGGAATCGCGCATCTCGGACGAGAGCCCGGAGTTCATTCGCTACTTCTACTACTGCTACCTGCTGCTCGAGGACCGGCCCGACGCGCCCCTCGACAAGCACTCGATGCTTTCGCGCAGCTTCAAGTACCTGCAGGAACGGGCCGGCCGCATCGACGATCCGGCGGTCAAGGCCTCCTTCCTCGAACGGGATCCGTGGAACCGCGGCATCCTCGAAGCCGCCAAGCGGTACAAATTCCTGTGAGCGCCGAACCCCGCTTCCTGGACGCCAGGGCTTACCACGCGGCTCCCGGCTTCCTCGGCCACCTGCTCGACGAGCTTGGCGAGGTGGAACGCGTCGACGGCGAGCTCGTGCTCGCGCCGGGACCCGAACGCCGGGCTTACTGGACGCGCAATGTCTGGCGGGCGCCCTTCCTGCTCGAGTTCGGCTCCATCGGCGACGCCGTCCGCGCGCTCAAGGGCCTGCAGCGCAACTGGGCGCCGCTCCCGACCCGCCTCCACCGGCGCACCGCATTGATCGCCGAAAAGCTGCCGCACGTGCCGACAAAGCCCAAGGCCTTCCCCTTCGAGCTGCCGATGGCCCCGATGGGCACCTTTCAGCTGGTCGACGAACACCTGCTCCTCGGCAGCGCGGAGTGTTCGAATCCCTTTCCGAACGGCGAGTTCAAATTCGTGGAGGACAGGGAAGGCCCGCCGAGCCGCGCCTACCGCAAGATCTGGGAAGCCCTCGTGTTCGCGGGGCGGCTGCCAAAGGCGGGCGAGCGCTGCCTGGACGCGGGCAGCGCGCCCGGCGGCTGGACCTGGGCGCTCGCCGGCCTCGGCGCGACGGTGGTTTCCGTCGACCGCGCGGAGCTCGATCCGCGCGTGGCCGCCATGCCGGGCGTCGAGCACCGGATCGGGGACGCCCTCGCGATGAAGCCCGATGATGTCGGCCCGATGGACTGGGTCTGCTCCGACGTCATCTGCTACCCGCCGCGGCTTCTCGAATGGGTGGAACGCTGGCTCGAATCGGGACTCGGCCGGAACTTCGTCTGCACCATCAAGATGCAGGGCGCCGACTTCGACAAGGCGACCGCCGACCGCTTCGCCGCCATCCCCGGTTCGCGCGTGCTCCATCTATGGCACAACAAGCACGAGCTCACCTGGCTGCTGATCCGCTGAACGGGAGAAAACCACAGAGGCACAGAGACACGGAGTGAAGAGGAAGAAGGAAACCGGGGAGGAATTATAAGGAACGAATCATTTTTCTTTCCTTAAGTATTATTCTCCTTCCCTTCTCCGTGCCTCAGTGTCTCCGTGGTTACTCTTCCTCTTTGGCTTCTCCCGGGAACATGGCGTTCATTTTCGCGAAGAAGTCCTCGGCGTCGTCGGGAGCCAGGTCGCCCTCGCCCTCGTACCAGGTGACGAGCTTCTCGGGAATTTCCGCGAGGAAGGGCGAAGGCGCGCAGTCCACGGGCATGGAATTGCGGCGGCGGCGCATGGCCGCCGAGATGTGCAGCCGGCGCCGCGCGCGCGTAACGGCCACGTAGAAGAGGCGCCGCTCCTCCTCGAGGTTCCCCTCGCCCTCCTCGAGGCTGCGCGCGTGCGGCATGATGCCGTCCTCGCAGCCCGCGATGTAGACCATCTCGAACTCGAGCCCCTTGGCGGCATGCACGGTCATCAGGTTGACCTTGCCCGAGTCCTCCTCGTCGTCCATGTCGTCGCGCGTGATGAGCGAGATGCGGTTGAGCCAGGAGAACAGGGTCGGGTCGTGGTTGTCCGGGTCCTTCTCCCACACGTCGATGCCGTTCACCAGGCTCTCGACGTTGAGGAGCTTCCACTTGGCGGCTTTTTCGTTGTGCAGGTTGTCGGCGACGAGCCAGGCGCGGTAGTCGATGGCCTCGAGCAGGGCGCGGACCTTCGCCGCCAGGTTCCGCCTTCCGAGCATCTCCGCCCGGAAGCTCTCGACGAGCTCGAGGAATTCCTCCAGGTCGCCGCGCGCCTTTTCAGGCAGCTCCATGGCGGGGTTGGCGCGCACGAGCTCGGCAGTCTTGTGCAGCGAGAGTCCCCGCTCCTTGGCCAGCTCCCCGAGGCGCTCGAGCGTGCGCCTTCCGATGCCGCGCCGCGGCACGTTGACGATGCGGATGAAGTTGACGTCGTCCTCGGGGTTCGCGATGACGCGGAGGTAGGAGATGATGTCCTTGATCTCCTTGCGCTGGAAGAAGCTCGTGCCGCCGGTGACCTTGTACGGCACGTTCTCCGCGAGCAGCCCCTCCTCCACCCAGCGCGTAAGCGCGTTCGTGCGGATCAGCACCCCGAAATCGGAGTACGCGAGGCGTTCCTTGAGCTTTTGTTCCTTTATTGAGCGCGCGATGAACTCGCCCTCCGCCACCTCGTCCTCGGGACGGAAGAGCTGGATGGGCGCGCCCTCGATGCCGGTCGGCGACCAGAGCGCCTTCTCCTTGCGGTTGGAGTTGTTGGCGATGACCGCGTTGGCCGCCTCGAGTATGGTGCCGGTGGAGCGGTAGTTGCGCTCGAGCTTGATCTCGCGCACCCGCGGCCAGTCCTTCTCGAAGCGGACGATGTTCTCGTAGTTGGCGCCGCGCCAGGAGTAGATGGACTGGTCGTCGTCCCCTACCGCGCAGACGTTGTCGTCCGAGAGGTGGCGCATCAGTTCGTACTGTATGTGCGAGGTGTCCTGAAACTCGTCGATCATGACGTAGCGGTAGTGATCGCGCCATGCCGCGCGCGCCTCGGGGAAGCGCTCGAACACCTCGATGGGCTTGACGATGAGGTCGTCGAAGTCGACCGAGTTGAAGGCCTTGAGCGAGGCCTCGTATTCCCGGTAGACCTTCTCGTACGCGTCCTCGCCCGTCCACGCGACACGTCGCGTCTTGACGTCGGAAAAAACCTTGCCCGCGGCCTGCACGTCGAAGGTCTCGAGCTTGAAGCCGAGCTCGCGCGCGCAGTCCTTGATCAGCTGGTTCCGGTCGGATTCGTCATATATGGAAAAGTTCTCGCGCCAGCCGAGGCGCTCGATCTCCTTGCGGAGGATCTTGACGCCGAAGGCGTGGAAGGTGGAGACGGTCAGGTTCTGGAGCTTGCGCTTGGTCAGCGACTTGACGCGCTCGGCCATCTCGCGGGCAGCCTTGTTGGTGAAGGTGAGCGCGAGGATGGCCGACTGCGGCACGCCCTTCTCGAGCATGTAGGCCATGCGGTAGGTGATGACGCGGGTCTTCCCCGAACCCGCGCCCGCGATGATGAGGACCGGGCCGTCCATCGCGGTGACGGCCTCGTACTGCTCGGGGTTGAGCTCGGCTTCGAAATCTATGTGCATGCTTCGGGGAATCCGGCTCCGCTAGACGCGCTTCAACACGAAGTCGAGGGCGCCGACGCCGAAGTGCACGACGAGCGAGACGACGGCGCCCGCCACGAGCACGCCGAGCGCCACCATGAGCATGGCCTTCCGCTTCGACATGCCGAGCATCCAGGCGCCGAGGACGCCGGTCCAGGCCCCGGTCAGCGGGAAGGGAATGGCGACGAAGACCAGGAGGCCCCAGTAGCCGTATTTCTCGACCGCCGGATGCACCTTCGCGCGCGCGCGTTCGACGAAGCGGTCGAAGAAGCGGGCGTAGGCGCCCCACTTGTAGAAAAGCTTGTGGAAGCTCGCCAGGAAGACGAAGGCGAGCGGGCCCGCGAGCGCGTTGACGGGCACGGCGACGGCGAAAGCTTCGAGGACGGTGGCGCCGCGGGCGACCGCGAAGGGAATGGCGCCGCGCAGTTCGGAAATCGGCGTCAACGAGAGCAGGGCGGTGAAGAGGATGTCGTGGAGGTTCATCGGAGGCCGAGTATACCGAAGCGGCGGCCGGACGGGAAGGACTTGCGCGCGGCGGCGGGAGGGAAAGTCAGGAGTCCGCGAAGCGCTCGCGGAGCAGCGCGCGGAAGGTCGCCTCGTCGCCGGCGGCGACGCGCGTCGCCCCGGGCAGCCCCGAGAAGAAGGTGAGTTGGCGCTTGGCGTAGCGCCGCGAGTTCCGTTTCACGAGCTCGAGCACCCGATCGAGCCACTCCGCCTCGTCCTCGTCCGGAGCGCGCGGGTTCTCGAGGAATTCCCGGTAACCGATGGCCCTGAGTCCCGGAGCGGCCGGGCCGTAGCCCGCGCGTACGAGGGTGTCCACTTCCGCGGGGAGCCCTGCGGCGAACATGGCCTCCGCCCGGGCGTCGATGCGCGCGTAGAGCTCGGCCCTCGGCACGACGAGTTCCACGAGGACGAAGTCCCAGCGCGTTCGCGGCGCCGCGGGGCGCTCGAAAGAGGAAAGCGGCCGGCCCGTGGACCTGAGCACCTCGACCGCGCGCGCGAGGCGGTAATGGTCGGCGGCGGCGATGCGGGCGGCGGAGACGGGATCGCCCGCCTCCAGTTCCGCGCGCAGGGCCGTCGGGCCTTCCTCCGCGAGCTGCCTCGAGACGGATTCCCGGATGGCGGGGTCGGCCTCCGGCGCGGCGGAGAGGCCGAGCACGAAGTTCCGGATATAGAAGCCCGTGCCGCCGGAGACCACGGGCAGGCGGCCGGAATCCAGGGCGGCCTCGCAGGCCTCGTCGGCCAGGCGCGCGAAATCGCCGACCGAAAAGCTCTCGGAGGGGTCGCGGACGTCCACGAGGGCGTGCGGCAGGCGCGCGCGGAGCCCGGCCGACGGCTTGGCGGTGCCGAGGTCCATGCCGCGGTAGACCTGCATCGAGTCCGCCGAGACGACGAAAGCCGGGCGCAGGCCCGGCTCCGGCTTTTCGAGAAAGGTCCGTTCGATGAGCGCCGTCTTGCCCGACCCCGTGGGGCCGTACAGGACGAGTACCTTATTCGAAGCGATACTCGACGGCCTTGGTGAAGATCTGGCGCATGGAGAGGCTCACCACCTTGCCGTTGTTCTTCTCCACCTCGGGCGTGCGGAGCACGGCGAGCTGGTACGCGCGGCGCGTGACGGCGACGGTGAACTCGTAGGCGTTGTCGGAGTATTCGAGAAGCTGGTCGAGGGGCATGGACATCGATGGGCTCCGATGCGTCGCGGTGGCGACGTGGCTGGTCAGGAATTATAGCGGATCAGAAGGCGAGCATCAAGGGCGCTGCCCCTTGCCTTCGGCGCGCGCGAGTCCTTCGTCGAGCCGCTCGAGCATGCGGACGGCGAGCCGGTCCGCCTCCGCCTCGATGGCCGCCGCCGTTTCGCGGGCGGAACCGGAGCCCGGGTCGGCCCGCATTCCGGTCTTGGCTCGCTCGAGCTCGTCGACGAGGTAAAGGCCGGCCAGTATGGCTACCTTGAGCGGGTCCGAAACCCTGCTCGCGGCGCGCACCTCGTCGGCCTTGCGCGTGAAACGCGCGACAACCTCACGGAGGTAATCGGGAGTTTCGTCGGTTTGAATGGTGAAGGATGAGCCCAGTACCTCGATCCGCAAGGTCCGCACGGGCACGGCGGCGGGACCGGGCTAGAAGATGTCGAGCTCGGCGCTCGACGCTTCGGAGCCCTGGGCCTCGGACGAGGCGTCGGACGGGGGATCGAGCACGACGCCCCGGGCGTCGGCGGGAATGTCCTCGCCGGCCGCAGCTTCGGCCTCGGAGTCCCCCGCCGCGGGCGCGACGGGGGCGGCCGCGCCGGCGTTGACGGTGCCGGCGGGAACCGTTCCGCGCGGACGCAAGGCCGCGTCCTCCAGGACGTCGAGCTTGCGCAACGCGGAGACGATACCCGCCTCGATCCGTTCCTGGTCGCGGCGAAAATCCTCGATGGTCCGCTCGAGCTCGCCCTCGCGCGTCCGGGCGGCTTCGAGCTCGCCGCGCAGGGCGGCGTTCTCGGCGGACAGCCGGTCGATCGCTGCGATTGCTCGCTCGACGCGCTCCTCGAGCGCGCGGACCTGGTCGAGGCTCAGCATGGGTCCGGCGTCAGGCGCTGGCCGCGGCGGCGGTCTTGACCTTGGCGACGACCGCGGAGAACGCGGCGGGATCGCGCATGGCCATGTCCGAGAGGACCTTGCGGTCGAGCGTGATGCCGGCCTTGCCGAGGCCCTGGATGAACCGGCTGTAGCTCAGGCCCTCGGCCCGGACGGCGGCGCTGATGCGCGTGATCCAGAGGCTGCGGAAATCGCCCTTCTTGTCGCGGCGGTCGCGATAGGCGTACCAGAGCGCCTTGGCGACGGCGTCCTTGGCCACCTTGTGGTTCGTGCTGCGGCGTCCCCAATAGCCCTTGGCGAGCTTGAGGATCTTCTTCCTATGGTCCTTGCGCTTGGTTCCGGCGACTGCTCTCGGCATAGTCTATTCTCCTTGGCGTATACGGTCGACGGCTACCCTGTCAGGGTTCGGGTCGCGCGCGGACGGGGCTTCCGCGCGGCTCCCCGTTCCGCCTAGCCGTTGGGAAGCAGTTTCTTCTTGATCTGGTGGATGGGACCGGCCGCGAGGAAACCGGCCTTCCGGAGCTTCCGCTTGCGCTTCTGGCTCTTCTTGGTCAGGATGTGGCGGAGGTTCATCTTCTTGTACTTGACCTTGCCGGAGGCCGTGAGCGTGAAACGCTTGGCGGCGGCCTTCTTGGTCTTCATCTTGGGCATATCGTACCGTCCTTCTATCGAAATCGGATCACGCGTCCGCTTCCGGCTGCTTCGCGGCGGCCGGTGCCTTGCCCGCCTCGACGGCAGGTTTCCTTTCGGCGGCGTCCGCCTCCGGCGCCGCGGCGGGAACGCCGTCGGCCGGCTGGGTCGGCCTCGGAGCCTCGCTCTTCGCGACGGGGGGCTTCTTCGGCGGGTTCTTCGGATTCAGGATCATCGACATGAAGCGGCCTTCCATTGAAGGCATCTTCTCCATGGCGAAGGAGCCCTCGATGCGCGAGAGGACGCTCTTCAGCACCTCCTCGCCGATCTCGGTGTGCGCGAGCTCGCGGCCCCGGAAACGGATGGTCACCTTGACCTTGTTCCCCTCGTCGAGGAACTGGCGCACGTGCTTCGACTTGAAGTCGAGGTCGTGGTCGTCGATCTTCGGCTGCATCCGGACTTCCTTGATCTTCACGATCTTCTGGTTCTTCCGGCTTTCCTTGATCTTCTTCTCGTTCTCGAACTTGTACTTGCCGTAGTCCAGGATCTTGCAGACGGGAGGCACGGACTGCGGAGCCACCTCGACGAGGTCGAGGCCTTGCTCCCTGGCCATGCGGAGGGCTTCCATGGTCGGCACGATGCCGCTCTGATTGCCCTTGTCGTCGATGAGCCGCACTTCGCGCACGCGGATCTGCTCGTTGATCCGCAAATTCTTGTTGTCTGCCAATCGGCCTCCCCGTCTCGGTCCTAAAGACCCGAATTTGCCAGCCACCTTAGCACACTCGGGGTTTTGAGTCAAAGGGTCGGCGATGCGCGGCGCCGCTCCGCACTCCGGCTGAAACGGGAGCTTGCGCTTCGGGCGGGAACGACCTACGCTTGCCTCATGAATACCAGCCTTGAGAGCGCCGTCGACGAACTCCGGCGCCTCGAAGACTCGGCCCTCGAGCGATACCGCGCGCTGGCGCCGCAAGTCGCCGGACCGGCCGAGCGGCGGCTCGCCGAGTCGGTCATCGACCGCAAGGGCAGCCACGCCTCGAAGCTCGCCGCCCTCGCCAAGTCGCCGGTCGGACTCTTGGTCGAGCTTCCCGACGGCTGGCCCTTCCCCCCCCCCGCGCCGGCCGGCGCGGCCGCGGCCGAACCGGCGAGCGCCCTGCTCTCTCTGCTCCGCGACGAGGAAAGCGCCCTGTCGAGAAGCTACTCGGCGCTGGCGGACGCCACGGCCGGCGCGGCGCCGGAGACGGCCTTCGCCCTGCGCTCCCTCGCGGACTCGTCGGGCAAATTCGCCCTCTGGGCGGAGGAGCACCTCGAGCTCCTCGGCTTGGGCTGACCTCCTCCTTCAGCTTGCGCGAATTCCGCTCCGCGTGCTAGGTTCAGTTCCATGCGAGCCTACCAGCTCTTGTTCGCCCCCCTCTCCTTCCTGGTGCTCCAGGCTTGGGTCTTTCCCGAGGGTCGCGGCGCCCACTTCATCAGGAATTTCCTCCGCGGCGCGGCCATGGGCCTGGCCGGCTACGCGCTCACCCGCCTCGCCGCCCCGCTCGTCCCGCGCGCCTACGGCTCCTTTCTCGCCGTGTTCAGGCTCTGGATCGAAGGGGTGCTGTTGCCCTTCGGCCTCGCCGTACTGGCCCGGCGCGCCTTCGCGCCCTGGGACGCCGTCGAGCGCTCCAGCCGGGAGTACCGCGATTTCCTGGCCTACCTGGCGGGCTGGTTCAGCATTTTCGGCGCCATCGAAGCCTTCTCCGCCTTCGGCCGTCCCTCCCTGCTTCTCGATCTGGCCGAACCGCTGCTCCGTTTCGGCCTCTCGCTCGGCCTCGTCTGGGCGCTCCGCGAAGCGCCCTCGCGCTACGGCTGGGAGCTGGTCGGCTTCCTGGGCCTTGCGCTCCTCTCGAGCTTTGCCGCGGCCTCCGTCCTCTACCTGTTCGTCGCCGGCCTCGAGCTGCCCGCCTTCATCGCGCTCGCGGCGGCCTGCGGCGGTTCGGGCTATCTCGGAATCCGGGGAGCCCTCGAGGGCGCGCGGGCGGAACGCGGCGTGGAACCCTTGGACCTGTCGAACTGAGAGGCTGGTCGCAGGCGCTGAGCGCGCCGCGAAGGGCGAACGGAAGGAAGAGAGCGCGAAGCGGCAGAACGCCCCCGCGCCTCGACAAAAAGGCCGGAGACCCCGCGGGGCTCCGGCCTTTCGCGTATCATGGGACCAGGGCGACTCGAACGCCCGACCTACGGCTTAGAAGGCCGTTGCTCTATCCAGTTGAGCTATGATCCCCTCTTCCGGGCATGGTATCGGGACGGCGGGAGTCGAACCCGCGATCTTCAGCTCCCAAAGCTGACGCCTTGGCCTCTAGGCTACGTCCCGCGTCATGACGGCGTTCATCAAGCGGCAACGGTCTATGTAGCCGCTGGCCCGGCGGCGTGTCAAGGACGGCGGGGCCTTTTTCCTTGACAACGCCAGTGCCGCGGGCCATCATCTTCGGCGCCCGGGCGTCACGGGGAGGAGCTCGCCTTCCGGCGCCCACGCGCAGCCGCGCCTTTCCTCAAGGCGCAATTCTTCGCGGGCGGGTCCGCCGACCGGTCGAAATCCGGAAGACGGACCCATTCGTTTCCATCGCAAAGGAGCGCATATGGCCTTCACGACCGACCTGATCCGGAACGTGGCTATCGCGGGCCACGGGGGAACCGGCAAGACAACATTGTTCGAGCATCTCCTCTTCTCAGGCGGCGCGATCGCCAGGCCCGAGACCCTCGAATCGGGCAAGACCGTCAGCGATTACTCGGACGAGGAAATCGAACGCAAGATATCCGTGCACGCCGCCCTCGGCCACGTCGAGCGCGCCGGCCGCAAGCTCAACTTCATCGACACCCCCGGTTCCTCGGATTTCGTCGGCGACGTGATCCTGGCGCTGCGCGCCTGCGAGACGGCGCTGGTTCTCGTCGACGCGCACGTCGGCGTGCAGATTGAGACGATCAAGACCTGGCGCAACCTGGAAGGGCGAAACCGCCCGCGCGCCGTCTTCGCCAACAAGATGGACGTGGAGCGCGCCTCGCTCGCGGGCGCTCTCGCCGACCTCAAGGAGAAATTCAAGGTCGACGCCGTTCCGGTCACCATTCCCATGGGCGAGGGCCCCGACTACAAGGGCGTCATAGACGTCCTCTCCGGAAAGGCGTGGCCCCTTCCCGCCTCGCACGACCAGAAGGAAGCTGCGGCCGCGGTGCCCGCCGAGTACGCCGATGCCCTCACCGCCGCGCGCGCGCGGCTCCACGAGGCCGCCGCCGAGGGCGACGACGAGCTCATGGAGAAGTACCTCGAGCAAGGGGAGCTCGGCCCCGAAGAGACCGTGAAGGGACTCCGCGAGGCCTTCGCGGCCAACCGCATCGTCCCGATCTTCGCGGGCTCCGCCGTGAAGGGCTCGGGCATCGCCGCCCTGCTCGACTTCGTCGCCGAGATCGCGCCCGATCCGTCGTGGTCCGTTCCCGAGGTCGTGGTCCTGGCCGACGGCACCGAGCGCAAGCACCCCTACGACGCCTCGGGACAGCCGACGGCGCTGGCCATCAAGACGCAGATCGACCAGTTCTCCGGCCGCATCTCCTGGCTCAAGATCTTCGGCGGCACGCTGAAGGCGGACATGGAGCTGCTCGACGTCCGCGAGAACAAGAAGGAAAAGGTCGGCAAGCTCTTCACCGCCACGGGCAAGAAGCTCGAGGAAGTCGGCGAGCTCTGCGCCGGCGACATCGGCATGACCACCAAGGTCGCCGCCCTCCACACCAACGACACCCTCTCGCTCGAAGGCGAGCCGCTTCCCTTCAAGTACCTGCGCCTGCCGCAGCCGGTCCATGCGCTGGCCATCTCCGCGGTCAACAAGAAGGAAGAGGACAAGCTCGGAGAGCTCCTCCACAAGGCGGCCGAGGAGGATCTGACCTTCACCGTGCGCTTCAACGCGGAGACCCACGAGACGGTCATCTCCGGCATGGGCGAGCTCCAGATCAACATGGTGCTGGACAAGATCAAGAACTCGGCCAAGATAGCCGTCGAGACCCGGGTGCCGCGCGTCGCCTATCGCGAGACCATCGCGAAGCACGCCCGCGCGGAGTACTCGCACAAGAAGCAGACCGGCGGCCACGGCCAGTACGCGCGCGTCGTCCTCGAGATCGATCCGCTCGAGCGCGGCGCGGGCTACGGCTTCGAGAACAAGGTGTTCGGCGGCGCCGTTTCGAAGGGCTTCATCCCCGGCATCGAGAAGGGCATCCACCAGGCCATGGAGGCAGGCGTCGTGGCGGGCTACCCCGTGGTCGACGTCAAGTCGAGCCTCATGGACGGCAAGGAGCACCCGGTCGACTCCTCGGAAATGGCCTTCAAGATCGCGAGCCGCATGGCCTTCCGCGAGGCCATGCGCGAGGCGGGCGCCACCCTGCTCGAACCCGTCATGAACCTTTCGGTCTTTGTCGAGGAAAAGTACCTCGGAGACGTAATGTCCGACCTGTCCGGCCGGCGCGGCCGCATCTCCGGCCAGCAGCCCATCGGCGGCGGCATCGTCGAGATCGACGCGCAGGTGCCGCAGGCGGAGCTCCTCCGCTACTCGATCGACCTCCGGGCCATGACGAGCGGCACGGGCGGCTTCGAGGTGGAATTCGACCACTACGCCCCGATAAGCGGCAAGATCGCCGAGGACGTGATCAAGGCGGCGGCGGCATTCAGGACGACGACGGAGGAAGAGGAGTAAGCGGCTCCCTTCCTTTCAAGGAGGCGGGTCCCTCCCGCGGGCGAACGCCCGCGGGAGGGACCTTTTTTTTTATCGCAAGCCGGCGTTACCAGAGCCTGAGGGCGCCGCGGTCCGGCTCGAAACCGTGCGTGGCGAGGAGCGGCGCGAGCGGGCTCGAGGAGGCCGCCGCGCCGTCGACGCGCTCCACGACCACCGAGCGCTCGGGGAGCACGGCGCGACGGCGGGGCCGGGCCAGGGCTCCGAGCGACCCGGCGAGGCCCGGCGCGTCGGGCGGGACGAACAGCGAAAGCTCGCGGCCGCCGCGCCGGGCGACCCAGAGGAGCGTTTCGCCCCGGAACGCGTAGGAGGCTCCCGGTACGCGCTGCGGCAGCTCGTGCCACGGCCCCTCGAAGCCCGCTGAAGCGAGGCTCGCCGGGTCCCGCGCGTCGATCGCGTAGGCCGCCGGTCTCGGTTCCCAGGAACGGAGCCGCTCGAAGTCGGCCGCCCGCATGAACTGGGGGCCCGCGCCGCCCTCGAAGAAGCGCCCTGCGACCAGCTCGCCGGAGAGCTCGAGCCGGCGCAGGGCCCGCGAGAGCCGCGCCCAGCCGAAGCGGGGCGCCTCGCGCTCGAAGGTCTCGCGGCAGAGGAGCCCGCGGCGCGCGGCGACGATCCGCACGCGCTCGGCGTCAAGCTCCGCCTCGTCGAGGGTGTCGGGCGCGGGGCCCGCTTCGTCGTCGGGGACGAGCGAGAACCAGGCGCCCTCGTCCTCTCGGGCGCCTGGGCCCCGGCGGAACGCGGCGGGCAGGCGGCGGGCGCGGCCGAAGGGATTGCCCGCCTCGGGCGCTCCGGGAGAGCCCGCTCCTTTCGCTCGGTCCGGCGATTCGAAGTTCCAGGTGGAGGCGATCCCCCTGCGCACGGCCTCGAAGGAGTCCGTCGACGCGAGCCCGCGCCAGGCTTCATCCCAGAGGGCCTCGAGGAGCGCAGCGCGGTCCAGGCCGCTCAGGGCGGCGAGCTCGGCCCGGCGGCGCGGCAGGGCGGACGCGAGCCGCGGCGAGCCTTCCCTCTCGACGCAGGCTTCGAGGAGCCAGGGACTCGCAAACGCCACGAGGCCCTTCCCCGCGCCGTACCAGGCGAGGCGTCCGGCCGCGATGGCCGCGTCGAGCCGGCCGGGCCGGTAGTCGGCGAGCCGTGCCGGCAGGATGGAAGCCTCCCACTCCGCGGCCGGAAGCGGCAGTCCCGAAAGCGGCGCGAGCGCGCCGAGGAGTTCCTCTACCGCGTCAGGAGGCGGCCCCTTCGCGCCGGTCGCGCTTCCCGCGCCGCACGGGACGACGCCCTGCAGCTCCGCGACGAAGGCCGGCAGCCAGGAGAGCGGCCTGCCCGAAAAGGCCGGCCGCGCGGCCTTGCGTTTCTGCCGGAGCAGGATGCCGTAGTGCTCCGCGTACGCGAGACAGTCGAGGGTCGCGCACCCTTCGCCGCCGTCCCCGCCTTCCCCGCCTTCCCCGCCTCCGGATCCCGCCGCGGCGCCCGACGCCGTCCGGCCCCCAGCTTCCCCGACGAAAGCCGCGCGTGGCAGCGCGACGCGGACGAAGGCGCCCCCGGCGACAAGCCGCTCCGCGAGCGCCCCGAGGCGCCCCGCGTCGAGGCCGAACACGGCGCCGATCCGATCGAGCGCTTCGGGCCCCCCCGCGCGCAGGTACTCGGCGACGGCGTGCAGCGGGTCCCCGTCCGGCGCCAGCGCCGCCCCGAGACCCGCGAGCCGTTCCGCCGCGACCAGCGCGTCCACCGAGGCTCCGGGAAAGCGCGTACGGACGGCGCGGGAGGCGTACCGTTCCTCCGCTTCGAAAGCCGCCGCGACCTCGGGGTCCACGAACGCGACGAGGCGCTCCCATTCGTCGGCGGGCACCGCGACGCGTTCGGAAAGCCAATCCGCGAGTTCGAGCGGGTCGGAAGGCGCGAGCTCCGCGCTCTCGCGCCGCGCGCGGGCGCGGAAGCGGGCAACGAGCTCCGGCTCGAGCGACGGCCGCCGTCCGGCGCCCGCGACCGCCTCCTCGATGGCGGCCTGCGCCGCCCCCGCTCCGTCGCGCCGCGGCTCGAGGCCGTCGTCCTGGTAGAGCAGGCGGTTCGTCTCGCGCCAGCCCGCCTCGCGGGCGAAGGGGCTCGGCCCCCGGGTCCGCGCGAAGGGCGTCGCGATCCGCCCCTCCGCGACCTCGACGGCGAAGTCCCTGGCGCCCGCCACGTCGAGCGACAGCTCGAGGCAGTCGCGCCGGGCCTGGGCGGCCATGGGAAAGTCCGGGAAGGCCGCCACCGCGTCGAAAAGCCGCTTGGCCCTGAGCCGCGCCACCCAGAGCGGGCGCCGCTTGCCGAAGCCCGGGTGCGGCAGCAGCAGGGCGCGCTCGGAGTCCTCGCGGAAGGCGGCGCCGAATAGGGGCGAGCCCTCCAACCTGCGCGCGAGGGCCCGTTCGAAGGCGCCGCCGCTTCCCGTCCCGCCGGGCGCTCCGAGCGAGCGCAGCGCGTCGAGGACCGTCGCCTCCGGCGCGACGCCGCCTTCCAAGCGCGGCAGCGACACGAGGAGGGCGTCCTCGTCGGCGACGGGCCTCACAGCCAAGCCCAGGCGTTCCTCGAGCTCCGCGCCGAGCGCCATGGCCAGGGTTTCCGAGAAGGCGCCGCCCCGGCAGTGGTGGATCACGACGTTCCGGGTTTCGGCGCGCCCCGACGGATCGTCGAAGAGCTCGAAGGGCGCAAGCGCGCGGCCCGGCAGCGGCGCGACGGAGGCCTGAGCCTTGAGGAAGCCTGAAAGCACCCGCGCCGCCCGTTCGCTGAAGCCGCGCCGTTCCAGCTCCGCGTCGAATTCCCGTGTGCCCGCGCGACCTCCCCAGGCTTCGAGGAAGTCCAGGGTCGCCTCCGCGAGGAGCGGCGAGCGGAAGCGGGCGTCGGCCTTCCAGAAGGGCGCGAAGTCCGCGGCCCGCTCCAGGGCCCGCACCTCGACCGCCTCGTGACCGATGGCGACGATGCGCCAGGACCGCGAGCCGAAGCTCAGGGTGTCGCCGACGCGGCGCTCCCAGACGTACTCCTCGTCGAGCTCGCCGAGCCGCGCTCCGCTGCCCGCCTCCCTGAGCGCGTAGGCGCCCCGGTCGGCTATGGCCCCGCCCGAGGCGAAGAGCAGCGTGGCGCTGCCCTCCTTCGCGCGCGCGCTCCGCGTCCCGGGATCGACGAGGAGCCGCGCCTTGAGCTCGCCGTAGCGCGCGCCCGAGTACTTGCCGGAGAGCATGTCGACCACCGCGTCGAAGTCCGCCCGTGAAAGCCGGGCGAAGGGACTCATCGCGCGGACCTCGTCGTAGAGCGCGTCGAGCTTCCGCTCCTCGCGGAGGCACATGCCGAGCAGGACCTGCGCCAGGATGTCGAGCGGGTTCGCGAGCGCGCGGAGCTCCTCCACGGCCCGCCGGGAGACGAGCTCGCTCATGGCCGCGGCGCGGAGCAGGTCCATCGGGTGCAGGGGCAAGAGCAGGCCCCGGCTCGCGGCGCCGACTGCGTGTCCCGAGCGCCCGATCCGCTGCAGGGCCTGGGCCGCACCGGGCGGGGTCCCCGCGAGCACCACCTCGTCCACCGAGCCGATGTCGATGCCGAGCTCGAGGCTCGCCGTGGCCACCACGCAGGCGAGCCGGCCTTCCTTGAGGCGCCGCTCCACCGCCCGGCGCGCCTCCTTCGCGAGCGAGCCGTGGTGCGCCCACGCGAGGCCCTCGCCCCCGCGGTCGTTGATCATGCGCGCGAGCGACTCCGCCCGCCGCCTCGAGTCGACGAAGACCAGGGTCGAGCGGTTGCGCTTCGTCCGCGTTATCACCTCGTCCGCGAGCGCCGCGAGCCGGGTGCCCGCCGCCGAGCGGTCGGCGCCGTCCGCCGCTCCCCCGCCCGCCGCGCCGGCCGCGCCCGGCACGGGCACGCGCATCGGGCTCTCCGGCCAGTCCACCGCGAACCCGATCCGCTTCTCCGAGGGCGGCGCGACCACTTCCATGCGCCGCTCCCCGTACGCGGCCGTCCCGTCGGGCAGCCGCTCGAGCCGGAAGCCCGCCACGAAGCGCGCGGCCTCCTCCACGGGGCTCACGGTCGCCGAAAGCGCCACCCTGCGGAACTCCCCCGCCAGCAGCGCGAGCCGGCCGAGCGCCGCGGCCAGGAAGGCGCCGCGCTTCGTGCCGACCAGGGCGTGCACCTCGTCCGCGATGACGAGCCGGACCTCCGCGAGCAGCCTGGTCCCGGAGACGGAGTTGAGCAGGATGGAAAGGCTCTCGGGGGTCGTCGCGAGTATGGAGGGCGGCTTCGAGAAATCGCGGCGGCGTTCGGAGGCCGCCGTGTCGCCCGTGCGCACCGAGGCGCGGAGCGGCGGAAACGGGATTCCCGCCGCGTCGAAGCGCGAGCGGACGCCCCCCAGGGGTTCCAGCAGGTTGACGCGCACGTCCTCGGCCAGGGCCTTGAGCGGCGAAAGGTAGAGGATGGAGAGCCGGTCGGCGGGGTATTCGCCCGAGGCCAGGCGCGAGATGCCGTCCAGGAAGGCCGCGAGCGTCTTTCCCGAACCGGTCGGCGCCACCGCGAGCGCGTCCCGTCCGGCGGCCAGGAGGGGCCAAACCCCGGCCTGCACCGCGGTGGGCGTCCCGTGCCGATCGCGGAACCAGGCGGCCACGAGCGGATGGAGGCCGGAAAGCGGATCGTCGCTCATGGACGCCATGGTAGTCCCGGGCGCCGGATGCGGCAAGCGGAGCGTGGGTCCGGGAATCCATGGGGGAAACAGGCGCCGGGGGCTTAAGGCTCGCTTCGCCCGCCCCGAGGCGGCGGGTCGCGTTTTCCGCTTCGGGCGGCGGGTCCCGTCCCGGCGCGCCGCGGCTCCTCCCCCGCGTCCCGGCGCTCGGGCATTCAGCCGCCCCGGAGCCGGGCCTTCGGCGAACGGTGCTTGAGCGCCGCGAGTATCTCCGCCAGGGCCGCGTCGCCGTGGGGCTCAACTGTTTGCCAGGCGCTTTCGAGGGTGCGGAGCGGACGGAACTGCTGCAGGACCACCTCGTCGTCCGCCTCGAGGAATTCGGCCACGATCGCCGCCGTGTCCGGGTCGACGAAGCCGGGCGCCGCCGTCACGCGGACCTCGAAGGGCGTCCCCGAGGACCTGAGCCACCCGAGCGAGCGGGCCACGCGCTCGGCTGCGTCCGGCACAAGGGGCGCGAGCTTCGGGTAGTCGGCGGCGCGTGCCTTCACGTCGATGGCGACATAGTCGGCCCGGACTTCCGCGAGCGCGTCGGGGAAGGATCCGTTCGTGTCGAGCTTGACCTTGAGGCCGCGCTTCCTGACCGCGTCCGCGAGGCGCGGCAGGTCGGGGTGCAGGCAGGGCTCCCCGCCCGAGAGCACGGCCCCGGAGAGGACGCGCTTCCGTTTGTCGAGGAAGCCGAGGACCTCCCCGACGGGCAGGAGGCCCGGGTCGCCGGGCTCTGGTTCCACAAGCTCGGGGTTGTGGCACCAGGGGCAGCGGAAGTCGCAGCCGACCGTGAAGAGGACGCAGGCCAGCGCCCCCGGATAGTCCGCCAGGCTGCTCCGCTGCAGGCCGAGCCGCGTGATCACGCGCGCGCCCCGCCTGAAGTCCTGCCCACCGCGCCGCCCCGCTAGGCCAGCACGGGCATCAGGGTCGAGCGGAGCTCCTGGACCGAGCGCGCGCGGGTGAGTTCCCGCCCCTCGCCGTCGGCGAGGATGGCGGTCGGCGTGGACATGACGCCAGCCGCCAACGCCTCGCGGAGGCCCTCCTCGGCGTCGACGTCCACGAGGCGCCCCGGCAGGCCCGAGGCGGCGAGGAAGGCCTTGACCGGCGGGCAGCCCGGGCAGGTCGCGCGCACATAGACCGTGTATTCCGCCACCTCGCCCTCTCCGCGCGGGACCTCGTCGCCGTAGCGCGGCGCGGCGCCGACCAGGTCCTTGAGCGCGGGCGCGGCGCGGAGCGACGGCGCGGCCCCGGCCGGGCGGGCGGCCGCGTAGACGGCGGCGGGCTCGGCGGCCTCGCGCGCGGCCTCCCGGAATGCGCCGGCGACGACCATCCGGGCGCCGGGAGCTTCCTTTCCGAGGACCCAAGGCCGCCTCCGCGAGAACTCCTCGCGTTTGCCCGCGTTCCAGTTCCGCACCGAGCGGTAGTAGCCCACGATGCGCGCGTACACCTCGGTGCGCGTCCCCTCGACCGCCGCGAGCTCCGATTCGAGCCCCGCGATCCTCGCCTCCAGCTCCCCCTTCTCCATCTCCCCCCCCCAAAAAAAAAAGCCTCACAAACATCCACCACGGAGGCACGGAGCGAAGAGGAGCGGGCAACCAAATTCGGAATCAGGATTCGAAAACCATCAATCCCGACTCGGTCCCGTCCATCGCTCCCTCTTCCCTCCCTCGCTCCGTGCCTCCGTGGTTTCGTTCTTTATATCAGCGCGGCCAGTTCGGCCTTGGCTTTTTCCAGTTCCTCCGCGATGGCGCGGCGCTTCTCGTCGCGGCACTTCGGGCAGAATTCGTGATGGCCCGACAGATAGCCGTGCACCGGACAGACCGAGAAGGTCGGCGACAGGGTGAAGTACGGCACGCGGTAGTTCGAGGCCACCGACTTAACGAGCTCGCGCGCTGCGCGCCAGTCCTCCACGGCCTCGGAAAGGAACACGTGGAAGACCGTGCCGCCCGTGTACGCGGCCTGCAGGTCCTCCTGGTGGTCGAGTGCGTCGAAGAGGTCGATGTCGGCGTCCGCCGGCAGCTGCGTCGAGTTGGTGTAGTAGGGGGCCGCCTCGCCGGACGCGACGATGTCCGGCCAGCGCTCCTTGTCATGCCGCGCCAGGCGGTACGAGGTGGACTCCGCCGGCGTGGCCTCGAGGTTGAAGAGTTCGCCGGTTTCGACCTGCAGGTCCTGGAGGCGCTGGCGCATGCGCTCGAGCACGCGGAGGGCGAAGGCCCTTCCCTCCGCCTCGTCGATGCCCTTGCCCAGGAGGTTGAGGCAGGCTTCGTGCATGCCGCAAATTCCTATCGTGGAGAAGTGGTTGTCGAAGGAGGGCAGCCAGCGCCGCGTGTAGGGGAAGAGTCCCGCCTCGAGCAGGCGGGCGCAGACCTTCCGCTTCATCGTGAGGCTCGTCGCCGCCAGGCCCATCAGGCGGTAGAGGCGCTTCATGAAGTCCGCCTCGTCCTTGGCCAGGTACCCGAGCCGAGGCAGGTTGAGCGTGACGACTCCGATGGAGCCGGTGAGCTCGTCGGAGCCGAAGAGTCCGCCGCCGCGCTTGCGGAGCTCGCGCTTGTCGAGGCGGAGGCGGCAGCACATGGAGCGCACGTCGTTCGGGTCGAGGTCCGAGTTGAGGAAGTTCTGGAAATACGGCGTGCCGTACTTGGCCGCCATCTCGAAGAGCAGCTTCGCGTTCGCCCCGTCCCAGTCGAAGTCCTCGGTGACGTTGTAGGTCGGGATGGGGTACTGGAAGCCGCGGCCCTCGGCGTCGCCTTCCAGCATGAGCTCGAGGAAGACCTTGTTCACCAGGTCCATCTCCGCCTGGCAGTCGCCGTAGGTGAAGTCCCGCTCCTCGCCGCCCACCACGGCGGGCCGGTCGCGGAGGTCCGGGGGGCAGGTCCAGTCGAGCGTTACGTTCGAGAAGGGCGCCTGGCAGCCCCAGCGGCTCGGCGTGTTGACGCCGAAGAGGAAGCTCTGGATGCCCTGCCTCACCTCGGACTCCGAGAGACGGTCGGCGCGGACGAAGGGCGCCAGGTAGGTGTCGAAGCTCGAGAGCGCCTGGGCGCCGGCCCACTCGTTCTGGAGGGCGCCGAGGAAGTTCACCAGCTGCTGCGCGAGGGTCGAGAGGTGCTTCGCAGGCTTCGACGAGATCTTGTCCGGCACGCCCCCGAGGCCCTCGGCTATCAGGGCGCGGAGCGACCAGCCGGCGCAGTAGCCGGAGAACATGGAGAGGTCGTGGATGTGGAAGTCCGCGTTGCGGTGCGCCTCGGCGATCTCCTCGGGGTACACGTTCTTGAGCCAGTAGTTCGCCGTGATCGAGCCCGAGTTGTGGAGGATGAGGCCGCCGAGCGAGTAGTTGACGTTGGCGTTCTCCTTGACCCGCCAGTCGCCCTGGCCCAGATAGCCGTCCATGGTGGCGTCGATGTCGAGCATGAGGCGCCTGGTGTCGCGCATGGCCTCGTGGCGGGCGCGGTAGAGGATGTAAGCCTTGGCGACCGCCACCTCCTTCGCCTCGATGAGGGCGGTCTCCACCAGGTCCTGGATCTCCTCGATGGCGGGGATCGAGTTCCGGTGGCGCCCGGCCATGAGCAGGCCCAGGCGGGCCTCGACGTCGGCGGCTATGGTCTCCGCCTTCCCGCCTCCGTCGAGGCCCGTGGTCGCCCGGAAGGCCGCTTCGATCGCCATGACGATCTTGGACGCGTCCCAGGGCTCGACGCGTCCCGACCGCTTGACGACCTGACGGACGACGGGTCCGCTTTCCCCGCCGACCGCGTTCCCGAGGAGGCTCCGCCACTCCGGGAAGAACTGCTCGCCTTCCATTTTCCGCTCCCCCCCCGATCCTTCCATCCCGCCGCTCGACGCCGGGCTTTTCACGCGGGCCCCGGCGCTCCCGCCAGGCGTTCTATCTCTTTGAGGAATTCGTCCAGGGTCTCGAACTTGCGGTACACCGAGGCGAAACGGACGCAGGCGACCTTGTCCAGCTCGTAGAGCCGCGCCAGGATCATCTCGCCGAGCGCCTGGCTCACGATCTCGTCCGAGCCCCGGCCGGCCATGGCCGCCTGGTCCTCGATCTCGTTGATGATGTTCTCGATGGTGTCGCGCGACACGGGCCGCTTCTCGAGGGCGCGCTCGATGCCCCGCGCCAGCTTGGCCCGCTCGAAGGGTTCGCGCCGGCCGTCGCGCTTGACGACCATGAGGGGGCGCTCCTCGATGCGCTCGTAACTGGTGAAGCGGAAGCCGCACGAGAGGCACTCGCGGCGGCGCCTCGTGCTCTCGCCGTTGGCGAGGGTACGGGAGTCGAGGACGCGGTCGTCCAGCGAGCCGCAGTGCGGACACCTCACCGTATCGTTCCTCGGGTGTTTTTCCTTGAGCAAATCGTGGCGTGCATGGTCGAGTTGGTATCCTTCTTGCTATACGGACCATACCATCGGTGGTAGGCATTTGTCCGATGGATACACGATATAGTACCCCTCCGGAGCCCTGTCAAGCGAGGGCGAGCGGATTCCCGAAGATTCTTCAGGCGCGCCGCCGCCCGGCCCCGGACGATCGGTTTGGACTTGGCGGGCGGGCGGCGTTATCATGGTCTCGGACGGTCCGCAGGGGCCTTAAGGCCGGCGCGGACCGCGCCGCATCGCTCTAAGGAGGAACAGAGTGAACTTTTCCGAGAAGCTCAAGCACTTCGTGGACCAGGGGCTCGACGCCAGCCGCGACTTCCTTTCGAAGGCGGGCGACAAGGCCCAGCAGTGGGGCGAGATGGGCGTGCTCAAGGTGGAGATACTCCAGCTGCGCTCCGAGGCCGGCAAGCTGACGACCAAGCTCGGCGCCCGCGCCTACGAAGTGCTGGCCGAGCGCGCCGAACCCGTCCTGTCCGGCTCCGACGCCGAGACCAGGGAGCTGCTCGACAAGCTCGCCGAGCTCGACGGCCGCATCGAAGAGCGCGAGGCGAAGTTCAGGGGCCTCGGCGGCAAGGACGAAGACCTGAGCGCGAAGGACTGAAGCGGACGATGAAGCGCTCCCTCGTACTCGACCTGGACGGTACCCTGGTCGACACCCTCGGCGACATCGCGGAGAAGATGAACGGCGTCCTCTCCGCGCGCGGCCTCCCGGCGCACGCGCCGGACTCCTACCGCCACTTCGTCGGCCGGGGCGTCGGCGAGCTGGCGCGGTCGGCCTGCCCGCCGGACTCCCCCCGGGACCTGGTCGAAGAGCTCCGATGCGCCATGGAGGCCGCCTACGAGGCCGACCCGGTCGGATCCTCGCATCCCTACGAGGGAATCGCAGAGGCGCTCGAAGCGCTCGCGGCCGAGGGCGTGGCACTGGCCGTCTTCACCAACAAGCCCGAGACGGTCGCGCGCGCGGCCGTCTCGCGCCTCTTTCCCGGCCTTCCCTTCACGGAAGTCATCGGAGACCTGCCCGGCCAGAGCCGCAAGCCCGACCCGTCCCGCCTCATCGCCCTGCTCGCGCGCCTCGGCTCCGCCCCGGAGGCGGCCGGCTTCGCCGGCGACACCGACGTGGACATGCTGACCGCACGCAACGCTCGCCTTCCCGGCATCGGCTGCGCCTGGGGCTTCCGCGGGCGCCTCGAGCTCGAGTCGGCCGGCGCCGCCCTCGTCATCGAAAGCCCCGCCGAACTGCAGGCCGCCTTCGCCTCCCTCGTTCCGCCTGCCCGGCATTGAGGAAGCGGCTTCCTTCGTAGTATCTTGGATGTATGCGTGGCCTCGCGACCCGGCTCCGTCCGCTTGGCGCGCCGCGCCCGAAACAAGACACGAAGGAGTCTCCATGGATACCGAAACCCTCCGCGAACGCGCCCGCGCCTATATCGAAGCCGAGACCGATCCGAAATTCCGCGCCGAGGTGGAAGCCCTGCTCGCCTCCGGCGACGCGAAGGAGCTGGAGGACCGCTTCTACCGCGACCTCGAGTTCGGTACGGGGGGCCTCCGCGGCGTCATCGGCGGCGGCTCGAACCGCATGAACCTCCTCGTGGTGCGCCGCGCCACCCAGGGCCTCGCCGAGTACCTGAAATCCGCCGTCCCCGGCAAGGCCCTTTCCGCCGTCATCGCCCACGACTCGCGCCATTACAGCCCCGAGTTCGCGGAGGCCGCCGCCCTCGTGCTCGCGGCAAACGGCATCAAGGCCTACGTCTTCCCCTCGCTCCGCCCGACGCCCCAACTCTCGTTCGCCGTGCGCAGCCTCAAGGCCGACACGGGCATTGTCGTCACGGCCAGCCACAACCCGCCCGCCTACAACGGCTACAAGGCCTACTGGAACGACGGCGCCCAGATCATCGCCCCCCACGACGAGGGCATCATCGCGCGCGTGAACGCCGCTCCGGCAATCCGCACCATGGACAGGGCCGAGGCGCTGGCCAAGGGCCTTTTCGTCGTGCTCGGGAGCGATATGGACGACGCCTACGTCGCCTTGGTCAAGTCGAAGCTCTTCCGCCCCGAACTCATCAAGCGCCTGGCCGGCGAGGTCAAGGTGGTCTACACCCCGCTCCACGGCACCGGCGCCTTCCACTTCGAGCGCGTCATGGGCGAGCTCGGCCTGAACGTGGTCACCGTTCCCGAGCAGCGCGAACCCGACGGCGACTTCCCCACGGTCGCCTTCCCGAATCCGGAGGAGGCGCCCGCGCTCAAGCTGGCCCTCGAGCTCGGCGCGAAGGAAAAAGCCGACGTCGTCATGGCCACCGACCCCGACGCCGACCGCCTCGGCATCGCGGTGCCCGACGGGAAAGGCGGCTACGCCCTCGTCACGGGCAACCAGCTCGGATCCCTGCTCGCCGACTACATCCTGCTTTCCATGAAAGAGCTCGGCCGCCTGCCCGCGAAGCCCGCCACCATCCGCTCCGTCGTCACCACGCGGCTGCAGGACCTGGTCGCGGAGAAGTACGGCGCCACCTGCTTCGAATGCCTGACCGGCTTCAAATGGATCGCGGACCTCATGCGCCGCTTCGAGACCGACGGCAAGGGCTTCGAGTTCGTCTACGGCACCGAGGAGAGCTACGGCTACCTGGTTGAGAACGAGGTGCGCGACAAGGACGGCATCTCCGCCGCCGCCATGACCGCCGAGATGACGCTCTACTGGCGCTCGAAGGGCAAGACCCTGCTCGAGCGCCTCGACGACCTGTACCGCGAGTTCGGCTACCACGAGGAGAAGGGCCTCAACAAGTACTTCGAGGGCCCGGCCGGCATGGACGTCATGCGGCGCATCATGGAAGGCTACCGCGCCTCGGCGCCGGCTTCGTTCGGCGGCATCGCCGTGACGGGGGTCCGAGACATCCTCGAAGGCTACGAGCGCGAGCTGCCCGCGGGCGCGAAGGCCGGCATCGAGCTTCCCCCGAGCGACGTGCTCCAGTGGACGCTCGCCGACGGCACCGTGGTCACCGTGCGCCCCAGCGGCACCGAGCCCAAGATCAAGTTCTACGTCCTCTCGCGCACCGCGCTCGAGGGCGGGAACCTTGAGGCCGCGAAGGCCGCGAGCGCGGAGAAGGTCGGGCGCATCATCGCCGAACTCAAGGCCGCGGTCGACGCGGCGCGCTGACGGGAAGGGACCGTGAAGAACCTCGACCTCGCCGCGCTCCGGGAGCTCTGGCCCCGCGCCGCCTTCGTCGCCTTCGACTTCGAGACGACGGGACTCGACGGACGGAACGACCGCATCGTGGAGATCGGCGCCCTGCGCTTCGGCCCGGACGGCGAGACCGAGGCCTTCCAGACCCTCGTCGACCCCGGCCGCCCGATTCCGTGGGGCGCCTCCAAGGTCAACGGCATCAGCGACGCCATGGTGCGCGGACAACCCGACCTCGAATCGGCCCTGCCCCGCTTCCTGGCCTTCGCGGGCGGCGCGGTGCTGGTGGCGCACAACGCCCCCTTCGACCTCGGCTTCCTCAAGGCCGGCCTCGCGCGGCTCGGCCTCAAAGCCCCATCCAACCCCACCGCGGACACCTGCGCGCTGGCCCGCCTCGCCCTGCCGGGCATGCGATCCTATTCGCTCCAGAACCTGGCCCGCGATTTCCGCATCGACCCGGGCTCGGCCCACCGCGCCCTCGACGACGCGCGCGTCTGTGCCCGCCTCGTGCCGCACATCGTGACGGGAGGAGCGTGGTCGTGAAGCGCCCCTCGATCATCCTGGCTTCCTGGACCTTCGTCTCACTCCTCTTGCTCGCGTTTTCCGTCGCCGCGGCGCCGGGGCCCGCGGGCGACCCGCGCTACCCGCGCGCGGCCGTCCCGGAAGAAGCCCCGCCTTTCCCGGCCTTCCCGGACGCGGCGGCGCTCGAGCGCGCGCTGCACGCCGCGGACTCCTCCTCCGCCCGCCTCGTCGCGGAAGCCTTCCTCGACGAGCGCCGCGCCGACGGCCGGAACCTCGGGACGGTGCTCCGATCCGTCCTGCCGCCCGCCGACTTCTTCATAGCCCTCACCACCGACTCGGACTCGCGCCGCGAGCTTGCCGGCATGGGCCACGGCGGCAACGCCTTCGGTTCCTACTACGCCGCGCTCGCCGCGCGCTTCGACCGCATCGACGCCGATTCCGCGCGCTGGCGCGCCTTCCTCGACGTCGCGTGGCTGCGCCTTCCGGCCTCGGCCCGTTCCGGGCAGGATCCCCGGGCGCCGATGGTAGCCTCCGAGCGATCGGTTCCCTCCGTCCGTTCGCTCAGGTACAACCACCAGGACGCCATCGACATCTTCTATCCCGTAGTCAAGCGCAAGGGCGCGGAGGAAATCGGGCCGACCGTTCGTTCCATGTCCTACGGCATCGTCGTGGCGGCGCGCGAAGACTGGCGCGGCGGCGACACCCAGGCGTCCTACGTGTCGGGCGGACTCTCCCCGCGGGCCGGCAACGGCGTCATCGTCTACTCTCCCGACGAGGGGCGCTTCCATTCCTACTTCCACCTCCACGACACGGTAGTGGTTCCGGGCCAGGCCGTCAGGCCCGGCGATCCGCTCGGCCGCGGCGGCAATACCGGCCTCAACGCCCGCAAGGTCGGCCACGGCGAGCACCTCCACCTCGAGATCTTCGACGTCGTCCGCGGAGCGAGCCTCGACTGCTATGAGCTCAGGGCCCTGGTGGTCGCGCGCGACTGAAAACCTTGTCCTTCAGTCTCGGTATTCATTACTTTTTCACCATGAAATTCAGGGCGCGTCAAAACTCGCGCCTCAGAAGGACGCATCCATGTTCCGTACCATTCGCCCCTTCGCCACTCTCTTGGCCGTAGCGGCCGTAGCCGTTCTCGGCGCCTGCGCTCCCGAGGCGGCGGCCGATCCCGCTCCGCTTCCCGCCCCGGCCGGCATCGGCGCATCGACGAGCGCAGAGGACGAACGCTTCCGCGACCCGAAGGAGCTCGCCGCCCTGCTGGCCACGGGAACCCCCGCCGCAGCCCTCGACTCGTGGAAGGGCGACTTCCTCCTCCTCGATGTCCGCACGGCCTCGGAATTTGCCGCGGGCCGCATCCCGGGCGCGCTCCTCCAGCCCTACGACCGCATCGCCTCCGAACCGCCCGCCTTCCCCAAGGACGGGCTCGTCATCGTGTACTGCCGCTCCGGCAACCGCTCGGCGCAGGCCAAGGCCACCCTCATGAGCCTCGGCTGGAGCCGCGTGGTGGACTTCGGCGGCCTCTCCCGCTGGGCCGGTCCTCTCGAAAAGTAGGGAAGGGTCGCCGGGCCGCACGCGGCCCGGCGAAACAGGCGCCGGAGCCCCAGCTCGCTCCGCGTCGACAGGAGGCGGCGGATCCGCCCTTCCGCCATTCGTGTCCACGGACCCGGAAGCTTCGTGACACCACCAGCGCCCTCCCCGCCCGGAAGCTTCGTGACACCACCAGCGCCCGAAAGCTTCATGACAGCTCCTTCGCCGCACCCTGCGACCCGGAAGCTTCGTGACACCACCAGCGCCCGAAGGCTTCATGACAGCTCCTTCGCCGCGCCCTGCGACCCGGAAGCTTCGTGACACCACACTCGCCTTGCCCCCGAAGCGCGATACGGGGTATTCTGGCAGAGATGAAAATCGGCATAGGATTCGTGACGGGACGGCGGGGCTTCAAGCAGCTCTTCCGCACCTACGTCAACAACTGGAACGAGCATGGCTTCGTCGAGGACGCCTCGATGACCCTGCGCCTGTTCGTCGCCTACGACCTGGCCTATTTCGGCACCAGCGCCAGCGACTACAAGCGCGTCGACCCGGTCCTGGCCGCGAAGCTGGACGGAGTCTCGTACTTCGGCTCGACGGCCATCGACGAGGAACGCCGCTCGCTGGTCAGGGAGGGCGTGCTGGATTCGGAGGAATCCCAGCTCCTCTTCGGCCAGGGCTACGGCAAGAAACGCAACGCGGTGGTCTGGTTCGCGCTCCGCGCGGGCATGGACCGCCTGCTCTTCATCGACGACGACGAGTATCCGCTCGCAGCCCTGCGGGGCGACCCGGTGCGCTGGATGGGCCAGTCTGTCCTCGGGACGCACCTGGCGGCTTCCGCCGACGCGGACCTGACCCACGGAAGGCACTGCGGCTACATCTCTCCCATCCCGCGCGTCAGCTTCGGCGACGGCCTTGACGAAGGGTCCTTCGCAGAGCTGATCGACGCGCTCTCCAACGACATCGTATCCTGGGACCGCATCCGCCAGGTGGTCATGGGCGACGGCGGCGTCACCTACGCGGATCCAGCCTTCGCGGGGAACGGGAGCGCGGAGGAGGTGCCCGCGGTCAACGGCATGAAGTTCATCAGCGGCGCCAACCTCTGCCTCAACCTGAGGCGGGGCGGCGCGGACGCGCCCTTTTTCAATCCGCCGGGCGCCCGCGGAGAGGATACCTTCCTCTCGACCTGCCTCGGCGACAAGCGCGTGGTGCGCGTGCCCGCCTACACGTTCCACGACGCGTGGCTGCGCTACCAGCCAATACTCCACGGCGTCCTGCCCCGGAGCCTCGACGCCGTCGAAGCCCGCGACCGCGACGTGGTGCGCCGCTTCGCCCGCGCGACGGTCGGCTGGGTGCGCTACAAGCCCCTCCTGACCTACATCACGAACCGATCCGCGTACGAGGCGACCATAGAGTCGATGGACGCGACCTTCGCCAAGGTTTCGCCAGCCCTCGTGTCGTATTTCGACGCCCCGGAATTCGGACACCTGCGGCACGAGCTCAAGCGCTTCCACCGCGACGCGAGGAAGCACCACGAGCTCTTCGAGCGCACCAAGGCGGCCTGGACCAAGGCCCTGCCCTGGGCGCGCTCGCACCCGCTCGCTTGAGCACCCGCCCGCCACATCCCGAAAACGGCGCCGGAATGGCCGAAGCGGCTTTGAACCGGGCCGCTTCACGCGCTACACTTAGTGTCTGTCTTCAACGGAGGTAACCAATGAAGCGTTTCGCACTGATCATCATCGCCCTCGCCTTCCTCGCGGGCGGCGCGTTCGCCCAGACCCTCGACGGCTTCCAGACCGCGTTCTCGGGTTTCGCCGACGACATGGCCGCCACCCTGTCCATGAATTCGACCATCGGCACCACCTGGTCGGACGCCTACATCGGCGGCTTCCCCCACTTCGGCGCCGGCATCGTCCTCGGCACCACCTTCGCCGGGAAGGAAGGCACCGCGGCCCTCTTCGACGCCATCGGCCAGACGGTTCCCGCCGAGCTCGAGGCCCTCGGCGTACCGGTGCCCGCGCTCGGCGTCACCGCCAAGCTCGGCCTCCCCTTCCTGCCGATCGACGTCGGCGTCAAGGGCGGCGTCGTCACCCCCGAGATGGCCACGGCCCTTGAAGGAGCCTACGGCGTCGCCGCCGAGTACAAGAACCTCGGCGCCGTGCTCCGCGCCCGCGTCCTCGAGGAAGGCGTCCTGATCCCCGAGCTCTCCATCGGCGTATCGGGCAGCTACCAGACCGGCTCCATCGCCATGGGCGTCGGCTCCGGGGAAACCTTCACCTACGACTATGAAACCTACAGTTGGACCATCACCGCTGGCGACCCCGAGCTCGAGCTCGGCTGGGAGTCCACCAGCTTCGACCTCAACGCCCAGGTCTCGAAGAACGTCCTGCTCATCCTGACCCCATATGCGGGAGCCGGCGTGTCCTTCGGCAAGTCGACGGTCACAGGCGGCCTTGCATCTGCACTTAGCATCACCGGTTCCGCATATGGCGGCCATCCAGCCGATTCGTTCGAGGCGCTCGAAGCAGCCCTGACCGATGCCGGGCAGCCCGTCCCTGACATTTCCGCCGACGGTTTCCTTTATACCGCTGAGGCTACCGCGCCTGTCGTGCGCGTCTACGCCGGCGTCTCGCTCAACATTCTCGTGGTCGTCGACGCCCAGCTCATGTACGTCCCCGCCACCAAAGCCCTCGGCGCGTCCCTGAGCGCCCGCCTCCAGCTCTAGTCCCCGCGCCCGATCCGAAAGCGGCCGGCCGCCCCCGCGGCCGGCTGTTTTTTATCTTCCCCGCGTGTCCTCGGCGTCTGCGCCGCTTCGCGTCGCTTTCGGAGCGGAAAGATTCAGTGCCCGCGCTTCGCGCAGGCGACCTCATCTGTGGTTTCTTCGTTCTTGCCACCCTTCGCCCCCGCCGGTACTATCCCCGTATGGAATCCAGAACCGCGTACGACACCGTCATCCTCGCAGGCGACATCGGCGGCACCAACGCCAATTTCGCCCTCATCGGCAAGAAGGGCGCCACCTTCGAGAAGATCCTCGACCGCCGCTACGGCACCAAAGACGAGCCTTCGCTCGCAGCCTGCCTGCGCCGCTTCCTGGACGCCGCCGGCGAGGCCGCGCCCTCGTTCCCGCCGGACCTTTGCTGCGTGTCGGGAGCCGGGCCGGTCAAGGCGGGCCGCATCGAACTCACGAACGCGGCCTGGAGCATCGACTCATCCGAGATCGAGCGGGAATTCTCGATTCCCGCGCGCGTCATCAACGACTTCACCGCGGTCTCGTACGGCGTCCTCCTCCTCGACCCTGCGGACCGGACCCAGCTCCTCCCCGTCACGCGGGCCGACGGGTCCTTCCCGGCCCAGAGCCCCGACGGGGTGCGCCTCGTCATCGGCGCCGGAACCGGGCTCGGCGTCGGCTACGTGGTCCGCGTCGGGGAGCGCACCCAGGCCTTTCCGAGCGAGGGCGGCCACGTGACCCTGCCCGCCTGGGACCGCGACACGCGCGAGTTCTCAGCCTGGCTCGAAAAGCGCTTCGGCTTCGTCCCCGGGGCCGAGGCTGGCGTGTCCGGCATGGGCATCTCCAACCTGCATGAATTCCTCTGCCAGCGCTCGGGCTGCGCCGCGGACTCGCCCATACTCGCCGCCCCTCCGGCCGAGCGGCCGGCCATGATCTCGAAGACCGCCCACGCGGGCACTGACGCGAACGCCGTGCGTGCCCTGGAGCTCTTCGTGGAGCTCTACGCACGGGTCGCCTCCGACCACGCTGCGAGCTTCCTGCCCGGTGGCGGGGTGTACCTTGCGGGCGGCATCGCAGCCAAGAACGAACGCTTCTTCCTCGAGGGCGCTCGCTTCCGCTCCGCCTTCGAGGGGAACTACCGCGAGCACATCCGCGCCATCCTCGCCGAGACGCCCGTCTGGATCGCCCGCGACTACGACGTCTCGCTCTACGGCGCCGCGAACGCCGCGGTCGTGTTATCCTGAAGGGGCCGTCCGCGGGAACGCCGGACGCCAGACGGGAGGACGACGCATGGAACCGAACACCGCGTTGCGCGCCGACATGGAGGCGAAGGGCATCGACCTCGAGCTGAGCCTCCGCATCCTGAAAGACATCAACTCAGGTCGCTACGATTTCCTCAAGAGCGTCGAGGCCGCGGGTGTCCCGCCCGTGGACGGAAGCTCCGTCATGGACGCGGGGCCCTCCCTCCGCGTCGAGCTGCCGGAGTCCATTGCCCGCGAACGCCTGGAAGCGCTCGGCGTTCCGTTCGCCGAATCCGGCGCCTCCGAGGCTCAGGACGGCGCCCTCGCCTTCGACCGTGAGGCCCTGCGCGCGCTCGGGTTCCGCCTGCTCGACCGCGCGGCCTACGGCGTCCTCAACGGCGGCTCGGCCACGAGCTACGCGGACTCCAAGCGCAATGCAGCCCTCGGCGCGGATGTCTTCGAAGCCTACCGCCCGGGCTTCGAGCGCCTCGCCCCACTCTGCGAGGGCGTCCCGAAAGGCGCCTCGCCCGCCTGGCTCGACGGCGACGGACACCCGGGCGAAAGCTTCCTTACACTCAAAAAGCGGGCGGCCCTGCTTCTCGCCGCAGGGCGCCGCGAACGCTTCGGCGCACCTGAGCGGCCCGTCCTGCCCCTCTTCCAGATGTCGAGCGTCGGCACCGACTCGGCGCTCGCGGAGCACTACCGCGCGTGGCGGGTTCACCCCTGGATCGCGCCGCTCGCGCGCTCGGAGGGTGTCGACCCGGCCGAGCTGCGTACGGGCGTACAGCCGATGATCGCCGCCTTCACCCATTCCTCCGAAGGCAGGCCCCGCAGGATCTTCGACCAAGCCTGGGGCAAGCCCGACACGGCGCTCGCCCTGCCCGGCGGCCACGGCCAGATCTTCCACGTGCTGGCGGAGGTCTACCGCGGCCTCCTCGCGGACGGCTACAAGTGGGCCTGGCTCGGCAACGTCGACAACTCAGGCTACGTGCCCGACCCCGCCGAACTCGCCGCCTTCGCCCTCTCCGGCGCCCCGGCCGCCTTCGAGTTCGCATGGCGCACGCCCGTGGACGTCAAGGGCGGCATCCTGGTCGAGACCGCCTCGGGCGCCCGCACCATCGCGGACATCGGGCCGGCCATCTCCTTCGACCGGGTGCTGGAGCTCGAAAAGTCCGGCGCGCGCATCCTCTTCAACTGCGCCACAGGCCTCTTCGACCTCGAGCTACTCGTGCCGCGCCTCGACGAGCTCGCTCGCGAGCTGCCCGTGCGGCTCAGCGACCAGGACAAGGACTCGGGCCGCTACAGCCAGGCCGAGCAGGTCACCTGGGAGGTCGCGGCCCTCATGGACGGCTTCGTCGGCTTCGCCGTGGACAAGTACGAACGCTTCATCGCGGCCAAGCTGCTCCTCGAAACCCTCATGTCGAGCGGCGCCGAACCCGCGCGCCCCCTGCCCGCCGGCATCGCGGACACCGCCCGCCTCCTCGCCGCCGGCCAGAAGCGCCTCATGGAAACCGTCTACGGCCTCCGCCTCGAAAACCAACGCTGGCGCCCCGCCTGAAAGGCTACATCAACAAGAAGACCACGGAGGCACGGAGAGGAGGAGTAAGGAGGGAGGAAGAGACGATAAAAATCAGGATTCCCGATTCCAGTCCTGGTCTTCTCCCTCTTGGCTCCGTGCCTCCGTGTCTCCGTGGTTCGATACGTGTACCTGCTATTCCGGCAGGGCGATGGCGAGGACGTCCTCGAAGCGCTCCACGGGGTGGAAGACGATGCCCTTCCTCACGTGCTCGGGAATCTCGTCGACGTCCTTCGCGTTGCGCTTCGGTATGATGATCTCGCGCACCTTGTTGCGCTTGGCGGCCACGGTCTTTTCCTTGAGGCCCCCGATCGGCAGCACCTGGCCCGTAAGCGACAGCTCGCCCGTCATCGCCACGCGGTCCTTGATCTTCCGCCCGAGCACCAGCGACAGCAGCGCTATGGCCATGGTGATGCCCGCGCTCGGCCCGTCCTTCGGCGTCGCGCCCTCGGGAATGTGCAGGTGGACCTGCCGCTCCTCGAACCACTTGGCGCTCACGCCGTAGCGCTCGGCCGCGAGCTTCCGGACGTAGGTGTAAGCGATGTTCGCGCTTTCCTTCATGACGTCGCCCATCTGGCCGGTCAGCTTGAAGCCTTCCTTGCCGGGGTTCGCCACCGCCTCGATGATCAGGGTGTCGCCGCCCATGCTCGTCCAGGCGAGCCCCACGGCCAGGCCCGGCGCGTCCGCGCGCTTCACCTCGTCCGCGTCGAAGAAGGGCTTCCCCAAATACTTCTCGAGGCCCGGCTTGTCGACGCGGAACACGTCCTTCGCCTTGCCGTCCATCACCACGGCCTTCGCGATCTTCCGGTTCACCTTGTCGATCAGCTTCTCGAGGTTGCGCACCCCCGCCTCGCGCGCGTAGCTCTCCGCGACGTGCACCAGGGCGTCGCGCGTGAACTTCACCTGGCTTTTTTTCAGGCCGTGCTTCTCGAGGCTCTTCGGCACCAGGTAGCGCTTCGCGATCTCGAGCTTCTCGGTGTCGACGTAGCCCGGCAGCTGGATTATCTCCATGCGGTCGCGCAAGGGCGCCGGGATCGTGTCGAGCGTGTTCGCCGTCACGATGAAGAAGACGTTCGAGATGTCGAAGGGCAGGTCCAGGTAGTGGTCGCGGAAGGCGTGGTTCTGCTCCGGGTCGAGCGCCTCGAGGAGCGCGCTCGAAGGGTCGCCCTGGTAGCTCGAGCCCATCTTGTCTATCTCGTCGATCATGAACACCGGATCGCGCCGCTTCGCGATCTTGAGGCCCTGGAGGATCTTCCCCGCCATGGCGCCGACATAGGTGCGGCGGTGGCCCTTGATCTCCGCCTCGTCCCGCATGCCGCCCACCGAGAAGCGGAAGAACTCCTTGCCGAGCGCGCGCGCGATGGACTTGCCCACGCTCGTCTTGCCCACCCCCGGCGGGCCGACAAGGCAGAGGATGGAACCCTTGGCGTCGTTCTTGAGCTTGCGCACGGCCAGATATTCGAGGATGCGTTCCTTCACGTCCTTGAGGCCGTAGTGGTCCGCCTCGAGCGTCGCTTGAGCCTTCGCGATGTCGAAGGCCGCCGAGAGCGGCTCCTTCCAGGGCAGGGCGCAGACCAGGTCGAGCCAGTTCCGCGTCACGATGAACTCGCTCGAGTTCGGGTCCATCAGCGCGAACTTCTCGAGCTCCTGCTCCACCTGCTCCTTCACTTCGCCCGAGAAGGCGAAGGCTTCGATCTTCTCCTTGAACTTGGCGTGCTCGCCGCTCTTCGAGTCGGTGGGCATGCCGAGCTCGGCCTTGATGGCCTTGAGCTCCTCGCGCAGGAAGTAGTCCCGCTGGCTTTTCTCGATCTTCTCGTTGATCTCGCCCTGGATGCGCTTCTGGATCTTCAGGAGCTCCTGCTCGCGCTTGATGAAGACCAGCACCTTCTCCATGCGCTCGCGCACGTCGAGGGTCTCGAGGATCTTCTGCTGCTCCTTGCGGTCCACATTCAGGATGCTCGCGATGAAGTCCGCGATCTTGCCCGGATGGTCGATGTTGATCATGTTGAGGCGCATCTCCTCGGAGAACAGCGGGTTGTTCTCCGAGACCTGCTTCATCTCGCCGATCAACGCGCGGGTCAGCGCCTTGATTTCGTCGGAAGCGTCGTGCTCGTCTTCGAGGTACTCCACCGCGGCCATGATGGGCGGGTCCTTCGTCAGGAACTTCTTGACGCGGAAACGCTTCATGGTGGAGATGAAGATGTTCACCGAGCCGTCCGGCAGGTTTATGCGCTTGACGATCTTCGCCACCGTGCCCACCGCGTGCAGGTCGGCCGCGGTCGCCTTCTCGAACTCGGCCTTGATCAGGATGAAGCCGATGATGCCGTCAGCCTGCATGGCCTCGTCGACCGTGCGTATGTCGTCCGCGCCGCCGAGCATGATCGGCGTGAATATGCCCGGGAAAATCGGCTTGCCGAGGAGCGGTACCACAGGCACCTTGGCGGGCAACAGCTGCTCGATGGGGATGATCTCGTTCTCGCTCATTCCTCGTTCCTTTTTGCGGGTTTCAACCCTAAAAATAAGGGAAACGGGGGCTCCGGGCAAGGTTTCGAGCTTCCTTCAGAGGTTCCTGGCGAGAGGAATCGCACGGGGGGAACCGTGCGGGAGCGGAGGCTCCGCCTCCTCCCCCGCGCCCCTTCCTCCGCGCCCCGCCCCGGCGCCGCCTTCCGGCGTCGCGCCGTCCCCATGGCTTCGCAGCGTTCCGGGTCGGCCTTTCAGGACCAGGCGACAGAGTCGAAGGCCCTGCGTATGCGCTCGGGGTCCGGCGAGCAGCCGAGCTCGCGCACCACCTCTCCCGCCACGCGGTTGGCCGCGCGCAGCGCACGCTCGGGCGCCAGGCCCTGGTCTCGCGCGCAGAGGAAGCCCGCCGCGAAGGCGTCACCGGCGCCCGTCTCGTCGACGGCCTCGATGGCGCGGACGGGGCTCTCGATGAGCTCGCCTGAGCAGGCCCAGATGGCGCCGCGCTCGGCGCGCTTGACCACCACCTCGAGGCCGTCCGCGGCCAGGAGCGGCAGGCCTTCGCGCACCGCGGTGCCGGTCAGGGCGTGGAACTCGTCCTCGTTCATGAAGGCCAGGTCCACCGGGCCTTCGAGCAGGGCGAGGAGGAAGGCCGATTCGCGCCGGGCCAGCGCGTAGCTGCCGACGTCAAGCACCACCGTCATGCCGGCTCCGGCCCCGCGAGCGGCCAGGTACGAGAGGAAGTCCCGACGCGCGGCCAGGAAGCCTTCGAGGTAGAGCACGCCACCGGGAACAAAGGCCGAATCCGGCACCTCGCCTTCCCCCAGGTCTACGGCGGCGCCGGGCGCCACCACGACGGTCCGGCGCGAACAGGGCTCCACGAGAGCCAGGAAGAGGCCCGTCGGGTGCGGACTGTCGCCGAGAAGGACCTCGACGCCCGCGGCAGCCAGGTCGTCGCGGTAGTGCCGGCCTCTCGCGTCGCCGCCGACCGTCCCCACGAATGCGGCTTCGGCGCCGAGGGCCGCCGCGACGCGCGCCGCGTTGGCCGCCCCGCCGCCCGCGGAGACGTTCGGTTTCTCGAGCTCCCCCGCGAGCGCCTCGGCCCGCCCGGTCGACACGTGGCTCGACATGCCCGTATGGAAGCCGCAACGCGGCGGGAAGCCTTCCTCCACCGCGGCGGCCAGGTCGAGCAGGGCGTTGCCGATTCCGACGAAGCGCATATGAAGGAAGTATAAACCCGCCCCCGCGAAACCCGCAACGGGCAGCGTTCCCGCCCCCGGGTACTTGCTTCCCTTCGGGACCGGGGTCCCGATCTTGATCGCGCCGCGCTCTCCATGCTAGCATTTAGCCCCGGGGCGCTTGGCTCAGCTGGTTAGAGCGGCTGGTTTACACCCAGTAGGTCGGGGGTTCGAATCCCTCAGCGCCCATAAGGAATTAGCAAGCAGCGACTTTGCAAAATGGCCACAAGCCTATTGCGTTCTCGATCCTCAGCCTCGGGTAATCATGTATTTTTTACCCGCACCCTCGTCCAGGCCGGCACCGTTCCCGAGCGTGCGAGCTCGTACACCTCGAGCCGCTCCCGAGTCCAGGAACCCCTTTCGTCGTATTCCCGCGACCAGCGCCGCTCCTCCTCCGGTCCGCCCGTACGGCCGACCATGGTCTCGCGGCGCGACAGCCCGTGACCGTCCGGCTCGATCGACCACACCAGGGGAGACGCATCGCCAGAGACGCTGCGCCGCTCGACGATACGTCCCCGCCCGTCACGCGCGACGAGCCAGCGATCCTCATCCCAACCTGAAGCCGACCGGTAGCGACACTCCTCGATGAGGCCGGCCGCGTCGAGGAAGTAGACCTCGGTCATTGCGGACGAATCCTTGCGGTCCGAATCGATTTCGGCGACGACCGCAGGCCTGCCTTCGAACTGGACCTCGCGAATGCGCCAGCGAGTCCACGAGCCGTTCCGAGGATGCAGGCTGATCCGCTCCGCCGGATAGCTCCTTGAGTTAAAGCGGTTGGTCCGAACGAGCTCCGCTTCGCCATCCTCGAAGTAGCGCGATTCCAGGAGCGCTCCCGTGCCGCCGTAGCGGTGGGTCTCGTCGAGTTCCCCAATGGCATTCGCTCCCTCGATGACCCGGATCTCCACGGAGGAAGCACCTTCCCCTTCCCACATCTCCCCCCAGAACTCGTCGATGCTCCGCAACAGGACCGCCCCACGCGGGAGCAGCGCGATTTCCCCCTCGCCTGCCATCGCGCGTCAGCTAGAAACCGAGGAGCCCGCGCGTCGCGGGATTGAAGAAGGCCTTCTTGGTGATGGACGTTTCCCGGTACGAAAGGTCGGCCCCGCAGCGAGGGCAGCGCTTCGACGACGGGGCGCACGCGGGGCATAACAGTACCCGGGGATCCTCGCAGTCGGGGCAGAGCCAGCAAGCGTCATGGCCCGGATCGAGCTCGCGCGAACACGCGCCGCACGTTACACTCATCATGTCCTCCTTGCCGGCTCAGGCCCGCCGGCGTTTCCCGAATGGATACCAATGCGATCAAGGTAATGCGTCATGGTGACGCTTATTGTCACCACAAGGGTATATCGTTCGTTCCGACGGTCGAAATCCGACCCTCAAGGAGGGCCCATGGCCAAGAAGAACCCGGGCGACGTCCTCAGCGGCGACTGGAACCCGGTCATCGGATGCGAGCGCTACTCGGCCGGATGCCGAGCTTGTTGGTACCTCGACGGCATCTTCCCCTGGCAGCAGAGGCTCGGGAACATCCCCGCCGGGGTCCGCCCGGACGAGTCCCACGCGTTCCCGAAGCGCCTTTCCGAGGATGCGCTGTACCCGAAGAACGGTATCGTCGGCGTGGTCCAGCACGGCGACCTCTTTTGGGAAAAGGTGCCCGAGGCCACGATAGACACGGTACTCTCGATCGTCGACGCTGTCGCGGCGCGGAAGCGCAGGACTCCGAAGTACCTCCTTTGGACAAAGCGCGCCCGGAGGATGGCCGAGGTCCTGACCCGGCGCTATCCCGCGGGACTGCCCGGCCATCTCGCGGTCGCTGTATCGGTCGAGAACCAGGCCACCGCCGACGAGCGCCTGCCCGAACTCGCGCGGGTAAAGGGCACCCGGGTCGTCGTCCTCGAGCCGCTCCTCGGCCCCGTCGACTTGTCCGCCCACCTGCCGCTCGAGTGGATCATCGTCGGCTCCGAGACCGGGAAACGGGCTCGGCCCCTGGATCTCGCCTGGGCCCGCGAGATTCGCGACCAGGCCATCGGCCACGGCATTCCCTTCTTCATCAAGCAGCTCGGGACGAGCCACAAGGACCAGCTCCGCGAGCTCGACGGCCGGACTTGGGACGAGTTCCCGAAGGGGTTCGTGAAATGACGAATCGACCGGCACCCTGCTTCGAGGACAAAGGCGATTTCGTCGTCATCCACGCGCCCGACTCCGCGACTGGCGTCCCGCTCGAGTACGAGTACCTGGAACAGCGATTCGGCCAACGCGACCGGGACTGGAAGTTCGTGAGCCAGCGCCTCATGCCCCGCGCCCCCGATGGTTGGCTCGACCTCGTCGAGATCGAACTGGCCGACGGCACGAGGCATGAAGCGCGGTTCGACATCACGCAGTTTTATTTTTTACTTGTGGCCCGTCGATTGATGATTGATACTACGCGGGTAGTATCAAAACCGCTGATACCTGTTTCTCTTGCAAAGAGGAGTAGAACATGAATTATACCATCCAGTCCTTAATTAGCCAGATTTGTTCTAGCCTTAATGATTTCGAAACTCAGCTCAGAGGAGAAATCACAAGTAAAAGTGCCGAAAAGCACTTAAAGGGAATGATCATTAACTGCTACTGTATAAGTTATATAGACAGCAACCACAGCAAATTCACTAAAGATGACCATGATTGGCTGTTATGTGAGTTGAAATATGGAAAACTTGAGTGGATGCAAAGAAATCTTAGGATCAATAACGTGGAAATCAGTAATCTTCAAAGCATTTCAAATGGTGATTCCAATAAGTCAGGTGTGACTGCCTATGCAGGAATCGGTCATAACAACATCAGCGATCGATACTTAGCTGATGCATATTCGCAATATGGGGTTGACGTAATAAGCCCATACACCATTATTAATCTAGGCAATGGTAACTATGAAATCCATGACAGCCTCAAGCGAGGCAATATTCTCTACTATGAAAAAGCGATGCTCGATGTCATCGAACAGGCGATGGGATTTAGTCCAAATATTGTGTTTAGCGATATCTCTGAAACCAACATCACTTTGCATGTAAGGGATATCGATCTCCACGAGGATCTTTCTAAACATTCATTTGATATAATGTGAAGACCCAGACTGGCACAGAGACCCTAGTACTCGTCAATTCGAGCTCGGTGAGGACTCCGATCCAGACCTTGTCCCACTCTTGCGACTTACTGCCCGGCATGTTGGTCATTCCGAGAAGAGATGAACACTTGTGCCAAACACCTTCCCCAAAGCCATCTATTGGTTGCGGTCCGGTTTTCACCCCCCTCCCGATGGTTGGCAATACTTCCTTGAGAAAGACGGGCTAGCGGATCGAGACTGTATGAGTAATTCGACATGCCGGAATTTGCGGCCTTTAATAATGTGACCTACAATAAACTGTCCGATGCAATGGACGACAGGCTCAATGGATACAATATTCCTTAAGCCTTTAGTCATTTTCCCATTCAAGGAGCCAGAAAATGAATAGAAAACTGAGGCACACGATGCTGCTGGCGTTTACTGTTATTTCATTAGTTGGATGCCAAAGCCCCGTTACTCCGGCAGCAGATGCGGTGATCGACATCGCCGCCATACATGGAGTAAGCGCGCCGGTCTATGGCGCCACCCCGGTAACGGCGATTGCCGAGACCATCCAGTATACCGGAACTGTCACGTGGAACGGCTCTCCGGCTACCTTTGCAGCCAGCACGGTATATACCGCTACCATCACGCTGACACCCAAGTCCGGCTTTACGCTGACCGGCGTTGCCGGGGACTTCTTCGAGGTTGAAGGGGCTTCGAGCGTCTCGAACCCGGCTGATTCGGGCGTGGTCACCGCGGTTTTCCCTGCCACCTGGGGCGAGAATTACGATTCGCCCAATATCGGCATCTTGAAGTTCGTGCCTGCTGGTAGGTTTCAAAGGGATGCCACGGCCAGCAATATCAGCGTCATAACGTCACCATATCGCATAAGTACGCATGAAATTACGAGGGAGCAATTTGCGGCGGTTTTCTCTACAGATCCGAGTGATCCGACCTACTCAAGCGGCACTACAGACCCTGTACAGATGACGAGCTGGTACGACGCCATTGCTTTCTGCAACAAGCTGAGCATAACCGAAGACCTTACACCTGTATATGAGGTGAGTGGAGTGGATTTCACAACCCTTACTTTCCCGCAAATACCAACCGGATTCGCTGATCCAGCTTTGCAGGCCGTTTGGGATGCGGCAACCGCCAATTGGAATGCCGATGGTTATCGCTTGCCGACGGAGATGGAATGGCTCTGGGCAGCCATGGGTGCTGATACTGCCGATCCCGGAGCAATAAACACCACAGGTTACCTAAAAGCTTTTGCAGGGAGCACCGGGAGCAATACAATAGGTGACTATGCCGTCTTTGGTTATTACCAAACCGAAACTGGAAGGACCGATACGGAAAGAAGTAATCCCGTTGGCAGTAAAACGGCGGGCGCCAACGAGCTTGGGCTCTACGACATGAGCGGCAATGTGTTTGAATGGACTTGGGACTGGTATGGCGACTACCCCACAGGTACGGTTACGGACTACCGGGGGGCGGATTCGGGCACGGAGCGTATCGCGAGCGGAGGTAGCTGGGGCAACGATTCATCTTTCTGCGCCTTGGCTTTTCGATTCCACTACTATCCCCCCGCCCAGGTCCAAGATTTCGGATTCCGGGTTGTCCGGCCTTGATTCCTATCCCGATTGTAATATCAGAACAGCCTCGGTTTTGTTTAGCCCCATGTCACAAGATGATGTGATCCGGCCCCAAATCCGGCCCAAATCACCCGAACGGCAGACAGATCCGCTCAGGAGCTGAGAGCTCGTAACTACCACCTTTTAGCGAGAGCCGCCCCCCTCAGGATGCGGCTCTCGCCTTCAGACTTTTAGATCGAGCTTTCCGACCTTACCTCAAGCGCTCCAACTATATATTTCGTCACCCGATACTGCTCGGGTAATTCGGTCGAAAGCACCCATCGAGCCGCGAATTACCTTATCGGTATTATTATCTTTTAACTGGACACAACCAAAAGTTCAAGACAGAGCTATCCAATCAAAGCTGACTCCAATTGTTCCAGTATTTTGTGAAGTTGCTCGAGCTCAAGGCAACCAATTTATGTCGAACTTGGATTATAGACTTTCGTGCCAAATCGATTTCGAACGCAAAATGATACTTGCCACCGGATGATTTAATCCCATTTGTTACTATATATGAATCCATATCAGCAAACGGAACCACCAAATACTCCTGAGTGAATTTGGGCTTATGCTTTCCACCTACTACTACATGGAAGACAAAAACAAAGAAGTCGATGGCAGGACAGGTTTTTTTTGAGAAATACTTGTCCGGTAGAACGATCCATGCTGTCGGAAGACTACTGCGGTTATCATAAACCCGTGATCCCTTCACCTGGATGGTCTTATAGATGGGGCTTTTAAAATAGAGAATATCCACTCCTTCCTGCCGAGGACTAGTGGGAATAAAAGTAATGAAGTCGCAATTCCCAAGCTCCATACCCTGGCGATACCGCTCAATCTCATCAATGACCAGCGCTTCATCCAAGTCGATACTTCTGTAAGGACGCATCACGACTCCTTCTTCTGGAAATGCTAATCTTTGAATACATCATCGTCTTCAAATTCAAACAGTCAACTCTGCCCAAATACGGCTATGCATTATTTGCTATTAAGATTCAACACTCACCTTTCTCCTTTTCATCACATATATTTCCAAGCACAGATGTTGGCACGGCTTTCCAGACTGTTTATTTTCGAGGATTACTAGCTGCGTGCCACCCTCACCCTCACCGGCATCGTCATCGCCACGCCGGTGAACAAGGCCTCGCCCGCCACGAAATTCGGCAGTTGGTCGAGGTCGACCTTCGAGATGCCTTCGACGGTATTCTCGACCTGGGCGATGTCGAGGTTGTTTATGAGGCGGAAGATCGCCTGGCTGTTGCACTGCGCAAGGACGTCCTTGTCGACGTAGGCGGGGCGCTGCGTGGCGATCATGAGTCCGACGCGGAACTTGCGGCCTTCCGAGGCGACGATGCGCATGGCGCGCTTCGAGGGCACGGACTTCCCTTCCCCCTGCGGCGCGAAGTTCTGTGCCTCGTCGACGATGAAGAGGGTGTTGAACTTGCCGGTCCGCTTCGCTTCCTCGAAGATCTGCCCCATGAGCTCGCCCGCGACGGCCTGCCGCGTCTCCCGGTCGCTCGTCTGACGCAGGTCGAGGCGGTAGAGGCCGGGCTTCCTCAGCTGCGGAAGGAAGTCGAGCCGGTCGAAGCGGATTCCGTCGCGCTGGATGGCCGCGATGACTTTCTGCGCCGGCGTTTCGGAATTGCCGTAACCGTAGGTCTTGAGCACCTTGTCGGCCAGTTCCTTGTGCACGTTCGCGATGGCAACCGCCCTTCGCTTCTTGTCGAAGACGGCGTTCGCCCGCGCGATACGGTCCTGCGCCTTCTTGAACTCCTTGACCAGTTCCTCGGCGACTTCCGGTTCGCCTTCGCTGTCGAGAATATCGGCCACGTACTGCATCGCGTCGAGCCGAGCCTCGTCGGAGGCGGCCTCCTCGAGGATGCGCACGAACGTATCCTGGTCGAGCTTGTCCTTCATGGCCAGCGCCTCGACGATGCGGCGCTTCAGCTTCCGGTCGGGCTTGAAGTCGTAGAGGTCGACGAAGTCGTCGAGCGTCTCCACGAGCGGCGCGTCGAAACCCAGGCGCTCTCCCGTCTTGAAATCCAGGTTGGCGTACGCCAGCCCCGCCCCGTCTAGGAAGTCGCCGTATTCGCCGTGCGTGTCGACGATGACGACGCGCCCCTTCCAGGTCGACTCGTTATAGGGGGCCAGGAAGTCCGCGAGGTAGCGCTTCATGAAATGCGACTTCCCCGATCCGGTGGCGCCGAGCACGGCGCTGTGCATGGCCAGCATGGATTCTGGGGCGAACGAGACCGCGATCTCGCGGTTGTCCCGGAGCGTCGCGTAGGGCCGGCCGCAGGCGGCGGGGTCGAACATCGTCCTGAACAGCGCGGGGTCGGCCTCGTGCACCTCCGCGCCGACCTGCGGAGGCAACGATGACGCCTCGTAGGAGAGGCCGCCATCCGGCTTTGGTTCGATACTCCGTATGGCCTTGACCCGGGCGATCTCGAGCTGGGCGTCGACGTTGCCCGCGGACGCGACGCCGTTCAGCGCGACCGGGTTGATCCCGCCTATTTCGCGGGCGGGCTTGGCGATGCCGAACTGCTCGAAGATGAAGGGATTGGCGAGGATCGATTCCCGGTCGGCCCCGAAGAAGTCGCGCCGGTAGCGCAGGCTCCGCTCCACCTTCCCGAGCACGATCCGTTCCCCGACCTTCACCTGGACGAACATGCCGGCGGGCAGCTCGCGCACGCCGATCATCCAGAAGCCCGAGTCTTCCGACTCGTTGGCGACGAACCCGGCCAGCGAGTCCGCGAGCTCGTCCGCCTCCGCCCACATCGCCTCGAAGCGCGCGGCGGCCGCCTTGACCTCGCCCTTGGCCGTGGTCGCGATGCCGGCCTCGGGGTTCTTCCCGTGCCGGTCTTCGTCGCCGAAGCCGCCTGAGGTGAGGTTGAAGGAGCCGAGCATCGCGTAGCCCGAACCGACAACGTAGAGCTTGGCATGGTGATGTCGCGAGAAGCGGAGCGAAGTCCGTACGCCCTTCCGCCGCATCGAGACCATCGCGCGGAACAAGGCCAGGTCGGAAATCTTCAAGTCGGTGGGGCTCCCGACGCGGAGCAGGACCCGGACGCCGATGCCGCGCGCCGCAAGTCCGGCGACGACCTCGTCGGGGAATATCCGCTTGAAGTAGTCGGACTGTATCCAGCCCGAGCCTATCAGCACCTCGCCGTCGCGGTTCGCGTCGCTTCCCGCGTACTCCGCTATCCGCGCCTTGAGCGGCCCCAAGTTGTCTTCGTTCGATACGAGATCCATGTACTTACCTCATCGTTCCGTTCTTCGTGAAAGGGTAAGCCGCGCCCCGCTTCCTTTCAAGCTTCCACCGTGCCGGCGGAACCATAGAACTCGCCCATCGAGGCCAGGAAGGCGCGGGCTTCCGCGATGGCGCTTTCGGGAGCGACGACGCGCGCCCCCCGGCCGAAGCGCAGGATGTGGCGGAAGAACTCGCCTTCGCTGTGGACCTTGAGGGTGAACACGAAGCGCTCCCCTTCCCGCTCGCAGCGCTGGCTCGGGTGGAGCGGGGCTTTTTCGAAGAAAGCCGCGGCCGATCGGTTCGCCTCGAACGAGAGCTCGCTCACGAGGCGCTCCTTGTGGCGCACCATGACGCCCCAGGCCGAGTTGACGTAGGTTCGCAGCGACGAAAGCTCATCGGGGGTGAGGAATTTCCGCGACTTCGCGGCGCGGCCGATCTTGTCCGCGGCGAGCACGATGAGGTGCCCGTAGCCTTCGTCGAACGCAACGAGGTAAGGGATGCCGGATCGCAAGGCGAACTTGATCGGGACGACGCGGTGCGGCCGGGGCTCGTCCTTGGCCGTGTAGGAAAGCTCCAGGAACACGCCGGAGCGCATCGCCTCGAAGAGCTGGCGGAGCAGCTTCGGCTCGAGGCTCGCCCTCGTCTCCACGAGCTCCCGGGCCTGCCTGAGGAGCCGGTCCGGCAAGGGCTTGCCGCCGCTCGCCAATTCTCCTAAGGGTGACGCGACCAGGGCCGCGACGCCTGCGTAGTCCTCGCGCGACTGGAGCACGTCGAGGAAATCGTTGCGGCAGAGGCGGTAGCCTTCGCGCCCGCGCTCGATGACGGGCACCGGGCTGAAGGCGAGCTCGACCTCGTCCATGTACCGGAACACGGTCCGGCGGTCCACCTCGAGCCTGCGCGCCACCTGCTCCGCGCTCCGCCACTGGTGCTCCGAGAGGTAATCGAACAGGGTGATGAGATTGTCGAGCTTCAGGCTCACCGCGCTTCCTCCATCGCTTCTGCGGTCCTTCCCTCATGATCGCGTCCGACGATGACAGGAACCGTCACCTCCGGAAGCCACCGCGAATTTCCAGGAGACCGGCCGGCGGTGTCAATCGCTGTCACCCTGTCCCGATATCCTTGCCGACAGCATCGCGCAAGGAGGCCGACATGTCGAGCGCGCCACGCAGGATACTCGCCGACGGCGAGGGTTCGCCCCTCCCGTCCGCCGAAAACGGCTCCTCCCTCTTCGACCTGGTGGCGTATTACCTCGACCGGGCGCGGCTCGTCCTGCCCTTCTCGAAGGAGCTTTTCCGGGCGATGGAGCGCACCCTTGACGAGCCCTCGCGCGCCGCGCTCCATCACGCCCTCCTCGGCAACGCATCTGCGGCGGAGAGTTCGGACGCGAAGGACGACGATGAAAATCCGTTCGCGGAATCCGGCCGGTCCGGGGAGCTCAGCCCCCTCGTCGTCTCGGCCTGGGTTGACTGGGAGCGCGGATCGCGGGATAGCGCGCGTTCCACGCGTCCCGGAATCGACCCGGCCCTGATCGAGCGCGAAACCCTCGCCGCCTTCCGCACGAGCCACGCTGGCCGCGAGCTCTGCGATCCTTTCCTCGCCCACCGCGAGAAGCTCGCGTCGGTCTTCGCGCTTCCGGAAGGCGAAATCGAAACGCTGACCTTCATCTGGTGCGCGGGGTCCGAACCCGCCTTCCGCGAGCTTCTCGACAGCCTCAAGCTCTCGGACTACCAGCGTGTCCTGTCCGTCTGCTCAAGCCTTCCGCTCCGCGAGCTGAAAGAGATGCTCGCGCCGGACGGAAAGCTCGTGAAGCCCGGCTTCGTCATCCAGGACTTCTTTCCCCCGCCCCATTACGTGCTCGCCGAGGAGCTCCGAGAGTTCTTCGCGGGCGAAGGTTCCCTCCAGACGATGGCGAAGCCGCTCGAAACCTTCATGGCCGATTCTCTCGTGCGCCGCGCGCCCCTTGGGCGTTTCTCTGTGCCCGCGGCTTCGCGCCGTATCGTCGAGGCAGTGCTGCGGAGCGGCGGCGGCGCCGTCCTCGTCCATGGCGCGCCCGGCACGGGCAAGACGACCTTCGTCGCCAACCTCCTGTGCGAAGCCGGGCTCAAGGCCTTCGTCCTCGGCTCGGGCGGGGCCGACGCGGAGAACAAGCCGGCTTTTCTCAGGCTCAAGATGGCCGCCCACGTCGCGGCTGCCTCCGGCGGCGTCCTCGTCGTCGACGAGTGCGAATCCTTCCTCGCGGGCGCCGACCTCGACCGCCCGGGCGCTGCCGCGGCCAAGGCCTGGCTCGCGGAGTTCCTCGACGCCCGCTCTCCCGCGACGGTCTGGATCGCCAACGAGGTGGACGGCGTCCACGACGCCATCAAGCGTCGCTTCGTCTACAGCCTCGAATTCCGGCGCCAGGACGAACGCGCGCGGGAAGGCGTATGGCGCGAGCTCCTCGACGGCTACGGGCTCGCCAAGGTCGTCGCCGAGGAATCCGTCCAGGCCCTGGCAAAGAAATTCGAGGTGAGTGCGGGCGGCATCGACGCTGCGCTCCGGGCCTTGAGGAGCGTCGTCGATTCGGGCAACCCTCTGGCCGAAGGAGAGCCGCTCGCGGTACTCTCGGAGATCCTGGGGCGGCACGAGACGCTCATGACCGGGCTCCGTCGCGCGCCCGAAAGCCTCCGGAAAGCGCGCGACTCCCGCTACCTGCCCGGCGCGCTCAACGTCGACACGAGCCTCGAGGAACTGCGCGCGGGGCTCGAGCACGTCGCCCGCTCCCTCAAGGAACGAAAGCGCGCCGCAGAGGGAACGATCCTCCCGCTCAACCCATGCGATGGCTCCCCGGAAGTCCTCGAAGCCAAGCTCCTTTTCTCGGGCGGCCCGGGAACGGGCAAGACCGCCTACGCACGCTGGCTCGCCGACGCGCTCGAGCTGCCGCTAGTCCAGAAGCGCGCGTCCGACCTGCTCTCGCCGTTCGTGGGCGGCACCGAGCGGAACATCGCCGACGCTTTCGAGGAAGCCGAAGCGTCCGGCGCCCTGCTCCTCCTCGACGAGGCCGACAGCCTCTTCCTCGACCGCGCACGCGCGGAACGCGGCTGGGAGCGGAGCCAGACCAACGAGCTCCTCACCCGGATGGAGAGCTTCGCGGGCATCCTCGTCTGCTGTACCAACCGCCGCGACGACTTCGACGCGGCTGCCATGCGGCGTTTCCAGTGGAAGCTCACCTTCGCCCCGCCTGACGCCGGGAAGCGACTCCAGCTCTACCGAAGCTACTTCGCCGAGCTCTGCGGCGAGCCGGACTCAGGCGCGTCCGAGCGCCTCGCGCGGCTCGAAGGACTCTGTCCCGGCGATTTCGCGGCCGTGCACAAGGCCCTCGTACCCGTCGTAGCCGCCCGCGGAGGCTCCGCCAGGCTCGAGCACGGCTTCGTCCTCGGCCGTCTCGAGGCGGAGCTCGCTTGCCGCGCCGCGCCGGCGGGGCGGAGGATCGGCTTCAGCGCTTAAGGACCGCCGCTCGCGGATTCGCGCGGGGCTTCACGTGGAAATCAGCCCGACCATGCCTTATCGTTTGACCCCGACCGAAGTCGCGCCGACGCCGGCGACGCGGAAACGATGCGGAGATGATAGATCCCATCGAGGAGCGCACATGCACGATGAAGACGGCACCGTGGAACCGGTCAATGGGACAGCATCCGGCCCGAATCTCTTCGGCCCCGAGCACGTGGAGCAGCTTGCGGCTTTGCAGCTCAGGTTGCTCGGCGCCGAACCGTCGGGCGACGGCACGCAGGCGCACGCGGTGTCTTCCTTCGGATCTTTCGAGGCGGGTATCCATCTCGTCCTGCCCAACCAAGTTTCCTCGGCTTCCTTCGTCCTGCCCGGTCCGGAACGGGGCGGAGCCATCGGGCTCTTCAAATGTTCGGGACGGGGACTCGTTCCGGCCTTCCAATCCCAGGATCTCGCCGCCCGATTTTCGGAGCGCTTCAAGCCCAACGCCGGAGCGCGGGAGCTCAAGGCTTTCGTCGAGGAACACAACGACGCGCTCCTCGAACGCCGTCTTCCCGGGCGCTTCGCCATGCTCGGCCTCGGCGTCATATCCCAATCGGGGGAATCGGCCTGGCTCTCCGCCGGCGGTCCAGACGCATACCTCTACCGCGAAGACACGAAGTCCTGCCGCAAGCTCAAGCTGGTCTCAGGTCCCCCACTCGGCATGATGCCCTCCATGATGATCGAAATGCAGGGAGGCTGGAAAGCGTTCAAGCTGCCGCTCGAACGCGGCGACCTCGTCTTCTTCCCTTCGGGCGATTGGGACGAAGTCGGCATCCCGCCCATCGTCGAAGCCGCGCTCGAGCGAACCAAGTCCGAAGGCGGCTACGCACCGCTCCCATCGATCCTTGCCGAGGTGCTTGCCGGTCTCGAGAAGGCGGCGGAGTCGGTCGACGGGTTTGAGAAGCAGGGGGACAGGTTTGTAGCGCTTATTCGCAAGACATGATTTGTGTCGTTCCTTGAAACTCGATCTGACAATACAAAGAGGGGAGTTGCCATGATCTTCGATAAGACGATGCTGTTTGAATCGGAGAAAGAACGGAATCTCTACTACAAGTTCTTCGCCGGGTTCTTCCTGAATGAGCTCGTGGATGGCTACCAATCCAGGACGCAAGCTTTGCGCCTGCTGCTCAACCGGAGGCTTCTAGAATCCGGCAGCACGTTCAAGCTTGAGAACTTCGACGGTACTCTGCTTGCCTCGTTCGACTACCATTCCTATCTGCTGGAAAATTCATCCGATAAGGGTGAATTGGCAGATATCCTGATCGAGGACTTGGCGAATCGCTCGGTCATCGCCATCGAGGCAAAATTCCTCACGGACTGGAACTTCGATAAGGATATCACCGCCAATGCGGAGCGCATCAAGATACTCAGGGATAAATTTCAGATCAACGTCATCCAAGCACTTCTCCTGACCAGGCGGAAGCACACGGCAGTGATGCAGGCGGCGAACCATCCGGATAGCAATTACCATCGGCTTTTAGGTTATTCGCGAGAATCCAAACAACCTTTCATCGTCCTCGAATGGGAAGAACTGATCGGACTGGTGGACAAGAGCAAGTACGCGGCGGTTGCCGACTACTTCACTGATCTGGTCGGAAGGAACCGCGAGGATTTCAGGCGCTGACCGATCACCGCCGGAAAAAAATGGAGGCCAACCCGAAACAGTGCGAAGTGAACTATCGCACAGCGGAGATACTGGATGACCACACTCTCAAAATCAAAGTACCTCGTCGGACGGCAATGCCCGAAGCGCCTTTGGCTCGAAACGCATCGTCGTGACCTGCTCCCGCCGCCATCCCCGGCCCGGGCCCGTGTTTTCTCGCAAGGCCACGAGGTCGGCCGCCTCGCGCGCGAACGGTTTCCTGGCGGCATCCTCATTTCCGAAGATCCGCTAAAATGGCGTGCAGCCCTCACCGAAACGACCGAGGCGCTTTCCGCCGGGGCTCGCGTCCTTTTCGAGCCCTGTTTCATCCACGACGACACCATCGCCCGCGCGGACGTGCTGTCCCGGAACGACGACGGATCCTTCGACGTCTACGAGGTGAAGTCGAACACCGGCCCCAAGCCCGAACACATTCTCGACCTCGCTGTGCAGACCTACGTCTACGAAGGTTCGGGACTGCCGATCCGCAGGGCCGTCCTCATGCACCTCAACACGAGCTGTCGTTACCCGGACCTCTCGAACCTCTTTTCCCTCGCCGACCTCACCGATCCCGTTCGCCGACACCTGCCCGAGGTCGCCGGCAAGCTCGCCGAGTTGAAGGCTGTACTCGACAATCCGCAAGAGCCCGCGGTCCACCTCGGGACGCGTTGCGCGAAGCCCTACGAGTGCCCGTTCCGTCCTTACTGCGACGGACTCTGGATGCTGCCCGATCCGTCGGTTTTCGACATTCCGCACATGCATCCCGAACAACGCGACGCCCTCATCGAACGCGGCATCCTCGCACTCGAGGACGTCCCGGCTGACGCCGAGCTCGGACCGCAAGGTGAGCGCTTCTTGAGGCTCCATCGTTCCGGGACGAAGGAGATCGATGTCGACGGCATCCGCACCTGGCTCAAGCGGCTGGTGTATCCGATCCACTTCCTCGACTTCGAGACGGATGCACCTGCCTTGCCCCGGCTTGAAGGGCTCGGACCGTTCGGCAGCATTCCGTTCCAGTTCTCGCTACACATCCTCCACGAGGACGGCCGACTCGAGGAAACGCCGGGCTTCCTTCACCAGGACCTGAGCGATCCCCGCCCCGCGATCGCCCGTACCTTGCTGGCTCAGATCGGATCATCCGGTTCCATCGTCGCTTATAACGCCAGCTTCGAGAAAAGCGTGATCGGCAAACTCGCTACATTCCTCCCAGAGTTCGCCATGCCCCTCAACCTGTTCCAGCCCAGGTTCGTCGACCTTCTCGATATCTTCCGTAAGCACTACTTCGACCCCGCCTTCAAGGGCTCGAGCTCGATCAAGCACGTCCTGCCCGTACTCTGCCCGGAGCTCGGCTACGACGGACTCGAGGTCGGCAACGGCGAGGATGCCCAGGTCGCATGGGCCGAGCTGATTTCGACGCAGGATCCGGATCGCAAGGCTTCGCTTGCCAAGGCACTCAGGGACTACTGCGGTCTCGACACGCTCGCAATGGTGAGGCTTCATGAGGTCCTGACGCGAACCTGTCGCTGAGTCCGTTTCTGTCCTACCATTCCCGGATCCAATTATTCGAGGTTCCACAGGATGAGACTACTTTGGGAGAAGTGGGAACTTGCTGGCTCACCCGCCGACTCGACTCGTTCTTCATCGCATTGACCTATGACCTTGAGGTCGGCGTCTCCTATGGCAAGCGGATCATTAGCTCCGAAGACCATGCCACGAACCGGGACGGCCATAAGCTGGAGTCGCCCATCTATGTCCTGAGCAGGCTTGATCAGGAAGAGTATTTACGCCCGCCTCGCGGGGGGGCTTTGATACGCAGTCAAACCGTTACACCGTCTACCACGGTATTTGGTTCACCCCGGCGGTCAAGAAGCTGCTCTTTGAAGGCTTCGCTCTCAAGGCGAAGGAAGCCATCTTCGTATTCGATTAACACTACCCATTGTAGGTTGTGTCAATCCTTACGAGCCCTGCCCCGTGTTACTGAATTTGTTACTGAAAATCGCCCGTTTTCTCGACTTTTCGCGCCCTTCGTTTCATTTCATTTCATATCCGCTTGATTGCAAGTGCTTTATTTACAATACTTTATTCATGACGCCACATTTTCGTTCCAAGCCGGTAGCACGATTTACACCCAGTAGGTCGGGGGTTCGAATCCCTCAGCGCCCACCAACGAGGCCGCCGCAAGGCGGCCTTTTCAATCGGGGCGCTGAGGGATTCGAACCGAGTCGCCGATCCGTCCGACGCGCGAGACATCGCAGCGCGTCGGGCGGATCGCGCGCCAAGGATGAGGAGGTCGCGCGGAGCGCGACCACGACAATCCATTCCACTCCGAAAGCGGCGCGTAGCGACGCATGGCGCGCGAAGGCGACGAGGCGGCCCGGAAAGCCGAGGCAGGAAGCCGAGGCATGGAGGGCGATTCCCTCAGCGCCCACGACCGAGGCCGCCGCAAGGCGGCCTTTTTCAATCGGGGCGCTGAGGGATTTGAAACGGAGCGGCGGTCCTCGACCTGTCCGATCGTTTGAGGACGGGTCGAGGATGGGCCGACAGGATGAGGTCGCCCGCGCAAGCGGGCACGTGAATCATTACCTCTCTGAAAGCGGAGCGAAGCGACGCATGTCGGCCCAAGCCGCGCAGGCGGCCCGGAGGCTTGAGGCAGGATGAGGTCGCCCGCCACAGCGGGCACGTCAATCCCCTCATCCCCGAAAGCGGCGCGCAGCGACGCATGCCGAAAGCCGGAGGGCGATTCCCTCAGCGCCCAACCGGAGAACGCCGCCGAATGGCGGTGTTCAACATTCTTAGCGCTGAGGGAATCGAAACGGAGCGCGGAATTCCGTCCCCTACCTGAGTTCCTTCACGAACACCTCTTCGCCGTCTTCGAGGAGACCCGTATCGACGAAGCCGAATTTCGTGTAGACCTTGATGCCGTTCGCGTTGTCCGGCGAAGTGCCGAGCCTCAGGCGGACGACACCGGGCTCTGCCCGCGCGATGCGCTCGAGGAGTCCGAGGGCCGCGGTACCGTAGCCCTTGCCCTGCCGGCCCTTGTCCATCATGAAACGCCAGAGGTAGAGCTCGCCCCCGCCGCGGTCCACGAGGTACATGAGGAAGCCGACCATCGCACCTTCGACATAGATGGCCCGCGGCACCGCACGATGGTTGATGTACGCCTGAGCGAGCGATTTCATGTTGGACGCGACGAAGGGCTGGTCCTCGCGCACGGCGAGGGCCACGCACTCGTCGAAGTTGTCGTCGTCGATCTCCCGGAATTCGATGTTCATGAGCGCCTCCCCGATCGCTGCCCGACGCGGTCACGCGCCGGACGCCTGGAGCTTAGGGCAGGCCGTGCGCGCGCGCAAGGTCCTTGAAAACGGGAAACCCTCCGGGGAGGGAAACCTTTCAAAAAGGTTTCCCTCCCCGGCCCCTTCCTTCCAAAACCCGCCCCTCGCGCTCAGGTGCCGTGCAGGGCTTCGTTCGTCGTGTGGAAGCGGATTTTCGCGTTCTTCTTCACGATATACCCGAGCTCCCATTCCGACTCGCACATCAGGATGTTCCCGCCCTTCGCGTCGACCAGGATGCGCCGCTCGTGCTCGTCGAGGAAGGCGTCGAGCGCCTTGCGGTCGTCGGAATCGACCCAGCGGGCGATGGAATAATCCATGACGCCGTAGACGCAGCTCGCGCCGTACTCGTGAACGAGCCTCGCCTGCAGCACCTCGAGCTGGAGCTGGCCCACCACCCCGACCACGCGGGCGCCGGGGCTTTTCCGCTTGGAGAGTATCTGCGCGACCCCTTCCTCGGCCAGATGGTCGAGCCCGTTCCGGAACTGCTTTTCGCGCAGCGGGTCGGCGTTGCGGATCGTCCTGAAAATCTGCGGAGCGAAGGCGGGAATGCCCCGGTAGTGCAAGGCCTCGCCCTCGGTGATTGTGTCCCCGATCGCGAAGGTGCCGGTGTCGTGGATGCCGATGATGTCGCCGGCCCAGGCCTCGTCGATGATCTCGCGGTTCTGGGCCATGAAGGCGGTCGGATTGGCGCTGCGGAAGGGCTTTCCGGTCCTGACGTGCAAATAGGTTTTGTTCCGCTCGAAGCGGCCCGAGCACACGCGCAGGAAGGCGATGCGGTCGCGGTGACGGGGGTTCAGGTTCGCGTGGATCTTGAAAATGAATCCGGTGAGCGCTTCCTCCTCCGGATCCACGACGCGCTCGAGCGCGGTCTTGGAAAGCGGCGGCGGGGCGAATTCCACCAGGTTGTCGAGCAGCTCGCGGATGCCGAAATTGTTGAGCGCGGAGCCGAAGAAGACGGGCGTCGCCGCGCCGCGGCGATACTCCTCCTCCGAGAAGGGCGGGTAGACCGCGCTGACGAGCGCGAGCTCCTCGCGGAGCCGCCGCGCGGCGCTCTCACCGACGATCGCGTCGATGCCCGGATCGTCCGGCCCCGTGAAAGCGGCGACCTCGTCGGGACGTTCCTCGCCCTTGGGAGCGAACAGGTGCAGGCGGTTTCCGCGGAGGTCGAAGACGCCCTTGAACGAGCGTCCCTGCCCGATCGGCCAGGTCAGCGGCCGCACGCCGATATCCAGTTCCCGCTCGATCTCGTCGAGCAGCTCGATGGGTTCCTTGCCCTCCCGGTCCATCTTGTTGATGAATGTGGCGATGGGCGTGTCGCGCATGCGCGAGACCTCGCAGAGGCGACGCGTCCGCTCCTCGACGCCCTTGACCGCGTCGATGACGATGAGCGCGCTGTCCACGGCCGAGAGCCCGCGGAAGGTGTCTTCGGAGAAGTCGGCGTGGCCCGGGGTGTCGAGCAGGTTGACCGAGCGGCCGCCATACTCGAAGCCCATCACGGAGGTGCTGATCGAGATGCCGCGCTCCTGCTCCATCTTCATGAAGTCGGAGGTGGTCTGCCGGCCGGCCTTCCCGCCCTTCACCGCGCCCGCCACGTGGATGGCGCCGCCGAAGAGGAGGAGCTTCTCGGTTATGGTCGTCTTGCCGGCGTCGGGGTGCGAGATGATCGCGAAGGTCAGCCGTTTGCGTATCTGTCCGGAGTCGGAATCCATTTCCGCATGGTAGCGATGCCGCTATCGAGGGTCAACCGAGCGGGCCGCGCCGCGGACACGCTCGAACGCGCAAGGCGCGGGCATCTGGGGATTTCCCCGTGATTTGCGTCCCGCGCCTCCTGCGCCTATGCTTTTCGTCATGCAGCATGACACAAGCGGCGACGCCGCGGCGATCCCGCCCCGCCCCCTCGACGTGGACCTCGTCCGCGAGCTCTGGTCGAAAACCTACAACACGCAGGGCAAACCCGACTGGTCGCACATCTACCCCTACTACCACGACGACGTCGTGTTCCGCGACTCGATCCAGACCGTCGAAGGGCTCGAGAATTTCAAGGAGCTCTGCGCGCGGCTCGCGTCGCGCTGCAAGGAGCTCCGCATGGACATCCACGCGCTCGCGCGCGAGGGGAACGTCATCCTCATGAACTGGACCATGACCATGATGTTCGACAAGTACCCGAGCACGGAGCTCCACGGCGCCACGGCGCTCACGGTGCACCCGGACGGCCGCATCGCCGCGCAGCGCGACTACTACGACCTCTGGGGCGACATCTTCGACAACATCCCCTGGTTCCGGAAGCCTTACCGAAAGTTCATGCGCAAGCGTTTCGGCTAAGCGGGGAGTCCGCGTCCACGGACACGTCCGGTCGCGACTGGCCCGAGCGGAACCGCGCGCCCTGAAGGGCTCAATGCCCCGCGGCGAAATCCCGCACCGCAGCCTCGATCTCGTCGCGCACGCGACGGACGCCGGCCATTATCTCATCCTCCGTCCCCTTCATGGACGAGGGATCGTCGAAGGGCCAGTGGTGGCGCTCGACGCGGCCGGGGAAGATCGGGCAGCGCTCGGCGGCGTCCTTCGAGCAGACCGTGACGACGACGTCGAATTTCCTGCCGGCCGCGTGCAGGTCGAAGACGCTCTTCGTCCCGTTTCCGGAAATGTCGATGCCTTTTTCCGCCATGGCGCGCACGACGAAGGGGTTGAGCTTTCCGGGCTCGAGTCCCGCGCTCTCGACCTCGAAGCGATCCCCTCCGATACGCTTCAGGAAGGCCTCGGCCATCTGGCTGCGGGCGGAATTGTGGACGCACAGGAACAGCACGCGTGTCATGTCGGAATCCTCCATCGGCGTCATGGTGTAACGGCGGGAAAGCGCGAACGCGTCGCGCGCGCGATCTTCACGAGCGAGAGCATGACCGGCACCTCGACGAGCACGCCCACCACCGTGGCGAGCGCCGCGCCGGACGAAAGGCCGAAGAGGCTGATGGCGACAGCCACGGCCAGCTCGAAGAAATTCGAGGCGCCGATGAGCGCCGCGGGAGCGGCGGTCGCGTACGGCACCTTCCACGCCCGCGCCCAGCCGTAGCCCAGGAAGAATATGAAGTAGGTCTGGAGCACGAGCGGCACCGCGATGAGGACGATGGCGAGCGGGTTAGAAAGGATCACCCGTCCCTGGAAGGCGAAGAGGATGACCAGGGTCAGCAGGAGTCCGCCCTCGGTGATGCCCTCGAACTTCTTGATGAAGACGCCTTCGAACCATTCCTTGCCGCGGCGCTTGATCAGGTTCACCCGGGTGATCGCTCCGAACCCCAGCGGGATGACGACGAAGAGGACCACGGACAGGATGAGGGTATCCCATGGAACGCGCGCGTCGGAGACGCCCAGCAGGAAGGCGACGATGGGCGTGAAGGCGAGAAGGATGACGAGGTCGTTGACCGCGACCTGCACCACCGTGTAGCCCGGGTCGCCGTCCGAGAGATAGCTCCACACGAAGACCATGGCCGTGCAGGGGGCGGCGCCGAGCAGCACCGCGCCCGCGAGGTACTCGGTGGAAAGCTCGCCCGGTATCAAGGCCTTGAAGACCACTTTCAGGAAGAACCAGGCGATCAGGTACATGGTGAAGGGCTTGACGAGCCAGTTCACCACGAGCGTGATGACGAGTCCCTTCGGTTTCCGCCCCGCGTTCCTGACGCTCGCGAAGTCCACTTTCAGCATCATCGGGTAGATCATCAGCCAGATCAGGACGGCGACGGGAATGGAAACTCGGGCGTATTCGAACCTTCCCAGGAAGGCCGGAACGCCGGGCAGGAAGCGGCCGATAGCCACGCCGAGGGCGATGCAGAGCGCCACCCAGAGGGAAAGGTATTTGGCGAAAAAGCCGATCCCGTCCTTGCCGCGTTCAGCCATGCCTTACTCCTTCCGGACCGGAGCCGCGTACGCGCTCCGGCATCCTACGCCGCCGCCCCGAATGCCAATCCTGCCAGCGTCGAAAGCGCCACCACGAGCCCGACGTAGGTTGCGGTCTTCTTCCAGCCGAGTTCTCCGCCGATGACGAGGATGGACGGCAGCGAAAGGCTCGGTCCCGCGAGCAGGAGCGCGAGCGCGGGTCCCTGTCCCATGCCGGCGCCGAGCAGACCCTGGACGATGGGGATCTCGGTCAGCGTTGCGAAGTACATGAGCGCGCCCGCGATCGACGCGAAGAAGTTTGCGAACACCGAGTTGCCGCCCATGAGCGAGGCGATCCACTCCGTGGGTATGAGGGCGTCGTGTCCGGGGCGGCCGAGCAGGAAACCCGCCACCAGGACGCCGCCGAAAAGGAGGGGCAGGATCTGCAACGCGAAGTCGCGTGTCGCCGTCACCCATTCAACCCGCTCTTCGCGGTCGAACCAGCGGATGAGCGCGTACGCGAGAACGAGCGCGAAGCCGCCCGAGATCCACCACTTGGCGGCGAAGACGGCGTCCCAGACTGCGGACCCGCCCTTCGAGTCGGCCCAGTTCAGGAACACGAGGATGCCGACCATGCTGGCCATGTAGACGGCCATCTTGCCGAGGGACCGCTTCGAGTCTTCGTCGGGCGTCTGGAACATGCGGGCGTCCGCCGCCCGCTTCGCGTCGTCCTTGCGGTAGAAGAACGCCATGAGGAGCCCGATGACAATGGAGAAGATTACGGCGCCGACGGCGCGGGCGAGCCCGAGCTTCCAGCCGAACACCTTGGCCGAGAGCACGATGGCCAGGATATTGATGGCAGGACCGGAATAGAGGAAGGCCACGGCCGGTCCGAGGCCCGCGCCTTTCTTGTAGATGCCCTTGAAGATCGGCAGCACCGTGCACGAGCAGACCGCGAGGATGGTCCCCGACACCGACGCGACGCCGTAGGCGACCGCTCGCTTCGCGTCAGGCCCCAGGTAACGCAGCACCGCCTGCCGGTTCAGGAACACGGTGATGGCACCCGCGATGAACATGGCGGGCAAGAGGCAGAGGATGACGTGCTGCCGGGCGTATTCCGCCAGCATCAGGAAGGCTTCGTTGAGCGCGGTCGCCACCGTGGCGGAGCCCCAGGGCACGAAGTACGCCGCCAGGAATACACCGGTGACGATCAGGAGCTGATGGTTCGGCGAAAGCTTCTTGGCCATGCCTGCTTAAGCCCGGGTGAATTTCGGGCCGCCGAGCTGGGCCTTGACCTGGTCCTTGGTCAGGACCTTCCCGACGCTCTTGACCTCGCCGTCGACGGCGAGCGCGGGCGTCATCATGACGCCCATTTCCATGATGTCGTCGACCTTGTCGACCTTGACGATCTCGGCGTCGATCCCGAGCTCGGCCACCGCCTCGCGCGCGTGCTGCTCGAGCAACTGGCATTTCGGGCACCCCGTCCCGAGAATTTGCACCTTCATTCCTTCCTCCTTGTTGCATTATTTGGAAACATTGCATTGATGTCAAGGCGAGCTTGACATAAGTTTCCATGTTTTGCAACAATGGGACGATGGACGAGAAGACGCTGAAGCGCTGCGAATTCCGCGCCGGCATATTCAAGGCGCTCGCGCACCCGATGCGCGTCCTCATGCTCGAGACGCTCAAGGACAAGCCCTGGTGCGTCTGCGAGCTGGCGGCCGCGCTCGGGCTCGAGAAGTCGGTGGCTTCGAAACACCTATCGCAGCTCAAGGCCGCCGGTCTCGTCGACACGGAAAAGCGCGGCACCCAGGTGGAGTACCGCCTGGTCGCGCCCTGCGTGCTCGACATGGCCGCCTGCGCCGAGGGCACCATACTCGCCAAGCGCCGAGCCAAGCTCGACATCGCCCTTCCCCGCCGTTCCTGAACGGAGCTTCAACGCCCTCCCCCTTGCCCCGACGAGCTCCGCCCGGGCAGGATTCCCGCATGAGACGCTTCATCGTGTTCCTGCTTTTCGCCTCCCTGCTTTCCGCCCTCATACTGGCGCTCGCCTCGGGCGGTTTCCGCGCCCTGCCCGGCTTCGCCGCCGGAGCCGACCCCGCGCTCGTCGTGGCGCTCTGGGCCGTCGGCTTCGCGCTCGCGAGCTTCGCGGCCGGCGCGGCCACGGGCGACTACTCCTGGGTCGACCGGCTCTGGTCCACCCTGCCGGTCGCCTTCGCCTGGTACTACGCCTTCCGCGGCGGCTTCGGTATCGGCATCGTCGCGGCCGCCCTCGTCGTCACCCTGTGGGGCGCGCGGCTCACCGCGAACTTCGCCCGGCGCGGCGGCTACTCGGGCGAAGAGGACTACCGCTGGGCGGTGCTCCGCTCGCGCCTGGGCACGGGCTTCTTCTGGCAGCTGTTCAACCTGCTGTTCATATCGCTCTTCCAGGTCGGACTCTTCGTCCTCTTCACCCTGCCCCTCCGCTCCCTCGCGCTGGAAGGCCGCGCGCCGAACGCGCCTTTCATCGCCGGCCTCGCGCTCATGGCGGCGGCGGTAGCCCTCGAAACCGCGGCCGACGCGCAGCAGTGGACATTCCAGGAGTGGAAGCGACGGGCCCGCTCCGGCGAGACCGTGCCGGAACCGTTCCGGGACGACGTGGCGCGCGGCTTCCGGACGACCGGCCTCTTCGCGCGCTGCCGCCACCCCGCCTACCTCGGCGAGCTTTCGTTCTGGACCTTCCTTGCGCTCGCGTGCACCCTCGCCGCCGGGCGCTTCGTCCCCGAGGCGCTGTCGGGGGCGGTCCTGCTCGCGGCGCTCTTCGCGGGGTCCATCCGCTTCACCGAGGGCATCACCGCCTCGAAGTACCCCGCCTACGCGGAGTACCGGAAGCGGACCTGGGGCATCATGCCGAAGCCGGGCCGTCGAGGATGATTTCCTCAGGCGTCGGGTGCGAAAGGAAGGCGCCCATCGCCTCGGTGAAGCCGTAGGCTCCCGCCCGGCCGAGCATGACCAGGTCGCCCGGCGCGAGCTCGGGCAGCTCGACCTCGCCGAGCCGGTCGAGCGAAGTGCAGAGCGGCCCGGCCAGGGTCTGCCGGAGCGCCGGCCCGGCCAGGCCGGGCGCGCGCGCCGGAAAAGCCTGTCCCGTGAGGAGCGGCCGGAGCAGGTGGTTGATGCCGCCTTCGAGCACGGCGAAGTGCGTTCCGCGGCTTTCCTTGACCCTGAGCACGCGCGCCAGGTAGACCCCGCAGGGACCGGCCAGGTAGCGCCCCGGTTCGAGGACCAGCTCGCCCCGGAACCAGGCATGCTCGTCGAGCAGCAGGGACAGGCCGCGCCCGAGCGCCTCGACGTCGAGCGCGCCTTCACCCTCCGCGTAGGGAATGCCGAGCCCGCCCCCAAGGTCGATCAGCTCGAGCGCGATGCCGTGACGCTTCGCCATCCCTTCGCCGATGGCAAGGGCAACCCGGTGGTTGGCCAGAAGGCGCTCCGAGTCCAGTTCATTGCTCGCGGCGAAGACCTGCAGGCCCGCGATCCGCACGCGGCGGAACACGGCGGCCTCCGCCATGAAGGCGTCGAGCCCTTCCTCGTCGACGCCGAAGGCCGTCGCTCCCGTGCCGCCGATGATGCGCGCGCCTTCCGACACGCCCGTCGCGGGCGCCACGCGGAGATTGACGCGGAGCGGATCGTCCCGGGTTCCCGCCCCGTTGCCGCCCGGCGCGGGGCTGCCGCGTTCCTCCAGCGAGCGTTCCAGGCGCCCGAGGTCCTCGAGGCCGTCGGCCTGGATCCGGGCGCCCATGCCGAGGGCGAGCGCGAGTTCGTCGTCGGCCTTGCCGGGACCGGCAAAGAGGACGCGGCTTCCGTCGACGCCGAGGGAGTCCAGCCGCTCGAGCTCGCCGCCCGAGGCCGTGTCGAACCAGGCGCCGAGCGGGGCGAAGGCCGCGAGCAGCGCGGGGTGCGGATTGGCCTTTATCGCGTAGGCAAGGCGGACTCTGGGCGGCAGGGCCGCGCGGAGGCGCCTGAAGGCGTCGCGCGCCAGGTCGAGCCGGTACGCGAAGAGCGGCGTGCCGCGCGACGCGAGCCGGAGGGCTTCACGGTCGTCGAGGGCGAAGAGGCTCATGCCGTCCTCCAGAACGGGGCGAGGCGCCGGACGCCTTCCCGGATCTCGTCCGGATCGCCCGCGTAGCTCAGGCGGACGAAGCCCCGACCCCGCTCGCCGAAGGCCAGGCCCGGCGCCACGATCACCTTCGCCTCGTCGCGGAGCCGGATGCAGAAGCCGAGCGGATCGGCCAGGGCCCGCCCGGGCAGCCGGAGCCACTGGTAGAAGCCGCCCGAAGGCGGGGCGGCTTCCACGCCCAGCCCTTCCCGCAGCGCCTCGGCAAAAACCTCCCAGCGCGTCGACAACTCCTCGCGCGCGGCCGGGAGGACCGAGGGCGCGGCCTCGAGGAGCGCCCGCGCCGCCTCCTGGGAGGGGCGCGCGGCGCAGGTGACCATGTAGTTGTGGATGAGCCGCGCCGGTTCGAGCAGCTCCGGCGCGCCGACCGCCCAGCCCACACGCAGGCCCGGCGCGGCGAAAGCCTTGCTGGCAGAGCCGAGGACAATTCCCGTCGTCGTCGCGTCGCGGAGCGAAGGCGGTCGGGCGCCAAGGTGGAGTTCGCGGTATACCTCGTCGGATACGAGGATGACGCCGCGCGCTTCGCACGCGCGCGCGGCCGCAGCGAGCGCCGTTGCCGTCGCGCCCGCTCCCGTCGGGTTGGCGGGGTGGTTCAGCACCGCGAGCTTCGCGTCCGGCGCCGCGTCGAGCGCCGCCCCGAAGGCGGCCGCGTCGAGCGATCCGTCTGCCGCGAGCGCGTAGGAAACCGGCCGCGCGCCCGCGACTCGCGCCAGCGCGGGGTACGCGAGGAAGCCCGGATCCGGTACCAGCACCGCGTCCCCCGGACCCGCCCAGGCCTGGAAGAGGGCGAAGAGGACGCCCTGGCTTCCGGCGCCCGTCATCACCTCCCCGACGCGCGCGCCGTGGTAGTCCGCGATGGCGGCCCGCAGCCCGGGGAGCCCCGCGTTCGGCCCGTAGGGGCAGGCGCCCTCCGCGCGCGCGAGTGCCTTCCGTCCGGGCTCTGGCAGAGACCAACCCGGTTCGCCGAGGCCGAGCGAGACGCAGCCGGGCGGCGCCCCTTCGTACATGGCGCGGATGGGCGAAAGCCCGAGCCCCGCGAGGCGCCGCGCCCTTGCGGGGGTCGCGGCCGGTTGCGCTTCGGTCCTCATCGCAGCGCCTCCTCGAGGGCGGTCGCGGCGTCCGTGGATTCGTTGCGGTACTTGACGACGCACGGCGCGTAGAGCTGGATGCCCCGCGCGCGCGCCCAGTCCCCGCCGGCGGGCCGCGAGCCCGGCACAACCACCGCGCCCGGGGGCACCTCGCCCCTGAACTCGCGACCCTTCACGAGGTCGAAGATGCTTGTCGAGCCGGTCAGGACGACGCCCGGCGCCAGCACCGCGCGCTCGCGCACCACCACGCCCTCGAAGAGTCCCGAAAGCGCGCCGATAAAGCACCCGTCCTCGACCACGACCGGCCGAGCCCCCGCGGGCTCGAGCACCCCGCCAACCTGGACGCCGGCGGAGAGGTGGACCCGCGCGCCGACCTGGGCGCAGGAACCGACCAGGGCGTGGCTGTCGACCATCGAAAGCTCGCCGATGAAGGCCCCGACGTTGACGTAGGCGGGCGGCATGACGACGGCGCCGGGCTCGAGACACGCTCCGCGCCGGAGCGCCGAGCCGCCGGGCACGAGCCGCACGCCCTCCGCTCCGGTGAGGACGCGCGGAGGAAACGCCGCCTTGTCGCTCGCCCCCGCCTGCCAGCCTTCGACCGGCACCACCGCGCTCGAGCGGAAACCGGCGAGTATGCCCGTCTTCACCCAGGCGTTCGCTCGCCACTCGCCGTCCGCTCCCCGCGCGGCTGCCCGGACCGAACCCGATTCGAGCGCGTCGAGCAGCGTTGCCAGCGCTTCGCCGAGTCCCGGGTCCGCCAGGATCTCGTCGCCGCCGCGCGAGAAGAAGGCCTCGAGCGCGTTCACGACGCCCTCCTCGCCGCGGCCGGCTCCCGGTCTAAGCCTCCGGTTACGCCTCCGGCGCCGAGAAGCGCCTCGATGCCTCCGAGGCCAGACTCGCGGAGCGTCGGGTAACCGAGCGCCGCGAGGACTCCTTCGAGCTTCTCGCGCGTCGCCCCCCGCGCCGGTGCGAGCGGCAAGCGCACCGCGTCGGAGCAGAGCCCGGCCAGCGAGAGCGCCGCCTTGAGCGGAACGGGATTGGTCTCCGCGAAGAGCGCGTCCATGAGCGGCAGGAGCCGGGCGTGGAGCGAGCGAGCCTCATCCATCCGCGAGCGGAGCGCCGCGTCGACGAGCGCATTCATCGCCGCCGGCGCGACGTTGCCCGCGACGGACACCAAGCCCTCCGCGCCGACTGCGATCGAAGCCAGCGCGAGGGCGTCGTCGCCGGCGAGCAGGGTCTTGCCCGGGGGCAGGGTCCGCGCGATCTCGCCGATCTGGGCGAGGTTCCCCGAGGACTCCTTGACCGCGACGATTCCCGGGATGGCCCAGAGGCGCGCAAGCGTCTCAGGCGCGAGGTTGATGCCCGTCCTTCCCGGCACGTTGTAGACGATGAGGGGCGTCCCGCGGGCCGCCTCCGCGACCGCGCGGTAGTGGGCCTCGAGCCCGTCCCCCTGCGGCTTGTTGTAGTAAGGCGTGACGACGAGGAGCCCCGCGACGCCGAGCTCCGCGGCGCGGGCTGCAAGCTCGCACGCCTCCCGCGTCGAGTTGTGGCCGGCGCCTGCCACCACCGGGACGCCGCCAGCTTCCTCGAGCGTCGCGCGGATGAGCGCGCTCCGCTCCTCGCCCGTCAGCGCGGCGGCCTCGCCGGTCGAGCCGAGCGTGACAAGGAAGTCCGCGCCGCCCGAGACGACGCTCCGCACGAGCGCCCGGTAGGCGGGATAGTCGACCGCGCCTGAGTCGCGGCCTGGCGCTCCGGGATGGAAGGGGGTCGCGAGGGCGACGCCGAGGCCCTTGAACACGGTTTCATGGCGCATGCTTGAGCTCCTTGGGGTTTCGTACCGGGCGGCGGGGGAAGCGCTGGGGGAAACGCTCATGGCCTTCCTCCCCCGGCGCCGGCCAGGATCGGGTCCAGCAGCTCGGCGGCCAGCTCGTCGAAACGACGGACGCCCTTCCGCCCGCGTATCCAGCGGAGGGCCCGGAGCGCCCCGCGCGCGAAGGTCTCGCGCGAGCGCGCCGCGTGCGCGAGCACGAGGCTCTCCGCGTCCGCTTCAAGCCTGATCTCGTGGTAACCCGGCTCCGCCCCGCACCGGAGCGCGAGCGTCGGGATTGCTGCCGCGCCCGGGTAGCGGGGACAGCCCTCCGCGAGGGCCGCGGCGAGAAGCTTGGCCGTGCCGCTCGGCGCGTCGCGCTTGGCGCGGTGGTGGCGCTCGAGCACGGAAAGGTCCGCGCTGCCGTCGAGGGCGGCGAAGCGCCCGAGCGCGAGCGCGGCCCGCCGCATGAAAGCCGCGGCGAGCGAGAAGTTGGGCGCGACGAGGATGCCGATGTCCGCGTCGCAGTATCCGTCCAGGATGGCCTCGTCCCAGCCCGTCGTCCCGATGACGAGATCGGTGCCCGTCCGGCGGGCCCATTCAAGCCGCCCGGGAACCGCGGCGGCAACGCTCGCCTCGAGCGCTGCGTCCGCGGCGCCCGCCGCCTGATCCTTTCCCGCGACGAAGGCAAGTTCGAGATCCGGATCTTCCCCCACGAGCGAGGCGACGGCGGAGCCGAGGCGGCCGCTTCCGAAAATGCCGATCCTCATGGGTGCCCTCCTGCCGCGGGCGCGACCGCCTTGAAGGAGGGATGCGCTGGAGGATGCCCCCCGGCGCCATTGGCGCGGTGCAAGCTTGTCTGGATCTTTCTCATGACATGCTCCTGGAAGTGCTGGACGCCCGGGTCGCGTCTCGGCCCGGGGCGCGCGCCTCCCCGAGCCGCGCCCCGAAGGGCTGCGACTGGAGGCTCGCGACGGCGGAGGCGCCGCACTGAGCGCCGTCCGCCGGGCAGCTCGAGGCCGACGGGATGCCGGGGGCGACGCCCCCTAGCGGATTCCCGCCGGCCGTCGCTTCGATTTGTCGGGGAGCACGGGCGACTTTCCATCCAGCAGGTAACGCTCGCCGAGCGCGCGGAACAGCTCGATGCCGCGCGCAAGCTCGCCCCAGTCGAGGCGCTCGGCCTCCGAGTGGGCGAGCGCGATGTCGCCGGGACCCGCGAGGATGGCGAAGGCGCCGGGCGCGAGGGCGCGCAGCGCCGGAAGGTCGGAACCGAAGGAAACGGGAGCGGACTCAAAGCCTTCCGGCGCGTCGAACTCGTCCCAAGTCTCGTCGATGAGCGTCTCGACCAGAGCGCCCTGAGGCCTCGCGGATTCGACCGTCGCGGGGAGTACGCCCCCCGGTACGGTGCGGATCGAGATCTCGGCGCCCGCGAAGTCCGGCACGACGTTGGCCGCGACGCCGCCCGAGATCGCGCCGATGTTGAGGACCTCGCGACCGAGGCGCGGATGCTCCGCGCGGGGCGCGGCGCGGATGGCGACGAGCCAGTCCATGAGCTTCTCGACAGCGTTGTCCCCGAGCTCGGGGCTGCCCCCGTGGGCCGACCGGCCGCGGCACGAGAGCCGGAGGCGCAGGTAGCCCTTCTGCCCGCGGGCGACGCGGCAGCGCGTGGGCTCGCCCGCGATGACGGCGCGGCAGGAGCGGAAGCGCGGCGCGAGCGCGAGCGCGGCCCGCGCGCCGGCGGAATCGGTTTCTTCGCCCGACACTCCGAGCCAGGCCAGGTTTCCCCCGCCCTCCGCGAGCAGGATTTCGATGGCGGCGAACTGGGCCGCGATCTGGCCCTTGGCGTCGCAGGCTCCGCGCGCCGCGATACCCGAGTCGTCAACCGCGACCGGCAGGGCCGGGTCCACGACGTCGAGGTGGGTGCTGTAGACGACGCGCGGCTCGCCCCAGACGGCGAGGACGTTGACGCGGCCGTCAGGCAGGGCCTGGATCTGGGCGGAGGCGCCGAGGCGCGCGAGCTCGCGTTCGAGGAGGGGCAGCAACCGACGCTCGGCGCCGGCCGGTGTGTGCGTGGAACACAGCTCCGCCAGGAAGAGGCGGGCGCGTCGCTCCACGGATTGCAAGGTCGTCACGGAGGGACCTCCAATCCGAAGGAGATCCCATGAAACCGTCCCGGTCCGTTCCGGACCTCATTTCGGGGACGAGAATCGATGGCACTCCGCGGAAACTCGAGTTGAGTCCCGCGACAGCCGTCGGGTATTGGCCCGGACGTCCAAGGAAGGCGGCGGGCGTCTCCGCGCTTCCCTTCGGCGATCCTCCCCCTTCACCGGAACTCTTCGGGCTGCCCGCCCTCCGTCCGGCTACTCATGGGGATCGCTCCTCCAATCGGTTGCGCGGACACTAGCATGGCGGGTTCGGGGACGCAAGCGAAATCGTTTGCTTTCGAAGCCCTTCCCTCTCGTCAACGGCGAGGACTCGCGAAACGGTTCCGTATCGACTCAGGCTCCCTCGAGCCCGGCCGACACCGCGGCACCGGCAGGCAGGACCCGCTTCCGCCCTCCTGAGTCGATGGCCACGTAGACCAACTGGGCCTCGGTGACCCGCACCTGGGTGAACTTGACACCGTCGTGCCGTTCCGCGAAAACCTCGACGTCGACGGTGATGGAGCTCGTGCCGACCTTGATGATCCGCGCGTAGAACGAGACGACGTCGCCGACCGATACGGGCTGGCGGAACAGGAAATTCGTCACCGCCACCGTGGCCAGCCGGCCGCCCGCGATCCGCCGGGCGGTGATGCCGCCCGCCACGTCAGCCTGGGCCATGATCCAGCCGCCGAAGACGTCGCCGTTGATGTTGACGTCCGCGGGCATGGGGACCATGCGGAGCGCCGGCGGGCCCGCCGGCGGGACGGCAGCGGCGCGTTCGCCTTCCCCGGGGCTTGTCACCGGGAGCCCGTCCCCGCCGCGAGCAACAACTCGGAGTAGGTGCGGCTCTCGATGGCCTCGGGCGGCACGCCCGCGTCGGCCAGGGTGGCGCGGACCATGCCCTGCGCGAGCGCGATGGCGGCGGGCTCGTCCTCGTCGACCAGGCGCTCGATCTCGATGAAGGCGCCGAGGCCTTCCACTTCCATGATCTCTACGAGAGTGCCGTCCTTTTCCCACGCGGAACCCGTCTTGCGCTTCCGTATGAAGCGCTCGCAGCCGATCCGCTCCGCGAGTGCCTCGAAGGCGTCCGCGTCGGACACCTCGAACTCGCGCTCCAGGTTGAGCTCCATGCCGCCTTCGGCGCGCTTGGTCTTGAAGGTGACCGTGGCCTTTTCCCCGTCGGTCCGTACGCGGAAGCCCTTTGCTCCCCGCGCGAGGCGCCATTCCGGGCCGTGCCAGTAGGCGTCCCGCTTGTCGAAGCGCCTGACGAACCTGGCCCACTTCCCCACGCGCGCTTCGACCGCGTTCGCGTCATCGATCCGTGCCTTGAGTTCAACTTCCAGCATGGTTTCGAGTATACACGGTGTGGCTTGTCCCGACGCAAGAGATCCGGACTGCATCGATACGCGCTTTCCTTATTGACCTGTTATGAGCATATGCTTATTTTCTAAATACTCGAATATTCGGAGGTTTGGATGGTTTCAATAGACGCGCGGCTCTGCAGGGGCTGCGGAATCTGCACCCGGTTCTGCCCTGAAGTCGCCCTGGCCATGAAGGGACGGCTCGCCGTCGTCGATCCGTCCAGGTGCACGGATTGCGGGCGCTGCATCGACGCCTGCCCGCCCGGTGCGATCTCTCCGGCCAAGGCAGCGAGCGAGGGACCCGCGAGACCGGCGAAGGTCGCCGAACGGAGGCCCGCGCCCGTCGGCACGGGCGAAACCGGCGCGACAGGGCGAGGCCGCGGCGCGGGCGGATGTCGCGGGGGCGGCTCCGGGCTCGGAATGGGATGGGGTGGCCCGGGCGGCGGCCGCGGGACGGGAGGGAGAGGTTTCAGGAACGGAGGCTCCTGAACCGCCGGACCGCGAGCGCGGAGGGGCTGTGTTTCGCTCCGGAACGTTATATGCTCCCTGACCATGAGATCCATCCTTCGTTACAGCGAACCTGCCTTCCTGCTCGGCTCCGTCGGCATCCTGGCCGTCCTGCTTTCCTTCTCGTACGACGCCGCGATACTCGCCGCGGCGTTCCTGACCTTGCTTCTCGCCGCGCTCTTCCACCCCGGTCGCCTCAAGGGCTGGATTCCCGCCGTCGCGATCACCGCGGCCTGGATGCTGGTCTCGGGGCGCATGTACGAAGGCTACAACGTCTTCAAGCTCGAGCTCTTCGGCCTCGCGGTCTTTCCGATGGTCGCCTGGCCCACGGGCCTGGCCTTCGCCTACCTCTATCTGGTTCCGGCCATCAGGCTACGCCCCTGGCTCAAGCGCTGGGCGCTGCTGGCCCTGGTCTACTCGATCGGCATCATCGCCGCCGAATGGCTCGGCTACCACGCGCTCGGCGTCCACCTGGACCGGGGAACGGCCTTCCGGGGCTGGCCGATCCTGGACATCTTCCATTGCCCCTGGTGGATGCAGCTCGCCTATTTCGCCAATGGCATCCTTTTCATGGGCGCCGCTTCATGGATGGATCGGGACCGTCCCGCGGCGGGCAAATCGACGTCCGAGGCCTGAGCCAGGAAAAAATGCGAGCGCCCCCGCCCGGATCCCGGACGGGGGCGCTCGTTTGACAGCGCAAGTCCGCGCGCGCGGCCACGCCGCGCGCGCGGAAAGACTCAGGCAGGTTCCAGCACCGACCTGTCGTAATCGGCGGGCGGCAGGTAGCCGAGCAGCTCGATGGCGGTGGCCGCGAGGCTCGATATCCCGAGGCCCGCGCGCAGCTCCGCGCGGTATTCGCCCTTGGCTTCCGGATCGTAGATGACGCAGGGCACCGGATTGAGCGAGTGGCTGGTCTTGGCCTTCGGGGTTCCATCGGGGCGGAGCGAGACTGCGCCCGTCTTCTTCTCGTGCTCGTACATGTCGTCGGAATTGCCGTGGTCGGCAGTGAGCACGAGCACGCCGCCCGCCTTTTCCACCGCCGCGCGGAGCCGGCCGATCTGCAGGTCCATGGCCTCGAGTCCGCAGACGACGGCCTGGTAGTTGCCCGTGTGGCCCACCATGTCGCCGTTCGGGAAGTTGGCGCGGATGAAGTCGTACTTGCCGCTCCCGACAGCCTCGATGAGGGCGTCGGCTATCTCGGCGGCCTTCATCCAGGGGCGCTGCTCGAAGGGCACGCGGTCGGAAGGGACTTCAACGTAGGTCTCGAGCTTCTCGTCGAACTTGCCGGAGCGATTGCCGTTCCAGAAGTAGGTGACGTGGCCGAATTTCTGCGTCTCGGACACGGCGAACTGGCGGACGCCGGTGCCTGCCAGGTACTCGCCGAGGGTGCGGTCGATGGCGGGCGGCTGCACCAGGTACTGCGCGGGGACGTGGAGGTCGCCGTCGTACTCCATCATGCCCGCGTACTCGACCCGGGGGCGGCGGACGCGATCGAACTTGTCGAATGCGTCCTGCTCGAAGGCAGCCGTCATTTCGAGGGCGCGGTCGCCGCGGAAATTGAAATAGATGACTGAATCGCCATCCTCGACGGCGCCGACGGGCTTGCCGCCCTCGACGACGACGAACTCGCCCAGATCCTGGTCGATGACGCCGGGCCGTTCCTTCCTGTAGGTCTCGACGGCCTCGCGCACCGAGGCGAACTGGCGGCCCTGGCCGAGGACGTGGGTCTTCCAGCCGCGCTCGACCATGGACCAGTCGGCGCCGTAGCGGTCCATGGTGATGTACTGCCGGCCGCCGCCCGAGGCGATGCGCGCGTCGCAGCCCTTCGCGCGCGGGCCCTCGAGGAATTTCTCGAAGCGGTCCACGTACTCAAGCGCGCTCTGCTCTCCGACGTCGCGGCCGTCGAGCAGGGCGTGGACGCGAACCTTCGCTACGCCCTCTGCCGCGGCGCGCGCGACCATGGCCTCGAGGTGGTCGAGGTGCGAGTGGACGTTGCCGTCCGAGAAGAGCCCGATGAAGTGGAGCGCGCCCTTCGACTCCTTCGCGTTGGCGACGAGCTTCTTCCAGGTCGGGCCTTCGAAGATGGCGCCGGACTCGATGCTGGCCGACACGAGCTTGGCGCCCTGGCTGAACACGCGGCCGCAGCCGATGGCGTTGTGGCCGACCTCGCTGTTGCCCATGTCGTCGTCGGAAGGGAGCCCGACCGCGGTTCCGTGGGCCTTGAGCCGCGTTGCGGGTCCGGCCTTCTCGAGGTCGCGGAAATTGGGGAGCAGGGCCGCGGCGACGGCGTCGCCCTCGGCGAATTTTCCATAACCGACCCCGTCCATGACGACGAGGACCACGGGGCCGCGGCGGCCCTTCCAGGCCGGGTTCTTCTCAAGGGAAAGGGACATGGGAACTCCTCGGGACGCGGCGCCGGACGCGGTGGCTCGGGGTCGCGGGTATCGCTATCGTGTCCCGCTCCTGCGGGCCCTGTTCCAATAGTAGCGAGAGGGGGTGTCGCGGGGCAACCGCGCGCGCTCCGGCCTTTGCCGCGGCGCCGCAAGGCCGCGCTGCCCGCGAGGGCGGCCGCGTTTCGCGAGGGCGGCCGCGCCGTCGGGCGGACTGAGTCTTCCGCTCCCGAGCCCGGACGGGCCGGGAACGGGCAAGCCGCGCCGCGGAATTCGGGGCGGCGCGCGGTACGCCGGAACGGCTCGGCCTTGAGCCGGGCTCCCCGTCCCCGTCCCTCCGCCGCCTACTCTCCGAAGTATTCGATGAGCGTGTCGACGCGCAGGGGCGCGAGCGCGGCCTCGTAGTCGAGGAAGGGCAGGCCGATGACCGAGAAGACCGCGACGGGCGTCGCGCCGGCCTCCTCGAGCAGCTCGGCGGTGGCCTTGAGCGTGCCTCCCGTGGCCACGAGGTCGTCGACGATGAGGACACGGCCGCCTTCCGGAATGTCGGCGGCGTGCATCTCGATCTCCGCCTCGCCGTACTCGAGGGCGTACTTGCGCGAGAGGGTGCGTCCGGGCAGCTTGCCCTTCTTGCGCACGAGCAGGATGGGAAGCCCGAGCCGCTCCGCGAGAGGGGCCGCGAAGAGAAAACCGCGCGACTCCACCGCCGCGATGGCGTCGAGCTTCATGCCCTTGTAGAGTTTTTCCGCCGAGTCGACGCAGTGGCGGAAGGCGTCGGGATTCGCGAGGACGCTCGTGATGTCGTAGAAGAGGATGCCGGGCTTCGGGAAGTCGGGAATCTTGCGGATGGCGTCGTCGAGGTTGAAGCCTTCGCTCATGGGAATGCCTCCGGGAATCGGTTTTCCGGTTCGGTTCGGCCGCCTCGGGGAGCGGGCGGGAATTCAGGACTTGATGAGGGACAGGGCCCAGGGCGCGAGGCCGTCGAGACCCTTTCGGGCGACAGTCCGCGGCTCCGAGTCGGCGAAGAACGCGAGGAAGGCCCCGGCCTCGCCGTCGCGCGAGAAGGCGCCCACGGTCCGGCCGGCGAGGTTGACGCCCTCGAGCACCCTGCGGAGCTCCGTCCACGCGGGGTCCGACGCGTCGCCGACGCCGAAGAAAGCCCATCCGGCCGAGAGCAGCTGCGGCGCGTCGAGCTTCGAGGCGGGCAACAAGCGAACGTCGCTCGCGGCGCCTTTCAGGGCTGAGGCCAGTTCCTTCGCGGCCGCCTCGAGCTCGCGGTCCGAATCGGGGTAGGCGACGAGAATCGCCTTGTAGAAGATACTCACTTCGTCCCCATACTAATGGGTGCTTCCTGCGGTGTCAATCGCGCAGCGTCCGGATGAGCAGGTCGACGGCGGCGACGCCTGCCGAGAGCCCGAGCGCCGTCGCGAGGCGGATGTTGCGGTCCTCGTCCGTCGGCTGGTAGGAAGCAGGTCCCTTGAAGGGCCAGGGGGCGTAGAAGGCGTCGAAGCCGTTCGCGGTAAAACGGTAGAGGTCGAACCCGACGCCCGAGTAGAAGTACATGAGGGGAAAGGCCCCGACGGCGATCGTCTCGAAGCGGCCGAGTTCCCTGAGCCAGCGCGGGAACTCGCCCTCGGTGTAGGGCTCCGGGCCCTCGGGGTCGGCCGCGGCAGGATCCTCCGCGAGGGCGGGCAGGGCGACGGCGGGAATCGGCGTGCCCGAAGGGGCGTCCGCGGGCGCGGCCTGGGCGCCGGCCTGGGCGAGTCCCGCGAGGAGGAGGGCCAGGAGGAGCGGCCCAAGGCGGGCGACAACGATTCTGCGGCTCACGGGGCCCTCCCCGCGCCGCGCTCGCCGAAGAGGGCGGTGCCGACTCGCACGAGGGTGGATCCTTCCTCGATGGCGATCTCGTAGTCGTTGGTCATGCCCATGCTCAGGGTGTCGAAGCGGTCGAAACGCCCCGACACGGCGATCTCGCGGAAAGCGGCGGCGAGGGTCCGGAATGAGGCGCGGACAGGCGTTTCCTCGCGGGTCCAGGGCGCCATGGTCATGAGCCCGCGGACCCTCAGGCCTTCGAGCCCGGCGAGCTCGTCGCAGGCGGACAGGAGGGCGTCACGGCCGGGAAAGCCGGACTTGCTCTCCTCGGCGGTGTGCAGCTCGAGGAGGACGTCGAGGCGCCGCCCCGCGGCCAGGGCGCGCTTCGAGAGCTCGCGGGCGAGCTCGACGGAATGCACCGACTGGACGCAGGAGAAGAGCTCGGCGGCCTTCTTCGCCTTGTTGGACTGGAGGGTGCCGATCAGGTGGAGTTCGAGCTCCCCGCGCTCGAGGGCGGCGGAAATCCGGTCCGAACCGGGGGCGTCGCCCTCGACGCCGGCCGCGCCGAATTTGGCGAGGGCTTCCTGGACCCGGCTTTCGCCGAAAACCCTCACCCCTGCCTCGAAGGCCGCGAGGGCCGCCTCCGCGGGATGGAATTTGCTGACCGCCATGAGCGTGAGCGCGCCCGGGTCGCGGCCTGAACGCGCAGCCGCCGCCGCCATGCGCTCCCGGAGCTCCGCCACCCGCTCCGCGACGAAACCGTACGCGCCCAACGCTTTCCCCGCCATTACGCCCGGACCTACAGGAAGTCCCGCAGGGACTCGTCGATGCCCTTGCGCACGTCGAACCACCAGTCGAGCGCGGCCGCCTCGGGCTCCGCGGCGAAGCGATCCGCCCACGCGGCGAGCTCCGGGTTCGGGTCCTTGTCGACCGCGCGCTTGCGTTCGAGGAAGCTGGCCACGAACTCGAGATCGGCCCGGCTCTCCCAGTAGACGGAGGCGTTGCGGCTGTTGATGCGGCTCGCGAGCGTCGAAACCGTGGCGGCGAACTCGTCCTTGAGCCCATAGAGGGCGCCGACTATCTCCGGCAACATTTCCTCGGCCCAGGCGCGGTGGAAGCGGCAGACGCCGAGTTCGTCGAGCACCAGCTCTCCCTTGAGCCGCGCGGCGCACTTGCGCCCGAGCTCGCGGGGCGGCAGGAACTCGGAGCCGTAGTGCATGTAGTACTTGCCCATGATGGCCATCGGAGCGAGCGCGCCGGGGGTCCAGTACTGGTTCGGCACCATCCAGCCCATGCGGCCGTTGGCCGAGTGGACAAAACGGTCGAGGATGCGCTCTCCGGTGCGCGCGCGCCAGGCGCGGGCCCACTTCCTCGGCCCCTCGGACAGGTCGATCGCGCCGCGTTTCTCGAGTATCGAGCGCAGGAGCTCCAGGGCGAGCTCCGCGTTGTGCGCGGAATCGGCGACGGCGTCGAAGCCCTCGACTTTCCAGCGCGGCTTGGACGCTACGCCGAATTCGGCCGGTTCCACGGTACCCGCGTCGAGCAGGTCCATGAACCAGGCGAGCACGCCGCCGAGGCTTATGGCGTCGAATCCCGCCGCGTCGGAGGCGCCGTTGAGCCGTTCGGCTGCACGCTGGTCGAAGATGCCGCAGAGCGGACCGAGCGCCTGATAGGGCTCGTAGTCCTTCTTGTACTCGCCGCGAAGCTTCTTGCAGACCGCGGCGCAGGGTTCGCCGCAGGTGGCCTGGCTCTTCGTGGCGATCGTCTCTTCGTTGAACTGCCTGAGGTAGTGGTCCGCGATCAGGCGCTTGTGGAGCTCGAGCCGCTCTTCCTCGGTCCAGGCTGTGGTGCGGTAGTTGAAGGCGAGCAGGGCGCCCTTTACCGTCGCGTAATTGACGCCGAGGGTGCCGCCCGTCTCGAACTTCGGGTCGAAGCGATACTTGGTGGTGCCCTCATAGTCCTTGACCGCGAGCTTGGCCTCGTACTTCGCCTCAAACCACTCGTCCGCCACTTTCCGGTCGCGGAAGTCCTCGTCGACCACGGTGCCGCCGTAGATGACGGCCGCGATGCCGTGCTCCTTGAGCATCTTGGAGCCGAGGCCGCCGCGACCGGCCCAGGTGTCGACCACGGAAGCCTTGCCGTCCTTCACGGGCGCGCTCATGATGCCGCCGAAATCGGTGGCCAGCGCGGCGGGGCCGGTCGAGAGCACGCGCGGGTCGTTCGCGTAGCGCCCGCCATAACGCTCGAGCATGTAGTCCTGGAGGCCATAGACACCGCCCCGGCCGCGGCCCCAGGCGGAGGCGAGGTCGACGGGCTCGATCTCGACCTCGATCTCCTCGCCGTGGGTGCGGTTCAGGTAGAGGACCGAGGGCACCGGAGCCTTGCCTACGAGGCTCACGAGGTTGATGCCGAGGTTGTCGAACACGAGCCCCGCCCCGCCCATGCTCGAGACGTAGAAGCCGCGCCAGCAAGGCGAGAAGCCCGAGAAGACCATGCGGTTGGATCCGGGAAGGATGGAACCGGCGAAGAGGCCGACGCCGAAGTTGAGGCTCTGGTGCCGCCCCGAGATGTGCGCCCCGAGGCCTACGGGACCGAAGTAGCTGCCGACCGGATAGCGGCGCGTTCGGTAAAATCCCGTCGACGGATCGACGAATAGCACCTTCTGGACCTTCTGCATCGCGGCAGTCCTCCCGACCGCTTCCACTTTACCGACGGTCCGATCCGGGCGCAAGCGACGCGGCCTCGGCGGCTCCGCCTTTCCGGAATCGGAGGCACATGACATCGCCTGTTCCGAGGCGCTTGGCGGCCGCGTCGAGCGGCTTCTTGAGCCAGGCCGGCCGCGCCCCGACCGGCCAGCCGCCCCAGGTGACGGAGCGTACGAGCGTGAATCCGGCGTCCGCGGCCAGCGCGGCCAAGGTGCGGTCCGAGAAGAGCACGAGGTGGTCACGGATGGCGCTGCGCCAGGCCCCTCGCCGCAGCATGAACTGGAAGCTGCGAACGTTCGGAGTAGTCAGGACGAGCTCGCCCCCCGGGGCCAGTATCCGGGAGCACTCGGCGAGAAATGAGGCCGGATCGTGGAGGTGCTCGATCAGGTGGGACGCGTGGACGGCGTCGAAGGACGCGACGGGGAAGCGGGCTTCCTCGAGCGTGCCCGCGAAGATGTCGAGCCCGTAGTCCGCGCGTCCACGGGCGGCCATGACCGGGGACACCTCGACGCCGCGCGCGTCCCAGCCGCGTTCCCGCAGGGCGGCCGCGAGGGCTCCCGTTGCGCACCCGACGTCGAGCAGGGCTCGGCGGCCGGCATCCCCTCCGGGCCGTCGAGCCTCGACGGGAAACCCGACGTCGGCGAGCGACCTAAGCTCGAGGTCGCGAAAATCGAGCTGGCGTTCGAGCTCATAATCGAGATACTCGTGGTCGTAGCGGAGCCTGACCGCGCCCGGGTCGGGGAGCGGCTGCTGTCGCCAGAGCCCGCACCGGGCGCAGCGCGCGAAGGCGAAACCCTCGGACCGTATCGTGCGGCTCTCGGAGGCGCTTCCGCACGACGGACAGGCCCAAGGCTCGCTCGGCTCGTCCCGAGGCGCGGTCTGGAAGGTCTTCATGTCGGCCCCTCACTCCACCGCCAGCTGGTAGGTGAGCTCGCTCGCGTTTCCGGCGAAATCGGCGACCGAGACGCTCAGGAAGGCGGCGCCTCGCGCGAGGTCGAGCGTCCCGAGGCGCATGAACCCCCGCTCGTCGTAGAAGGCCGGCCCCGTGCGGGAGTCCTTGAGGTTGAAGCGGAGCACGCCGTCGGGGGCAGCGGCCGAATCGAAGCGGCAGGCGAAGCGCTCTATCCCGTCGACGAGCAGCCTCAAGGAATACGGCGCCCGCTCGGGCGCGGCCTCTGCCGGGTCGACCGCGTCGAGCAGCACCTCGTACCGCCCCTGCCTGACGGAACGGGCTTCGCCGAGCCGGAAACTGCGTTCCTGGTTCGAGAGGAAGACCGCCCTTATCTGCGGAATCTGCGCGTCCTTCTCAGGGGCCAGCAGTATCAGGGGGTTCACCCAGGCATCCTTGGCCCTGTCGAAGACGCCGAACCACGCGGCGCCTCCCGGAACACCCGAGGGCGCTCGGATCCTGCCGAGTATGTCGCGTTCGTGAACGGTCGCGAGATAGCTCGAGAGCGTGCCCGGCTCAAGTCCGCCGTACACGGTGGTGAGGTCCCGGGAGTGCGCGACTACCGCGAAAGCGCCGAGCGTCGACGGAAAGCCCCCGGCCAGTCTGTCGCCATCCAGGACAAAGGCGAGGTCGCCCGCGGCGGCGGTGCGTACCAATCCGTCGGTCGAGCCGAGCTCCACGCCGGTCGAGAAGCGTCCATCCGAGCGCGTGCCGAAGGTCGTCAAGGCCCTTGGCGCGTCGGTGGGCCATTCAAGGGCGAAAATCGCCGCCGCCGCAAGAATCGAAGCCGCGAGGAGCGCGGCGCGTCGTTTCGTCGTCATGTCGCTCAGTCCTCCCCCGCGGCGAAAGCCGCGAGGCTGTCGCCCGAGCCGGTGAACACGAGGTCTCCGTAGGCGCGCGCGAAAGCTTCCGCGCCGGGCAAGGCGTAGCGGGCCAGCACGCGGTCCGGCGCGGCGACGACGACGAGGGTCGCCTCCTTCTCCCCACGGGCGAGCAGGTAGGTCAGTCCGCGGGCCGGGTCCTCCGAGATCGTGAAATCCCTGGAGGGGAAGTCGAGCTTCCGCTCCGAGCCGTCGTCGAGCGAACGGACGATCATGCCGTCGCTGCCTTCGTACCAGGCGTGCTGGCCGTCCTCCGCCAACCGTATCGAGACGGGACGCCTGAAATCGCTGTCGAGGTAGCTGTGCGATGACACCCGGTACGCGCCGCCGGTCCTCGACAAAAGCACGAAGCGCTGTCGGTCGATCCCGCAGATCGCGGCGATGCGCCCGCGCCCGCTATCCACCGCCAGCCCCAGGATGATCTCGATGCGGCTGCCGCCCGGGGCGGTGCGGAGCGCGATCGAGCCGTCGCGCTCGATCGCCACGATGGTGCCGTCGACCAGGCCGGCGACGGCGAGCGCCTCGTCCGCCGCGAAAGCGCTTATCGGGGCCGGAAGGTCGAGCGTCCAGAGGAGTACGCCGGATTCGGAGTACTCCGATACCGACCCCATTTCGGGGCCGGCCAGGAACAGCCTTCCGGATGAGAACCAGGGCAGTCCGGGAGCCGCTATGTCGAAGGCTGGAGCCCCGTATGCGTCGAAGGCGACGAGGCCCTCCGTATCGCTCGCGTACGGAATGGAAAACCCGTCCCGCACCGCGGCGCGAAAGTCCTTCGACGAGACCGAGAGCAGGCGGCCGTCCGGGCTCGCCTGGCCGTGGAAGCCCTCGAGCTCGAAACCGAGCGTCGTTTCGCTAGCGCCCGGTGCCGCGTCCGCTTCCGCGTCCGTTTCGAGCCGGACCGTCCACGCGGGCTTCAGGACGAATTCGGGCTCGAGCCTCCGGGGAGCGATGAAGTAATAGGCCAGCACGGCGAGCGCGAGGGCGACGACGGCGAGGGGTTTCCTCGCTTCTTCGGTCATGGGCTACTCCGGGGAACGGGCCTTAACAGCCTCGCGGCGATGGTATAGAATGGGTGGCGAAACTGTCAACCGAAAGCGAGTCATGATGGACGATTCAAAGCTTTATGCCCAAGCGCAGCAGGCCGCGCTCTCGGCCTACGCGCCGTATTCGAAATTCAGGGTCGGAGCGGCCTTGCTCTGCTCCGACGGAAGCGTTTTCACCGGCGTCAACGTCGAGAATCGCAGCTTCGGCCTGACGGTCTGCGCGGAGCGCAACGCGGTCGGCGCGGCTCTCGTGGCCGGCCACAGGGATTTCATCGCCATAGCCGTCGCCACCCCCGACGCCGAGTATCCGGTGAGTCCATGCGGCGCCTGCCGCCAGGTGCTCTCTGAATTCGGCGGCGACTCGTTCCGCGTCATGTTCGGGAACGCCTCCGATTCGATCGTGAGCACCGACATGGGCAAGCTCTTCCCCCATGACGCGTTGCACGAGCTGTCCGGAGCGGGCGGGGCCTGAAAAGGATCGAAGGCGTCCGGGCATGACGCCTTCGGTCATTTTTCCTTGCGTTCCTCGCGCTTCTTGAGATCCCCTTCAAGCTTCGCGTTCCAGATCTCGATCTTGCGCTTGAGCTCCTCGACCTCCTCCCGCTCGGCGAGCAGGGCGTTGAGGCGCCTGAGCGCCGAAAGAAACAGGATGGCGATGCGGAAATCCTCGGCCTTGTTCGAATAGATCTCGTATTTTTCGCGATAGCGGTCCGCGGCTTGCTGGAATTGGCGCTTCACGAGCGACAGGTGGTTCATGGAGCTTTCACGGTACGGCGAGGAGAAATCGAGATTCGCCTGCAGGTTCTTGAGGTCGAGCAGGTTCTTGGCGACCGTCGCGTACTTGCCCCACAATTCGACGAAAGACCATTTCCACTTTGACGAACCGTAGGCGTCCTCGAGGGAGCGTATGGCAAAACCAAATTTCCTGAGCAGGCGGTATCGGGCGTCCGGATCGAAATCGGCGATCTCGGCGAGCTTCTCCTCGTAGTCGGAAAAAGGCGCGTCGATGAAGGCGCTGACCGTGTCCTCCAGCTGCTTGATGGCCCTGGCGATGGCCTTGCGGGCGTCCGCGAGGAAATCCTCGTTCTTGATGCCCAGCAGGCTCGTCGACACGTTCGAAAGCAACATCCAGTACGAAGCGACGTTGAGGGCTTCCTCGGCGAGGGTGAGGCGCTTGTAACCCGCCGCGCTAGGATCCTGCGCGAGCAGGTCCTGGAGGGTTTTCTCCTTCGCGATCCGCGCGTCGACGAGCTTGCGGTACTCCTTGACCTTCTCGAAGAACCGGCTGCGTTGTTCCTGGCTGATCTTACCCATTCGTCGCTCCACGGGGGGCGTAGCGAGCGAGGAGCTCCGCCGCGTGCGCCAGCGAGGCGCCGCCGCGGGGATCCCCCGCCAGCATCCGGGCGATCTCCCGCGCGCGTTCCTCGCCTTCGAGTTTCGAGACGCGGGTGACCGTGCGCTCCTGGTCGAGAGCCTTCTCCACCCGATAGTGATTATCGGCGCGCGCGGCTATCGAGGCGAGATGCGTTACGCAAAGAACTTGCCTCGACTTGGCGAGTACCTGGAGGTGCTCTCCCACCGACAGGGCGACCTCGCCGCCTATCCCGGTGTCGATTTCGTCGAAAAGCAGGGTCCCGACCGTGTCGGACTCGGCGAAAGCCGTCTTCAAGGCCAGCATGACACGCGACAGCTCGCCTCCGGAGGCGATCCGCGCGAGCTCCCTCGGCGCCTCGCCCTTGTTCGCCGCGATGAGGAACTCGATTTCGTCGACTCCCCACTGCCCGACGACAGCCTTGCCGTCCTCGGAGGCCTCCTTGCGGGCCATACGCACCGTGAAGCGCGCGTGCGGCATGCCGAGTGTCCTCACGACCGCGACGATACGTTCCTCGAGGACAGCCGCGGCCGCGCGCCGCTTGTCAGAGAGCTCGAGCGCTCGCGCGTACAGGGTCTTCTCCAGGGAGGATATCTCCGCCGCGAGCGCCTCCCTGTCCTCTTCCCAGTTCTCAAGGCGCTCGAGCCGCTCCTCGCCTTCGCCGCCATAGGCCATCACGTCCTCGATCGAGGGGCCGTACTTCTTCCGGAGCTTCTGGAGCTGGGCCAGGCGTTCCTCGACCACCTCCAGGCGGCCGGGATCCGCGCCCTGCCCTTCCGTCCAGGAGCGAAGCGCGTCCGCTACGTCCTCGAGCTCGTAGTAGGCGTCGTCGATGCGCCGCGCCGTGTCTCCGAGCCGCGGATCGATGGCCTGGGCAGCCTCCACCGCCGAGCGCGCCCTCCGCAAGGCGGGCAGGGCGGCGTCGTTTGCGCCGAGCAGGGCGTCCCGGGCGGCCAGGACCGCGTCCCGGAGCTTTTCGAACTGCGCGAGGCGGCGTTCCTCGTCGCGAAGCTCCTCCTCTTCGCCCGAACGGGGCTTCGCCGCCCGGATCTCGTCCACAGCGAAACGCAGCAGCTCTATCTCGCGGGCCCGCTCGCGTTCGCCCTGGGTCATGCGTTCCATCGAGCGGCGTTTTGCCGCGAGCTCGGCGAAATCCTTCGCGAAGGCGATGGCTTCATCCTCGGCGCGCGCGAAACGATCGAGCAGGCGACGGTGGTTTTCGACCCGCATGAGCGATTGGTGCTCGTGCTGGCCGTGGATATCGACAAGGAAGGAGGTGAGTTCCGCGAGGTCCTGGCGGGTAGCCGGCGCGTTCTGGATATAGACCGCGCCGCGTCCGGTCCGCCTGAGTCCCCGCCGGACGACGATGGTTCCGTCCTCAGCCTCGATGCCACGCTCTGCGAGCCAGGCGAGGGCCTCGGGCGACCCGCTGGCGTCGAGCAGCCCGCTGACGAGAGTTTCTTCCGCGCCGGAGCGGATCATGCCCGTGTCCGCCTTGCCCCCGAGCAGGAAGCCGAGCGCGCCTATGAGGATCGATTTCCCTGCGCCAGTCTCGCCTGTCAACAGGTTGAGACCGTTCTCGAACCGCACGGTTATCCGTTCGATGATGGCAAAATCGCGGATGCTCAATTCTTCAAGCATCGGGCCCCCCGGACCAGTTGAGCTTGGAGCGGAGAACGTCGTAGAAGTTCGAACGCCCCGCGCAGTATATCCGGGCGCGCTCCGAAGCTCTCCGGAAAACGACGGCGTCCCCCTCCTCGAGCGGGAAGTTTTCCTGTCCGTCGACGGTGAGCACGATCGGCGTCCTTTGTCCCTCGCTGATCTGGATATCTATCCATTCGGAGCCGGGCAGCACGAGGGGACGGTTGGACAGGGCAAAGGGACAGATCGGGTTGAAGATCATCGCGTCCATCTCGGGAGCGACGACCGGGCCACCGGCCGCGAGGCTGTACGCGGTCGAGCCGGTGGGCGTCGCGACGATGGCTCCGTCGGAACGGTAGGAGCCGAGCCGGGCGCCAGATGCCGCGACGCGCAGCGATACGATGCGAGCCGGGCCCGATCCGGAAATGACGCCGTCATTGAGCGCGATGAAGCGGGTTGGCCTTTCGTGCCGCCGCCTTGCCTCGATCTCGAGCATGATGCGCTCGGAAGGCAGGAGCCGGCCCTCGACGCAGTCCGCGAGCCGCTCCTTCCACTCACCCGCTCGAACCCATGCGATGAAACCGAGGGTTCCCAGATTTACGGGCAGTATGGGCACGTCATGCCGGGCGAGCAGGCGGGCGGAATAGAGGACGGTTCCGTCCCCGCCGAGGCTGATTCCGAGGTCAAAGCCGGATACGACTGGTGCGTCCGACGGCTTTCCTTCGAAAGCCAGGAGTTCGGACTCCCAACCGCGGGCGGCGAGCTCGACACGGATGTCCGCCGACAGCTCCAAGGCTCCCTGTTTTCGAGCGTTCGCCACGATGAGAGCCCTGCCCTCCGGTCCAGACATCGCGTTTCCTACGGCAGGGTCGCCAGGACCCTCGAAAGCTTCTGCGCCCCGTTCTTCCCGAGCTTCGGGTGAAGGGGAAAGAGGACGCAGCGCAACACCAGCGCGGCGGCGCGCGGGCACTCGCCTTCCGGCACGAGACCGGCCGCCTGGACGCTCGCGTCGAAGGCTCCGGCGGTTTCGATATCCTTCTTCCGGGCGTATGCTCGCGCTTCCTTGGCGCCGGAGCCGATCACTATGGGCAGACCGAAAGCGGCGCTTTCTCCGTCGCCTGGTTGCACGAGCGGTGCGTGCCGGGAGCGAGCGAGCGCCTGGCCGAGCAATTCGCGGATTTCACGTCGCCGCGAGGCGGCCCGTTCGAGCTCCTTGAGCTGTGCGATCGCCAGGGCCGCGTTCATGTCGGGAAGGCGCAGCTCCGGAGGGAAACGGTCCGCAAGATTCTTGAGCACGGTGCCCTCGCGGCGCGAGCTGGCGGCCAGGAGCGCGCCGCCGCCGGCTGTCAGCACGTCGGCCTGCTCAAGTCCGATCAGGGTCAACGCGCCCAGGCTTCCCGCGGATCGTTCTCCGAATCTTGCGCCGAGCGATGAAGAAACGTCCTCCACAAGCGGCATGCCGAGTTCCGCGAACCAGACCGGGTCGGGAACGAGGCCGTAAGGGGCGCGGTAAACCAGCGCCACGGCGCCGCGTTCTCGCGCTCGTTCGAGCTCGGACGGTCCCGGCAAACCGGAATCGGCCGCGACGTCGAGCCAAATCGGCTCGACTCCGTAGCTTTCGAAGGCACGGGCGTACCAGGCGGGAGAAAGCGCGCTCGCCGCTACACGGGTCCCACGCGCCATTCCGAGCGCTTCCAGCGCCGCGAGCAGGGCGTCGACGGGACTCCGAAACGTCAACGCTGAATCCAAGCCGAGCGTTTCGCGGGCGAGCTTGACCAGGCGCTCCCCGAGCTCTCCGGGACCGACCGCGTCGCTTACGAGACAATTCAGGACGGAATCCATGTCCTTCCGCCTGATGTAGGAGCTGTGCACGGGAATGTTCATCGAAAAACCTATCGCCGGATTTCTTCCAGCTTCTGTAATTCCTTGGCGCTGAAGATCTTCCGGATGTCGAGGAGGATGAGATATCCCTTCTCCTGGTTGACCACGCCCTGGATGTATTCGGCGCCGATGCCGGAGAGCATCTGCGGCGGCGGTTGAATGTCGTTCACCTCTATTGAAATGACCCGTTCCACCTTGTCTATGATGATGCCGAGCTTCATCCGTTCGATGTCGATGATGATGAACCCGGAAAGCAGCTGCTCGTCCTCGCCGAGCTGGGCCTTCTTCAGGTGGAAACGCTTGTGGAGGTTGATTATGGGGATGATCTCCCCGCGCAGGTTGAAAAGGCCTTCGATGTATCCGGGCGCGTTGGGAAGCGGCCTGATGTCCTGGACGCGAACGATCTCCTTCACGTCCATGATGTCGATACCATAGAGCTCCTCGCTGAGCTGGAACGTGACGAGCTGGATCTGGGTATCCCGTTCGGCCATGCTACTCCCCTGCCGCCCGAGCTCGGGCGTTCCGTGCCAGTCTAGCATCTTTCTGTCCCGCCCGCAAGCGAAGCGCCTTGCCCATGGTCCCGGCCCGTGCCCGCCGCGGGACGGTATCGGTGCGATGCCGCCACTCCCCGACGGGACGGCCGGCTTATGTCTCGCACGGCCCGTATCGCCTCCGGTTGCCGCGGGGCTTGCGCGGGAAGGGCATTTAAAAAGAAAAAGCCTGGCGACGACCTACTCTCCCACCCCGCAGGGCAGTACCATCGGCGTTGGAGAGCTTAACTTCCGTGTT
>JAFGNN010000079.1 GCA_016926955.1 Spirochaetales bacterium | reverse complement strand
CTCGAGGGGACGATCTACACGACCGACATCGTCGGCGGGCCGGCCGGAACCGCGATCGCCGTGGCCCGGGTCGTGGACGGCAAGTACGAGGCGCTGAAGCGGCTGTCCGCGCCGGTCAATGTCGACGCCCAGGACATGTACCCGCACATCGCGCCCGACGAGAGCTACCTCGTCTTCCAGTCGCGGAGAGCGTCGCAGTCGTCGGCCTCGGGACTGTTCGTCTCCTTCCGGAACCCCAACGGGACATGGGGTGATCCGCGCCCGATTGACCTCGGGGGGCTCCGGGGCGGCTTGCCGTTCGTTTCGCCCGACGGGAAGTATCTCTTCTTCACCGCCGGAGAGCGGGGCAAGGGCGATATCTACTGGGTCGAGGCGCGCTTCCTGAAGGACCGGGCTCCGGCGCAGGATCGTCCTGCCGCCGCGGCGATCCCCGCAACAGCGGCAACGGCCACAGCCGCTGTCGCCGCCGCTCCCGCGGCTCCGGCGGCCCCGGCTGAACTGCCCCGCTTCGAGCTCATGGCCCCGGTCGGAGAAGGACGAATCCTTCACGCCCGCCTCTCGGGCGGCGGGTCGCCGACCGTCGTCCTCGTCTCGGGCTTCAACGCGCCGCAGGAGTACTGGAATCCCATCGTCGATACCCTGGCGGCCGAGGCGACCGTCGTCACCTATGACCGGGCCGGCGTCGGGAAGAGCGAGCTCGGGACCCTGCCCGCCCACGCCCGCCAGTCGGCCGCGGACCTGCGCCGCCTCCTCGAGGTGCTGAAGGCGCCGAAGCCGTGGCTCTTCGTCGGTCATTCGCTGGGCGCGCGGATCGTCAAGATCTTCGCCTCGATGTATCCGGAGGAGGTGGGCGGGCTCGTCTTAATGGACGGCGTCCCGGCGAACATCCTGGAGGAACAGAAGAAGATCCTGAGCGGGGCCGACCTCGAGCTCCTGGAGCGGATGACGGCGGGGCGCCCCGCGCCGGCCGAGCCGCGGACCGAGGCCGACGCGTCGCTCGTGTCCCTCGAGCAGGAGCGGACGATGGGCCCGCTGCCGCGCGTGCCCGTCCTCGTCCTGATAGCGGGCGACCGTGAAAAGAACGTCCCGCCCGGGTTCAGCCCCGAAGCGCGAAAGAGGATGGCGCAGCTAGGGATGGACCTCCAGAAGACGCTGGCCGCCGACCTGGGCGGGACGTTCATCGTCTTCGAGGGCGTCGGGCACGGACTGCATACGGAGAAGCCCGAGGCCGTCGCCGCCGCGATCCTGGACATGGTCCGGAAAGTCGGGGTCAAACCTAAATTTTGAGACCTTGACCCCGGCCGGGAACCAAAAAGGGGGAAATCGCGTCTTCAGGGATAGGAGGACGCCGATGCTTAATCCCCGCAAGACCGCTCCAGCGATCCCCGCGATCGCCGCAACCGCCTTCGTCCTATCCCTCCTCGCGCCGGCCCCGTCGAACGCCTGCTCGACGTTCAAGCTGCAGAAGGGCGACGTCCTTCTCTACGGCCACAACCTGAACCAGCCCGGGATGCAGGTGCCGGGGCTGATCTTCATCAACAAGCGGGGCGTTTTCAAAATCGGCCGCTCCTGGGAGGAGATGATCACGCCGGACAGGCGCGACCCGTCCACGCTGAGTTGGATCTCGCGCTACGGCTCGGTCACGTTCTCCACCTTCGGCCGCGACATGCCCGACGGCGGAATGAACGAGGCCGGCCTCTATATCTGGGAGATGAGCGACAACGTCGCCTATCCCAAGAACGCGGCACTCCCCAAACTCGTCCAGATGAACTGGATGCAGTATGTCCTGGACAACTGCGCCGACCTGGACGACGCGCTGGCGACGCTGGACGAGGTCGAGATCGGCGGCTGGGGCTGGCACTATTTCGTGGGCGACGGGCGGGGCGAGTGCGCCGCGATCGACTTCGCCGGCGGGCGGGCGGTCGTCCACCGCGGGGCGGCCCTCCCCGTGCCGGCTCTCTTCAACGAGCCCTACGAGAGAGAAGTCGAGCTGGCCCGCTTCTTCAAGGGGTTCGGCGGGCTCTACGAGCCCGACCTGGCCGACCGCAAGGTCCCCCGCTTCGTGAAGACGGCCGTCCTCATCCGCGACTTCGACCCGGCCAAGGAGCCGGACCCGGCCGCCTACGGGCTGACGATGCTCGAACGCCTTTATGTCAACGAACCCGCCAAATGGTCGGTGCTCGTCGACGCGCGCGACAAGGTCGTCTATTTCAAGACCGAGCTGAACCCCGCGGTCAAAACGCTTAGGATGGGAGCTTTCGACTACTCGGCCGCGACGCCCGCCCTCGTCCTGAACATGGACCGCAAGGAGGGCGGGGACGTGACGGCGCTCTTCCATCCGGCGGACGTTCCCGAGATCCGGGCCTTCATCGCGGCCCTGCCGCTTCCGGACGGGTTCTATAAAGAGCTGGGTCTCGCCAAAAACGATTTCGTCGAGCGGTTCGCGACGCACCACGTCGCGGGCGCGGACCCGGCCCGACGATATTTCGTCGGCGTCTGGGAGACGCGGCCGGATGCGGAGAACGCGGCGGGCGGGGCCGAAGTCGAGCTCAGGGCTTCGGGCGACGGCGTCTCCGGCGAGATCCGGAACGCTTCGGGCGAGCGCTATCCGCTGGATCACATCCACCTCGTCGGCGGCCGGCTTTCGTTCACCTTCCGCAACGCGGGCGGCACGATCTATATTTTCAAGGCGACGATCGACGGCGCGCGGATGGATGCACAGCTGTGGGGCATCGACGGCCTCCTCCGCAAGCTCGCGCTCTTCAAACGGAGGTCAGACCCTCATTCTTCCACCTAACGGGCAGCCTCCTCGGCCGGCGGGCTGTTCACTTGATCTTGTTCAACCAAACACGGCCCTTTTTCAAAACGGAGGTTTGACGCCGACAGCGTCCTTTGTGATGATAATAGGGCTTAGTGCGGATTTAGCGCCGATTCCAGGAGGCCGAGATGAGGGTGACGGAGAAGAAGACCGCGAAGAGACCGGCGCCGGCGAAAACGATGGATGCCTACATCGCAACACAGGCGCCGGACGTCCGGGCCGCACTCACGAAGCTCCGCAAGCAGATCCGGGCCGCCGCGCCCAAGGCGGTCGAGGGCATCAGCTGGGGCATGCCGTCGTTCAAGCTCGAGGGACCGCTCGTGGGCTTCGCCGCCTTCAAGGAGCACTTGAGCTTCTTCCCGATGAGCGTCGAGGTCATGGACGCGTTCGGCAAGGAGATCGAGCTCTTCCGCGCCTCCAAGGGCACGCTCCGGTTCACGGTCGAGCGCCCGCTCCCGGCCGCGCTCGTGAAGAAGATCGTCAAGGCGCGGATCGCGGAGAACAAAGCCGTCCGGACGGCCAAAGCGGGCAAGGCCTGCTAATCGGTGCTAATCGGGGTCAAATCCGCGCTTTAATATGAAGCGTTATTTCGACTGACAACCCGACGACGTCGTTCGCGCAGTCCCAACCCAGTCGGCTCTTTAAAAACGGAGATTCGGCTCCGATCACTAATAATCCCCGGCCGCGTGAAAAGGACCCCCTGTTTGTGATATACATGTACGCTCCTCTCGATTTTGCGCTTCGTATCAAAGCGCGGGTTTGACCTCAAAAAGCAGGAGGTGCCTGATGCGCGCCTGGCGATCCATCGTTTTCGTTTCCGCCGCCCTGATTCTCTTCACAGGCACGGCGCTCGCCCAAGACGCCAAGCCCGAGTCGGAGCTCCTGGGTAAAATCCGCGCCCTGCCCGGCGTCGTCGAGACCCAAACGACGCGCTTCGACGACAAGCTCTTCCGGGAGGCCTACGAGGTCATGTTCGAGCAGCCGCTCGAT
>JAFGNN010000078.1 GCA_016926955.1 Spirochaetales bacterium | reverse complement strand
TTCCCGTTTACCGAACCGCTGGCTTGACCCGCGAGCGAAGCGAGACGGGTCGAAGCGCGCGGAGCGATCGCGGCCCGAAGGGTCCGCGATCGCGAGCTTGCCACACGCGGCCTCATCCGCTAGCCTCGAATGACCCCCCGCGAACCTCGAGAGGAGCGCCCATGCCGAGCCGAAGCCGCTACACGCCCAACAATTACCGCTTCTTCAACCGCCTGCTCCGGATCACCTTCGGCGCGTGGCTCAAGCGGGCGTATAATCTCGAGGTTGTCGGACTCGAGGTCTTCCGGCGCGTCAGGCCGCCATACGTCGTTGTGCCCACGCACGCCGCCATGCTCGACCCCTTCCTGGTCGGGTCCTTCGTGCCGGCGCCCGTGTACTGGGTGACGGGCGACGGGAACATGCGCACCCGCCTGCTGCGTTCGCTGCTCAAGCTGGTGGGGTCCATCCCGAAGAGCAAGGCCATTCCCGACATGGAGACGGTCGGCATGATGGTCGACGTCATCCGCAAGAAGCGGGGCGTGGTCGGCGTCTTCGCGGAAGGCCAGGCCACTTGGGACGGACGGACCCAGGGCGTCTTTCCGAGCACCGCCAAGCTCCTCAAGCTGCTCAAGGCGCCGGTGGTGGTCGCGGTGCTCAAGGGCATGTACCTCTCGCACCCGCGCTGGTCCTGGCTGCGGCGCAAGGGCAAGGTCGTGCTCGAGTTCAAGCTGGCCTTCGAGCCGGAAGAACTCAAGACCCTCGACGCCGACGCCATCCACGAGCGCCTCGTCGCGGCCATGGACCACGACGAATTCCGCTGGCTCGAAGGCCGGAAGGAGTCCTGGCGCGGCCGAGCCCGCGCCGAGCACCTCGAGCTGGCCCTGTTCACCTGCCCCGAGTGCGGCGCGGTCGGCTCGCTCCGCTCCTTCCGCAACCGCTTCCGCTGCCACGCGTGCGGCGCCCTCGCCCGGGTCGACCGCCGCGGCGGCTTCGTCCCGGTCGGCGAGGCCAAGCCCTTCCGCTTCCGCGACATCGGCGAATGGGACGCCTGGCAAGGCGGAGCCTTCCGCGCCTGGCTCGCCGAGCGCTCCGCCCGCCATCCGGATCGGCCCCTCTTCGCGGACCCCGGCGTCGCCCTGCTCAAGGGCCACCGCATGAATCCCTTGCGGCGCTTGCGCACGGGCCTTCTGGTCCTCTACCCCGACCGCATCGAGCTGGCGCCCGTCCTCGGCGCCCGCCTCTCCTTCCCCCTCGGGGCGCTCTCCGGTATCGGCACGCTCAAGCAGCACCTCTTCGAGTTCTACGACGGCAAGGCGCTCTACCAGGTGCGCTTCGCCCGGCGCTGGTGCTCCGGTCGCAAGTGGCAGGCGGCGCTCGAGTTCCTGGCGGACCTGCGCGGCGAGGCTCCCGAACCCGCGGGACGGGCCTTCACGATGAAAGACTGATATGCAAAGAAACCGCAGAGACGCAGAGATGTAGAGATAAGAGGGAGTAGAGGAGGGATGGGGGAAGGGCAACTCGGGCGCCTTCGCGGCGGGCGGATGGGACCTGCCCGGGGGCCGGGCGCTCTTCCGAAACCACCCGCAGGCTCGCTTCGCCTTCCCGATGCCGGAGGGGCGGCGCCCTGCCGTCGCGGCGGGGATGCACCGCGAGCTTCGCGGTGGATGCGCGAAGGCCGCCGCGTTCGCGACGGCCTTTTCCGATACGGGGGCGGACGACCGAGTTGCCCTTCCCCCCTCTATTCCCTGTTCCCTGTTCCCTGCCCTCTGTGCCTCTGAGTCTCCGTGCTTAAATTTCCGGGTCATCCAGCCATAAGCGACCGGGCTTCTTGAGGCCACGGCCGCGGGCGAGGATCAGGAAGGCGACGCTGGTGACGACGAGGTAGGCCGCCGACACGCCGATCATGGTCCAGAAGTAGGACCAGTCGCCGGTCTGGCCGGTCTTGGCCGGCAGGTTGATCGAGAGGATGAAGGGTATGGCCCCGAGGAAGGAGAGGCCCGCGCTCTTCATGTAGTCCGAGGCCACGGGCGTGCGGAACTCCGGGTCGAGCACGCGGAGCAGGGCCAGGCCCGTGGAGAGCGTGCCCGTGGAGCAGCCGTAGACCATCAGCATGCGTTCGTAGGGGTGGTCGCGGAAGAGCCTGGACGACATCCAGATCGCGGAGAGCGTGACGACGAGGCCGCCGACCATGGTGACGACGAGGAGGGGCCCCCAGTAGCGAGCCACGAACTCGAGCGAGATGGCCGCGATGGCGCCGGCGACCATGAAGTCCACGGCAAAGCCCGAGAGCCGGGTCAGGGTGCCGTCGTCGGCCAGGCGCTGGATGCCGAGGCCCTTCATGCAGACGCGCACGAGCATGGCGGTGACCGAGCTGAAGATGAAGTTGATGCCCCAAAGGTTGGCGCCGAGCTCGACGCCGGTGGGGCCCGCGAGGGCGAGCAGCCTGGTCAGGCCCGTGAGCAGGAGGTACGAGAGCAGGTAGGTGAAGACGACGAGGGCGGCATGGAAGCTGAAGGAATCGATGGCCTCGCTGTCCGTGCTCAGGCGGCCTCCCGGGGCCGGTTCGCGGTCCTTGGCCACGATGCCCGACATGAGGGTGCGGTCCTTGAAGGCTTCGAGCGCGAGCTTCGAGACCCGGCCGCGCTTGATGCCCCAGGTGATCAGCGGAACGCCCACGAAGCTCGACCACAGGTAGCCGATGGCCGCGAAGGCGAGGCCCACGGTGGCCGCGCCGGAGAAGCCCATGCCCTCCCAGCCCTGCCCGATGGCAAAGGCCTGGCCGGGGCCGAGGGCGAAGCCGAGCGGCAGGAAGAGCCCGAAGGCGGGCGAAAGTTCCGGCCAGACGAGCCTGATCAGGGCGAAGGTCAAAAGGAGCCCCGCGAGGGCCTGGATGGCGTACTGCCAGAGGATGGCGACGCTGATCAGGAACGGTCCGCCCTTCTCGTCCTTTGACTTCGGATGCGGGGCGCGCAGGGTCATGGCGATGAACGAGACGTTGAGCAGGTGGTAGACGAGCTCGCCGAGCCGATGGGGACCGTAGCCGATCGCCTTCATGGCCCAGTCCCAGTTGTAGAATCCGAGCAGGATGAAGCCCGCGGTCAGGGCGTTGGGCACCATGAAGCGCTGCAGGAAGCGCCACTTCGCGCGCAGGAAGGTAGCCAGAAGCAACGCCACCGAGATGGCTCCCGCGTCGATCACGATCTTCCAGGACATGCCCATCCGTCACCTCCGCTTCCAGACTAGCGTCGGCCGTAAGCTTGGACAAGGGAGTTTTTTGTCATGCTGGTGAGTTTTGTGTTATTTGGGCGAACGCGGACCCTGCGGGCCGCGTTCGCTCCGCGTGCTTCGAGCGGACTCGCTTCGCGAGCCGCTCAAGCCAGCGGGTCGGTAAACGGGAAAGCCGGCCCTTCGGGCGGCTTTCCCGTTTACCGTGGGGGGGGAGCGCCGGCCCTTCGGGCGGCGCTGGCGTTTCGTTGGGAACGAGGTCAGGGATGGCCGAGCGCGGGCACGGACGAAGCGCGTTCGCGCTTCGTCGATGCCGCGTCGGCGCGCAGGACGCGCGCCAGCGGCTAGCAGGGCTGTCGTGGTAGACGGGCAGCGAGAGCGCGCCCGGTCGAAGTGGCGGCGCGATCACGGCCCGGAGGGTCCGTGATCGCGGCGAAGGCGCGCTCGATGAGGCGGCGCGAGAGCGAGCCGGGGCCGGGGAGCTGGGGGTGCACCTCGGGGCCGTACCAGCCGGCTTCCACGATCTCGACGCCGTCGGGCGCGAGCTCGCCTGCGACCCAGTCGCACTCGAAGCCCACCATGAAGCTGTCGGGGAAGGGCCAGGGCTGGCTCCCGAGATAGCGCGCGTTCGCCACCTCGATGCCCACTTCCTCGCGCACCTCGCGGATCACGCAGTCCTCGAAGGTCTCGCCGGGCTCCACGAAGCCCGCGAGGATGGACTGCATGCCGGCCACGGGCGCTCGGGCATTGCGGGCGAGGAGGATGCGGTCGCCCTTCCGCACCAGGGCGAGCACCGCGGGCGAGAGGCGCGGGTACTGGAGGGCGCCGCAGGCGGGGCAGAGCCGCGCGCTCTCGTCGGCCTTGTCGCCGTTGGGCTCGCCGCAACGGCCGCAGAAGCGCGTCGCGGCGCGCCAGTTGGCCAGGGCGAGCGCGCGAGCCGCGGGGAACCACTCATGCTCCTCGCGCGCGGCGTTGATGAAGGAGCGCAAGGGGATCCATTCGTGGCCCTCGGGCGCGGGTGTCTGTGCGCTCACGGCGAGCACCGCGCCCTCGAGGCCGGCTCGGAGCGCGGCGCCCACGGCGAGCGGGAAAAGCTCGGCGCCCTCCGGTAGTGGAAGGTCCGGCCAGGGGGCGGGCACGATCGAGGGGGCGCCACCCGCTGGAGATAAAGGCGCGAGGATCTCGGGACCGCGGAGGACGAAGCGGGCTTGCGGATGCATTCGGGAGGGCATGCGTCGATGGTAGCAGGGATGTTCCGCGCGCGTCGAGGGCGGACGAATTGCGGTTCGCCGCGCGAGGGCGCGTTGCCCTCGCGCGGCGACCTTCGCCATTCCTCGAACGGCTTCGCCGTTCTGCGCAATGGGGGAGGTCAAGGCAGCGGGCGAAAAGGCCCGATGGCCTGTTCGCCCGCGCAGAGCCGGACGGGAATCGCGCTTTTTCGGTCGCAACGTTGACCGCTTCTCCGCATCGGATCGATACTCTGAGCCCGGCGCCCCTTAGGCGCCAATAATTCGAAGAAAGTACGGAGGGAACCATGGGCCTGATCCGGCGGAAGGACGATTTGACGAGCGGCGCGCGGCGTTTCCTGGAAGCGGCGGCCGCGGGGTCGGACGCGAAGGGCAGGCCGCTGCCGGGGCAGGCGCGCCCCCCGGCGCTCTCGGTGGCGGACGCGAAGTCGATCCTGAAGGACCTGGACTGGGAGGCTCCCGAGGCGGCCGATTTCATCGGCGCCGCGAGGATCCCGAAGGAGGCGCTCGCGGCCTTCAAGACGGGCGAACGCCCGGACCTGCTGGCCGGGGCCCTCAAGGACGCCAGGCTCTGGCCCTACTTCGAGCATTTCATCTGCTGCTGCTGCGGGCCCTGCAGGCTCTGCCGCTTCTACCCCTTCTGCAAGCGTCGCTGCGGCCGCGTACAGGTAAAACTCTCGGACGGCTCCACCCTGTACGCCTACCGGCTCGAGATCGAGGGCGTCGCGGTCGAAGCCATTCCCGGCCGGCCCGGCGTCGCGAAGGTTTCGATACCCGGCGCGGCCGGCGGCGTGACGCTGAGTGACTTCCAGAACCACACCGGCAACGCCACGGCGCACGGCAGCTACGCGGGCGCGACGCACAATCACGACGGGACCTATGCCCTCGCGAGCCACGCGACGGAGGCGAATCCGCACCCCGGGAAATTCGCGCCGAAGAGCGCCGACCCGAACGGCTATGCCGACAAGGCGGATCTTGCCGGCAAAGCGCCGCTCGACTGGGCCTCCGGCATGGCGAATCCGCCGACGGGGTACGCGGATGCCAGCCACGGCAATGGGTCCCATGCGGCGGTCTTCGTGACTGGATTCGTGTCGAAGCTCGCGGTCAATCCGCCGACGACGGTGAAGTCTGGAACGCCTCCCGCACCCAGCACCTATTGGTGCGCTCTGGAGTTCAAGCCTCCGACCGGTTTTTTCATCGCCGATCCGATGCCAGGTACCTCACTCGACGACTGGATCAGTGCCCACTTCGCTCCAAGCGCAGGGGGGGCGGGAACCCGCCTTACGGTCACGGACGCGTTCCTCGTTGACGGAGCCACCGAGACGCCGCCTACCGATTCCTGGCGCATCGAGTTCCGCATGCACTACCTGTCGGGCACCACGGAAATCGCCTATAACCGGATGAATACGAGCGAGTGGGATCCGAAAACCGTCGTCGTGTCATTGACGGTGCCGATCCGTCCATAAGACGCAGTCGCGGGGCGCAACGCCGCCCCGCGACCGATTCCATCAGGGCGGCGAAAACTCGAGGATGGTGTCCGTCGCGATCGTGCTCGTGGTGGGGATGCCGCCGAACACATAGATTTTTCCATTGATGAGCGCTGCGCCGGCGCAACGTCGACCATTATCCGGTACCGGCAGGCCGTCGAGCCGCCAGGTTCCATCCACAGCGCGGATCAACACTTCGTCCTTGTTGATAACGATCGCGCGACCGTCGGCAAGCGCGACCGCGGAGGCATTCTCGACCGGCTTCGTCCCGACCGGGATGGCTTCGGAGGACGACCAGGTCGCCCCGTCCGTGTCATACGCGAGCACCGTCCCGACACTTACGGAATCGGCTGAACCGACCGAGTACAGGATCTTGTCCAGGGCGAACACCGCGGGACACGCTTGCTCAGGCGGCGTACCGCTCAGGGCGATATCCTCTGAAGCCACGCCAGGTTGATACCGGTCGATGGTGGAAGCGCCGGCGAGGGTTCCGAAAGGAATGAATATGGAGCCATCGATGACCGCAGCCTGGCTGTTGTTGCGGGTGGAGGCGAGCGAGGTGGCTTCCGTAGCCCACGCACCTTCCGTCGAGCCGAAAGCGTGGCTGATGACTGAAGCGTCATCGCCGCCGAGCGCGTAGATCGTGCTGTCGACCAAAGCGGCCTGAAAATACTTCTTCCAGGCATTGAGGTCCTGTGCATCGCTAATCGATGGCGACTCGCCTGACAAGTCCACGACTTCGCAGGTCAGCGTATCGACGCTCGAGGTCGTCATGCCGCCCATCACCCAGACCTTGGAGCCGTCAGAGACCACGGCGTGGTAGTATCTCGGTATCGTCAAGGAAGTGTCCAGCACCCTCCACGCCAGCCTGAAGCTCGCCGCCGTCCTGGCCGAGGGAACGAGCCCCGGCTTCTCGACCCATGCTTCGACGGTCGCGTCGTCGTTCACGGTGAACGGACCCGAATAATCCAGCGTGGCGCCGCCGTCGATCGAGTATTTGACGGTCGATCCGTCGTTCGGGTCGGTGATCGTCACCTCGTCGTTCGTGCCGGGGACGAAGCGGCCGTCGGCGCGGCCGTTCGAGACGATCGGGGAAAGCAGCTTCTCGGTATCCACGTTGATGTTCTGGCACCCCGCGACGAGCGCGGCGGCGGCCAGGGCGAAGGCGAGCGCAATCAAGGTGGAGGGAACGGCGGGGGACTTTGGTTTCATGGCGTTTTCCGGCCCCGCGCTGCCGGGGCGATGCTGGTCGAACGTTCGGTGTCTGCAAGGCAGTATAGTGCGAACCGGGACGATTTCAACGGGAACGGGTTTACAGCGCGGCGCGGCGGCGCCAGACTGGACGGCGGGCCGGGAAGCGGCCCGCATGCCGAAACGTCCAGCAGCCCGGAGCCATCATGAAAACGACAAACCGCCACCTCCCTTCCCTCTCCACCGCGCCATCGGTCCTCATCGCGCTGTTCGCGCTCGCGGCGCCGCTCGCGGCCCAGTCGCCGCTCTCCTTCGACCTGCGCGTGGCGCCCGGCGTCGACGGGACGCTCGACGCGTCGGCCTCGCTCTCGTGGCGCTGGCTGCCCTTCCTCCAGTCGGGGGCGCGCTTCTCGGCGCGCACGACGGTGAGCGAGTGGACCGAAACGGGCGGCGAGTCGACCGCGCTCCGCTCGGAGAAAGTGCTCGACCTCGACCTGCTCCGCCTGCCCGGCGGCGTCCTGGGCTTCGAAGCCGGACCTTTCGGCGCCTGGCTCGGCGGGGGGCTCGTGGCGAACGGCGTCGTGCTCGACGAGGAGCGCTACGGCCACGGCGGCACCGGCCCCGCGGCCTACGTCTACTACCAGGACACGCGCACCGTCTGGCTCAAGCCCCTGCTGGCCGCGGACCTGACCTTTGCCCTCGGGCCCGCGGACCTGGAAATCGCCTACCGCACCAGCTGGCCCTTCACCCTGAACGAGTACGTTTCCGGTACGGGCATCTACTCGACGGTCGGGACCGCGGAATCGTTCGACCTGGCCGACGAGGGCTTCGAGACCCTGGTCTCCGCGACCGGCCGCGTGGCGCTCGGCGGGGGCTGGGCCATGCGCGCGGAAGGATCCTGGCTGAGGCACATCGGCCATACCGTCGCCGTCACCGCGCTCGCCACGACCGAGTACGTCTACGAGGCCGTGGCGCTCGACGGCGCCTTCTCGGTGACCGTGCCCATCGGGGAGCGCCGGCCGAGCTTCGGCCTCGGCTGGTCGCGCTTCGCGTTCCGGCCGCTCGAACTCTTCGACGTGCCCGAGTACGGGTCGTCGCGGATCCGGGTGCTGGTCGGGCTGGAACTCTAAGGGAGGGGAAGGACGACATGGGCGACGGGAACGGCGCGATGTTCACGAAGGCGATAGCCAGGCGGCCGGGGCGCTCGGTGGCCGAGGGCATCACGGCGCACCCGGAGCTCGGCAGACCCGACTACGAAACGGCGCTCCGCCAGCATGACGCCTACGTGGCGGCGCTCGGGCGCTGCGGTCTTTCGGTCGAGGTGCTGCCCGCGCTCGAGGAGTTCCCGGACTCGTGCTTCGTGGAGGACGTGGCGGTCTGCGCCCCGGACCTGGCCGTGGTGACCGCTCCGGCCGCGAGCTCGCGCGCGGGCGAGACCGGAGGCGTGGCGGAACTCCTTGCGCGGCACTACGCGCGCGTCGAGCGCATCGAGGCGCCGGGCACCCTGGAAGGCGGCGACGTGATGATGGTCGGGAAGATCTTCTACGTCGGCCTCTCCGCGCGCACGAACCGCGCGGGCTTTTCGCGCTTCGCCGCCCTGTTCGAAAGCGCGGGCTACGGGGCCATCGCCGTGCCCATGCCGCCCACGCTCCACCTCAAGACCGGGCTTTCCTACCTGGAGGACGGCTGGCTGCTCGTGGACGCAGGCTTCGCGGCGCACGAGGAATTCCGGGACTTCAACCGCATCATGGTCGACCCGGCGGAGCGCTACGCGGCCAACTGCGTGCGCGTGAACGAGCATGTGCTCGTGCCTGCCGGCTACCCGAAGACCCTGGCCGCCATCCGCGCGGCGGGGCTCGACCCCATCGAGCTCGAGATGTCGGAGTTCCGGAAGATCGACGGCGGGCTGTCCTGCCTCTCGCTCAGGTTCTAGTTCCTAGGCGCTCCGGCCGTCGTCCGGCGGCATGACGAACCAGAGGATGAAGTAGACCCAGAGCGAGAGCCCGGCGAAGAGGACGAGGAGGGCGAAGGCCCAGCGCACCTTCTTCGCCTCCAGGCCGAGCTCGCGCGCGACGCCGCCGCAGACGCCGGCGAGCACCCTGTCGTCCATGGTCCGTTCCAGTTTCATCGGAAGCTCCTCTGTCACAGATATGCCGTCCATCGACGGCGGCGCGAGGCCCTGAGCGCGCCGTAGGCGCGGCAGGCCGGGTAGAGCGAGAGCGCGAGAACGGCCCAGACGGCATAGGTGGCGCCGAGGCCGAAGCGGAACGGGATGGCGAGCGCGAGTCCGCGGAGTTCTCCCGCCATGGCGAGGACGCCGAGCGCGAGGCCTGCGACGACCCCGTTTGCGAGAACGTGGACCACGTAAAAGAAGAGGGGTACGCGCCCGAACACGGCGAGCGGGTTCGAAGGACCCGGCCTGGCGCGCTCGAGCGCCGCGAGCGCGAGCAGGACCGGCCCGAGCGTCATGAGGAGGTACTGGAGCGAGGGCGGGTACTTCTCCGCGTCGAGGAGGGAGTACAGCGTCCGGAGCGCGGAGCCGGGCGCGGCCGCGAAAGCCGCCGGGTCGCCGTAGCCGCCCGAGAGCCGGAGGGCCACGAAGAGCGCGACGCAGGCGGCCCCGAGCGCGGCGAGGGCCCGGACGCGGAAGCGGGCCGGAACGGAAGGCCGCCAGAGGCCGCCGAGCCAATATCCTGTAAACACGACGCCGGCCCAGGGGAAGAGCGGGTACCACACGTCGAGCGTCCAGCGCGGGCCGAGCGAAGTCGCGCCGTGCGAGAAGAGCAGGTTCCAGGCGAAGGCTCCCGCGCCCGGCGCGCCGACGCTCGCGGGGAGGAGTCCGTGCAGGGCGACCGCGGCGAGGGCCGCGACGCCGAGGGCAGCGGCGGGCAGCCGGCGGAGCGCGGCGAGCAGGATCATCGACGCGCCGAGCGCCCAGAGCACCTGGAAGATGACGCCGTTTACGAAGGGGACGAGCCCGCGCGCCGGTGAAATGACGAAGATCTCGAGCGCGACGACGACGAGGCCGCGCAGGACGAGGCGCCGCGCCGCGACACGGGCGGCCGGACCGCGGGGACCGCCCGACTCCGCCGCCGCGTCGAGCGCGAGCCTGGCGCCTGCGCCCGCGAGGAGCGCGAAGGCCGGGGCGCAGAAATGGGTGATCCAGCGCGTGAGGAAGAGGAGCGGCGTCGTACGGAGCGGGTCGAGCGGGTCGACGCCCGTCCCGCCGTTCCAGGTGGCGCGGACGTGGTCGAGCAGCATGAGGAGCATGACGGCGCCGCGGACCAGGTCGATCGAGGCGAAGCGGACGGTCCCGGCGGACGGGGCAACAGCGCCGCCCGGGACGGCGCGTCCCGGGCTCATGCCTTGAACCGCGACACCTGGGCCGAAAGGGCGGCGACGCTGTCGGCGGTATCGCCGGAAGCGCCCTCCACCGCCGCCATGGCCTTTTCGATATGGGCGAGGCCCTCGGCGATGCGGGCCACGCTGGCGGCCACCTCCGCGGACAGCACACCGAGCGCGTCGCCCGAAGCCCGAGCCTCCCGGCTGCCTGAGAGCATCTCGGCCGAGCCTTCCTTGACGCGGCTCGTTATCTCGTTGAGCTCGCCGACCGCGGACAGGATCTCCTTCGAGCCCGCGCCCTGCTCCTCCATGGCGTCGCGGATGCCGCGCTCGCGGTCGGACACGTCCGCGATGCGCCCGTCGATGGACTCGAACTGCTCGGTCACCGCCTCGGTGGCCTCCGAGATGCCGCGCATTTCCTCGATGATGTCCTGGAGGGCGCCGGAAACCGTTCGCGACTGCTCGGCCGAGCTTTCGGCCAGCTTGCGGATCTCGTCGGCGACCACCGAAAAGCCGCGGCCAGCGTCGCCCGCGTGGGCAGCCTCGATGGCCGCGTTCATCGAGAGCAGGTCGGTCTGGCTGGCGACGCCCTGGATGACCTCGCTGATGGCGAGCAGGTCCTCCGAGCGCCGCGCGACGTCCCGCACACGCGCGGTGACGGCCTCGAGGTCGCTCCGGCCCGCCGCGGAGGCGCGCGCCAGCGTTGCGACGTTCTCGGCGTTCCCCGCCAGCGTCGCGTTGACCGCCTGTATGCTCGCGATCAGCTGTTCCACCGAGGCCGAGCTCTCGGTGACGCTGGCGGCCTGCCGCTCGATGTCGGCGTCGAGGCTGCCGATGCGCTCGGTGATCCGCGAGAGCGCCTCGAGCGAGACGCGGACGCTGCCGTTCTGCGCCTCGATGCGGCGCCGGATCTCGTCGACGTCCGCGCCGATCTGATCGACCGATCCGGACGCCTCGGCCATGCCGGCGGAAAGCGACTCGACCGTGCGCGAGAGCGAGAGCGACTGGCCGTGGATCTCCGCCACCAGGCCGCGGACCTTGTCGAGGGTCAGGTTGACGTAGGCGCCCATGGCGCCCACCTCGTGGCGACCGCGCGCGTCGAGCCGGCGGGTGAGGTCGATGTGGGTTTCGTCCTCGCATACTTCGCGAAGCACGGCGACCGCCCGGCGGAGGGGAAAAGTGACCGAGCGACGGACGGAGAAGGCTCCCGCGGCCAGGCTCGCGACGAGTATGACGACGGTCGCTACGAGCAGCCGGGTAACCTGCACGCGCACGCTCGTATCGATCAGGGCCTGGAGGTTCGACATGCCGGTGCCTACGAACCACACGCCGATCATGGCCCCGGAGCGGTCGAGCATCGGCTTGTACGCGGTCATGTACTCGCCGCCGAGTATCGTGGCGAGCCCCGCGTAGCCGAGCCCCTTGCGGAGCGGTCCGTATGCCACGCTCGCCGCGCCGAGCATGGTGCCGACCACCCGCTTCCCCTCGGAGTCGCGGATGCTGGTCAGGACCCGCCTGTAGTCGTCGCCGTCGCCCACGAAGACCGTCGCGACGACGCCGAGCTCGGCCGAGACGCGGTCTATCACCTCGAAGCGGTCCTCGATCCCGGAGCCGTCCGCGAGGGTCAGGCGTCCCTCGCGGAGCTCGAGCGGACCGTACGCGAATTCGAAATAGCTGCGGAGCGCCTCGACGTCGCCGGCCATCTTGAGCCTGCCCATGGACAGGGCGGCGTCCGTGCCGATGGAGCGCACGGCGGGAATTCCAATGGCCAGGAGGGCTCCGGAGAGGAAGGCGAGCGAAACGAGGAAGATGGCGAGGATCCGTAACTCGATTCCGACGGCGCGCTTCGTCATGCGTATTTCCCGTTCCCGGCGGGATCGCGCTCGAGGGCTGCGCTGGGTTCCCTCCCCCCGGGACGGACCACGACGATCCCGAGCCGGGTTGCTCCGGTACGGTTACCGAGTATATGCCAAATGCGATGGGAGCGACTTAAAAAAAACGCGAAGCCGGACGATTGGGGGCAGAAGCGTCAGCTTCCCGGCTCGGCGGGAACGGGAGCAGAGTCGGGAGCAGAGTCGGGAGCTGGCTCGGATGCGGGAGCGGGAGCGGTCTCGCCGGCGACCGGCTCGGGCGGCGGGGCTTTCAGCGCCTCGAGCTTCGCCTCGGCGGCGGCGTCGCCGGATCTGAGCTTCAGGTAGGCTTCCAGGGCGGCGATCGCGGCCGCCGCGTCGCCGAGGGCCTCCTCGCAGGCGGCGAGGCGCCCGAGGGAGTCCGCATCCTTCGGGTCGAGCGCGACCAGGGCGGCGAAAGCGTCGCGCGCGGCCGCGAAGTTTCCCGTCGCCTCGTCGAGGACCGCCAGGTTGTAGCGCGTCTTCGGGTCTTCGGGCACCAGGGCCGCGAGCTCCGCGTAGACTTCGCGGGCCGCCTGAGCGTCGCCCGAGCGCCAGAACAGGTAGGCCTGCATCGAGAGGAACTCGGAATTGCCGGGCTCGGACTCGAGCAGGGACTCGAGGGCCCCGAGAGCCTCGACGGGACGCCCGGATTCGGCCAGGGCGCGCGCGAGGTTGAAGCGGGCGCCGGCGAGCGAGGAGTCGAGCGCGAGGGCGCGCCCGTAGGCGGCGGCGGCCTCGGTCCATTCCTTTTTCTCGAAGCGGGCGTTGCCCAGCGTGAACCACTCGGCGGCGAGCAGGCGCCGCTCGGGGGCCGAGGCGCAGGATGCCAGCTGGAGCGGGGCCCATGAGGCGAGCAACGCGAGCAGGAGACCCGCGCGGAACCGCGCGGGCCCCGTTCGCCTTCCACCCCGAAGCTTCGTGACGCTCATCGGCGGAGCACCGTCTCTTCTATGGTGCGGATCTGCGAGCGGTAGAGGTTGGCGATGTTGGCGCCGTAGTCCGCGATGAGCTGGAGGATGTCGCGCGGCGTCTCGTCCTCGTCGCGGCCGTTGATGCGGTCGCCCGCGTCCCCGAGGCCCGGCATGATGTAGGCGAGCTCGTTGAGCACCGGGTCCATCCAGAGCGTGTGCACCGTCATGTTGTCCACGGCGCGCACGATGCGGAGCGAGCCTTTCAGGGCGCTGATGATGTTGAAGAAGCGGATGGAGCGCGGCTTGACGCCGAGGTCGAGGATGTACTTGACCACCGTCACGAGGGAGCCGCCCGTGGCGTTCATGGGGTCGGCGAAGACCAGGTCCTTGCCGTCGAGCTCCTCGGGCTTGAAATAGGAGCGGTCGAGGTCGAGGACGTATTCCATGGTGTTCTCGTGCTTGGAGTCGTCGCGCTTGATCTTGAACAGGGCGAAGGGCGTGACGTAGCCGGTGGACGAGTACTCCTGGATTTCCTTCGAGACGATGATAGAGGGCAGGAGGGCGCCCCGGAGCATGACGCACATGACCGTCTCGTTGATCTCGTGGTCGATGTTCGGAATCTTGTGCACCGCGAAGTTCTGCACGGGCAGGGCGACGGGCGTCTTGACGATGAGGTAGTTCTTGTTCTCGCTCTTGGCCTGGCCCCAGGCCTGGTTGAACAGGAGCTCGTACGCGCGCTGCGTGTAGTAGACGAACTCCTGGCGCTGGGTGCGCTGGTCGCGGAGCTTGGCGATGAGCCGGCTCGCCTCGCCGTGGTTCTCCTGCGGGGTCGTGAAGGAGTAGACCTGGATGCGGTTCTCGGCCGCGCAGATCTCCTTCATGAAGGCGCCCATCTCGTTGTAGCGGTCGATGAGGCGGGTCTCCTCGCGGCGGCGCTCGGCCTCGGAGCGCGTCGACGAGAGGATGGAGAAGGAGAGCATGGCCTCGCGGTAGAGGGCGTCCATGCGCTCGAGCTGCGTCTTGTCCGACTCGGTCAGGTAGCCGTCCAGGTCCTGGGCCTTGAGCACCACGCGGTTCATGTCGCCTCCGTCGGGAAAGTCCGGGTTATCGATGCGGGCGCCACGGGGGCGGCGCCCCCGGAGGCGGCCGGATGACGGTCAGTCGACGATGATCTCGCCCTCGGCGCCGTTGCCGATGCCGACCGCGTTGCCCTCGTCGAAGTCGAGGTGGGCCTCGGCGGCGAACTTGTCGCTGACGCGGAGCAGGACCTTCTCGAAGGTGGCGGCGCGCTCGTCTCCCACGCGGAGCTTGACGAGCTGCTTGTCGGCGAGGCCGAGCGAGGCGGCCGTGGCGGGGTCGAGGTGGACGTGGCGCATGGCCACGATGAGCCCCTTGTCCTTGACCACCTTGCCGTAGGGACCCTCGAGCGTAAAGCCGGGCGTGCCGTCGATCTTGCCGGACTCGCGGCAGGGCACGTCCTTGATGCCGAGCTTGAAGGCGTCGGAGGCCATGATCTCGACCTGGGTCTCGGGGCGCTCGGGACCCAGGATGCGCACGTTGTCGAAGCGTCCCTTGGGGCCGACCACGGAGACGCCCTCCTCGCAGGCGAACTGCCCGGGCTGCATGAGGTCCTTGGTCTTGCAGAGCTGGTAGCCGGGACCGAAGAGGGCCTCGACGTCGGCGCGGGAGAGGTGCATGTGGCGGTTGGAAAGGTTGACGAGGACGGTCTTCTTCTGGCTCACGGGGCTATCCTTCCCGGGCCCAGGGACGGCGGCCCGGATTCGCGTGGTTGATGCCTGTCGGTATCGCCCCAGCTTAGGCCGGACTTCGCCAATGGGTCAAGAAGCACCCTCCGGGAATGGAACCACGCAGGCAAGCATGAAGACAACCACGGAGACACGGAGTTAGGGAGAAAAGAGGGAGAAGAATGAAAAGAGGAAAGCTGATCAGGAAGGAAGGGATGTCCAAGGGAAAAGCGAATCGGTTGATGCACGAACTTGATCCCATTTCTCGACCAATATCATTTCTCGATCCGCTCCCTCTTCTCTCCGTGTCTCCGTGGTTGATTCGGTGTCGGGGGGGGTTAGCGGGAGAGGTAGAAGCCGCAGGCTTCGGAGAGGGCGGCTGCGATGGCCTCGAGCTTCTCCGCGGCGAAGGGAGGGACGGCGGCGAGGGTGACGCTTTTGCCGTTCGCGAGGTCGAGCGAGAGGCTGTGCCAGCCGGGACGGTCGGCGCCGAGCAGTCCGGCCGCCGGGTCGCGGGGAGCCGCTTCAATGCCGGGACGCGAACGCGCCGGCGGGAGGGCCTCGGAGAGCCGGACGTCGGACACCTGGTCGAAGTCGAAGCCCCAGGATCGCGCCAGGGGCAGGACGCCCGCGCGGCGCCGGACGACGCGCCGGCGGAGGTCGAAGCTCCACGAGTCGACACCGAGCAGGGCGACGGCCGCGGTGGCGGCGAGCACCCAGAAGAGGGGCTTCGGAATACCGCCGCCGAAGGCGAAGAGGATGACAAGGCCCGAGAGGGGAAAGAGGATGCGCCGCGCCGGGTTCGGTCCGAGCGTCAGGGTGTCGCCGGAGCGGCGGAGGGCGGGGGCGCGATCAAAGGGATTCGGGAATTTCATGGACGCTCCTCGCGCGCTCAGTCGAACATGCCGGCCTGGCGCCAGGCGAAGGCGCCGTCCCGGATGAGGGGCCCGAGCTCGGCCAGGCTCCGCACGCGGACCATGTCGGCGTCGGGCCTCCTGTCGTCGTGATCGATGAGCACCCCGTGGCCGCCGCAGGCGATGAAGCCCGCGACGTAACGCGGAACGTCGTCGACGAATACCGTCTCGCGCGGTTCGACGCCGAGTTCGGAGCACACGCGGCGGAAGGCCTCGGCGTGCGGCTTGCCGCGGTTGCCGTTCCAGCGTATGTCGAAGACGCGGTCGAAGACGCCGTCGAGGCCGAGGCGGCGGATGACGCGCTCGGCGTGCTCGGCCGGCGCGTTGGTGAAGATGGCTTTGGGCAGCGGGATGGCCTCGAGCGTCGCGCGGAGCGCGGGGTCGGGACGCAGCATGTACTCCTCGCCCTCGGGGTGCACCTCGGCGTAGTAAGCGTCGGGATCGTCGTAGCCGTACTCGGCCATGAGCCACTCGAGGGTGGTCCCGTAGGACTTGGCCCGTACGCGGCGGAACTCGGCGGCCTCTTCCGGGGGCAGGTCGAGGAGGCGCGCGACGAAGGCGTTCATGCGGGCGATGATGTCCGACTCCATGCCGACGGAGGGGTGGTAGAGGGTCGAGTCGAGGTCGAGGAGGAGGCGCTTTATCATCCCTTCAAGGGATAGCACGGGGCGGAGGGCCGACGCAAGCCGAAGGAAGTGTCACGAAGCTTCCGGGCGAAGGCGCGCCGCCGGCGAGCGCGGTGGCGGCGCCATTCCGGCGGGTCCGTCGAGCCCGGGCCCGCATCCCCCGGGGCCGGCCCGGCGCGGGGGCGGAACCGCCGGGCCTTTGCTCCGGGTACCGATTTCGTTATGCTATGCCCTGAACGCAGACCGGCCGGGACTGGCGCGCGCCACCCGGTCCGCGCCGGCACGAACGCCACCATCGGAGCACCGCATGCGCATGAATCGAGCCCTGGTACTCGCCCTCGTCGTGGCCGCCCTCGCGGCCCCCGTCCTCGCCGCCCCCGCCCGAGGGCCCGTCGGCCTCGGCGTCTACCTCGGCTCGCCGACGGGACTCACGGTCGGCGTCGACCTGACGCGCTCGAGCTGGATCGACGGCGTGCTCGCCTGGGACTTCGCCAACCCGAACGGAGCCCGGCTCTCGATCCGGGCCGACTACGTGCTGGCCTTCCCCGGCACCCTGGTCATCGAGGGCGAGGACATCGTGCCCTTCGTCGGGGCCGGCGCCCTCGTAACCATCGGCGATCCGCTCTCCGTGGCGCTGATGATGCCCTTCGGCCTCGACTACACCTTCCGCAAGGCCCCGGTCGAGCTCTACCTCGAGCTGGCCCTCGGCATGGCCCTGGTGCCGGCCACCGACTTCGTGGGCGGCGGCGGCCTCGGCGTCCGCTACCGCTTCGCCGGCAAGTAAGGCATGTTTCCGATCGGCGACGAGAACGGGCGCCGCCGCGGCTCGACGCCCCTCGTCATGGCCCTGCTGGCCCTCAACGTCGCGGCCTTCCTCTTCCTGCAGCAGTGCGGGGCCGACCCGCGCGTCGCCTCCTCGCTGGGGGCCGTGCCGCAGGAGCTGATCGAGGGCCGCGACATCATGACAGCCGACCAGCGGGTGGCGGACCCCTGGACACGGCGCGTCTACCTCGTGCCCGGGCTCGGCGAGACGCCGGTCTGGGTCTACCTGACCGTCGTCACCTCGATGTTCCTGCACGGGAGCCTCGGCCATCTCTTCGGCAACATGCTCTACCTGTGGATCTTCGGCGACAACGTCGAAGGCCGCCTGGGACGGACGCGCTTCGCCCTGCTCTACCTGCTTTCCGGCGTCGCGGGGGTCGCCGCCCACGTCACCCAGGCGGCACTGACCGGGCGAGGGCTCCTCACGCCCATGATCGGCGCCTCGGGGGCGATCTCCGGCATCCTCGGCGCCTACCTGGCCTTCTTCCCGCGGAACCGGGTCTACGTGCTGACCTTCGGCTTCCTGCCCGCCGGCCTGCCCGCCCTGGTCGTCATCGGACTCTGGTTTGCCCTGCAGCTGGTGAACGGGCTCGGCGGCGCCTCGGGCGGCGTGGCCTGGATGGCCCACGTCGGCGGCTTCGTTACCGGCTGGCTCCTGGCCAAGGTCTCGGGCGGCCCGAAGAAGCCGCCGGTCTCGGGCGCCTCGGACGGCGTCGAGTGGACCATACTCGAGTAGCGCCGTGGCCCCCCGCACCAGCAGCTTCGACGCGGTCGTGCTCCATGGCCGCGAAGGCCCCTCCGGCGTGCGCATCGTCACCCTGCTCTCGCCCGAGGCGGGCCTGGTGGACGCCTTCGTGTTCGGCGGCGGCAAGAGCAAGCTGCGCTCGCTGGCCTCGCCGTGGAACGCGGGCCGCGCCTGGATCTACCGCGACAGCGCCCGCGAGCTCGTAAAGCTGAGCGACTTCGACGCGACCGAGTCCTTCCCCGGCATCCGCGAGGACCTGCGCCGCATCTGGGCCGCGAGTTTCGCCGCGGAGTGCCTGATGCGCACCGATTCGGGCGGCGGCGAGCACGCGGCCGGCTACGGGCTCTTCGTCGACACCCTCTCCGCGCTCCGCGAGGCCGAGGGGGACAGGGTCGACTACGCCGCCGTCCAGTTCGCCTGGCGCCTCGCCGGACTGCTCGGCGTCAAGCCCGACACGCGCGAGTGCGCCCGCTGCGGCCGCGCCTTCGCGCCGGGGGAGCCCCTGCGGCTCTCGTCGGCGGAAGGCTTCCTCTGCGCCCCGTGCGCCGAGGCCTCGGGGCGGGAGGGCGGGCTCTCGCGCGCGCCTGAGCTTGGCTCGGGCGCCGCGCGCTACCTCGAGTCGACTCAAAACCTGCCCCTCCGCGAAGCCCTGCGCGCAGGAGTGGAAGCCAGATCGCTCGCGGCCTTGAAGCTGGTCGCCTTCGAGCTGGCCGCTGCCGCCTGCGAAGGCCCCCTGCGCAGCGTGCAGAGCGGGAGCGGCATATTGTGAAGCCCCGGGTAACGGTCCGGCCGACGGCGGGGCGCGGCGCGTGAGGTGCTTCATCGCCCTCGAGCCGGAGTCCGCCTGGCTCGAAACCCTCGAAGCCGCCTGCCCGCCCTTGCGCACGAAGCTTTCCGGCTGGCGCTGGACGCGGAAGGAAGGGCGGCACCTGACCCTGGCCTTCCTCGGGGAAATCGGGGAGGAAGGAAGCGCCGCCGTGGAGGCCGCGCGCGCGGCGGTCCGGGCGGCGGCGGGGCTGCCTGCGCCGGAAATCCGTTTCGACAGGCTCATCCTCCTGCCTTCGGCGCGGAAGCCGCGCGTGCTGGCCCTCGGCGCGTCCCCCGCCACGGACGGAGTCCGCGCCGCGGCGGCCCTCCGCGCGCGCGTCGGGGAAGCCCTCGCGGAGTCCGCCCGCTCGCGAGGCCTCGAGAACCCCGACGCGGAAGCCGGGCGGACCTTCCTCTGCCACCTGACCCTCGCGCGCGCCAGCCCGGGACCGGGAAGGAAGGGCGCGCCCCCTTCCGACGCGGACGCGGAATTCGCTACAATGCCGGTTTCCGCGCAAGCACCCGCGCGCTTTCAGGCGGTGACGCTCTTCAGGTCCGTCCTCGGACCGGGAGGCGCCCGCTACGAGCCATTGGAGCGCGCGCTCCTGGCGCCCTGAAGGGAGCCGGGTGAGCGCGGAAGGCGCCGGGGGACCTACGGGCGGCCGCGGACGGATCGGGCGCCGCCCGCGAAGAAAAGGCGCCGCGGGGCCCCGTGGAAGGCGGAGCGAGCTAGAAGGCCCGCCCCCGGTTCCGGCCGCGGAAGCGGCCGGCCATTCTTTTGTGAAACGAAACGTTGCGACGAGAAGGAGACACGCATGCGCGCAGTGGACATCATCATGAAGAAACGCGACGGGCACGAGCTCTCGCGCGACGAGCTCGCCTTCCTGGTCGAAGGCTACGTGAAGGGCGAGATTCCCGAGTACCAGGTGAGCTCGTGGCTGATGGCGGTGTTTTTCCGCGGCATGACGAGCCGCGAGGCCGCCGACCTGACCGACCTCATGCTGCGCTCCGGCGCCGCCATGGACCTCTCTGGCCTGACGGGTCCGTTCGTGGACAAGCACTCCACGGGCGGCGTCGGCGACAAGGTCTCGCTGGTGCTGGCGCCCATGGTGGCCGCTCGCGGCGCCAAGGTGCCCATGATGAGCGGTCGCGCCCTCGGCCACACGGGCGGCACCCTCGACAAGCTCGAGTCGATTCCCGGCTACCGCACGGGCCTTTCCAACGCCGAGTTCCGCGACTTCATCAAGAAGGACGGCTTCGCCATGACCGGCCAGACGGCCGAGATCGTGCCGGCGGACAAGAAGCTCTACGCCCTCCGCGACGTCACCGCGACCGTCGAGAGCGTCCCGCTCATCACCGCGTCGATTTTGTCGAAGAAGGTGGCCGAGGGCGCGGACAGCCTGGTGTTCGACGTCAAGTGCGGCCCCGGCGCCTTCATGAAGACCCTGCCGGACGCGCGGCGCCTGGCCGAGAGCCTGGTGGGCACGGGCACCGCGATGGGCAAGCGCGTCATCGCCTGCATCACCGACATGTCCGAGCCCCTCGGCCGCATGGTCGGCAACTTCCTCGAGATCGAGGAAACCCTGGACTGCCTCGAGGGGAAGGGCCCGGACGACCTCATGGAGGTGACCTACCGCCTCGGCGCCTGGATGCTCGTCGCCGCCGGTATCGAGAAAAACCTCGACGCCGGGCTCGACGCCTGCCGCGCGGCCATCGCGGACGGGTCGGCGCTGAAGCTGTTCCTCGACAATGTGCGGACCCAGGGCGGCGACGTCGAGAAGATGCTCGCGCTGCGCGGGAACTACCGCTCGAAGCACTCGTTCGAGGTGAAAGCCCCCGCGGACGGCTACGTGCGGCGCATCGACGCCTGGAACATCGGCCTCGCGGGCGTCCACCTCGGCGTCGGCCGCAACAGGACCTCCGACCCCGTGGCGCCGGACGTGGGCTTCCACTTCGCGCGCAAGTCGGGCGAGAAGGTGCGGAAGGGCGAGACGGTATGCACCGTGTGGGGCAAGGACGATGCGAGCCTCGTGGCGGCCCGGGAGCTCATCGAATCGGCCTTCGAGTTCGGAAGCGAGGCGCCCGCGGAATCGAGCCTCGTGCTCGAGGAAATCTCCTAAGCCATGGACTGGGTCCGGAAGGAGATCGCCCCGGAGACCGTCAAGGAAACCGCCGCGCGCTACGGCGTCGACCTGCTCTCCGCCGCCATCATGGCGCGGCGGGGACTGGCGGCACCCGAGGAGGCGCGCTGGTTCGTCGAGGAGGGCCTCCGCCACCTCCACAACCCCTTCCTGCTCGACGGCATGGAGGACGCGGTCGACCGCATGCTCCAGGCCCTCGACGAGGGCGAGAAGATCCTCGTCTTCGGCGACCGCGACACGGACGGCGTCACCTCGACCGCGCTCATGGTGGAAGGCCTCAGGACCCTCGGCGCCGACGTATCGTGGCGGGTGCCGCGCGCGGACGAGCCCTACGGCCTGACCGTGGCCGCGCTCGACGAGTTCGCGGCCTCGGGCGGCACCCTCGTGCTGACCGTCGACTGCGGCATCTCCAACCACGAGGAAGGCGAGCGCGCCCTCGAGCTGGGCATCGACCTCGTGATACTCGACCACCACAACCTGCAGGCCCCGGAGCCGCCCGAGGCGGTGGCCGTGGTCGATCCGAAGCTGCCGGGCTCGGGCTATCCCTTCCGCGACCTGGCGGGCGTGGGCGTGGCCTGGAAGGCGCTCCGGGCGCTCGCCTTCGCGCGCTCGGGCTTCTACAAGCAGGACATCGCCCTGCTCAACGTGCGGCCGGCCGCCGACAGCTTCATCGTCGAGGCCGTGCGGCTCCGGAACCTGGTGGAGATCGGGCGCGTCACCGAGACCATCGTGCCGGGCATGGTGGACCTGTCGCGCACGCGGCTCGTGCCCTTCCTCGAGGGGCGGCAGATCTTCGTGTGGGACGGCGCCCTCCAGAAGCGCCTGCTATCCAAGGTGTTCGGCTCCGGCGCCGAGGTGCACTTCTACGACGCGGCCCCCGAGATCGGCGAGGCGATACCCGCCGCGCGCGGCTCGAGCCTCGTGCGGCTCGCGGGCATGTCGCGCCTCGCGCGCTACTCCGGCGCCGAAGTCGGCGAACTTGACGTCTTCGAAAACCTCTTCGTCGGCTGGGTGCTGGCGCGCGCCCTGCCGGACTCGGGCGCCGACCGCGCCGCGCTCCAGCTGGCCGCCATCGGCACCGTGGCCGACATGATGCCGCTCCGCAACGAGAACCGCATCCTGGTCAGGGAGGGGCTCGCTGCCCTGGCCGACGCCCCGCGGCCGGGCCTCGCGGAGCTGGTCGGCAAGCTCAACCTGGCCAAGCGCAAGCTCAGCGCCAACGAGATTTCGTGGCAGCTCACGCCCGTCATCAACGCCGCCGGGCGCATGGGGAGACCTGAACTCGCCGTGGAGCTGCTGCTGGCCGAGGACGCTCGGCGGAGGGTCGAGCTCGCGGACCAGGTGATCGCGTTGAACGAGGAACGCAAGGCCCTCGGCGCCGCGGCCTGGGAGGCGGTGCGCCCCGACGCGGAGGCGAGCCTCCAGGCGCACGGCGGGAAACTCGTGCTGGTCGGCCGCGACGACGTGCACCGCGGCATCACCGGCATAATCGCGAGCCGGCTTTCGGCGGCCTTCAAGGCGACCGCGGTCATGGTGGCCTTCCTGCCCACGGGCATCGCGGTCGGCTCGATCCGCAGCAAGACCGGCTTCGACGTGAAGGGCCTGCTGGAATCGAGCGCGGAGCTCTTCATCGACTACGGCGGCCACGACGCTGCGGCGGGCTTCTCGCTGCCGCGGGAAAAGTGGGACGAGTTCGTCGCGCGCACCGCCCGCTTCGTGGAAGGCGTCGAGCTCGAGGCCGCCCCGGCGGAGGAGACCCTCGCCGTCGACGCGGAGCTGCCCCACGAGTACCTCCGGCCCGAGCTCCTGGACCTGGTAGACCGCTTCGAGCCCTTCGGCGAGAAGAACCCCAAACTGGTGTTCGTCGCCCGGAACGTCCCGATAGCGGCCATCGACATCGTCGGCAAGCGCGAGTCGAGCCATCTGAAGCTCACCCTCGACTTCGGCAAGCACCCCTTTCCGGCCCTCTGGTGGAACGCCGCCGAGAAGCTCGGCCGCGAGTTCGAGCGCGAGGACAGGCTCGACGTGGCGTTCAACGTGCAAAGGAACTGGTGGAACGGGAGCGCGACCGCGCAACTCGTGGTGCTCGACGCGCGCAGGGCGGGATCGTCGGAGTAAGCCCGGCGAAGGGCGTTATCGGAGTAAAAACCGGCGAAGGGTTTCATAGATACCTGCCCGGGCGGGGCCTGGCACGTACAAACGCACCCCTCTCACTGGCGTTCGGGGGCGCGTTTTTCCGTGCCACCCGCCGTCCTACCAGTTTCCGCGAGGCGCTACGCCGGGTTTGCCCAAACACGCCGCCGCCCGGTGCGCGTGCCGGGGCGATTGCGTTGCCTGGTTGGCCGCCGTCCTGCGGAGCTCCGCGAGGCGCTTCGGCGGG
>JAFGNN010000077.1 GCA_016926955.1 Spirochaetales bacterium | reverse complement strand
GAGTCGTGGCTCAGGTTGTCGGAGAAGGCGAACTTGTCGATGCCGCTTTCTGGGATCATGACGAAGCCCGCCATGGCCTCGCGCTTCATCTTGAGCAGGATGGTCTTGCCGATGCCCTTGGTGGCGACCACGAAGGACTGGATCGAGTTGTCCTTCTCGAGGTAGTCGCGCATCTCCTCGTTGAGCAGGAGCATGTCCTTGCCCGTGGAGAGGTTGAAGTTGTCCGCGTCGATGATCCAGTTGTCCCGCGCCATGGCCCTGGTCCTCCGAAGCTGCCGATGGTAACACGCAAGGCGGGCTCGGGTCGCCGGGTCGGAAAGAAAAGGCGCGCCGGGCGGCGGCGGGCGACGCGGATTGCCCGATTCGCCTGCCGCGTCGCCCGCGCGCCTCCCCCGCCCCAAGCGCGCGGGACGGTCGCGCGCGGCCCGAGTCCCCTCGCCACGTGCGCCGCCTTTCGGGTAGTCTTCGTCCGCCATGAAGAGCGCCCGTCCCGCCTCGGTCATCATCGGACTCTCGAGCTTCCAGGCCCTCGCCATGTTCCGGCGGGGCGTGTTCTACACCTTCCTCGGCGTTTACCTGCGCGCCTTCCTCGGACTCTCGGTCACCGAGACGACGCTCTTCGAGACCATCCCCATGATCCTCAACATCGTCTTCCAGACCTTCGTCTGGGGGCGCCTGGCGGACCGCTTCCAGAAGCGCAAGACCCTGATCGTGTGGGGCGAGCTCCTGGCTGGCGCGGGGCACTTCCTGCTCTGGTTCCTGCACGCGCAGACGACCGACCCGAAGACCTCCGGCTGGGTCATAATCTGGGGCCTTACGATCATCGAGGTCTTTTGGTCGATGTCGAACATCGGCTGGTCGGCCTACATCTCCGACCTCTACGAGCCGGCGGAGCGGAGCGCGGTGCAGGGAAAGCTCGCCAGCGTCGGCGGCTTCGGCCGGATGGCCGGGGCGCTGACCGGAGGCTGGCTCTACGACCGGGCCGGAACGGCTTACGCCGGGTGGGGTTTCCGCGAAGGCGCCATATTCTTCACGGTGGGCGCGGTCATGCTGGTCTCGGTCCTGCCCTTCCTCGCGATGCCGGAGGGCGGCATGGCCCGGAGCCGCGGCAGCGGCGGCGGGCCGGAGCTCGCCCCGGGCGCGCCCGGGCCACAGCGAGCCCCCCGGGCGGAAGGCTTCGGAAGCTTCGCCTTCTTCCTCGTCGCCATGCTGCTGATCAATTCCGGGGTCAACAGCCTGGTGGCGGTCAAAGCGCAGTTCCTCGACCTGGCCGAGGGCTTCGCGGCCAGCGCCCGCTCGATCAGCATGATGGCGAACGTGGAATCGATCGCCCTCGTCACGGCGGGACTCGCCATGGGCGCGCTGTCCCGGCGCTTCGGCAACGGGACGCTCATGATAGCCGGCGCGACGGCGGGCGTCGGCTACCTGGCGGCCTACGCCTTCGCCCCGAACCTCGGCGTCCTGTTCCCCCTTTCGGCGCTGAAAGGCTTTTCCGAGGGACTCCTCCTCGCGTCCTCGTACGCGTACGCCTCCACGATGATACCGCCGGAAAAGCGGGGCCGCTGGTTCGCCGCCTACAACGCGGCCTTCATGCTGAGCTGGGGCCTGGCCGCCACCCTGGTCACGGGTCCGGTGATCGACGCGCTGATCGCCTCAGGCACGGCGGCGACGACGGCGTACCGGATCGGCTTCCTCTCGTCCGCGGCCATATCGCTGCTGGGCTTGGGCTTGCTCGCGATACTCCTGTCCGGGACGCGGAGAAACCACGCGGGGTGAGGCCGCCCGAGATCCGCGACGCGCGTTCCTGACATTCTTTGTTGACCCCGACGGAATATCTTCATATGCTAACGTCCCATGTCGTCACTCGCAGGCCCTGATGGCGCGCCTCGGACCGGCGCCCCGGGCGGATGCCCGGGAAGGGACCGGATTCGCGCCATGCCGCCGTCGCCGCGCGCCAGGCCATGAACGCCCTCCACTTCCCGTCGGTCATCGTGATGGGGGCCTTCATCCTTTTCGCCCTCGGCGCGGTCTTCGCCTGGTCGGCCGATCCTTCGACGCGCAAGAGGGCCTTGCCCTGGGTAATGCCCGGCCTGTTGCTGATCGCCTTCAACACGCTCGCCTACGCCCTCGCGCACTCCGGCCCCGCGGCGGCCTTCGCATGGGCCCGTGCCGCCGCCGCGTCGGGGATCCTCGCCTACGCCCTTTTCTTCATCGCGGGGCGCGCCGTCCTTGGCACCGGCATGGGAGCCTGGTGGTACCTCGCCGTCGCCGCCGCGGAGAGCGCGGCCATCCTCGCGCTCGCCCTCTGTCCGGGCGGAAAGGCGGGCCTCCTTACCGTCGCCTTCTCGACCGGCGTCCTGGCCCTGTTCGTGCCGACCTGCGCCAGGAATTTCCGCTACCACGCGCGCATCCGCTACCTGAGGCTGTTCGACGACCTGCTCCTGTTCGCCTCGCTCGCTACCCTGGGCCGCCTGCTCCATGCCCTCCGAGCCTTGCGGCTCGGGATCGAAGTCCACCCCGGCATAGACGCGTGGCTTTTCTCCGCGTTTTCAGCCTCCGGCATCGGGGCGGGCGCGGTGTTCACTTTGATGGTCGGCACCCTCCGACGCTCCGGGCGACCGGCGCTCGCCGGTCCTGAACGCCCCCGGATCTCGCTCTCGGACGCCGGGCTCGCTCCGGCGGAGCGGCAGTACGTGATCTCGATAATCGCGGGCGAAACGACCAAGGAAATTGCGGCCGAGGCGGGAATATCCGAGTCGACGGTGCGGAACTCGCTCGCCCGGGCCTACCGCAAACTCGGCGTCCAGGACATGCTCGGCCTCGTCGCGCTCGCCGGGCGCAACGATATCGTCCCCTGAGGACGGCTCCACCACTTGACCCATCGGTATACCGTTCGGTATAACATTCTCCATGGACGAAGCGGAATCGACGCGCGATCTGATCCTCGCCAACGCCGCGCGGCTCTTCGCGGCTCGCGGTTATGACGCCGTATCGGTGGGAGAGCTCGTCGAAGCCGCGGGCGTGACCAAGCCTTCCCTCTACCATTGGTTCGGCTCGAAGCGCGGCCTGCTCGACGCCCTCGTCGGCGAGCGCGGCGCCGCCTTCCTGTCCGCCGCGGACGCCGGCGCGGGCACGGAAGCGGACGTCCCCCGCGGCCTCGAGCTGATCGCCTTCGCCCTGGTCCGGGCCTCCCGCGCCGATCCCGATTTCGCCCGGCTCCGCCTCGCGCTCTCGTGGGCACCCCCGGCGTCAGAAGCCGCGCTCTCGGCGCACGGTTTCAACTCGACGCTGCGCGGGACGCTCGAAGCCTGGTTCCGCGGCGCCGAGCGGCATCACGGCAACATGCGCGGAAGGTCGCGCGCCTTCGCGCTTTCGTTCCTCGGCGTCCTTGACGCGAGGGTCGGCCTCGAGCTCGCGGGAGAGGCATCCCTGGGCGACCATGAGCTCCGCGAGCTTATCCGACAGTTCATGCACGGCATTTTCTCGTAAGGGAGAGCGAGTGGCCCGCCATTCCGGAAGGTCGCTCCGCCCGAAGGCGCGGGGCTGCGGCCGGAGCTCCGCGGACGCCCGACACGCCGATCTTTGTCGGCGCGCAAATATACCTACCGTTCGGTATTTCAAGCAGGAGAAACCGCATGACCAGCAAGCTCAATGACCCAGCAGGAACCGAAGAACGCTGGACCGACAAGGCGACGGTGTACCACGCGTACGCCCTCGGCTACTGCGGCGCGCCGGAGCGGAACGACCTCGAGTCGACGCCCGTCCCGCGGCTCCGCGAGCTCACCAGCAGGCTCGATCGGATCGCCGCCCTCGGCGCGGACACGCTGCTTGTCGGACCGCTCTGGGAATCCTCCTCGCACGGCTACGACACCGTGGCGTTCGGCCGCGTCGACCGGCGGCTCGGGACGGAAGAGGACCTGCGCGCGCTCGTCGCGGCCGCCCGCGACCGGGGCCTGCGCGTCATGCTGGACGCGGTGCTGAACCACGTCGGACGCGAACACCCCTGGTTCCGGGACCTGAGGACGCGCCGCGAGGATTCCCCGTTCCGTCGACGCTTCGCCGGCCTGGACTTTTCCCGCCCGGGTCCCCGGGGGGACGGCTTCGACTACGAAGGATGGGCAGGCTGCCACGACCTGGTCAAGCTCGAACACCGCGACGAGGATACCCGCCGCGTCCTGATCGGGGAGGTCGTCTCGTGGATACGGCGCTACGGCATTTCAGGCCTGAGGCTCGACGCCGCTGACGTCATCGAGCGCGACTTCCTCTCCGATCTCGCCTCGGCCTGCCGCGCTGAAGACCCGGAGTTCTGGCTGGTGGGAGAGATGGTTCACGGCGACTACCGCGACCTGGTGCGGGACGGCGGCCTCGACGCCGTCACCAACTACGAGTGCTACAAGGGATTATGGTCAAGCCTGAACGACGCGAACTACCACGAGATCGCGTGGTCGCTCGAACGCCAGTTCGGAGAGTCCGGCATCTACCGCGGGATCCGCCACCTCTCCTTCGTCGACAACCACGACGTCGACCGCGCCGCGTCGAAGCTCGCCAAGCGCGCCCACCTCTACCCGCTCCACGCGCTCCTCTTCGCCATGCCCGGAACGCCGGCCATCTACTATGGATCGGAACTGGGCGCGGAAGGCGTTCGCGCGAACGGTTCGGACCGCGGGCTCAGGCGGCCCATGGCGGAAATCGAGGCCGCGGCGCCCGAAGCCGACCTCGCCCGCGCCATCGCCCGCTTCGCCGCGGCGCGAAGGCGCCTGCCGGCCCTGCGACTCGGCGCGTACCGTCAGCTGCACGTCGCGGCGGAGACCTTCGCCTTCGAGCGGCGCGCGGAGGGGAGTGGTCCCGGTTCGCGCGTGCTCGCGCTTTTCAACGCGTCGGACAAGGAAGCGGAAATCCGGCTCGAAGGCGTCTGCGGCGTCTGGGAGGACGCCCTGGACAGATCCTTCCGGCTCGAAGCGGCAGGAGGCGCGCTCACGGCGCGGGTGCCGCCGAACTGGACCCGCTGGCTCGTGGCAACCTGAAACGTCAGCCCGCGAGGCCGAGCTTCTCGAGGCCGTCGTACACGAACTGCACGGCGAGCCCCGACAGCACGAGTCCCATGATGCGCTCGATGACCGAGACGCCGGTCTTGCCGAGGACGCGGAGCAGGAAGGAACTGGCCCGCATTGCCGCCCAGACCAGGGCGAGCGCGAGCGCGACCGCCCCGAAGAGCATCGGTATGACCGAGAGGTGCTCGCGCGCGCCGGCGGTGTAGAGCATCAGGGTGGTGATGGTCCCCGGCCCCGCGATCATGGGGATGGCGAGGGGGAAGACGGCCACCTCGAGATGCTCCTCGTCCGCGTGCTCGGCGTCGCTGGTCTTCGAGCGCTTCTTCTGGCCGAGCAGCATGTCGAGGGAGATCATGAAGAACACGATGCCGCCCGCGATGTAGAAGGCCCCCGGAGAGATGGCGAAGAACGAGAGGATGGAGCGCCCCGCCAGGATGAAGAGCGAGAGCACCACGGCCGCCACGCTGATGGCCTTGCGTATGGTGGCGCGCTTGCGGCGCGGGTCGAGGTGGCCGGTGCTCGAGATGAACAGCGGCACGATGCCGATCGGGTCGATGATGATGACGATGGTCAGGGCCATCTGGAAAAATTGCGCGAGCATGGCCAGATGATAGGCGCGGGCGAGCCCGCGCGGCAAGACGGGCGCAAGGGCCCTCTAGAAAATCCTTGCGCCCCGGAATACCGCGTGCTACCGTCTCCGCACCCGAGTTGGGAGTGGCAAGCAGATGGTAAAGTACTTCTTGAACCGTTTCCTTTTGGTGATCCCGACCTTCCTCGGCATCACGCTCCTCATCTTCACCCTGACCCGCTTCGTGCCCGGAGGCCCCCTCGAGGAAGCCATCCGCGCCCAGATGATGGGACAGGGCGGCGAGGGCGGACGCCAGCTCAAGGGCGCCGACCGGAGCGGGAACATGTTGAGCGAAGCCCAGATGGACCAGCTCAAGGCCTTCTACGGGCTCGACAAGCCCATCGTACCGGCCTACATCGAGTGGCTCGGCAAGATGCTGCGCTTCGACTTCGGGAAGTCCACGCGCTTCGGCGATCCGGTCATCGAGATGATAGTCCAGCGCGTCCCGATCAGCCTCTGGTTCGGCGTCACCTCGCTGATCCTGACCTACCTGATCTCCATACCGCTCGGCATCGCGAAGGCGCTGCGCCACCGCAAGCCCTTCGACAACGTGACCTCGACCCTGCTCTTCTTCGGCTACGCCCTGCCCGGCTTCATCGTGGGCATCATCCTGCTCACGGTGTTCTCCTTCGGGCTCGGCTGGCTGCCCATAGGCGGCTTCCAGTCGAAGTACTACCTGGCCATGGGCTTCTTCGAGAAGATCTGGGACCGCGTCACCCACATGGCGCTGCCCCTCACCGCCTACGTCATCGGCGACTTCGCGGTGCTGACCATCGTCATGAAGAACAACCTGATGGAGAACATGGCGGCAGACTACGTGAAGACGGCGGTCGCCAAGGGCATGACCTTCAAGGACGCGATGTGGAAGCACGCCTTCCGCAACAGCCTGATCCCGATCGCCGCCGGCTTCGGCGGCATCATCAGCGTGTTCCTAGCGGGCTCCTTCCTCATCGAGAACATCTTCAACATCAGGGGCATGGGCATGCTCGGCTACACCTCGCTGACCGGCCAGGACTACCCCGTGGTCCTCGGCGTCCTCGCCATCAGCTCGTTCGTCTCGCTCATCGGCAACATCCTGAGCGACTTCTTCGTTTCGCTCGTGGATCCGCGGGTGCGCTTCGGGAGGAAGGCATGAAGCTTCCAACCGGACTCTTCCGCGGACGGCGCCCCGCCGGCTCCGTCCCGTCTGCCGGGACGGACGAGCGCGCCGGCTTCCGCATCCGCGTCGATCCGCTGACCAGGGCGCGCATCAAGCGCTTCACCCAGATCAAGCGCGGCTACTGGTCCTTCATCGCCATAACTTCGCTCCTGGTGCTCTCGCTGGTCGCGGAGCTCTTCGTCAACTCCAGGGCCCTGGTCGTCAGCTACGAGGGGAAACTGTACTTCCCGACCTACGCGCGCGTCTTCCTGGGCGAGGAATTCGGCCTCGACTACAAGTACGAGACGGACTACCGCGCGCTCAAGGAAACCCTCAAGGCGAACGGCAAGGGATGGGTCATCCTCCCCATCGTTCCCTGGAACGCCTACGAGCAGGACTTCATCGAGGGCGAGTACCCTCCGAATCCGCCGTCCATGGAGCGCAGGCACTTCCTCGGCACCGACATCATCGGCCGCGACGTGCTGGCACGCCTGCTCTACGGCTTCCGCACCGCCATCCTCTTCGCGCTGCTCTACGTCGGCGCCACCTTCCTGGTCGGCACGGTGATCGGCGCCCTCATGGGGTACTGGGGCGGTCCTTTCGACATGGTGTTCCAGCGCCTCATCGAGATCTGGGAGCGCATCCCCTTCCTTTACGTGGTGATGATCCTGGGCGCCATATTCAAGCCCAATTTCATGCTCTTCGTGGGCATCTTCGTGATCTTCGGCTGGAGCGGACGAACCTGGGCCGTGCGCGCCATGACCTACCGCGAACGCGAACGCGACTACATACTGGCCGCACGGGCCATGGGCGCCAGCACGCTGCGCATCATCGGCGTCCATATCGTTCCGAACGTGCTCGTCGTCATCCTGACCTCGCTCCCCTTCGCGGTCTCCGGCGCCATTTCGAGCCTGACCGCGCTCGACTACCTCGGTTTCGGGCTCCGCGCCCCGACGCCGAGCTGGGGCGAGCTCCTTTCCATGGGCATCGCCCAGTACGAAGCCGCCCCGTGGATACTGGCCTCGATAGTCACCGCGATGACCTTCGTCCTCGTGACCATCGCCTTCGTGGGCGAGGGCCTCAGGGACGCGTTCGATCCGAGGAAGCACACCGTCTACCGGTAGGAGCCTAGCCCCGCCGGCGGAACGGAGTAGCGAAAGTTTGACCAGGAGGACCACATGAAGGTTTCCAGGACCGCGAAGGCGACGCTCATCGCCCTCGTCGCTCTCTTCCTCCTCGCCCCGATCGCCGCCCAGACGTACTACACGTCGAAAGCGGTGGCCGCGGACGAGAAGGCCCTCGCCGCCGAGAAGCGTCCGGACTTCTCCTCGCCGGCGTTCGTCGACAAGTCGGTCAAGGTCGCGGGCCTGCCCGAGACCCTGACCTGGTACACCTCGAAGCCGCCCGTCATGGGCTCGAAGCGCGCCAAGTCAGGCGGCGTATGGTCCGGCTACATGGCCGAGTACCCGACCACCTTCCGCACCGTCGGCCCGAATTCCAACCACGCGTACCGGAGCCTGTTCCTGACCAATGTCGGGACGATCAACATCAACTCCGAGACCAAGGAATGGATCCCCGGCGAGGCGACCCACTGGGCCTTCGGCGCCGACGGCAAGACCGTGTACTACAAGCTGAATCCGAAGGTCAAATGGTCGGACGGCAAGCCCGTCACGTCCAGGGACTACCTGTTCATGCTCGAGTTCATGCGGAGCCCGCACATCCAGGCGCCCTGGTACAACAACTACTACACCGAGACCATCACCGACATCAAAGCCTACGGCGACTACGTGATCGCCGTCACCGCCAACGTGGCGATGGACAGGGACGACCTGCTCTACAACACCTCCGTCGGCCCCCGCCCCGCGCACTTCTACGGCGGCACGGTCCCCGCGGACTTCGTCGAAGCCTACCAGTGGAAGGCCGAGCCCGTAACCGGCCCCTACAAGCTCCTCGACTACGTCAAGGGCGAGACCCTCACCTTCCAGAAGGTCAAGGGCTGGTGGGGCCACGACTACGACTACAACAAGTACCGCTACAACGCCGAGTTCCTCGAGTACCAGGTGATCACCGGCGGCAACGAGATCGTCAAGAAGTACTTCTACGACGGCCAGATCGACCAGTTCTTCCAGATCATCCCGACCGAGTGGGCCGCCGGCGAGAGCGCCGAGGCCATCAAGAAGGGCTGGATCGACCGCCAGTACCACTTCTACGTCCCGCTCACCGGCGTGTCCGGCATCATCATGAACACCGCGTTCCCGCTCTTCGCCGACAAGAACGTCCGCCTGGGCATGTACTACGCGGTCAATATCCAGAAGATGATCGACACCGAGCTCCGCGGCGAATACGCGCGCTACCACAACATCGGACTGGCGCACGTGTTCGGCGGCATCAAGTTCAACGCCGAGGAGCTCCGCAAGCCCGACTTCGACCCGAAGAAGGCCGGAGAGTACTTCGACAAGGCCGGATACAGCCTCTTCGACTCGGACGGCATCCGCAAGAACGCCGCCGGAGCGCGCCTCTCCTTCGAGCTCATCTACTCCTCGCCCAACCACACCGCGCGCCTTTCGATCCTCCGCGAGGAGGCGAAGAAGGCCGGCCTCGACATGCAGCTCAAACTCCAGCAGACGGGCATCTTCACCTCGATCCTGGAGAAGAACTTCCAGGCCTGGTGGGGTGCCATGAGCACCGGCCTCTACGGCAGCTACTGGCAGTACTTCCACTCCGAGAACGCGAAGCCCCAGACCAACAACTTCTGGAGCTACGCGAACCCCGAGATGGACAAGCTCCTCGACGCCTTCGAAGCCGAGCCCTCGCTGGCCAAGAAGGCCGAGCTCCAGCAGAAGATCGAGCGCATGGTCCACGAGGAAGCCCTCGTGGTGCCGAACTACTACGTGCCCTTCACCCGCCTGGCCTCCTGGAAGTGGGTCCGCTACCCGTCCTGGCTCGGCCAGCAGTTCGACGACACCTGGTCCGACCCGATCTCGGGCGGCTACTTCTGGATCGACGAGGCCATCCGCAAGGAAGTCCTCGCCGCCAAAAAGTCCGGCAAGGCCTACAAGCCCCTCCTGATCAAGGACGAGACCTTCAAGGCCAAGTAAGGTTCCGCTTCCGCCCGCGGCCATGGCGCCCGGGCGGGGCGTCCGTCCGTTCCCGACGAGGGAGCGGACGGCATATCCCATCACTCCAGCGGGGCGTCCCGAGGGCCGCCCCCGTTCGCGAGGTGCATCATGGCGGGCAAGGCCCTCCTCGAAATCAAGGACCTTTCGGTCTCCTTCTCCACGGACTCTGGGCTAGTCGAGGTCGTCGACAAGGTCTCGCTGTCGCTCGAACCCGGCAAGACCCTGGCCCTCGTGGGCGAATCCGGTTGCGGCAAGACCGTGACGGCCTCGTCGATCATACGCATCCTTCCGCAGCCCTACGGACGGATCACGGGCGGCCAGGTGCTTTTCGACGGCGTCGATCTCGTGCAGGTGCCGGTGGACGAGATGTACAAGCTGCGCGGCGGCGTCATCTCGATGGTCTTCCAGGAACCCATGACCGCGCTCAATCCCGTGCACAAGGCCGGCGCGCAGATCGAGGAAGTCATCACGCTCCACCGCGAAGCCATGAAGAGCGAGGAGAAGCGCGAGATCATCCTGGACCTGCTCAGGAAGGTCGAGATGCCCTCGCCGGAAAGCCGGCTCGGCGCCTACCCCTTCCAGCTTTCAGGCGGCATGCGACAGCGCGTCATGATCGCCATGGCGCTGGCGGGGCACCCCAAGCTGCTCATCGCCGACGAGCCGACGACGGCCCTCGACGTGACGGTCCAGGCGCAGATCCTCGACCTGATCAAGAGCCTCCAGCGCGACATCGGCATGGCGGTTCTCTACATCACCCACGACATGGGCGTCGTCGCCGAGATTTCCGACGAAGTGGCCGTCATGTACGCGGGACAGATCGTGGAGAAGGGCTCGGTCACCGAGATCTTCAAGCAGCCGATTCATCCGTACACCCGCGGCCTGATCTCCTCGATGCCGAGCATGGATTCGAAACCCAAGAGCGAGCTGCCGAGCATAAAGGGCGTCGTGCCCGCCCCCACCAAGTACCCGGCCACCTGCCGCTTCGCGGGGCGTTGCCCCTTCGCCGAGGAGCGCTGCACCACGACCACGCCCGTGCTCGAGGAAGCGGCCCCCGGCCACCTCGTCCGTTGCCTGCGCAGGGGGGAAATCTGATGAACGAAGCGCGAACCATCATCGAGGCGCGCGACCTGGTGCAGCACTTCGCGCAGGGGCGCTTCTTCGGCCGCTCCGTCGTGCACGCCCTGAACGGGGTGTCGTTCACGGTGCGCGAAGGCGAAACCCTGGGCCTCGTGGGCGAGACCGGCTGCGGCAAGTCCACCCTGGCCCGCGCCGTCATGCGCCTCTACAACCCCACTTCGGGCCAGGTGCTCTTCGACGGCGTCGACGTGACGCGGCTTCCCGAGCGCAAGCTCGGTTTCCTGAGGCGTTCCATGCAGATCGTCTTCCAGGACCCCGCCGACTCGATGAACCCCCGCCTGCCCGTGGGCTATATCGTCGAGGAGCCGCTCATCATCCAGACCCGGATGTCGGAACGGGAGCGCCGCGACCGCGTGGCCGAGCTCCTGACCGATGTCGGGCTCGACCCGTCGGCCTCGATGCGCTATCCGCACGAATTCTCCGGCGGCCAGCGCCAGCGCATCGCCATCGCGCGCGCCCTGGCCCTGAAGCCCCGCGTAATCGTCTGCGACGAGCCGGTCAGCGCCCTCGACGTGTCGGTTCAGTCGCAGGTGCTCAACCTGCTCCTCTCCCTGCAGAAGCAGCACGGGCTCACCCTGCTCTTCATCTCGCACGCGCTCGGCGTGGTCCGGCACATGTCCGACCGCGTGGCCGTCATGTACCTCGGCACGGTGGCGGAGCTGGCCGACTCGAAAGCCATCTACGAGTCGCCGCGGCACCCCTACACGAAGGCGCTCATCGCCGCCATCCCCTCGACCGACCCGACCGCCCGAAAGGACCGTCGGCAGTACTCGGGCGAGGTGCCCTCGCCCCTGGTGAAACCCGTCGGCTGCCCCTTCAAGTCCAACTGCCCCATCAAGGTCGCGCGTTGCGAGACCGAGAAGCCCGAGCTCCGCGAGCTGGCCCCCGGCCACCAGGTGGCCTGCCACCTGGCCTGAGCCCCGCGCCGGTACGATCCGCACGGCGGCGCCCCCGGAAGGCGCCGCCGCCGTTTGACTATCCGTGGACCCGGTCCGTATTATTCAAGCAACCTGCGTCCCTCGGGGACGAAACTGAGGAGCGTCGCCGATGAGCGCCGAAGTGAACCTTACAAGCGGGAATTTCAAGACCGAAGTGCTCGATTCCCCGATTCCCGTCCTGGTGGATTTCTGGGCCGAGTGGTGCGGTCCTTGCCGCATGATAGCGCCCTCCGTGGCCCAGCTCGCGGAGCAGTACTCCGGCAAGCTCAAGGTGGCCAAGCTCGACGTCGACGCCGAGCCCGACCTGGCCGGGCAGTACGGCATCACATCGATTCCCTCGCTACTCGTCTTCAAGGGCGGCGAGGTGGTTTCCCAGCGCGTCGGCGCCTTGCCGAAGGCCGCGATCGAGGACATGTTCAAGAAGGAAATCTGAGCGGCGCCCGACGGCGCCGTCGGAAGCCCGGGGGGGGATGGCCGAAGGCCGTCCTCCCCCGGGTATTTTTTTCGCTTCACGGGACGTGGGCGGGAGCCAGGTTCGGCAGCCCGAGGCTCTCGCCCGAGGTAACGGTGACGTACCAGTCCTCACGTCGGTCCGAGTCCGCCCGATCGATCCGGCGGGCCAGGGTCCGCGTGGCGGTGACCGCGGCGGACCACACGCCGTCCTCGGGAGCCGGCGCCTCCCCCGCGACGAGCCAGGCCCCCGCGAGAAAAAGCTCGCTGACCGCGTCGCGCAGGGCAGCCGTCCCGAAGCCGTCGTACGCCGTGTCGGAAGCGCTTGTCCGCTCGCACCAGAAGACAGCGTCCAGGACCGGACCGGTCGGCGAGCTCCGCAGCCACGCGACGCCGTTGGACCCCGGCAGCGCCCCGTCGTCGTAGGGGTACCAGAGGTCGCGCGCCGTCGGCTCCGCGTCGAGTCCGCCCGAGCGCGCCAAGTCCTCGCCGAGCTCGTCGGCTTCGACGCCGGTGCCCGACAGCTTGAGGTGCAGCGAAACATAATCCCCGGCCTTCACCTCGGCCGCCGGCAGGCGCCAGACGAAGGACGGGTCGGAGAGCTTGCCCGAACCGACCGCGAGGCCGGCGAGGTTGCCGTCCGAAAGGACGAGGAGCTCGAAGGCGTCCTTGTGCGTCGTCGAGGCTTCGGTGAGGAGCTCGTTGAGCGCGAGCGAAGGCAGGCGCGGGTTCCATCCGGTGAACGGCAGGACGAAGCGGACCGTGTTTCCCGAGGCGTCCGCCACCGACCCCGATATCGAGCAGGCGGCTCCGGGCTCGAAGCAACCCTCCGGGCGCGCGGTCACGGTCCGTCCGTCGTGGCCCGTTTCGACCGAGGCCACCACCCTCCCCGGCTCGAAGGCGAAGTCCGCGGGCGCCGCGCCGACCGCTTCGTCGAAGCGGAGGACCAGGGCGCCGCCCTCGACGACGTCCCAGGAGACGAGGCCGGGCGGGTCGAGGTCGCCCGGCTCGAAGGCGGCGGTGACGAGCTCCGGCAGGCAGGAGCACGCGACGAGCGCGAGCAGCGAGGAAAAGGCGAAAGCGAGACCGGACGGAAGGACGCGACGCATGGGGCACCTCCGTGGATCGATCGCGTTCCGTCCGCGCGCGCGCTTGCGGAAATCCGGAAAATCGACACAAAAATAACGGCGACGGGCCGGGCCTCGTACCTTCCTGAGCGGGGCCTGACGGCGAAAGAACAGGCTCCCGCGCTTCGCTTAGGGGCGATCGACGAAGCCGATCCTCGGCTTCGTCGCCGCGACCGCTGGAAGCGGTCGCGAGCCGCCACCCGCAGCTCCGGACGCGACGCGGATCGGTTTGGCAAATCGCAATTTCCGCACGCCGCTCCACCATTTTCGCAACCATGCCCGGACGGGGCGCTTGTCGGGCGTTTGACTTGTCATCCGCGTGTCAGACGCCGGACTTGGGGGCTCGCACGCCGCTTTCCATGGCCGTATCGGTATTGGGCGCGCGGACAGACGCTCGTCTGGCGCGTTACTTGTCATTCGAGGGGTGATTCGAGGGGCCAATTCACCGTGGTAACGCCAATGACGGGAGGGCCGGCGTGGTGGGGCTCGACACGGCGCAGCGCCCCGCGGGGTCGGGTGGCGCGGCGGGTGACGATGCGCGACGCGCCCGTGAGCGTCAGCGAACGGGTGTGTCGAGCGTCGTCAGGACCCGCGCTATCGAGCCTTGATGACGCGCTTCGCCGGCTTGCGGTCAACGGAGACATTCACGGAGCGCCTGCGGGGACTGGAGCTTGCGCGAAGGGTACGGCGGGCCATGGGGGACGGTTGAAACGAGCGGGGGACGAAGCCCGCGCCATTCGTCCCCTGATAATCCCGACTCGCCCTCGCGCTACTTCGTCGTCTTCGCGGAGAAATCCTTGAAGGAGACGCCTGAGCCGAGGGTGCGGAGGCTCACCGAAACGCCGGAGCCGAGGCCGAAGAAGGTGCGGTAGGCGGCCTTGACCTGGCCGTCGACGGCGACCGCGACGAACTCCGCGACGGGGTCGTAGAGGATCTCGACGCGGCGCCACTCCGTGATGCCCTTCTCGAGCTTGGCGTCGAGGACGCGCTCCATGTTGACGTCGTCGTCGGAGCGGTAGAGCTGGAGCCAGGTTGCGCTGGAGCCGCGGGCCTTGGGGTCGCGGGTGAGCCAGAAGAGGAGGCTTTTGCCTTCGCCGTAGCCGCGTTCGGAGCGGACGCCGGAGACGAAGAAGTGGAGGCCCGCGCCGACCCAGCCTTCAGCGCCGGCCTTGACCGAGAAGGCGTAGAGCACGGGCTTCCGGTCCTGCGCGAGGGCGAGCGAGAGGCGCGAGAAGTACTGGCGCGGATCGGTCTGGGCGACGGTCGAGCTCGAGAGCGACCAGGTGCCCATGAGGGGCCGGGCGCCGGAGAAGCCGGACTTGAGGGTTTCGGTGAAGATCGAGCGGTCGATGTCGAAGGTGGTGGCGACGGAAGCGCCGGTGGCGCCGCGCTCCGATTCGAGGCCGGCAATGCGGGTTTCCAGTTCCTCGACCTCGGCTTCGAGGGCGACAATCTCGGCGGCGCGGAGGGCGCTTTCGGCCTCGGCCACCTGGCGGGCCGACTCGGAGGCTTCGGCGGCCTCGGTGAGCCGGGCTATCTCGTCGAGAATGGCGAGGCTCTCCTCCTCCATGGCGTCGCGCTCGGCGCGGAGCAGGGCCAGCTCGTCCTCGAGCTCGACGATACGGGCGAGCGCCTCCTCGAGGGACAGGGCGGGCGGGGGCGGGGCGTCGACCGGGATCGCGTCGGGGATGCTTTCCTCGGGGATGCTTTCCTCTGCCGGCGCGCCGGCGGCTTCGTCGTCCGGCTCGGCCGCGGCATCCACCGCCGGCTCCGCGGACGGATCCTCCGTCGGATCGCCGGTTTCGCCCGCGAACGGGTCGCCCGTTCCGGCAGCCGTCTCGGTCCCGACGGCGGGCTCGGGATCGGGCTGCTCGACGATCTGCGCCGCGAGCGGGACGACGAGCAGGACCAGGACGAAAGCCGTCGCGCTTATGCGGGACGCGAGGCGTCGGAGCTCGTTGCTGGTTCGGGGCATGGCGACCTCTCAGGGCGATTCCGGCTCGGCTCCCTCGACCTGCCGCGCCGGCGGGGCGGCGCGTGCGGAATCGGGTGCCTGCCTTCCGAATATCGGCGGCGGGAAGCGGGGGTATGAGCCCGGCCTTCGTGTCAGGCCCGCGTTTCGTCCGCGCCTGAGAGGCGCTTGCAGAAAGCCAGGTCGCGCGCGTCGGGGAAGCCGGGCCAGAGGCTGTGGCCGGGCGCTCCCTCGGAGAGGACTTCGTAGCCGCGCTTGCGGTAGAAGGGGATGGCCTTCTCATTCTCGGTGGAGGTGTGGAGCTGGATGCCGGGCGCCTTGAGCTCGCGCATGCGCTCCTCGAAGGCCTCGATGAGGCGGCCGCCCGCGCCGCCTCGCTGGAGGCAGGGGTCGACGTTGATGTGAAGGTGTGCCGGGTAGTCCTTCCAGGTCGGGTCGGTCGCGGTCCCGGCTTTGGCGCCCGCGACGAGGCGGCGCGCGACGCGGAAGCTCTCCGGATGGAAGAGGGCGGCGAAGGCCATGCGGAGGAGTATCGCGGGCGCCATGCGGCGCACGGACCGGGCCTGGCGGGCCGAATCGGGCGTGCCGACGCAGTAGCCGCGGACTCGCGCGCCCTTCCCCTCCCCCTCGAGCGCGACGAAGCCTGAGGACGGCTCGAAGCGCGGATAGTAGAGGATGAAGAACAGGGCGAAGAGCTTCCTGTCGTCGAAAAGCCCCGTTCCCGCCAGATCGCGGCCGTAGAGGCCGGTGCGGTGGCAGATGTCTGCAAGGCCCGCTTCGAGGCGGCGGCGGCCGATTTCGCGCCGGGCCAGGTCGAGGCGGACGACGCGGAGGCCCTTCGTCGCGACTCCGTCGTCCACGGAACTCACGGCTCGTCCCCGAGGCTGGCCTCGATTTCCTTGAAGTAGCGGACCGTGCGGACGGTCAGCTCGTCGGTGGCGTCCTCGTCGCAGACGACCACGGCCTTGCGGTGGAGCTGGAGGCAGGAGGCGGTCCACATGTGGTTCACGCCCTCCTCGACCATGGCGCGGAGCGCGCGCGCCTTGGCGTGCCCCGATACGATGAGGAGGATCTCGTCCGCGTCGAGGATGGTGCCGATGCCGACCGTGAGCGCGCGCGGGGGGACGGAAGCGGGATCGCCGCCGAAGTAGCGCGCGTTGGCCATGCGCGTGTCCTCGGTCAGGGTCTTCTGGCGGGTGCGGCTCGCGAGCGAGGATCCCGGCTCGTTGAAGGCGAGGTGACCGTCCGCGCCGACGCCGCCGACGAAGAGGCGGATGCCGCCGGATTCGGCGATGGCCTTTTCGTACGCGGCGCACTCCGCGTCGAGGTCGGCGGCCGTGCCGTCGGGCAGGCGCGCGTTCGCCGCCTCGATGTCCACGCGGTCGAAGAGCCGTTCGCGCATGTAGGCGCGGTAGCTCCGGGGGTCGGAGGCGGACAGGCCCACGTACTCGTCCATGTTGAAGGTCGCCACATGCCGGAACGAGAGGCCCTCCTCGCGGTGCAGGCGCGCCAGCTCGCGGTACATGCCCTCGGGCGAGGCGCCGGTCGGGAGGCCAAGGGTGAAGAGCCGTCCGGGGCCGGGCGCGAAGGCCTCGATGCGCCTCGCGACGTGCCGGGCCGCCCAGCGCGACACCCCGTCGTAGTCCTGCTTGATCACCAGCCGCATCGAGTCCTCCGTAACGGGATTTTCTTCAGGATACCGAGTCCTTGAGGATGGCTCCGCCCACCACGGAGAGCTTGACGTCCAGGGCGCCGTCGAAGGCCACGAGGTCCGCGTCGTAGCCCGGCAGCAGGTAGCCCTTGCGCGGGAAGCGCAGCACCTGCGCGGGGTTCGTGCTGGCCGTCCGCACGGCGTCGGACATGGAAAGTCCCCACGACACGAGCTTTCGCACGCCGTCGGCCATGGTGAGAGCCGAGCCCGCGATGACGTCGTCGGCTTTCCGGTGGAAGACGCCGCCCTCGAGGTAGACTTCCTCGCCGTTCGCCACGAGCGGCCCCTCGAGCTGGCCCGTGGGCTTGAGCGCGTCGGTTACCAGCACGATCCTGTCGATAGGCTTGTCGCGCACCAGGAGCCTGACCAGGTCCGGATGCACGTGCTGGCCGTCGGCGATGATCTCGCAGGAGAATTCCGGATGGATGAGCACCGCGCCGACCGCGTTCGGGTTGCGGTGGTGCATCTGGCTCATCGCGTTCCAGAGGTGGGTGGCGTGCAGAATGCCCGCCTGCATGCCCTCCACCATGTGCTCGTAGCTGGCGTTGGTATGGCCCGCCTGCAGCACGATGCCCTTGTGCGCGCAGCTCAAGGCGAGCTCGCGCATGCCTTTGAGCTCCGGCGCCACGGTCATGTTGCTGATGCGTCCCTCGGAGGCCCGCCAGAGCTCGTCCATGAAATCGAGGTCGACGGGCTTGAGGGTTTCGGGACGCTGTACGCCGAGCCGCTCGGGACTGAGGAAGGGGCCCTCCAGGTGGAGGCCCATGATCCGCGCTCCGCGCTCGCGCCCCATGGCGGAACTGGCGGCGCGCACGGCCTCGAGCAGGGCGCCTGACTCCATCGGGTAGAGGGTCGGGCAGAAGGCGGTGACCCCCCGCGAGGCGAGCGCCTCCGACATGGAGACGACGGCGTCCGCGCTGGAATCCTCGGTGCCGAAACCGCCGAAGCCGTGGATGTGCGTGTCGATGAAGCCCGGCGCGACGTAGAGCCCTTCGCAGTCGATGACGAGGGTCTCGGGGCCGAAGGTTTTCTGGCGAAAACGCTTTTCGCCGAACACGTCGGAAATCCGCCCGTCCTCGACGAGGACCGAGCAGTTTTCCATGGTGGCGATGCCGGTCATGACGGTGGCGCCGCGGAGCACGAGAGGACGCATGATCACGCTCCTCCCGCGCGAGCGCGGAGCACGCGGTCCCAGCCGATCGGCAGGCGCGCGCCGGGCCCGGAGAGCTCGGGCACCGAGAAGAGCCGCGAGAGGAAGGTGGCGCACGCGCCTTCGGCCACGTCGTGCTCGCCTGAGCCCGCGAAGACGAAGGCGGCGCCGTGCCCGGCGAGTATGCCGCGGAAGGCGGGAAACCTCGTCTCGAGGGCGGCGCGCGTCTCGGCCTCGCGGCGACGGAACTCGCCGCAGGCGAAGACGGCGCGCGGGGCGAGCGCCACGAGCACCGGCGCGAGCGAACGGAAAACCCGTTCGACAAAGGCGCCGAAGGAGCCATCCGTGCCCGAGCCGGAATGATCGCCGGGGGCGCGGCCGTCCGCGTCGGCCAGCTCGCCGGCGGCGTAGAGCGAGCCGTAATGGACCCGGCCGCCCAGGGCGATGCCGAGTCCGGCCCCGGGCGTCGCGTCCGGTCCTCCGGGCAGCTCCCCGTTTCCGCGGGCCAGGACGCAGATGAAATCCGAGGCCGGCTCGGTCCTCGCGTTCGCGAGCCGCGCCCACGCGCAGGCGTTCGCGTCGTTTTCCACGATGAGCGGATATCCGGATTCCGGCGCCAGCTCCCTGCCAAGCGGATAGTCCCGAAGGCCGAAGGGACGGGAGCGGAGCACCGTGCCTTCGATCGGGTCGACGATGCCGGGAAGCGCGGCGCAGGCGCCTACGAGGGGCAGGCCGCGCGCCGCCGCGCGGGCCCGGGCCTCGTCGAGGGCCGCGCGGGCCAGCTCGGGCAGGGAAGATCCGGACGGAGCGTCGAAGCGCTCGACCAGATCGCCCCGCAGGTCGGCGAGGGCTCCGCGACAGGATCCGGGCGTCAGGTCGAGGCCGGCCACGAGCCCGAAGCGCCGGTCGAAGTCTATGGCCACGGGCCGCCGGCCGCCGCGCGGCGCCGCCGCGCCGGGCTCGCCTTCGACGAGCAGGCCGGACTCGATGAGGGCGCCGATCAGGCTGCCCGCCGTCGAGCGGTGCAGCCCGAGCTCCCGTGCCAGGTCGGCTCGGGAAAGGCCCGGGCGGCGCCAGACGGCGCGCGCGGCGACCGCGAGATTGGCGTCGCGCTGGAATCGGTTGTTGCTCGTCCTCACCGGAGCTCTCCCGTCGTTCCGCGGCACCGATAGCGTTGACAGGGTTGGTACGCGCGGAGTACAAACTAAAGGTACGCGCGCCCTCGCGGCCTTGTCAAGCGTCCGGTCCGCCGGCGCTGGCCTCGCCCGGCGGTCGCCGCGGGGAGGCAGCCATGACGCAGGAACGCCAGGAATTGGACGAGGACGGCCTCGGCCTCGTGCCGCGACCCGTACGGATCGTCCGGCGAGACGGTTCCTTCGAGCCGGGCCCGGCGCCCGTCCTGTCAGGCGAAGGCATCGGGGGCTCCGCGCTCGAGGACGCCCGCGGCCTGCTCTCGGCGGCCTGGGGCCGTCCCTGGCGCGCCGCCGCGGGCGCCGCCCCGGACGGGCGCGCATCCCTCACCGTCCGCCTGCGCGCGGGCCTGGCCGACGAGGGCTACATCCTCGACCTGGCGCCGGAAGGCGCCCTCCTCGAGGCGTCGACCGAGGCGGGCATCAAGGCCGGAATCAACGCCCTCCGCGCCCTCGCCCTGGTCCACGGCCCAACCCTGCCGGCCTGCCGCATCGAGGACGAACCGCGCTTCGGCTGGCGCGGCTTCATGCTCGACTGCGCGCGGAGCTTCTTCCGCGTGGAATTCGTCGAGCGGATGATCGACCTGGCTTCGCTCCACCGCCTCAACCGTTTCCACTGGCACCTCTCGGACGACCAGGCCTGGCGGCTCGACCTGGCCGCCTTCTCCGAGCTGGCGGCGAAGGGCTCGAGCCGCCCCGACACGCGCTACAACATCGAACTCTACCGGCACGCGGGGAGCTATTCCGAAGCCGACGTAGCGCGTGTCGTCGCCTACGCCTCCGCGCGCGGCGTCGAGATCATCCCCGAGATCGAGCTGCCCGGCCACGTGACGGCCCTGCTCGCCTCGCACCCGGAGCTGGCCTGCGTCCCCCGGGACTTCGCCCCGGTGGACCGCTTCGGCATCTTCGAGGACGTGCTCTGCCTCGGCAACGACGGGACGCTCGGCTTCGTCGGCCGCGTGCTCGACGAGGTGGCGCGCCTCTTCCCCGGCCGCTGGCTGCACGCCGGCGGGGACGAGGTGCGAACGGCCCGCTGGGAGGCCTGCCCCCGCTGCCGCTCGCGCGCCGAAACCCTCGGCGTCGAACCTTCGCAACTCCAGGGCTGGTTCACGCGCGAAGTCGCGCGCCTTGTGCTCGAGCGCGGCAAGGTGCCGGCCTTCTGGGACGAGGCGCTCGACGCGGGCATTCCGGCTGGCTCGCTCGCCTTCGCGTGGCAGGGTCCCGGGCGCGGCCACGAGGCGGCGCGGCGCGGCATCGACGCGGTCATGTGTCCCATGACGGCCGCCTGCTACCTGGACCACAAGCACCTCGACAATCCGGAGGAGCCGGGCCAGCACGGCGTCTGCACGGTGGCCGACAGCTATTCGTTCGAGCCCGCGGAAGGCCTTTCCGCCGAGGACGCCAGGCGCGTGCTCGGCGTGCAGGCGAACCTGTGGACCGAGATCGCCTATTTCGGCAGGCAGGCGGAATACCAGACCTTCCCCCGGCTCTCCGCCGTCGCCGAAGTCGGGTGGACCGCGATAAACCGCCGCGACTTCGCCTCGTTCGGGCGGCGCCTCGGGCCCTGGGGCGCCATGCTCGACCGGCTCGGCGTCAACCGCTACCGGGGGCCGCTCGCATAAGGCCCTTCCCCGCGCCACCCTTGCCCACGGGGGCCGTTACGGCGGATACTGATCAGCATGCACGACATCGTCGCCTTCTGCCCCGTGGGGCTCGAGCGCATCCTCGCCGAGGAAGCGCGCCGCCTGGGGCTCACCCCTTCCGACCGCTCCGCGGGCCGCGTCACGCTCTCCGCCGACGGCCGGGGCCTCGCCCTCGGCCTCATGGCCCTCCGCACCGCCGACCGCCTCCTCCTCCGCGTCGCCTCGTTCGACGCGCCCGACTTCGACAGCCTCTTCGAGGGCGTCCGCAAGCTCCCCTGGGAGCGCTGGGCCGCCCGCGAGGACAAGGTTTCCGTGGGCAAGGTCCGGAGCCGCGACTCGCGCCTCTCCGCCTCCACCGCCGTCCAGTCGGTGGTCCACAAGGCCGTCTACGCGCGCCTCGGGCAGGCCTACAAGACCTCGCGCCTTCCCGAGACCGGGCCTGAGCGCGAAATCCGCGTCGACCTCGAGGACGACCGCTGCGAGATCCTCGTCGACCTTTCCGGCGAGGCCCTGTCCAAGCGCGGCTGGCGCACCGAGGCCGTCGAGGCGCCGCTCCGCGAGACCGTCGCCGCGGGCCTCCTCTTCCTCTCCGGCTGGACCCGCAGGCTGCCGCTCCGCGACCCCTACTGCGGCTCGGGCACCATCGCCATCGAGGCCGCGCTCTACGCTCTCGACAAGGCGCCCAACCTGAACCGCGAGTTCGCCTGGCAGGGCATGCCCTGCTTCGAGAAGGCCCCCTTCGAGTCCGCGCGCGAGGAGCTTTCCAAGCGCGTGCGGAACGACGTGATGGTCGACATCGTGGGCTCAGACCGCGACCCCGCAGCCGTGGGCATCGCTTCGCGCAACGCCGAGCGCGCGGGCGTGGGCGGCTTCGTCCGCTTCGCCAAGGCCGAGGCCGCGGACATTTTGCCGAAGGAAGGCCAGAAGCCCGGCGTCATCTTCGGCAACCCGCCCTACGGCGTGCGCATCGGCTCGCGCGAGGAAGCGGAAGCCTCGTGGCGCGAGGCGGGCGCTTTGCGCGAGCGCTTCCCCGGGTGGTCGCTCGGCTTCATCGTCAACGCGGAGGACTTCCCGTCCTTCTTCGGCGCCAAGCCCGCCACCAGCCGCAAGATCGCCGCCGGCAACGAGCCCCTCTGGTTCCACTGGTTCCCCGCGGACTCCAAGTCCAAATAAAACGCCGAGACGCCGAGACGCCGAAACGCAGGGAGAAGAAGGGAAAGGACTGGGGAAAATAGGCGCCGGGGTTTGGAGCTCGCTCCGACCCGCCCAGAGGCGGCGCGGTCGCGTTTTCAGCCAGGTGCGACGGGCTCCCCCTCGGCGCAGCCCGAGCCAGTCTCTTCGCGTCGTCCTGCTCGCTATCCCTTCCCTCTTTCTTCTCTCCCTCTTTCCTCCGTGCCTCTGTGCCTCTGTGGTTAGTCTTCGTTGATGACGGCCATCGCCCAGGCGGCGGCTTCGCGGATCATGGCGGGGTCGGGCCGCGGGATGTGTCCCCCGTCCATGAGCGCCGCGTAGGACGCGCGCGCGGCCGCTATGTCGGCGGCGGCGCGTGCGCGCAGCTCGGCATGCGGCAAGGGGGTGCGCGCGAGGCCTTCCTTCGCGGCCTCTTCCGCGACGTCGGCCGCCTCGACCGCGAAGACTTCCGTATCCTCCATCGAGGGCAGGATGTCATCCGGCTTGACGCCGCCCGGCCTGTCCTTCGCGAAGTCCGCCAGCGAGTGCGCGCACCTGATGGCCATGCCGTCCGAGATGCCGCGCGCGCGCACCAGCAGCGCGCCTTTCAGGATGCCGGGGAAGCACACCGAGTTGTTCACCTGGTTCGGGAAGTCGCCGCGGCCCGTGGCCACCACGAAGGCGCCTTCCTCCTTCGCCTCGAAGGGCCAGATTTCCGGCACGGGGTTGGCGCAGGCGAAGACGATGGCGCCCTCCGCCATCGAGCGGACCCATTCGCGCTTCACGGTGCCGGGGCCCGGCGCCGAGAGGGCCACCAGGGCGTCGGCGCCGCGCAGGGCCTCAGCGGGCGTCGCGAAACGCGCCGGGTTCGTCAGCTTGGCGAGCTCCCATTGGCGGTAGGCGCTCGGGTCGCGCTCCAGGTCGGCGCGGCCGGAGTGGAGGCCGCCTTCCTTGTCGAAGAGGGCGAGGCGCGCGGGGTCGGCGCCGTCCGCCATGAGGAGGCGGGCCAGCGCGGTGTTCGCGGCGCCCGCGCCGAGGAGGACGATGCGCGCGTCGGCGAGCCGCTTTCCCGCCAGCTTGAGGGCGTTCAGTAGCCCCGCCAGGGTCACGCAGGCGGTGCCCTGGGCGTCGTCGTGCCAGACGGGGATGCCGCAGGCGTCGCGGAGCGCGTCGAGCGCGAAGAAGCAGTTCGGCTGGCTGATGTCCTCCAGATTGATGGCGCCGAAGCTCGGGGCGGCCATCTTCGCGAAGTCGACGATGCGCCGCCAGTCCGGTTTCCCGTCGGGGCCGCGGCTGTCCATGCAGAGTGGGACGGCGTCCACGCCGCCCAGATACTTCATCAGGAAGGCCTTGCCCTCCATGACGCCGAGCCCGCCCGAGGGGCCGCAGTCGCCGTCGCCGAGCACGCGGGTGGAATCGGAGAGCACCGCGACCAGGTTCCCCCGGCCCGTAAGCGCGAAGGATTCCTCCGGATCGTCGCGCACGGCCGTCGAGACGGCCGAGACGCCGGGCGTGTACCAGGCCCCGAACCACCCGGGACCGTAGAGCCCGGCCCTGGGCAGCACCTGGAGCTTCCCGCCGTAGAAACGGTGGGCCAGCACCGATAATCGTTTCAGGAAGAGCGTCCGCGCGCGCGCGACCTTCTCCTCGGACCAGCCGTCGGGAAAGAGTGCATCCGGATTTTCGATCGAGAGCGTTCCGTCGTCGCGCGCGTCCATGCGTTTTCGCCTCCGATTTCATTACTGTATACGAGTCCGGAGCTCCGGACCACGAATTCGGCGAAGAAGGGGAGGCTCCATGATCGATCGACCGGCCGACGGCGCGGCCTGCGAACTCGCCGCGGAGGGCGCGCGCCCCGGGGCGGCAGTCATCGTCGTCTTCGGCGCCACGGGCGACCTGACGCGGCGCAAGATCGTCCCCGCGCTCTGGGACCTCCACCTCGACGGGGGCCTCCCCGAGGACTTCGCCGTGGTCGGCTTCGCGCGGCGTGAACTCTCGGACACCGCCTTCCGCGCAAGCCTCCGCGAGGCCTGCGGCGAGTTCGCCCGCCGGAAGCCCTCCGCGCTCGACGCCGAATGGGCGGCCTTCGAATCGCGCGTCTCCTACCTCCGCGGCGACTTCGACGAAAGCGGGCCCTACGCGGTCCTGCGCGAGCGCTGGCTCGAGGGAACGGGGCGGGGCGCCCTCTTCTACCTGGCCTGCGGGCCCGAGCTCTTCTCCACCGTCGCGAAGCGCCTCGGCGAGGCCGGGCTCGGCACGGCGGGGCTCTCGCCGGCCCAGGCGGCCGCCCGCCCCTACCGGCGCCTCGTCGTCGAGAAGCCCTTCGGCACGGACCTCGCGAGCGCGCACGAGCTCAACGCGGCCCTGCGCGAGCGCTTCCGCGAGGCCGACGTCTTCCGCATCGACCACTACCTCGGCAAGGAGACGGTGCAGAACCTGCTC
>JAFGNN010000076.1 GCA_016926955.1 Spirochaetales bacterium | reverse complement strand
GGCGCCGGAGCGCCGGCTTCGCGAACTCGAGGAACTTCATCGTCACCTACCTTCCCGTTATCCGTATGCAGTCGAGCGCGGCCTCGGCGCGCTCGCGGGCCTCGGCCGCCGTTCGCCCGAGCGCCGTCAGGTGGCCCATCTTGCGGAAGGGCCGGACTTCGGCCTTGCCGTAGAGGTGGACCGAGACGCCGGGCACCGCGAGCGCCCGCTCGAGTCCGAGGATCTCCGGTTCCCCGGACGAGCCGGGGGCGCCGAGCAGGTTCATCATCATGGCGGGACGGAGCAGCTCCGTCGAGCCCGGGGGGAGTCCCGCCAATACGCGATAATACTGGTCGAACTGGCTCGAGGCACAGGCCTCGATGCCGAAATGGCCGGAATTGTGGGGGCGCGGCGCGGCCTCGTTCACCAGGATGGTTCCGTCGCGCATGAGGAAGAGCTCGACGCCGAATACGCCCGCGGCGCCCGAGGGAGAGCCCGCGGCCTTGGCGGCCTCGTCGAGGGCGCGCACGACGCGCAGGGCCAGTTCCTCGGCGGCGCGGCGGACGCCTTCGCTTTCGTCCGCGGGGGCAAGCACCGATTCGCACAGGTTCGCCCGCGGGTCGAAGACCATCTCGACGCAGGGGTACACCGCGGTCTCGCCGTCCGGGGCGCGGACCACCACCACCGCGAGCTCCTTGGCGAAGTCGAGCCTGCGCTCGACGAGGCTCGGGACGGGCAGGGCCTTCGCGACCGCGTCGCCCGGGCTGTCGAGCGACGCGACGCCGCGGCCGTCGTAGCCGCCGCGCCGCGCCTTCTGGACGACGGGAAAGCCGCCGATCCGTTCCGCGGCCTTCGCGATGGCGGCGGCGCGGAGGGCGCCCGATCGCATGGGTTCGAGAGCGGCGAGCGCCTCCTCGTCGAGGCCTTCCACGAGGGCCCAGGGCGCGCTCGGGATGCCGGCTTTGTCCCAGAGCTTCTTCTGACGGGCCTTGTCCTGCGCTACGGCGAGCACGGCGGCGCCGGGCATGACGGTTTTCCCCTCGCGTTCCAGCTCCGCCAGAGTCGCGGCGTCAACCTTCTCGATCTCGTAGGAAAGGACGTCGACGCGCGCGGCGAGTTCGCGGATGGCGCCCCCGTCGTCGAGGGCGCCGATGACGACCTCGTCGGCCAGGGCCGCCGCGGGGCTCGGCCATTCGGGCGCGAGCACGTCGATCGCCCCGCCGTACTTGCGCGCTTCTTCTATGGTCATGCGGCCGAGCTGGCCGCCGCCGATGATGCCGATCCGCCTCACGCTTCCTCCGCTTCCGGGTCCCCGTCGTCGAAGCCCGGTTCCACCTCGCGCGGCGCCGGGTGCGGGGCGCGGCCGAGCACCTCGGGGTTCCGCACCACGTCGCGCGGCTTCGAGCCCTTGGCCGGGCCGACGATGCCCTTCTCCTCCATCAGCTCAACGAGCCTGGCGGAACGGTTGTAGCCGATCTTGAGCTTGCGCTGGATGTACGACGCGCTGGCCTTGCCCTGCTGCAGCACGATCTCGAGGGCCTTCTCGAAGAGCGGGTCGTCGTCCTCGTCGTCGAAGAGGCTGGGGCCGGAATCCTCGTCCTCGTCGTCGATGAAGATCTCGTCGTCGATGTACTCAGGCTCGCCCAGCTCGCGCACATGGTCCGCGACGCGCTCGACCTCCTCCTCGGAGACGAAGGCGCCCTGCATGCGGTAGGGGAAGGCGTCCCACGCGCTCGAGAGCAGCATGTCGCCCTTCCCCAGGAGCTTCTCCGCGCCGACCGCGTCGATGATGATGCGGCTGTCGAACTTGGACGCGACCATGAAGGCGATGCGGCTCGGGATGTTCGCCTTGATGAGGCCCGTGATGACGTCGATCGAGGGCCGCTGCGTGGCCAGCACCAGGTGGATGCCGATCGCGCGCGACATGGCCGCGAGCCGCGCCAGGGTGGATTCGAGCTCCTTCCCGGTGGTGGCCATCAGGTCCGCGAACTCGTCGATGACTACGACGATGTAGGGCAGTCGCTCGGTGGCCATCTTCTTGTCGGCGATCTTGCGGTTGTACGAGCGGATGTCGCGGACGCCCATGTGGTCGAGCAGGCTGTAGCGGCGCTCCATCTCGCAGATGCAGTACTGGAGCGCCTGGAAGGCTTTCTTCGGCTCGGTGATGACGGGCGTCAGGAGGTGCGCCACGCCGTTGTAGAGCTTGAGCTCGACGATCTTCGGGTCGATCAGGATCAGCCGGACCTCGCTCGGCGCGCGGCGATAGAGGATGGAGAGGATCAGCGCGTTGACGCAGACCGACTTGCCGGAGCCCGTCGCGCCCGCGATGAGCAGGTGGGGCGTCTGCACCAGGTCGATGATCTGCGGCTCGCCCGCGATGTCCTTGCCGAGCGCCACGGGAATCTCCAGCTTGGCGGCGCGGAAGGCCTCGTTTTCCACGAGCTCCCGGAAGCTGACGATGTTGCGCCGGTCGTTCGGCACCTCGATGCCCACCGCGTGCTTGCCGGGAATCGGCGCCACGATGCGCACGCTCGAGGCTGCGAGGCGGAGCGCGATGTTGTCGGAGAGGTTGGCGATCTTGGAGAGCCGCACGCCGGGCGCGGGCAGGATCTCGAACATGGTGATGACCGGTCCCTTCCGGATGCCGGTCACCTCGGCCTCGATGCCGAACTCGCGCAGGGTCTCGCGGAGCGTCTCGGCGGCCTTGCGGGTCTTGTCGTCGACGATCCAGTACTCGCCGTCGGGGTATTGGGTCAGGATGGTCGTCGGCACCGCGTAGGGGGCCACCGTCTTGCGGCCGAGGAGCGGCTTCCTTTCAGGCTCGCGGCCGGCCAGGGCCGGCGGCTCCTCGAGGCGCGGCGCGGGGGGGAAGGTCTCCACCGAGGGTACTCGGTCCGAGGGTACTCGGTCCGAGGGTACTCGGTCCGAGGGTACTCGGTCCGAGGCTCCGCGCGGGGCCGGCGCGTCGCCGGGGGCCCCGCCTGCCACGCCCGCGCGAACGGGCTCGCGGATCAGGGCAGGGCGACGGGCGGCGGATACGCGGGAAGGCTCGTCCGCCACACCGGCGCCGGCGCTTTCGCGCGCGCCGAAGAAGACCGGGATCGGCTCGTCGTCGTCGGGAATCGCATCGGCGTCGAGGGGCAATTCATCAAGGGTCTTGCCGTCGTCGTCGACGGGGTCGGGCTCGAAAGCGGCTGTGGATCGCTCGGTAAAACCGTCCGTCTGGACTGGCCCGACGCCGGGTGCCGGAAGCGCCTCCTCGGTGAAGAGCGCGTATTCGCCACCGGGGAAGTCCGAATCCGGTCCGACCGTCCCGACGGGGGGCGCTTCACCGCTTCCGGGACCCCTTGTCGCGGCGCGCGTCCCGGCAAGGTAGCCGCCTTCGCCCATGAGCGGGACGTAAGCGGGCCGGGCGGTTCTGGGAGCTTCGCGCGCCGCGTCGTCGTTTTCGAGCGGAGGGCGTGCCGTCCCGGAGAGGATCGCTTCGCGGCGGGCGAGGTCTTGATCCCCCTCGTCGTCATACGCCGCCGC
>JAFGNN010000075.1 GCA_016926955.1 Spirochaetales bacterium | reverse complement strand
GGGGCCAAGGATGTCCTCCACATAGCTCGGGAAGATAAAGCCGTCTTTTTCGTCGATGCCGTTCTTGGACACCTCGCGCACGCCCGCGTCCCAGACCGCCTTGAGGAAGGCGTTGCCGTAGTCGAAGAAGTAGGTGCCCTTGGCCGAGAGCCGCTTGATGACCTCGAAATGGCGCCCGAGCGACTCGTCCACCAAGGCGCGGAAGCGCTCGGGATCCTCGCGGAGCAATCTCGTGCGCTCCTCGAAGGATACGCCGGCGGGGCAGTAGCCGCCCTCGTAGGGCGCGTGGCAGCTGGTCTGGTCGGAAAGCAGGTCGATGTGGATGCCGGTCCGGTCGGCGTGCTCGAGCAGGTCGACGATGTTGCCGAGGAAGGCGACCGCGATCGGCTTGCCCTGGCTCCGCGCCGCGAGCGCGAGGCGGAAGGCCTCCTCCGGCGATTTGGCGACGTCCGTCACCCAGCCCTGCGAGTGGCGCGTCTCGACCCGGCTCGGGTCAACCTCGGCGATGATGCTGGCCGCGTTGGCGATGACGGCGGCCTTGCCCTGGGCGCCCGACATCCCGCCGAGCCCGGAGCTGACGAAGAGCTTGCCTGAAAGGTCGCCGTCGGCCGCGACGCCGAGCTTGAGGCGGCCCGCGTTGAGGATGGTGTTGAAGGTGCCGTGGACGATGCCCTGGGGGCCGATGTACATCCAGCCGCCCGCGGTCATCTGGCCGTAGTTGGCGACCCCGAGGGCCGCCGCCACCGCGAAGTCCTTCGGGTTGTCGAACATGCCCACCATGAGGCCGTTCGTGATTATCGCGCGCGGCGCGGTGGCGTTCGACTTGAAGATGCCGAGCGGGTGCCCCGATTCGACCACCAGGGTCGACTCCGAATCGACCGCCTCGAGGTACTTCCTGACCAGGCGGTACTGGAGCCAGTTCTGGAAGACCTGGCCGGTCTCGCCGTAGGTGACGAGCTCGTAGGGGTAGAGCGCCACGTCGAAGTCGAGGTTGTTGTCGATCATCACCTGGAAGGCGCGGCCCTCGATGGTCCTTCCTTCGTACTCGTCGATGGGGAGGCCCCGGAGCCGGCCCGCCGGGCGGAAGCGGTAGGCGTAGATGCGGCCGCGCTCGCGGAGCTCGGCGAGGAACTCCGGCGCGAGGCGCTCGTGCCACTTTTCGGGCACATAGCGGAGCGCGTTGCGGAGCGCGAGCGCCTCCTGCGCCTTCGTGAGGTGGGCTTCGCGGCGGGGAGCGCGCCGGATGCCGGGTTCGAAGACCGGGTCGGGCGGCAATACGTCGAAATCGAGCTTTATGGTCATGGCGGCGGCGCGGTCGGCATTGGTCATGGCGGGACTCCTGGGTGGCGGTGGAAGGTCGCGCCGGCGGATCTCGCGCGCGGCGGACGACCGGCGAGGCGTCGGGATGCCCGACGCGCTTCGACGGCCGGCTAGAGGATACCACGATTTCGCCGGTCCTTGGGGACGGAGCTTCCGGGCGCAGGGGAAGGCGGCGCGTCCGCCAGCTCCGGGAGAGAGTGGGGGAAGCGGAGAAGACCGGACCGCCCGCGCCGTCGGCGCGGGCGGGAGGACTTCGGAGCGAGGGCGGAGACGCGTCGACTCAGGCGTAGCGCGACCGGGGGAGCGGCCGCGCCCCCGCGCGGGTTCTCCCCCTATCCCCTATTGCCCTTGAGCGCCCGCTCGAGCACGGCGGAGAGGCGGGCGAAGACTTCCTCGAAGCTGCCGGTGCCGTCGACCTTTTCGACGCGGTGGCGCTGCGCGTACTTTTCGATGACGGGCACGGTTTTCGATTCGTGCTCCTTGAGGCGCTGGACGATGCGCGCGGTGGTCAGGTCGTAGGGCATGGCGCGGTCGGTTTTGGAGCGGATGTCGAGGCGCTTGATGAGCTCGAGCGTCGGCACCTCGAGGTCGATGACCGTGGACACCGAGCCGCCGCGTTTCCGCAAGAGGCCGTCGAGGATGTAGGACTGCACGAGGGTGCGCGGAAAGCCCTTGAAGATAAAGCCGCGGACCTCGCCGGCCTCGGAGAGGCGTTTTTCGATGAGGCGCACCACGATCTCGTCGGGCACGAGCTCGCCCGAGTCGTAGAGCTCCATGATGCGCTTGCCTGTGTCGGTGCCGAGCTTGATCTCGCGGTCGAGCATGGCGCCGGTGGAGACGTACTCGAGGCCGTAGGCGCGGGCCAGCGCCGCGCCCTGCGAGCCGCGGCCCGAGCCGGGGTAGCCGAAGAGCACCACGTTGACGGGACGCTTGGAGAGCTCCTCGCGGACGAGGGCGCGGATGGAATCCGACACCTCGGGAATGGAGCGGGCGCCGTCGACGGCGCGGTACACGCCTTTTTCACGGAAGTAGCCGAGCACGGGGAGGGTTTTGTCCTCGTACTCGCGGAGGCGGTTCCGGATGACCTCCTCGTTGTCGTCGAGGCGGCCCGAGCTCCGTCCCCGCTCCACGAGGCGCGAGACCGAGGTTTCCGCGTCCACCTCGAGGCTGACGAGGAGGTCGAGCGAGGCGCCCAGCTTGAGGAGCAGGCCTTCGAGGATGTAGCACTGCACCCAGGTGCGCGGAAAGCCGTCGAAGAGGAAGCCGTTGGCCTCGGGGTTCTCCACGATGGCCTTTTCGATGATCTGGACGATGATCTCGTCGGACACGAGGCCGCCCGAGGCGATGACCGAGCGCGCCTCCTCGCCGAGGCGGGTGCCCTCCGCCATTTCCTTCCGGAGCAGGTCGCCGGTGGAGATGTAGAAGAGGCCGTATTCCTTGACGAGGAATTCCGACTGGGTACCCTTGCCCGCGCCGGGCGGGCCGAAGAGCGCGAGGTTGATCATGGCATGAAGTGTAGACCCGCCGCGGCGCGCGCGTAAACCGGTTGCGGAAGGCGCGGACGCGGGGTCCGCGATTTGACTCGGGAGGGGCCGCGAGTCCATGCTGGAACCATGACCATCACATCGCTCATGGATGATTACTGCCCGGAAAAAAGACTCCGGGGCGAACACGGGCTTTCGATGCTGGTGGAGCACGGGGGCTTCCGCGTACTGTTCGACTCGGGACAGGGTCCTGCCTTCATGGAGAACGCGAACGCGCTCGGCGTCGGGCTCGGCGCGGTAGACGCCGTGGTGCTGAGCCACGGCCACTACGACCACTCGGGCGGCCTCGCGGCGTTCTACGCCGCGTATCCCGGAAAGCCGCTCTGGGCCGGGCCGTCGTGGAGCGCGCGGAAACTGGCGGCGGACCCCGCGGGCCTGATCGACATCGGGTCGCCGGTCGAGTTCCCGCCGCCCGGCGCGCCCGAGCCGCGCGTGCCTGTCGACCGGCAGGAGCTGGCCCCGGGCCTGTTCGTCCTGGTGGCCGCCGGCGAAGGCGATCCGTCGAAGCTGAATCCGCGCTTCCGCGTGCGCGCGCCCGGGACCGAAGGCTCCGGCGAGCCGGACGTCTTCGCCGATGAGCTTACGCTCGTGGCGGATACGGCAGGGGGCCTCGTCGTGCTGACCGGCTGCGCCCACCGCGGCATCGTCGCGATCGTCCGCGACGCCCTGGCGCGCTTTCCCGGAAAGCCGCTCCGCGCCGTGCTGGGCGGCTTCCATCTGGTGAAGCAGAGCGGGGAGCGGCGATCGCAGACCGCCCGCGAGCTCTCCGCGCTCGAGCCGGGGCTGCTCCGCTGTTGCCACTGCACCACCGTCGACGGCTACGCTGCACTCAAGGCGGTTTTCGGCGAGCGCGCGTCCTGGTTCCACGTCGGATCGCGCGTAGAGTTCTGAGGGCGCGGGCTACCAGAACCTGAGGCGCAGCGAGCGGGAACCGTCGGGAATGGGTTCCGCCCTTCCCGAAAGGTGGGGCAGCAGCCGGTCCCAGGCCGGCAGGGGCCGGCCCGAGTTCCTGACGATCGAGTCGAGGATAGCCGCCTGGCCCCCGAGCTCGCCCCGGCCGCCCGGCGCGTTGGCATGGCCGAACATGGCCACCCGGGCGCCTTCGCCCGCGAAGGCCTTGCGCATGGTCCCGACCAGCAGCCATTCCGGCATGCGGAGCAGCTTGCCGAGGCGGGGCGGCTCGAGCCTTGTGCCGAGCGCCCGCAATGCGCCGAAGAGCTCTTTCGCGGCGCGCACCCCCAGGGTGAGGGCGTCGCGCGTGCGTATGACGCGCTCCTGGCCGCCGCCCGAGGCGTAGATGGCGCCGGCGAGCGGGAAGACGAGCGCGGCGTGGCAGACGAGCCAGGCGCGGATGTCGGGGCTCTCGACGGCGGGCAGGCCGGCCGACTCGAAAAGGGCGCGCGCCGATGCGAGGGCCGGGCGGGCCACCGGCGAGAGGACGCCGAGCGTGGTGGGCGAGCGGCGCGCAGGTTTCCTGGGGCTCCGGCCGTCGACATAGGCGATCTCCGCGCCGTCCCGGTAGCCCCCATAGGTGCCGAATCCCGGGACGAAACGTTCGGGTCCGACCATGGCGGCTTGCGCGCCCAGGTCACCCAGGTTGTTGCCGATGACGGCCACGGGACCGGTCGATCCGGCTTTCGCGACTTCCCGCAGGGCGGATTCGACCTGGCCCGAGCGGACCGCGACGATGGCCAGGTCGTACGCCCGACCCTCGGGAACGCGCTCCAGGATCGCGGCGTTCGCGGACTCGAGGTCGCCGGTCAGCATGACGTTGCGGATGCGGAGCCCCTCGGCCCTCAAAATCTCGAGCCGTTCGCCCCGCGCCGCCAGGTCGACCTCGTGGCCGGCCTTCGCGAACCTGAGCGCGTAGATCGAGCCGATCACGCCCGCCCCGAACACCAGCACCTTCGCCATCGAGAGCCTCCCCGGTCAGCGCGAATTCTCGCGCCTCGGCGCCCGGGTCCGCAAGCGGCCCGGCAAACCATCGCGTATACTCGCCTGTGCCGGAATCCCGGCTGAGTGGAGGCTGCCATGGCAACCTGGATCTACGTGCTCAAGCCCGCGCGCCCGGGCATGCTCACGGAATCGACGCCCGAGGAGGACGAAGCATGAGGCTCTGGTCGCTCCACCCGCGCTACCTCGACGCAAAGGGGCTCGTGGCGCTTTGGCGCGAAGCCTTGCTCGCCAAGGCCGTGCTCGAAGGCAAGACCCGCGGCTACACGCGCCACCCCCAGCTCGAGCGCTTCAAGGCCGACTCCGATCCGGCCGCCCTCGTCTCGCGCTACCTGGCCGCAGTGCTCGCGGAGGCCGACGCGCGCGGCTACGCCTTCGACCGCTCGAAGTGCGCCCCGTCCTGCGGCCATGCCGCGCTCGAGGTGAGCAGCGGCCAGATCGCATACGAACGGGAACACCTGCTCGCCAAGCTCCGCGTCCGCGACCCCTCCCGCGTGGCAACGCTCGAAGCCGCCGCGACGCCCGAGCCGCACCCGCTCTTCCGCGTCGTCGAAGGGCCTGTCGCGGATTGGGAAAGGCGTCGTCCATGACGTACCGGTCGGCTGGGCCGACCGGTCTCGTTTTGGGCGCGCATCCGTGCGCGCCCGGCCCATGCCTGGAGTACCGCTTCCGCCCTGCGCCGCGGCCTGCCCGTTCCCCGGTCGGCCCTTCCGAAGCTCGGCGGTGCGGCGCTTTCCCGTCCGGCGCGGAATCCCCTATAGTGAAGCGCGCGCGGTAATCCGCACCGGAGGTCGTTCATGCGCTTCGCGCTCGGCATGGTCCTTTCGTTCGTCTACGTCTTCTCGGTCATCGGAGCCGCCACGGTCCTTTCGAAGCTCGGTTACCTCAAATCCGAAGGAAGCCGGAAATTCATCCATATCGGGGTCGGCAACTGGTGGCTCATCGCCATGGCCTTCTTCGACGCCTGGTGGCAGGCCGCCCTGGTGCCCGTCGCCTTCGTCTTCGTCAACTACCTTTCCTACAAGCGGAAGCTTTTCGCCGCCATGGAGCGCGGCGGCGGCATCGAGGACCTCGGCACGGTTTGGTACGCGCTCTCGCTGGCCATCCTCTCGGCCCTCACCTTCGCCGCCGGCCAGCCCTGGATCGGCGCCATCGGCATCCTCTGCATGACCTGGGGCGACGGGCTCGCGGCCGTCGCGGGCTCGCGGCAGGGCAGGCACCCGCTGCCCGTGTTCCGCGGCAAGTCGGTCGAGGGAACGGTGACCATGTTCGCGGCGAGCTTCGCCGTCGCCCTCTCCGTGCTGGCCTTCCGGGGCGGCGCCGCCGGATTCCCCGGAACGATCGCTCCGTCCCTGCTCCCGGCGCTCGCCCTCGCGACGACGGCTACCCTGCTCGAGTCGGCGACGCCCGCGGGTTTCGACAACCTGTCGGTCCCGCTCGGCGTCTCGCTGCTCGCCCGGCTGCTGGTCGGGGGCGCCGCGTGAGCCCCGTCCCCGAGCTCGCGAAGGACTTCGCCTTCGGCCTCGTCGCGTCCGCGTTGATCGCCGTGCCGGCCTGGCGGAAGCGCTCCCTGAGCGGCTCGGGCCTCGCCGCGGCCATCCCCTTCGGCGCGGCCGTCTGGGCGGGGGCGGGCTGGAAGGGCTTCGTCGTCCTCGGCTCTTTCTTCTTCTCATCGAGCATCCTCTCGAAGCTCTTCCCCGCGCCGGCCTCCGTCGAGGCCGTGGTCGAGAAGGGCGGTCGCCGCGACCATGTGCAGGTGATCGCCAACGGCGGCGCGGCGCTCGCCTTCGCCGTCCTGTACCGCTTCGAGCCGCGCGAGCTCTGGTACCTGGGCTTTGCCTGCGCGCTGGCCGCCGCCACGGCCGACACCTGGGCTTCCGAGCTCGGCCCCCGCTCGAAGGCTCCGCCCCGCATGATCCTCTCCGGGCGTAGCGTGGAGGCGGGGCTTTCGGGCGGCGTGTCCCCGCTGGGCTTCGCGGCCTCGCTCGCGGGAGCGGCTTTTATCGCCGGGGCGGCCGTGGGGCTTCTCGCCCTGCCCGAGCTGGCGCGCGGCCAGCTGCGCCTCTCGCGCGTCCTCCAGGCCCTGCTCGTCACCGGCGCGGGTTTCACCGGCTCGGTGATCGACTCAATCCTCGGCGAGTTCTTCCAGGCGCGCTACCGTCGCGGCGACGGCTCCGCGACGGAGCGGGCGTCCGAGCGTCGCCCCGAGGGCCGCGTGGCAAACCGCCTCGAAAAGGGCGCCGCCTGGTTCGACAACAACGTCGTCAACTTCCTCTCGACCCTGGCTGCGAGCCAGCTGGCCTGGCTGGCCCTGCTGGTGCGCTGACGAGCCCCGAAGCTTCGTGACACCAGGCCGAGGCTTGGCCGGAAGCTTCGTCGCGCCGCCTCAAGGCCGCCTGAAGCGCGCCGCGTCTATGCCGAGCTTTTTCATGCGGCTCTGCAAGGTACTCGGCTTGAGGCCCAGCGCCGCCGCCGCCCCGTCCGGTCCGTAGACCTTGCCGCCCGCGCGTTCCAACGCCCGCTCGACGTGGCGCTTCTGGGCTGCCTCGAGGGTCTCCGCCGCGTCGCCTGCCGGCGCGCCTGCGGCGGCCCCCGTCGTGGCCTCGGCCGGATCAGCGCACGCCGCGGCGAAGGCGCCGTCGCAGCAGCCGGGAGCGGCGCAGGGAGCGGGCTTTCCCTTCGCCCAGTCGCCCGCGCAGAGCTCCGCCGCCCCGACGAGACCGCCGCGCGCCAGGATGGCCGCGCGCTCCACCGCGTTCCGGAGCTCGCGCACGTTGCCGGGCCAGGGCCGCGCGGCGATCTGCGCCAGGGCCTCGGCGGAGAACGAGAGCCCCTCCCAGCCCGGCCGCGCGCGCAGGCGCGAGGCGAAGAGTTCCGCGATGGCCACCGCGTCGTCGCCGCGCTCGCGCAGGGGCGGCAGGCGCACCGGAAAGACCGCCACGCGGTAGAAGAGGTCCTCGCGGAAGCGCCCAGCCTCGACGGCCGCGCCCAGGTCGACATGGGTGGCCGCGACGATGCGCGCGTCCACCTGCACCGGCTTCTCGCCGCCCACCCGCTCGAAGCGCCCCTCCTGGATGGCGCGGAGCAGCTTCGGCTGGATCTCGGGCGGCAGGTCGCCGATCTCGTCGAGGAAGAGCGTCCCGCCGTGCGCCAGCTCGAAGCGGCCGCGCCGCAGGCCTTGCGCCCCGGTGAAGGAGCCCTTTTCGTGGCCGAATAGCTCGCTCTCGGCCAGGGCCGGCGGCAGGGCCGAGCAGTTGAGCGCCACGAAGGGGCCGCCCGCGCGAGCCGATAGGCGGTGGATGGCGCGCGCGGCCTCCTCCTTGCCCGTTCCCGTCTCGCCGAGCAGCAGCACCGGCGAATCGGTCGAGGCCACGAGCCGCACCGAGTTGATGGCGTCGAGCCAGGCCGGGCTCGAACCGGCAAGATCGCGGAATACGTCCGAGTCGCGCTCGAGCAGGCGGTTGCGCTCGGCAAGCAGGCTTTCGTTGCGCTCGCGCAAGGAGCGCGAGGTCTCCGACTGCACCAGGGCCAGGGCCACCAGCTTCGAGATCACCCCGATAAAGCGAACGATCTGGCCCGAGAAGACCCCGCAGCTCCGGTGGTCCAGGGTGAGGAGCCCGATGGCCTCCCCGTCCACCACGAGCGGCGCGGCCAGGCACGAATGCTCGTCCGGCAGGTCCAGTATCTCCGCGTAGGTGTCCACGTGCTCGGCGTCGTGGTCCAGAAGGCGCGGCACGAGCCCTGCGAGCAGGGCCGCCAGGTCGCGCCGCTCGGCCAGCGAGATCGAGTAGCCCGCGAGCCGCTTGGTGGCCAGGGGGCCGCGCGCGCGGCGCACCGTCAGGCGCCCGCCCTCCTCGGCGCTCAGCACCACCGCGAGCTCGTAGTCCACCAGCTCGCGCAGCGACTCGAGCACGATGTCCATGGTCCCTTCGGGCGCCAGGCGGGTTTCCTGCCCGAGCGCCGCCCAGTCCGGCCTGAGCCGCGGTCCTTCCGTCATTTCGGTGTCCACCGTCCTTTCGGTGCAGTATCACCGACATTTCGGTATCAGGCAAGCATACGCCAAAGCCGCAACGCATATTTCCTTTTCCATCTGCACTTTTCCCTTCGGCTACAGGTTGGCACGAGATTTGCTAAATACTTGTGACCGGCCTGCGCCGGTTCATTATTCCACCAAAGGAGTCCATTCATGGAAAACGACACCGCAACCGTCAGCATGCCCCGCATCGGCGAAAAAGCCCCGGCCTTCAAGGCCGTCACCACCCAGGGCGAGATCGACTTTCCCAAGCAGTACGAGGGCAAGTGGGTCATCCTCTTCAGCCACCCGGCCGACTTCACCCCGGTCTGCACCTCCGAGTTCATGACCTTCGCCACCCTCGAATCCAAGTTCGACGAGCTCAACTGCAAGCTGGTCGGCCTCTCGGTCGACGGCCTGTACAGCCACATCGCCTGGCTCCGCACCATCAAGGAAAAGATCGACTACAAGGGCATGAAGGACGTCGAGGTGAAGTTCCCCCTCATCGAGGACATCACCATGGAAGTGGCGAAGAAGTACGGCATGATCCAGCCCGGCGAAGCCACCACCAAGGCCGTCCGCGCGGTCTTCTTCATCGATCCCAAAGGGATCATCCGCACCATCATCTACTACCCGCTCTCCATCGGCCGCAACTTCGACGAGCTCATCCGCGTGGTCCAGGCCCTCAAGGCCGCCGACGAGTTCGGCGTCGCCTGTCCCGCCGACTGGCGCCCCGGCGACGACTTCATCGTCCCCACCGCCGGCAGCTGCGGCACCGCCAAGGACCGCATGGACGGCAAGCAGGAAGGAGTCACCTGCAAGGACTGGTTCTTCTGCCTCAAGAAGGTCGACCGCGACACGGTGCTCAAGGCCATCACGAAGAAATAATCGGGAAGGAAATGGGGAGCCGGGCCGCGCGGCGCCCGGATCGGGGTGCCGCAGGCGGCCCGGATCAGGGCGCTCGCGGCCTGCGCGTTCCCCGCGCGGCCCTTCCGGAGAGGGGCGGGGCGGCGCATTGAAAGGTTGCCCCCCGCGCCGTATCGGCGGACAATGGACTTCGAACGCCGCCCGCCTCCGCGCGGGCGGCGCCCGTGACCGAGGGAGGTCTTCCATGGCAGGGAAAAAGTTGACGACGGCGGCCGGCGCGCCCGTGCCGGACAACAATCACTCGATGACCGCGGGGCCCCGCGGGCCTATGCTCCTCCAGGACGCGTGGTTCCTCGAAAAGCTTGCGCACTTCGACCGCGAGGTCATACCCGAGCGGCGCATGCACGCCAAGGGTTCGGGCGCGTTCGGCACCTTCACGGTGACGCAGGACATCACGCGGTGGACCAGGGCCAAGCTCTTTTCGCAGGTGGGCAAGAAGACCGAGGTCTTCGTGCGCTTCTCCACCGTCGCCGGCGAGCGGGGGGCGGCCGACGCCGAGCGGGACATCCGCGGTTTCGCCATGAAGTACTACACCGAGGAGGGCAACTGGGACCTCGTGGGCAACAACACCCCGGTCTTCTTCCTCAAGGACCCGCTCAAGTTCCCCGACCTGAACCACGCGGTCAAGCGCGACCCGCGCACCAACCTGCGCAGCGCGAAGAACAACTGGGACTTCTGGACGAACCTGCCGGAGGCCATCCACCAGGTGACCATCACCATGAGCGAGCGGGGCATCCCGGCCAGCTATCGCCACATGAACGGCTACGGCAGCCACACCTACTCGATGATCAACGCGAAGGGCGAGCGCTATTGGGTCAAGTACCACTTCAAGACGCAACAGGGCATCAAGTGCCTGACCGACGCCGAGGCGGAGGCCCTCATCGGCAAGTGCCGCGAGAGCCACCAGCGGGACCTCTACGAGGCCATCGAGCGCAAGGACTTCCCGCGCTGGACCCTGTCGATCCAGGTGGTGCCCGAGAAGGCCGCCAAGGACTTCCCCTTCAACCCCTTCGACCTGACCAAGGTCTGGCCGCACAAGGACTACCCGCTCCACGAGGTCGGCGTGCTCGAGCTGAACCGCAATCCGGAGAACTACTTCGCGGACGTCGAGCAGGCGGCGTTCAACCCCGCCAACATCGTGCCGGGCCTCGGCTATTCGCCCGACAAGATGCTGCAGGGCCGGCTCTTCAGCTACGGCGACGCCCAGCGCTACCGACTCGGCGTCAACCACGGCCAGATTCCGGTCAACGCACCGCGCTGCCCCTACCACGCCTTCCACCGCGACGGGCAGATGCGCGTGGACGGCAACTACGGCTCGACCCTCGGCTACGAGCCGAACAGCTACGGCGAGTGGCAGGAGCAGCGCGACTTCTCCGAGCCGCCGCTCGACCTGGAGGGCGCCGCGGGCCGCTGGAGCCACTACGAGGACGACGGCGACCACTGGAGCCAGCCGCGCGCCCTGTTCCGGATGATGGACTCAGGCCAGAAGGAAGCCCTCTTCGGCAACACCGCCCGCGCCATGGGCGACGCTCCCGAGGAGGTCAAGCTCCGCCACATCGGCAACTGCCACAAGGTCGACCCGGCTTACGGCGAAGGCGTGGCCAAGGCGCTCGGCATTCCCCTCTCGAAAGCGGGGCTCTGAGCTCCGCGCGCCCGGGCCGGCGCAGGCTGGCTCCGGGCGTCCCGTGGGCTGGTCCCGCGCGACGGAGCGCCTCTGTCCCGCCGCGCGGACCGGGCTCCTTCCCGCCCCCGTTCCATACTGGACTCGGGGGCGGGAATAGTGGTATCATGATACCGAAATGGGGGAACCTGCGATGAACGAAGGAAAACGGCGGCTCGTCATGGCGCTCGGCATGCTGGCCTTCGCCCTCGGCTGGGCCGGCGTCTTCCTGCCGGGCCTGCCCACCACCATCTTCTGGATACTGGCTGCCCTGGCCTTCATCCGCACAAACCGGCGCATGTACGAGAAGGTGGTCGCCCACCCCCGTTTCGGCCCCGGCGTGCGCCGCTTCGTCGAGGAAGGCACCATAAGCCGCCGCGGCAAGCTCATCTCCATCTCGGCCATGATGGGCTTCGCCACGGTCGGCGCCCTGGCCATGCCCCCGCTCTGGCTGAAGCTGCTCGTCATCGGCCTCGCCTCAGCGGGCTCGACCTGGGTCGCCCTGATTCCCACGCCCGAACGCCGCGCCGCGCGCGCCCGGGCGCCCGAGGCGCTTGAAAAGGCGGAGTAGGGTCAGGACCATAAAAAACCGCCCGGGACCGGACCCGGGCGGTTTTGGTTTTTAAGCGCAGAACCCTCAGTCCCAGGCTACCGGGTCGAGCGATGGGATGCCGTACGTGCCGCCTCCGAGCGGCATGTCGCGGAGCAGGGGGCCGTCGGTACCCATGATCCAGGGGCCGGTAACCGTGAAGTCCCAGGCGGCGAAGCAGGCGCTCGCGGCCGACTTGAACGCCACGATCGACATGCCGGTACCGTTCACGTCCGAATCCGCCACGGTCGCGCCGTCGACGGCCATGGCCGAATTGGCGTAAATGCCGGACGCCGTGGCGAAGTTCGAAAGCGGATAGGTGCCGACGGAGGCGTACACGGCGCGGTAGCGCTTGTCGTACGTCGAGTCGTAGCCGCTCTCGCCGATCGACGGATTCATGGCCACCAGGTTCTCGAGCACCGGCTTGACCGTGGCCGCCGCGTGGATGCCGACGAGCCCCGAACCGCAGCCCGTGGTGTCGATCGCTCCGGTGGCGTAAGCGCGGCGTATGACCGTTCCGTGTTCCGCGTCTCCCACGAGACCCGCGCAATAATCCCGCGTCGTGTCGACGATGTCGACAGCAGCGAAGCAGTCCTCGATGAGGGCTTCCGTCGCGCTGCCGGCGATGCCGCCGACATAACCCTGGTCGGAGGCTGTGACTTTTCCGGTGACGTAACTCCGGCGGACGACGACGGCATTGTCGTCCTCGGACCCCTTGCCCGCGTAGCCCACGAGCCCGCCCGTCCAGCTGCCGCCCGTCACTTCGAGCCCTTCGACGCCCACGTTCTCGATCAGGCTTGAGCCGTAGGCCTCGTTGGCCACCGCGCCTTGCGGCCGGTAATCGCCGTCGATGCGCGCCCCGTCAATCAGAAGGTTCCGGATGCCGGCGTCGCGGATCTTTGCGAAAATGCCGCCGTTCCAAAGCTCTGTCGCGCCGCCCGCGATCGAGAAACCGGCTCCGTCGAACGCTCCGGTGAATTCGAAGGAACCGACGAACCCGACGGATATCCACGGGTAGCGCGAAAGGTCCAGGTCGGCGGCAAGGCGGAAATGGTCGTCGCGCATTGCGGCGTCGTCGAGCATGTTCTCGAGATCCGCGCGGTTCCGGATCAGCCACGGGTCAATTTCCGTGCCCGAACCTTCGTCGAAGGGCAATACGGGGTACAGGTAATTCCGGGCTCCCCAGACAGGCACCTTGACTCCTTTCGAACGGCCGACCGTGCTGATCGTGTTGGCAACGCGGAGGTAGTAGCGGGTTTCGAGTTCGAGACCGGTGAAGGTGACCGGAGCGCCGTCCGCGCTCGCGGACCAGGAAAGTCCCCAGTCCGTGTCGTCTGTCGGGGCGGCCGCCGCGAATCCGTCGCCGAAGTCCGGGCCGAGCGCGGCGTCGACAGCGATCGTGCCGTCCGCGACCACGGTCGCCGTATACCCGGTCGGCGCCTTGAGGGTGACGACGCCGGTCTCGAACCACTCGGTGCGGTTTCCCGCCAGATCCATGCCCGCCGCGACGAGCTCGACGTGGTCGCCGTTCGAGTCTCGGTACGTATAGTCGAGGGTCCACGACGCTCCGGATCCTTCGACCGCGGTGACGGTGAACTGGGCGCCCCAGAGTTCGGCGCTCTGTAGACCGAAGTCCGCCGAGGTGGGCGCGAGGCCCGCGGTCGATTTGTAGACCGGTTCCGAAAGCTCGACGACGAGGCGGCCGTGGGCAGGCTCCTCGCACGAGATCACGCGGGGTCGGGTCTTGTCGACCCTGACCGTGATGGGGTCCGACTCGTAGGCGACGCCGTCGTAGCTGTAGCGCGCCTTGATGCGGAGCTCCTCTCCGTCGGCGGTCGTCCTGGTCTGTTCCGTCGATGTGCCCGGCGTGCCGGTTGATTCGGTCCAGGCTTCGCCGTCGAGGCTCCAGAGGATGGAGAGGGTTCCGCCCGGGTACGCTGATGGACGCGAAGCCTTGGCGCGGACGTCGTCGTTGGTCCAGGCGCCGTCGGCGATGGTCGTCAACATCGTCGAGGCGCGATACGCCGTTATGCTCGGCGCCATCGGTACGGCGGCGACGTAGGTCCGCGTCCATGCCGCGCCCAGGCTCGAACCGTCGGTCGCCCGGAGCGAGGTGGTAGCTTCGAGGACGTAGGTCGCGCCGGGAACCAGGTCGGCAGCCGGATCGAGAAAAAGCTGCTTCGGCGAGTATGGATCGAAGTGGACCGAGGCCTCGACCGCCGTCCCCTCCTTCAACAGGCGCAGCCCGTCTGGTGCAGTGGATGCCTCGATGTCCTTGTCGAAGCGGACGAGAAAAGACGAGTCGAGCGGGACCGGGGCTACGCTCGAGGGGATGGCCTCCCAGATGGCGAGTCCGCCCGGTAAATCCGGATCCGGATCCGGATCGGGCGTCACGATGGGGTCGTCGCCGGGAAGCGGATCGGGACCGGCAGGCGGAGGACAGGCCGTAAGCAGGAAGAGGGCCGCCACGGCCGGCAGGGCGGCGGCGAGGGGCGCGCCGGAACGGCGCTTGAAAACGTGCATCGAAGGACTCCACGATTCGGGATGCGGGCATCATACCGACCGCCGCCGTCGGAGGCAATACGAGCAATTTTGTCCGATTGGAAACGCGACGCAGCGCCGAAGAGCGCCAAGAAGGCGCCAGAGGCGAAGGAAAGGCGCCGGCCGTCCCACTCCTCGCGCCCTGTCCCGGTACCAAGATCGGATTCGACCGGTCTCGTGCCGAGGAGCCAGGCCGGGATGCGCGATCGCTGACCGTGTTCCGCTCGGCGTCCGCGTGTGGAGTCCGACGTCTTGTCTTTTCTTTGGCGGGCTGCGCGCTCGTCATCCATGATGTAACCGTGACGCGAGGTACGCGTCACGGGCCGCAGACTGCGCGCGCATCCCTGCGCGCTCGTCATCCTTGACGTACCCGTGACGCGAGGTACGCGTCACGGGCCGCAGACTGCGCGCGCATCCCTGCGCGCTCGTCATCCTTGACGTACCCGTGACGCGGCGTACGCGTCACGGGCCGCAGACTGCGCGCGCATCCCTGCGCGCATGAAAGGCGGCGCGCGGCCCTCGCCCTTCATTTCTTCGAAGCGGCCTCGATCAGCTCCTGCCGGCGCCTGCGGTATTCCATGATGGGCTTGTCGCCCTGGAACAGGTTTTCGCCGATCCGGAGGCCCGAAGCCTTGGGCACCTGGGTCTCGACGACGCGGCGGTCCTGGTGCGCGACGACGAGGTTGAACTTCGAGATCATCCAGCCCATGAAGCTCCGCACGAGGGGCCAGGTCATGAAGCCCTGGTAGACGCGCAGGTAGAGCAGGGTGTTTTCGGCGTCGACCGGCGCGAAGGCCGCGAGCACGCGCATCTTGCCCGCGATGCGGTTTTCCCAGAGGTTGGGGAAGCGGAACTCGATTTTATAGCCGGACGGATTCGGCATCGGCACCTCGTCCGGCCTTTTCGGCTTCTGGCCGGAATCGACCTCGTTGTAGACGAACATGTCGAAGCTGTCCGGTCCCGTCCATAGTACGCCGGGACCGTTGATGAGGGTCCTGTTGCCGCGGCCGATGGTGCTGCGGTGGATGAAGGGCAGGTGCACGCAGTCGAGCTGGTTTTCGATGACGCGGCTGTAGTGCGCCTTCCAGGGGTCGCGGACGGTTGCCCATTTCATGCCTTCAGGCAGGTCGTCGAAAAAGGCGGGCGGCTCGAGGTCGGCCGGCGCGTCGTCGCCCCACCAGATGGATATGAAGCCGTGCGCCTCGTGCGTCGGGTAGGCTGCGACGCGGAAATTGGGCGGCACCGGAGCGTCGCGGCCGTTGGCGGGAATGCGGACGCACTTTCCGTCCGGCGCGTATTCGAGGCCGTGGAAGGGGCACATCACGTTTTCGCCGTGGACCTCGCCGAGCGCGAGGCTGGCGCCGCGGTGCGCGCAGATGTCGGACAGGCAGACGGCCCTGCCTCGCGTATCGCGGTAGAACACGAGCTTCTCGCCCAGGCGCGTCACGCCGACGGGCCTGCCCGTCCTCACTTCCTTCGACTCGAGCACCACGTACCATTGCCTGCGGATCATCGGATGGACCTCCGGCCGCAAGTGTAGGCGACGCGCCGCTCGGGCGCACGTTCGACGAACGCGAATTCGGGAAAGGGGGAAGCGGGCCACGCGCACTCGTCATCCATGACGTACCCGTGCCGCGAGTACTCGGCACGGGCATTCGAGGGGCGCGCATCCCTGCGCGCCCGGCGGAAGACGCCCGATGGCGAATCCGGCGCTGCCCGCCAACCCGTTCCGCGCGTGGCCCTTCCGGGAGAAAGGCGGGGCGGGGCCTTTCTCTCAGTCCCCTTCCGCGGCCATCGCTTCCAGCGCGGCGTCGAGCACGGTGCCGTCCTGGATCAGCGAGGCGGCGGCGGCGATATCGGGATACATGACTCGGTCGGCCTCGACCCCGGGGACGACCGAGCGGAGGGCGCGATACGCGGCGGCGCTGGCGGGCGAGAGGGCGTCGGGGCCGCCCCTGAGGTCGACGGCCTGGCAGGCCGCGAGGAGCTCGATGGCCAGGACGTCGCGGGCGTTGCCGAGGATCTGGCGGGCTTTGCGCGCGGCGATGGTGCCCATCGACACGTGGTCCTCCTGGTTGGCGCTCGAGGGTATCGAGTCGACGCTGGCGGGGTGGGCGAGGACCTTGTTCTCCGAGACGAGCGAGGCTGCCGAGTACTGCATGATCATGAAGCCGGAGTTGACGCCGCCTTCGCGGGTCAGGAAGGCGGGCAAGCCGTTCGAGAGCGCCGGGTTCACGAGGCGCTCCGCGCGGCGCTCGGCGATGTTGGCCAGCTCCGCGAGCGCGATGCCGAGGTAGTCCATGGCCAGCGCTACGGGCTGTCCGTGGAAGTTGCCGCTGGAGATGATGGCGCCTTCCCCTTCGTCAGCCGCGATGATCCCGGCCACCGCATCCATGTCGGGGTCGTCGGAAGGGAAGATGAGGGGGTTGTCGGTGACAGCGCCGAGCTCGCGCGAGACCACCTCGGCGACATGCTCGATGGCGTCGCGGCTGGCGCCGTGCACCTGGGGTACGCAGCGGAGGGCGTAGGCGTCCTGCACGCGGAGCTCGCCCTGGCGCGTGGTGTACTTCGAGCCCGCGAGCAGGTCGCGCAGGAAGGCCGCGGAATCCTCCTGTCCCGGCTGGCCGCGAAGGGCGTGGATGCGCCCGTCATAGGCGTCGGTGACGCCCCGCAGAGCCTGGTGTGTCAACGAGGCGACGACGTCGGCCGTGCGCGAGAGGGCCAGGGCGTCGTGGACGGCGAGGGCGGCGACGGCGGTCATGGCCTGGGTTCCGTTGATGAGGGCGAGGCCCTCCTTGGCGGCTAGTTCCACGGGCTCGAGGCCCGCGAGCTCGAGGGCGCGTCCGCCGCTCATGCGCTCGCCCCGGTAGAAGGCTTCGCCCATGCCGCAGAGGACCAGGGCCATGTGCGAGAGCGGCGCGAGGTCGCCGGAGGAGCCGAGCGAGCCTTTTTCCGGCACCATGGGCGTGATGCCGGCTTCCAGCAGGTTGACGAGGGCCAGGATGGTGGAAGGGCGGATGCCCGAGTAGCCGACCATGAGGGCGTTGGCGCGGAGCAGCAGCATCGCCCGGACGACCTCGAGCGGGAAGGGCTCGCCGACGCCGCAGGCATGGCTCATGATCAGGTTCTTCTGGAGGGCGGCGTTCTTCTCGCGGTCGATGACCACGTCCGAGAACTTCCCGAAGCCGGTGGTGATGCCGTAGCGCACGAGGCCTTCGTCGACGCAGCGGTCCACCAGGGCGCGACTGCGGGCCACGCGCTCGAGAGCCGCGCCGTCGAGGACGACAGGCGCTCCGGCGCGTGCGACGGCGACGAGGTCGTCGAGATCGAGGGAGCGTCCGTCGATGACGATGGGTTCCATGGGGCCTTCCGGGATGAGAGAGGTAGGTCGTCCCGCGGGCGCGGAGCCGGGGAAGGCCGAAAGTATAGCACGGTTCCGGAACCTCGTGGGCGGCCGCCGCCGGTCGCAGCTTCCGGGGCCCTTTCGGCCGACTTCGCTTGCGCCGGGCGCCGTTCCGTGCGAGCATCCTCCGACCCGGCGTCGCTCGGGTACCGTGAACGCCGCCGCGCCCGGCGCCCGCCGGCAAGCGCTGCGGCCCCATCGCAAGGAGCCGTGAATGCCTGAATGCGGATCGAGCCGCTTCCTCGCCGAGCGCGAAGCGCGCCTCAAGGCTGCCGTCGACGCGGCGGGCCAGCGCTTCGACTACCTGTCGGTCCTCGGGACCGATTCCTCCGGAATTTCCTTCGCGGCCACGCCCCGCGAGCGCCGCGTGGCCGATTCGCGCTGGAGCGAGCGCGGCTTCGTCTTCCGCGCCCAGAAGGACGGGCGCGTCGTCGAGTACGCCGCCAGCTCGCTGCCGGACGGCGACCTGGCTGCCTTCATCGCGGGAAAGCTCGAAGGCCTGCTCGCGTCGGCTCCGGACGCCCGGCGCTACGCGCCGATACCCGACGAGCCCGCGGAGGCTTCCTGGCGCTCGAGCTACGGGCGCGATCCCTTCGCGGAAGATCCGGAACGGGTCCTCGGCATCCTCGAGGACGCCCGGAAGGCGGTCGCGGAGGCGTCCGGCGAGGTGGTCTTCTCGGCGGCGCGCGCGGAGTTCATGCGCGTGTCCAAGCTTTTCATCTCCGCCCGCCGGACCCTCTCGCAGTCCTTCGTCTGGGGACAGGCCTACCTCGTCGGCGTGGCGCGTCGGGGCGAGGCTACCAAGACCGCCCATCAGTCCTTCTCCGGCCTCAAGGGTCTCGAGCTCCTCGACGAGCTCGGCGCCAAGGCGGCTTCGATAGCCGCCGAGGCTTCGGCCCTGCTCGGCGCCGGCGCCATCGAGCCCGGCGAGTACGAGGTCATCCTGACGCCGGACATCGCCGGCCTGCTGGCCCACGAGGCCTTCGGCCACGGCGTCGAGATGGACATGTTCGTCAAAGGCCGCGCCCGCGCCGCCGAGTACCTCGGCAAGAGCGTCGCGAGCTCCATCGTGGACATGTACGACGGGGCCAGGGGCGTCGACGAGTGCGGCACCTACCTTTTCGACGACGAGGGCGTCCTCGCTACCCGCACCCGCGTCATCGATAAGGGCATTCTCGCCGCGGGGCTCTCGGACCTGCAATCGGCGCTCGCCCTCGGCTCGACGCCGACCGGCAACGGGCGCCGCGAAGCCTTCGACCACAAGGCGTACGCCCGCATGACCAACACCTACTTCGCGCCGGGCGAGCACCGCTACGAGGACATGGTCGCCTCGGTACGGCACGGCTGGCTGCTCGAGAAGATGTCCTCGGGCATGGAGGATCCGAAGAGCTGGGGCATACAGCTCGTGGTCTCGCTCGCCCGCGAGATCCGCGACGGCGCCTTCACCGGGCGCGTCGCCGGGCCGGTGGTCTGCTCGGGCTACGTGCCCGACGTCCTCGGCGCCATCGACATGGTGTCGTCGGACTTCGAGCTCTCCGGCTCGGGGTACTGCGGCAAGGGCCACAAGGAGTTCGTCAAGGTTTCGGCGGGCGGACCCTATCTGAAGACCAGGATGAGGTTGGGATGATGACGACGACGGATCTGGTACTGGACGCGCTCCGTTCGCTACACGGCGCGAGCGCGTGGAAGCTCGAGAGCCTCCGCTCGCTCCGCCACGAGCGCTACTACGTCGGCAAGGCGCAGGAAACCGCGCGCGCGGTCGAGAAGCTCGACTGCGAGGCGACGGTCTACGTGGATTCGGGCGAAGGCGAGGCGCGGACGCGCGGCGAGTGCGCGGTGAAGCTGGCCGACGGCGCGTCGGGCGCCGAGATCGGCGCCGCGCTCTCGCGGGCCCTCGTCGCGGCCGCGGGCGCGCGCAACCCCTGGTTTCCCCTCGCGGAACCCTCGGGCGCCGGGCGCAGCCTCGAGGCCTCAGGCTTCGAGGCCCTGGAGCCGGGCGCCGCCCTCGAGGGGCTCCGCTCGGCCCTGTACCGTCATGACGGCGAAGGCGGGGCGGCGATCAACTCGCTCGAGCTCTTCCTTTCGCGAAAGGAACGGCGCGTCGTCAACTCCGCGGGCGTGGACGTCTCGTGGACTTCGTGGGCGGGCCACCTCGAGTTCGTCGTGAACGCGGGGGCCGGCCACGAGCAGGTGGAGCTGTGGACCGAGCGCGCCTTCGCCGAACCGGACGCCGAGGGCCTGGCGGCCCTGGTCCGCGATCGGCTCGCGGCTGTCCGCGATCGGCTGTCCGCCATGCCGACCCCCGACTGCGCAGGCTTGCCGCTGGTCCTCTCGGGCGAGCTGGCGGGCGAGGTCTACTCCTATTTCCAGGCGAATCTCTCGGCCCAGGCGGCTTACGAGAAACGGGCTGCCTTCGGCGTCGGCGACGATACCGGCGCCCCGGGCGATGGCGACGCCATCGAGTTCACGGCGCTCGGCGCCCTGCGGCACGCGGTCGGCGGCGCGCCCTACGACCAGGACGGGTATCCGCTCGGCGAACTGCGCTGCGTCGAGGCGGGCCGGGTGAAAACGCTCATCGCCCCGCTGCGCTACGCGCGCTACCTCGGCATGGCGCCGAGCGGCGCGCTCGGCCTGTTCACCCTCGCCGGAGGGCGGTCCACGGCCGCCGAGCTTCGCGCTGCGGACCACCTCGAGGTGGTCGACTTTTCGGACTTCTTCGTCAATCCGACAGGCGGCGAGTTCGGCGGAGAGATCCGCCTGGGCTTCCTCGTGCGCGACGGGCGCCGCGTCGCGGTGACGGGCGGCTCGGTCACGGGCAGCATGGTCGCCAACCGGGGTCGGCTCCGCCTTTCGCGCGAGCTGGGGGAAAAGGCGCGGAGCCTTTCGCCGGAGCTCTGCGTCCTGCCCGTCGTCTCGGTGGCCGCGGCCGGCTGAGCTTGGCGCGGTGCCGGCCCGCCGGGCCGGCACCGCCGGGCCTCAGAGGCCGAGCAAGCTGTAGACGGCCGTCCAGAAGGTCTCGTCGTCCATGGCGCGCGCCAGGCGGGCCTTGAGGAAGGCGGAGACCTCGGGCGGAAAGGCCTCGAAGTAGGAGTCCTGCCAGCGCGGATCCATGTCCCATAGCTCCTTCTGGCGGCTGGGGAGCATGCGGCCTTCCGAGAAGTCGATGAAATCGCCGAGCATGGCGACCACGGCGTCGGCGGGCAGATCCCGTTTGGCCCTGGCGACCCGCTCGCGGCGGGCCTCCGGGTCGGGCACCCATTCCGAGAGCAGCGCCTCGAGGTCGGCCTCCGGTATCTCCGGGGCGTCCTTGCGGATCATCTCGGCCACGAAACCGCGCACCATGCCGCGAATCGAGTCCGCCGAGGCGCCGACCTGCTCCCGGATGGCGCCGGCCATGTCGCGGGCCGCGCGGTCGGGCGAGTGCCCCCCGAGTCTCGCGAAGCGCGTCATGTCGGAACGGCGTCGCTCCACGGCTTTGGCGAGCACCTCGAACTCGGCCTCGCCCGCGCGGTTGAGGATGTAGTCGAGCGCCGCGGCCAGCTCGTCACGCCCGCCCGGGCCGCTCATGCGGTGGCTCCCTCGGTCCGGGCGCCGCGCGGCACGGAGCGCGCGACGGACCGCGATGGCGCTGTCCAAAGCCCGAGCAGCATGCGCACGGCGACGGAGGCCATCAGGTGGCCCGCGGCCTGGGGCACGAAGGGGCTGGAACCCTGCACCGCCCGCACGCGCGCGCCGTCGCGGAGCTCGCCGGGCGTCGATCCGTCGTCCGGCGAGGCCGGAGGAATCGGGGGTTCGTCGGACCAGACCGCCGTGAAATCGCCGGTCGCGCCGAGGCGTCTGAGACGCTGGCGTACGCGATGGGCCAGGGGGTCGCCCGCAACGTCCCAGGCGGACGAGACCCGGAGCCGTTCCGGCGCGAGGCGGCCAGCGGTGCCCATGCTGGAGACGAAGAGGCGGCCGCCGGAGAGGAGCCAGGCGACCAGGTTCACCTTCGCGTTGAGGGTGTCGATGCAGTCGAGCCAGACGTCGCAAGCATCGGGCAGATAGGAGCCCGGGTCGTCTCCGCGCACCAGGGCGCCGACCGTTTCGACGCGGCAGCCGGAACGGATACGCTCCGCGAGCTCGGCGAAGGCATCGATCTTGGGTTTTCCGACGAATTCCCCGAAGCCGAAGGCCAGGCGGTTGAGGTTGGATTCCTGCACCGTGTCGAAATCCACCGCCACGACGGTCCCGACTCCCGCGCGCACCAGGTCGAGCGCGGCCGCGGCCCCGACCCCGCCGAGCCCGACCACGCAGACGCGCGAGGCCGAGAGCCGTTCCAGACCTTCCCCGCCGAACGCGATCCGGTTGCGGTCGTCGATGCCCATTCACCCTCCATGGCGGCTCGTTGACGCGGGCCGCCACGGAAGTATAATGGACATGAACAATCCAAGGAAACCGGGGGACTCGGCGATGAGAATCAGGACGAAGGTCAGCCTGCTTACTTCCGGGATAGCTGCGCTGGCCGCCATCGCGCTGGGATTGGTCGCCACGCTGACCTCGGTCAACTTCCTGCGCGACAGCGCCATGCGCTATGCCGACCTCATGACCGAGCGGCAGTCGACGCGCCTCATCTCCCGCTTCGAGTCGGCGACCGAGCTGGTCAAGTCGCTCGCCACCACCATCGGGCTCTATCGATCGATCCCCGAGAGCATCCGCTACGATTTCCTCACCGAACTGCTGACGCGGGCGCTGGAGCGGAATCCTTCCGTCCTGTCCACCTGGCTGGTAACCGAGCCGGACGCCCTCGGCGCGGCTTCGTACGTCGAGGACCGGACCGGCCTTACCGCGGACGGCCGCTACGCCGCGGTATTCTCGCGGGAAGGCAACACGGTGGTCGGGGCCACCATCGACGATTACGCCGATCCGGAGCAGAATTCATACTACGTCGTTCCCCTCATGTCCTCTTCGGCCCGCGTCATGGAACCCTACATGGACGACCTCGGGGACGGCAACGAGATGATGATGACGAGCGTGGCCATGGCCATCAACCTGGTCGGCAGCACCGTCGGCGTCGTCGGCGTCGACCTCTCGCTCGACAGCCTCAACGAACTGTCCGGCGAAGTGGGCACGTACGAAGGCTCGTATTCATTCGTTACCACGACGGATCCCATCCTCGTGGTCCATCCGACGAAGGATATAGTCGGCAAGGACCTGTTCGAGGTCGGGAAATTCTCGCCAGAGCACGAACGCATTCTCAAGGACGCCTTCGCGGCCTACCAGCCGGCCTCCCTCATACGGAAGAGCGTCGGCACGAACCTGGAATCCTACCAGCGCTTCCTTCCCGCGCGCTTCACCGGAACCCCGGACGCCTGGTACTTCGGCACCTCGGTGCCCCTCCAGCAAGCCGTGAGCGGGGCGTTCCTGGTTGTCGCCTACATCGGAATCGCCACGCTTGTCATACTCGCGCTCGCCGTGCTCTTCTCCAACATCCTCGGGAGATCCATAGCGAGGCCGGTCGCCCTCCTGGCCGAGGGCGCGGCCCGAATGGCCGATGAACACGACCTCGGCGCCGAGATGCTCGGCGGAACGAAGACCAGGGACGAAGCCGGCGCCGCCGTGTCGTCCTTCTCGGCCCTCATCGCCGAGTTCCGGGATTTCGTGCTGGCGACCCGCGTCCGGGCCGAGGAGCTCAGGGACATCGGCGAGAAGCTGGCGGCCGGCGCTCAGTCCTCCTCGGTCGCCGCCGACGAAATCGCGGCAAGCATCGCGAACCTGCGCAACGTGGTTTCGAGCCAGGCGGCCAGCGTCGAGGAGTCAGGCGCGAGCATCCAGCAGAGCGTGCGCCGCGTCGAGGACATGTCGCGCCTGGTGGAAGCCCAGGCCGCCAACGTCGTGGAATCGAGCGCCTCGATCGAGCAGATGGTCGGCAACATCGCCCAGGTGGCCCGAAGCGCGAGCATGCTCGGCGAGGAGTTCGAGCGGCTCATGAAGGCCGCGGATACCGGACGCCTCCGCGTGGGCGAGGCCGTGAACGCAAGCCGCGACATAGCGTCGCAATCCGACGTGCTCATCGAGGCTAACGCAGCCATGGCAGCCATATCGAGCCAGACCAACCTGCTCGCCATGAACGCCGCTATCGAGGCGGCCCATGCCGGGGAGGCGGGAAAGGGCTTCGCCGTGGTGGCCGAGGAGATACGCCGTCTGGCAGAGTCGGCATCGGAGCAGTCCAAGGCCATCGAGAGCTCGCTCGGCGGCATCAAGTCGGGGATCGACGCGACCGCGGAGGGCAGTGCCGAGGCCGAGCGCGCCTTTGAAAACATGCTCACTGCGCTCGGGTCCGCCCACGAGCTCCAGGAGACCATCTCCCGCGCCATGGCCGAGCAGAACGAGGGCACCAAGCAGGTGCTCGAAGCGCTCTCGGAGATCAACCGGGGCACGTCGGAGGTGCGCTCGGCCACCGCGGAAATGCGCGAAGGCAGCATCATGGTGGCCTCGGAGATGAAGAACCTGGTCGAGGTGACCGAGGAAGTGCGCGCCGGGATCGGCTCCATCGACGAAGGGGGCAAGTCGATCGCCGAGTCCGCCCGTCAGTCCGCCGAGCTCGGCGAACGAAACCGGGAGCTCGCGGCCAAGGTCGCCGAACAGGCGAACCACTTCAAGGCCTAGCGCGAAGGGCGCGAAGCGCCCTTCGCGGCGACGAATCTTCGCTTCGTCGATCCACCGGGCGCCTTGAAGGCGACGAAGCTTCGCTTCGGCGGTCTGCCTAGCGCCCTTCGCGGCGACCGAGCCGGAGCTCCTTCAAGTCTGCGGGCTCCTCAGGGATGTCTTTCGCGCGGCGCTCCGTAAACCGCCTCGTAATTGCCCAGCACGAGCTCTGCGAGCGGCTCCGGCGCGACGCCGCGCAAGGTCGCGGCCGCCTCGAGCACCAGATCGAGGTGCGCGGGCAGGCAGGCGCGCTCGCCCCGGGGAGGCTGCCAGGGGGCGTCCGTCTCGAGGAGGATGGCGTTGCCGGGAAGCGTCGCGCAGGACGCCGCCGCCTTGCGGTTGCCGTTCAGGATGGGCGTTCCGAACGAGAAGAAGGCGCGTATCCCCTTGGCGAGCAGCGATTCGGCTTCGCGCGGTGGACCCGACCAGGCGTGGAACACCACGGCCGGCAGGCGTCTGAATTCGCGCGCGTAGGCGAATATCAGGTCGAGCGCCTTCCGCTGGTGGACGATGACCGGCAAGCCCCGCTCCCGCGCGACGCCGAGCTGGAACTCGAGGATGGCGCGCTGTCGGCCCTCGGTTTCGGGTGTTCTCGTCCATTCGGGCCTGCCCCCGAAAAACTCGAAGCCGCATTCGCCGATCGCCTCGATACGCCCTTCGTTTGCCACCAATGCCAGGAACTCCGCGTCGTCCCATACCGCGTTTTGCGGGTGGATGCCGAAACTCAAATCGAAGGACAGGCCCCTTGCCCGGTACGCTTCGGTAGCCTCGAATTCCGCGCGATCGTGGCAGGCCGAAGCCCGGCGGCGCCCGCGACCCGAGCGCTCTTCCGCCGCCAGGGTGGCTACCGAGCCGGGCAGCGCCGACTCGAGGTCGAAAAGGTGGAGGTGGGCGTCTGGAGCCTTCGTCATCAGACTTCGAACATAGCCGCGCCCGCGCGCGACGGCAAGCGTCGCCGCCGCGTCGGAGGGTCTCCATCCATTGATCTGGCGCGATGGGCTTTCCGACGCGATACTTTCGCCGTAGGACAACATCTCCGTGGAGGATCGCAATGGGCTATTTCGTCGGCGCCGGAGTCTCGCTCGCCCTGGCCCTCGTCTTCTTCCTGGTCGGCGGCTCGAAGGGGCGCAAGGCATACGACATCGCCTCCACCGAGACGAGCTCGGCGGCGGAGCTTGGGGAACTATCCAGGGCGGTCGCCGCGGAGATCGGAGCGGGCGCCTTCAACCGGCCGGTCGAGCTGAAGGGCCGCGCTGTAGCCGTCGAGCCGCTCCGCGCGGAGTACTCGGGAACGGATTGCGTCTGGTACGAATGCGTCGCCACCCGCCTCTGGGAGGAGGAGTACTGGGAGGAGCGCGAGGGAAGACGGGAACGCCGAACGCGCAGCGGCTCCGATGTGGTGTCGAGGATACGCCGCGAACCGCCCTTCCGGATCGAGGACGCCTCGGGCGGCGTGCTCCTTGACCCGCGCGGCGCCAGCGTCGAAGCGGAGAAGACCTTCTCGAGACACGAGGCCGGTTCGCGACCCGGCTCCCTGCGAGTCGGATCGGTTTCAATCGAGCTGGGCGCCCTCGCCGGGCTCCCGGGAGGCCGGCGCGCCACCGGTTACCGCTTCGAGGAGACCTGCATTCCCTCCGGACGCGAGCTCTACGTGCTCGGCGAGGCTTCGGATTCGGGCGGAGCGCTGGTCGTGCGAAAGCCGGAGAAGGGGCGCTTCCTCGTTTCCGTCCGATCGGAAGAAGCCATCCTCGGTTCCGCGCGCAAGGCCGCCGTCGGCTTCCGCGTCGCTGCCGCCGTCGGTCTTGTCGTCGGCGCCGCCCTTGCCATCGCGGGCATGGTCGCCCGGCGCTGAGTCCGTTCCCTCGCGTCCCCGCATCCGCCCGTTGCGACACGGGCGTATTTTTTTTCGGCTCGTCGATTTTGCTTGACCGCTGGCGGCTTTAATATTATGTATTGCATAGCAAGATATTTGGAGGTTGTCATGCGAAGTGTTTCGACGACGACGGCTTCGAACGCCGGAGGGCTCGCGCGCGCTTTGTACGCGGCGACCCTGGCGTTCAGGCGGGAGCTCGCGCGGGCCGAACCGGCGGGCGTGGCCGAGGGCGCCGCGGCGCCGAACGGGCAGGAGCGAGGCTCCGGAGGGACGGTAGCCGATCCTTCCGAGGCAAGGGATTTCAGGGACGGCTTCTGCGCGCGCTGGCGCATGCCGGAAATCAGGTAGAGGAGCTGAGCATGGATGAAATGGACGCTGCCATGGCCCTCGTGGAGAAGTGGCGCTCGCAGAGCCGGAAAGGCTTCCTGGACCTCTGCGCGCTCAGCCTGCTCGCTTCCCGGGAGGAGAGCTACGGGCTCGACATCATGGAGACGCTCTCCCGGGCGGGGCTCGAGGTTTCGGAGGGGACACTCTATCCCTTGCTCGCGCGCATGACGCGCGAGGGCAGCCTCGCGTCTTCGTGGAGCACCCCCGAAACGGGGCATCCGCGCAAGTATTACCGGCTCTCGCCGACGGGCCAGCTCGTGCTGGCCGCCATGCGCGAGGAATTCGAACGCAACGCTGCCGCCTTGCGGCGGATCGAAGGAGGCACGCGATGAACGCGCGCGAATACCTTGAAAAACTGAGCGCCTCGCTCGGCGTGATGGAAGGATCCGAGCGAGACGATTTCGTTCGCGAAATGGAAAGCCACATCGACGACCTGCGCGAACGGCATCCCGAGTCGACCGAGGAAGAACTCGTCTCCGGCCTGGTCGCGCCCGAGGATCTTGCCGACGAGCTTCTCGATGGCAAGGGCGCGCGGGAGAAGCGAGGCGGCGATGCGGGCGGGGCAGGGGGCGATGAAACGCCCCGACGGCCTCGGCGCGGCAGGGGAGGACTTTCCGGACTCGGAGCCCGGCTGCGCGAGGCGCTCGGTACGATAGAAGAAAAGCTCGATCATCTCGACATCGACCTGGACTTCGACCTGGACCTCGGTCGCTCCGGTCCACGCGACGACGAGCGCTACGCCGAAGGGGAGCTCGAGAAGGTCTTTCCCGGCGAGGGACTCGAGGCGATCGATCTGAAGGCGCTTTCGGCCGAAATCCGCGTCTTGCCGTCAACGCGAGCGGAAGCGCGTTTCGTCGCGCGCGGAAAGCGCGGTTCCGTCGATTTCAGTTTCGAGACCGACGGGGGCGAATTGTCCATCATCGAGAGGCCGGAACGCGGTCGCGGCGCTTCCGAAATCACGCTCGAGCTGCCTGCCTCGCTGGACCGTGCCCGCGTCGTCGCCAAATCCGGCGATGTGACCCTCGAAGGCGTCGATTGCGATCTCGAGGTCGAGACCACGTCCGGCGACGTCTCGGCGAGATCCTGCGCGGGGGGCTTGTCGGTCGTGACGCTTTCCGGCGACGTCGAGGTCGAGGAATGCGGCACCCTGGCCGTCAGGACCGCATCAGGCGACATCCGCGCCGAGGGCATCGCGGGCAGCGCAGCCGCCCGCAGCGCGTCGGGGGATATCGTGCTCGAACGCGTCGGCGGGGACGCCGCCGGCGAATCGGCGAGCGGTTCGGTGGGCATCGAGGAGTGCGGCGGCCGCGCTGCGGCGCGGGCCATTTCCGGCGATGTGGACGTTTCCGGGGCCGGCGGGCCGGTGACGGTCGGCGCCTCGTCCGGATCTGTCGAGCTTGACTGTACCCGCGGGTTCGCGGGAGCCGAGATTTCGACGGTATCGGGAGACGTCAGCGTGGATCTGCCATCGGATGTCGACGCGCTCGTGCGGTGGTCAACCGTGTCCGGGGACCTGAAGATGGAAGGCGGGAGGGGGCGACGCGGCGAGCTCGTTCTCGGCGGGGGCGGCCCGGCCCTCGAGATCAAGACCGCCTCGGGCGACATCCAGGTGGACTGGTAAGCGTCGTACCGATCCGGGATCGAAGAAGGCCGCACGCGCGTCGCGGACGGCCTTCTTCATGGAAAGCGGCACGACCCGGGATGGTCCGGGCAGCGCCGTCATCTTGGGGCTGCGGTAACGCTAGCTTCACGCGGCGCGGCGCCGAAGCCCATCCGGGCTTCGGCGATTTGACAGGAGCGCCGTGACGGCGTCCCGGTAGACGGCGCTTACTTAACCCGTCTGAGCACCGTCACGCAATTGCGCGAGCGCGGAGCGCTCGCGGCGCCGAAGCCCGGATGGACTTCGGCGATTTGACAGGAGCGCCGTGACGGCGTCCCGGTAGACGGCGCTTACTTAACCCTTCTGAGCACCGTCACGCAATTGGTCACGGCGCTGCCGCCGACATTCAAGCTGACGCCCGCTTCGGGGACGGTGGAGCGGGTCGCGCCTATGGGCTCCCCGGTCAGCTGCTTGTAGAGCAATGCGTGCATCGAGACGCCGGTTGCGCCGACCGGATGGCCCTTGGCCTTGAGGCCGCCGGATAGGTTGACCGAGCATTTCGGATCGTCGCGCCCGAAACGGCCTTCGGCGTAATCCAGTCCGGCCGTTCCGTCCTTGGACAGCCCGATCGCCTCGGTGCAGAGGATCTGGTTGATCGTGAAGCAGTCGTGCACCTCCGCGACCTGGACGTCGGCGATGCCCATCTTCGCCTCGGCGAAAGCGCGCCGCGCGGCTTCCTTGCCGGCCATAAGCTCATGCATGTTCGGGCGCACGCTGATGGCAAGCCGCTCGTTGACATGCCCGATGCCCGCGATCTCGACGGCTTTCTTGCCGGCCTTCTTCGCGTCGTCGGTGCGCATGACGACGAGGGCGGCGGCGCCGTCGGTCACGAGCGAGCAGTCGTGGAGCCTGAGCGGCGCGGCGATCATTGGATTCTTCTCCTCGGGAAGGCCGAGGATGGCCTCCGCGGTGACGAGCTGGAGCTTGTCCGCGGGGCTGCCCTTGCCGAAGTGGGCCAGCGGATTGTCGAGGCCGTTCCGGTAGCAGAGCGCCGCGACGTGGGCAAGCTGGCGCGCGAGCTCGGTGTCGGAAAGGCCGTACTTCGCTTGGTAGCCCTTTGCGTATTCGGCGAACAGGGCGGGGAAGCTCATGCCCGTGCCGCCCTCCTCGGGCCAGTACGAGCAGGTTGCCAGCGCGTGGGTGACGCCCTTGGTGTTGAGCAGGTTCATCTTCTCGACGCCGAGCACCAGCGCCACCCTGGCGCGGCCGGACTCGACGGCGTAGACGGCGTTGTACAGGGCGACGGAACCCGAGGCGCAGGCCGCCTCGAGGCGCGTCATCATCTTGAAGCGAAGGCCTTCGGGATCGATTTCCGCGCCGATGGCCCCGATATGCTCCTGGTTGGCGAAGAGCCCGGGCGCGCAGGATCCGGTCCATACGCCGTCCACGTCCTTCGCGGAGACGCCCGCGTCGGCCAGGGCTCCGCGGCCGGCTTCGATGAAGAGCTCGTAGATGCTCTTGAGGTCGGTGACCTCGCCGGTCTCCCTGTTCTTCTGCACGAAGCTGCCGAACTTGGTGTTGTAGGCGCCGACTATGCTGGTCATGCTCACGGTAACCTCCTCGGATCCTCTCTGCCATCCATTAAACTACGGTCAATGACCGTGGTCAATGAAAAACGTCTTCGGCGGCGCTTGCCGATTCCCGCGTGCGCCCGGTCATGCATAGCCGAGCGCTCGGGCCTTGGCCTTGAGCTCCTCGCGGAATTCGGGCGCGGCCACGGCTATCAGGGCCTGGGTCCGCTCCTTGACGGTGCGTCCGCGCAGCTTCGCGACGCCGTATTCCGTCACCACGTGGTCGACGAAAGAGCGGTGCAGGGTGACGGCGCTTCCTTCGGCGAGCGTCGGGACTATGGTGCTGAGGGTTCCGTTCTTCGCGGTGGCGTAGCAGGCGATGATGGACTTGCCGAGCCCGTCGAAGCCCGCCACCGCCCCCTGCGCCGTGTCCGACTGCCCGCCCGTGCCGGAATACTGGCTCGTGCCGATGGATTCGCTGGCCACCTGACCCGTGAAATCGACCGAAAGGCAGGTGTTTATGGAGACCATGCGCGAGTTCCGGGCGACCACCCCCGGATCGTTCACCCAGGAGCCGCGCTGGAATTCGACCGCGACGTTGTCGTCGAGCCAGTCGTAGAGCCTGCGGCTGCCGAAGGCGAAGGTGGCGATGAACTTGTCCTTCTTGAGCGCCTTGCGCGAGTTCGTGATCACGCCCAGCTCGTAGAGCTCCATCATGGAGTCGACGAACATCTCGGTGTGCACGCCCAGGTCCTTCTTGCCCTTGAGCGCGAGCGCGGCGGCGTTCGGGATGCCGCCGATGCCGAGCTGGATGGTCGAACCGTCCTCGATCAGGTCCGCGATGTACGATCCGATGCGGAGGTCGACGGCGGAAGGCTCCGGCGAGGGAAGGGACGGCACTTCCTGCTCGTGTTCGACGAAATAGGTGACCCGCGACACGTGGAGGTGCGTATCGCCCAGCGTCCGCGGGAGCCTCGGGTTCACCTCGAGGATCACGTGGCGGGCTTTCTCGAGTATGTCCTTCTCGTAGGTGATGCCGAGCGAGAGCGAGACGAAGCCGTGCTTGTCCGGCGGCGTGCAGGTGCCGATGAAAACCTCGGGCGGCCGGGCGTGGATGCGGTCGCTCGCCGCGCGGTGCAGCATGTTCGGCACGAAAGTGACCGTACCCGTGCCTGCCTTGAGGGCCGCGCGCGAGCCCGGCGCGTGGAACCAGCTCGCCAGTTCGAAATGGCCTTGCATCTCCGGTTTCATGTAGAAGTCATAGGGCTTGAGGGTAAGCACCGAGAATACCCGGACATCGCGCACCGCCGGCGCGAGCGTGTGCAAGCGGGCCATGGTGCCCTGGGGCTCGCTCGCGCACTGCCCGACCACCACGTCGAAACCCGACTCGATGCAACTGATCGCCTCGTCGATCGTCCTCACGCGCGACCTGTATTCGTCATCCCACCTCGACATATCCTTCCTCCCGCTCTTGATTTCTATTGCCTCGCCTGAACCCGCTTCACATCGCATTTTATCGCTGTTCCGAATCTTCTATTTTGTTCCTTCTCTTATTCTCCCTCTTGTCTCCGTGCCTCTGTGGTTTCTTCTGATATTCAGTAAACAAGCAGGTTCGCCGCCACCGCGAGGCCGGCCCCGGACGCGCAGAACACCACCGCGTCGCCGCGCTTTATCCGACCGTCCTTGACCGCGTGGTGGAAGGCCATCGGCACGCAGCCTGAGCCCGTGTAGCCGTACCTGTCCATGACCATGGGCGCGAGCTCGCGCGGGCTGCCGAGCTCGTCCATCACCTGTTCGATCACCGACTTGTTGATCTGGGTGAACACGAATGCGGCGATCCTGTCGAGCGGCACCCCGCCTTTCGCGCACAGCGCGCGCACGATGGGCGGCCAGAGCTTGACGTTGCGGTCGCCGGGCAGCCGCTGCAACAGCTCGAGCCCGTACTGCCCCGAGTCGAGCAGTTCCTTCGTAACGGGCTTCCGCGTCCCGCCTGCGTAGACGCCGACATAGTTCCACTGGGTCCCGTCGGCCACCATGTGGCCCGTGACGTATCCCGACGCGGAGTCGTCCTCTACGCGCTCGAGCACCACGGCGCCCGCGCCGTCCGCGAAGATGGACCAGCCGAAGGCGTCGCCGGGCCTGACATGCGCGGGCATGTCGTAGACGCCGACCACCACGGCGTAACGGAGGCTGGCGTCGCCGGAGATCATGCGCGCGGCCGCGTCCAGCGCGGTCGTGAAGCTCGCGCAGGACGCGGCCACGTCGAAAGCGCCCGAGTCGCGCTGTCCGCCCTGCACGCGTCCCTGCACCAGGATGGCCGTGGCGGGCGACACGTATTCGGGCGTGTCGGTTCCTACAATGAACAGGCCGATGTCGAGGGGATCGATGCCCGCGTCAGCGATAGCCGCTCGCGCGGCCTTCTCGGCGAAATCGGCGGTGCTCTCGTCGATGCCGCGGAGGCGCGCGGCGTGCCGCGTCCGGATGCCGACCTTCTCTTCGAGCCTGGGCGCGTCGAACTCGATGCCCGCGAGGATCTTGAGCTCCTCGTTCCCTATCGGCTCGCCCGGAACGTAGATCCCGGTGCCCGCTATGCGCGCCTTTGCCATCTTCGTCTCCTTGCGAGCGGAGCGCCCGTGCCGCGGGGGCGCTCCGCTTTCTTGTGGACCTGGACCCCGCGAGGGACCGCCACGGTTCAGTCGTCGCCGGCTCGAAGGGGATCGAAGCCGGCCGCCAGCCTGAGACCGATTTCCTCTATGAGCGCCCGGGCGTTCCCCGGCGAGTGGTCGAAAACGATTTCCAGTCCGAAATAGTGGGAGATGCCGAGCAGGAAATTGACTCGCGCTGCCGATACGGGGTCGCGCGCCCCGGGGGTTCCGGATTCCGGGTGACGGCGGTAACCCGCTTCGAACGCGTCGTAATAGGCTTTGACCTCGGCCGGAAGGACGAACTCCGCCTCGCGGACCACGCTGTAGCACCAGCGGTCGATCGACAGGAATATGGAGAAGAGCCACACACCCTGCAGCTCCCGCTCGAGTTCGTTGAGCCCTGAGGACAGGTTCGTCGAGATGAAGCGACGGACCTCATGGCCCACAAGGCGGATCAGTTCCGCGTAGAAGGCTTCCTTCGAGGGGAAGTGCAGGTAGAAAGAGCCGACCGCCAGCTTGGCGGCGTCCGTTATTTCGTGGATGGCGGTTTCATGGTAGCCCTTCTCGCCGAACAGCCGTTTGCCGGCTTGCAGAAGGCGCTCCCTCGTGGCTGGCGCCGCGACGATCGATGGAGGCTTTACCTCGATTTCGAAGACCCGGGCGGGGTCGAAGCCCATGCCCGGGAAGGCGCCGTGTTCGAGAATGCGGACGAGTTCGGAGGTGTCGAGGTCGATGCCCTGCAGGGCGCGTCGTATGCTCGCGAAGCGCACCCCTCCGAGCGCGAACAGGTAGTCGGCCATCCCGCAACGCCTTCCGAGCGCCGTCGAGAGGGCGTTGCGGTAGATTTCGATCAGCGAGCGCTCGTAGTCGAAGAAGCGGTACTGGCCTTCGCGGAAGATCGCGATCAGGTCGGGATTTGATCTCGTGTATCCGGTGAGCCTGCCGACGAAATTCTCGAGGCGACCATGGAGCCCGTCGCCCGCGACGCCGCGGAGCGCCTCTTCGATCGAGGCGAGTATGCGCCCGAGGAGCTTGCGGAACAGCTCCTCCTTGTTGCGGAAGTATCTATAGAAGATGCCGTTCGAGACGCCCGCCTCGCGGCAGATTTCCGCGACGGAGACGGTCGCGTACCAACGGCTCGCGAACAGCTTCTGGGCCGCGCGCTCGAGCTTCTCTCCGGTCGGAGGGGTGTCGACGGGCGAAGCCTTGGGAGCTCCTGCTTCCGGCATTCGTTCTCCTTGAATTCCGTGTACTTTGGCATGAGAGACGATTCACTGTTCACCCCAGTATCGCACCGGATTCCCGATCGCGCAATGGAGAACTGTACCGACAAGATGAAACCACGGAGACACGGAGGAGGGGAGGGAAGAAGGAAGAATGGAAAGCAAAGGCCGATGCATAGGATCATCGTTGCTAGTGTCCGATTCCTCTCCATTCCCCCTCCCTGTCTCCGTGCCTCTGTGGTGTCTTTATGTTTTTCTGCTTGACGGATCAGGGAAAGCGGACAATGCTACCGTTGAGAGATGATTCATGCCTTTGGAGCGACTATGCACGTGGGGATCATCGGCCATGGCACCTGGTTGCCGTCGGCCTTCCTTTCAGCCTCGGACCTTGCAACGGCCACCGGAGTGCCCGAGGACGTCATCGCCCTCAAATTCGGGGTCAAGCGCAAGCCGGTAGCCGGTCCCGGGGACACGACCGCCGAGATGGGACTCCGGGCCGCCCGCGTCGCGCTCGCGGACGCGGGCGTCGAGGGGAGCGGGGTCGACCTGGTCATCTGGTGCGGCGCCCAGCACAAGGACTACCCCTGCTGGCTGGCCGGCCTGTACGTTTCGGAGAAGATCGGGGCCGCGAACGCCTGGAGCTTCGATATGGAGGCCATGTGCGGTTCCATGATGGCGGCCCTCGACGTGGCCAAAAGCCTCATGCTGGCCCGCGACGACCTTTCGACCGTTCTCCTTGTCTCCGGTTACCGCAACAACGACCTCATCGATCTGGCGGAGCCGAGCACCCGTTTCATGATGGACATCGGCTCCGGCGGCGCCGCCCTCGTCCTGCGGAAGAACGCGGGAAGGAACGCCGTGCTCGCCAGCGCCTTCCGTGGCGACGGGTCCTTCTCGGAGCTCTGCGTCGTGCCCACCCTCGGCGCGAAGGCCTGGCCCCCGAAGCCCGGCGACGAGGCCAAGGCGCATTTCATCGTTCCCGACGAGCCGACCTTCAAGGCCAAGCTCGGCGAGAAGACGATGCCGAATTTCTACGCGGTCATCCGCGAGGCCCTCAGGCGCTCCGGAAAGTCCGAGCAAGGCGGCATCGACTACCTCGCCATCCTGCACTTCAAGAAAAGCGCCCATGACGCCGCGCTCGCCGAGCTCGGCCTGTCGCCCGGGCAGAGCACTTACCTCGACGAGTACGGCCATATCGGCCAGAACGACCAGGTGCTTTCGCTGGAGCTAGGCCTTAAGGCGGGCAAGGTCAAGGACGGGGACACCGTCGTTTTCGTCGGCGCGGGCCTGGGCTTCGTGTGGGCCTCCACGGTCATACAGTGGGGGCCGTACTCCGAAGGATAAGACCGTTTCATGGATCCGGCGTTGCGCGCCGGATCCCGCGCAAGGGAAAGCGCGGGCGCGTACGCGTCCGTGATGATAGAGGAGGCCAGCGATGAAGAAAGGGTTCGCTATTCTGGCGATCGCCCTGCTCGTGATCGGGACGCTCGCGATGACCGGATGCGAGAAGAAGCCCGTGGGCACCATCAAGATCGGCGGCATCTGGCCGCTCGGCGACATCACCGGCAGGCAGGGCAGCATGGCCGCCCAGCTCGCGATCGAGGAAATCAACGCGGCGGGCGGCGTCATGGTCGACGGCGGCAAGAAGCTGCTCGAGCTTGTGGTGGTCGACGACGAGCTCAAGGCCGACAAGGCCGCGGCTGCCGTCGAGAAACTCGTGACGGTGGACGGCGTCGAGGTGCTGGTCGGCGGCATGGCCTCCGGCGCCGAACTCGGCAAGATTCCCGCCTTCAAGAAGTACGGCCTGCCGGTCGTCTCGACGGGCGCGGCGAGCTACACCGTCGAGAACGCGCTCGGCGGTGACGCTTCCTGGTACTTCCACCTGCACCCCTGGGACTACAACCAGGGCGCGAGCTACGCCGAGGGCTGGGCCGCGATCCAGGAGAAGTTCCCGGACATCAAGATCGAGAAGCTCTTCCTCGCCTACGAGGAGGGAGCCTTCGGCAAGGCTTCGTGGGACGCCACCAAGGTGCTCTTCGGCGGCGGCGGCTACGTCATCGACGGCGCGCCCTTCAAGAGCGCGGCCCTCGGCGGCGGCGACTACGCCTCCGTGCTCGAGGCGGCCAAGAAGTTCGGCCCCGACCTGTTCCTGTGGGCCGGTTACGACGCGGACGCGCTTCCGATGCTCGAGCAGGCCAAGGCCATGAAATTCAACCCCGGCGTCTATCTCGGGGCGCCTCCCGGATGGCCGGCCGATTTCGGCAAGTCCAAGCTCGCGGAGAACGTCATGCTGTACGGCATGTGGGCCCCGTCGATGAACGACACCAATGTCGCGTCGAAGAAGTTCTACGACGGCTTCGTCGCGAAGTTCAAGGAAGAGCCGGCCACCTATTTCGCTCCGCTTTCCTACTCGGCCATCTACATCGTCGCGGAGGCCATCTCGGCGGCCAAGACCACCGAGAAGGCGGCGCTCATCTCCGCCCTCGCGGCCACGAGCTACGACTCGCCCCTCGGCGAGACGATCTCCTTCTCCAAGTCGAACGTGATTCCCTACCAGGGCATCCGGCGGCAGAAGATCCTCCAGTGGCAGAACGGACGGCAGGAGGTCATCTGGCCGTTCGAAGCGGCCACCGAGTCTCCGGTCCATCCCTTCCCCGCTTGGTAGGGAGCCGACCCGGAGTGTCGCGGGGCGGCGGCGCGGCGCGCGCCGTTCCCGCGACTACGCGGGCCGCCGCCGGGGTTTAGACCCGGCGGCGGCGTCATCACCGACCATAAAGGCAGCAAGATGGCAACGAAACGTCGCACGACGATCCTCGTCGTCCTCGGCCTCGCGGCCGCGATCCTGGTGGCGATCTGGAAACCGACGGTCCTGATTTACGGCGTCCAGCAAGCCGGCCTCTACGCGGCGATCGCGATCCCCATGGGCCTCGTCCTCGGCATCGTCCACATCGTGAACCTGGCGCACGGCGAGTTCATGATGATCGCGGCGTACGCCACTTATTTCGCGTGTCGGGCCACCGGCATGGATCCCCTCATCGCCGTGCTTCCCGCGGCCGCGGTCACCGCCGCGTTCGGCTGGGTCGTATACAAGCTCACCATCAGGCGCGCACTCAAGGCGCCGGAACTCAACCAGCTCATCCTGACCTTCGGCCTCGGCATCATGTTCAGCCAGCTGGTCAACCTGTTTTTCACCTCGCAGACCAGGAAAATATCGCTCGACTACGTGTCCGCGTCGGTCACGATCGGCGAGACCTCGTTCGGCGTCTGGCAGTTCGTCTTCGTCGCGGTAGCGGCGGCCATGGCGTACGGCCTCAAGCTCTTCCTGACCCGCACCACGCTCGGCAAGGCGGCCCTCGCCGTCGGACAGAACCCGAAAGGCGCGGCGATCGTCGGCATCGACGTGGACCGCACCTACGGCATCGTGTTCGCCATTGCCGCCGCGCTGGTGGGCGGCATGGGCGCGCTGTTCCTGACGCGCTCGGCCATATTCCCCGCGGTCGGGAGCCCCTTCACCATGAAGAGCTTCAGCCTCGTCGCGATGGCGGGCATCGGCAACATTCCCGGCATCCTCGGCTCAGCGATCCTGCTCGGCATCGCCGAAAGCCTGCTCCGCGCGTTCCGCGCCACGCGGGGCTGGGCGGACATCGTTTTCTTCGTGCTGATCATCGCGGTGATCCTGGGGCGCACGCTCAAATGGAGGAAGTCGTGAACAGGAACCTCCTTCGCGCGCTCGCTTTCGCGGCAGGCGCCCTCGCGGTGTCCTTGCCCGCCTTCGCCGGCGCCTATCCGCTCCAGGTCGCCCGCAACGTGATCATGTACATGGCCCTGGCCCTCACCTGGGACATGCTCCTGCGCTCGGGGCAGATCAGCTTCGGCATCGCCGGCCTCTTCGGCCTCGGCGCCTACGCCACCGCGCTCGGAGTGCTCCGCGCGGGAATGGGCGACTGGCTCAGCCTCGCGTTCGCGCCGGTATTCGCGGGCGCCGCCGCCCTGCTCATCGGCTTCCTGATCCTGCGCCTGCGCGCCATGTACTTTTCCATCGTGACGCTCGCGCTCGCTGAGATTTTCCGCATCGTCATCCACAACCTCCACGACTTCACGGGCGGTCCCGAGGGCGTGGTGCTGGACGGCGTCATGCTCGGCGGATCGGCCGCGGCCCTCTACTGGCTCACGCTCGGCGGACTCGCCGTGGCTCTCGGCGCCTCGTGGTGGTTCGAGAAGTCCAAGTTCCATTTCGCGCTCACCGCCATCCGCAACAACGAGACGGCGGCGCGATCGAGCGGCGTCGACATTTTCCGCTGGCTGCTCGCCACCTTCGTCATCACCTCGGCGATCCAGGGCCTGCTCGGCGGCATCTACGTGCAGTCCTACGGCTTCGCGACGCCGGACAGCGTCTTCGACGCGAACTTCACCTTGCTTCCCCTGGCCATCGCGCTGCTCGGAGGCATCCACAGCACAATCGGGCCGGTGTTCGGAGCCATCCTGCTCGGGCTTTCCTCCGAGTGGCTCAAGCTGCGCCTGCCCTACGGACACCTGGTGGTGTACGGCGTCATCATCGTCGTCGTCATTCTCTTCATGCCGCAGGGACTCTACGGCCTGGCCCGGAAGGGCCTGCGCCGCGCCGAGGGGAGGGCCGAATGACCAAGCTCAAAACCGAACACCTGACCCGCGCCTTCCTCGGTCTCGTCGCGGTCAACGACGTGTCGTTCTCCATGGATGAAGGGGAGATACTCGGCATCATAGGACCGAACGGCGCGGGCAAGACGACTTTCATCAACCTGGTGTCGGGCATCATCATGCCGAGCTCCGGCAGGGTCGAGTACAAGGGACGCGACGTCACCTACATGCCGGCCCACGAGCGCGCCCGCCTGGGCATCGCCCGCACCTACCAGCTGATCCACCCGCTCGAGAACCTTTCCTTGATCGAGAACGTCATGGTCGGTTCGATCTTCGCCCGGAGGCATGGCCTCAAGACAGCGCGGGCCAAGGCCGCCGGGCTCTGCGAATCGCTCGGGCTGTCCGGGCTCGACCGCGACACTTCGCGGTTGACCATACTCGAGATAAAGAAGATGGAGATCGCGCGCGCCCTGGCCAACGAGCCGGAGGTGCTCTTTCTCGACGAGGTGATGGCCGGCCTCAACGCCGACGAGACCCGCGAACTGATCGCGCAGGTGCAGACGATAGCGCGCGAGCGGAAGCTTGCGGTCGGCGTCGTGGAGCACGTCATGGGCGTCATCAAGGAACTCACGCACCGGGTCATCGTGCTCGAAGCCGGCGAATTGATCGCCGAAGGCCCCTACGAGCAAGTGTCGAAGAACCCGCGCGTCATCGAAGCGTACCTCGGAGGCGCCGCATGATACTCGACATCGACAGGCTCGAGACCGGCTACGGAAAGCTCAAGGTGCTCTTCGGCGTCGACCTGAAGGTCGGCAAGGAATCCGTCGGGCTCTTCGGGCCGAACGGCGCCGGCAAGACCACGCTCATCAACACGATCATGGGCATGCAGAAGCCATGGTCCGGCTCGGTGAAATTCGACGGGTTGGAGATCGGCGGAAAGGCCACGCACCTGGTGGCGCGTTCCGGCATCGCCCTGGTGCCGCAGGAACGCGAGCTCTTCCCGGGCATGAGCGTGGCGGACAATCTCGAGCTCGGCGCCGCCTGGGTGCCGCGCGCCGCCGGCATCGCGAAGCGCCAGCTCGACATGGTGGTGGAGCTCTTCCCCATCCTCAAGGAGCGGCTCAGGCAGTATGTCGGCACCATGTCCGGCGGCCAGCAGCGCATGGTGGCCATCGGCCGCGCGCTGATGGCCAACCCGCTGCTCCTCATCCTCGACGAACCCTCGCTGGGCCTCCAGCCTTCGATCGTTGCGGAGGTCTTCGAGCGTCTTGCCCTGCTCAAGAAGGACGTGGCCATCCTGGTCACGGAACAGAACGTGCGCGAGAGCCTCAAGGCCATCGACCGCGGCTACGTGCTGGAGAACGGCGCGGTCGCGCTCGAGGATACCGCGGCGGGTCTGGCGAAGAACCCGCACGTCGTCTCGGCCTATCTGGGAATCTGACGATGGACAGGATCGACTCGGGCGGCGTCGAGCTCGCGTACGAGCTCTCGGGAGCGGACGTGAAGGGGACTGTCGTCCTCCTCAACGGCATCGCCATGTCGATCGCGCACTGGAAGCCCGTCGCCGCCGCGCTGGCGGCGGCGGGTTTCCGCGTGCTTTGCCATGATTTCAGGGGCCAGCTCCTGTCCGACAAGGGCGCGGGACCGTACTCGCTCGAAATGCACGCGCGCGACCTGGCGGCTCTGCTCGACGCGCTCGGAATCGGGGGGAGGGTTCACCTGCTCGGCACTTCGTACGGCGCCGAGGTGGCGCTCGCCTTCGCGCGCGACTTCCCGGAGCGGAGCGCGAGCCTGTGCATGGTCGACGGCGTCTGCGAGGCGGACTCGGTGCTGCGGGCCGCCGTGGATTCGTGGAAGCGCGCGGCGTCGGCGGGTCCCTCGCTCTTCTACCGGACCATCCTGCCCTGGAACTATTCCTCCGCGTGGCTCGACGCGAACGCGGTCGCGGTGGCGTCGCGCGAAGCGGCCATGGCATCGCTGCCCGTTTCGTGGTACGAAGCTTTCATCGAGCTCTGCGACGCCTTCCTCGCAATCGAGCTCCGGAACGATCTGGGGAAGGTCGCCTGCCCGACCCTGGTCGTGGCGGCGGAGCTGGACATCCTGAAGGGACCGCGCTACGCGCGCGTCATGGTCGAAGGCATACGCGGCGCGCGCTACGCCGAGATTTCCGGCGCGGGCCACGCGGTGGTCGTCGAAAAACCCGACGAGGTTTCGCGCCTGGCGCTCGATTTCCTGGACGACGTCGGATAAGAAAGACAAACGGAGGCGACGCATGGACGGCAACACGATCCTGGTTTCGGGTCTCCCGATTTTCTACGTCGCGGCGGGGGCGGGCGTACCCGTACTGTTCCTGCACGGCAACACGGGTTCGAGCCTCTGGTGGCGCGACTCCATGGAACTGCCGGGCTGCAGGACCGTGGCGCTCGACCTGCCGAACTTCGGCCGCTCGGGCCCGGTGCCCGGCTTCGCGCCGGAAAACGCCAGGCTTGAAACCTACGCGGATTACCTGGCCGCCTTCATCGAAGCCATGAAGCTGGACCGGCCCGTGCTGGTCGGCCACTCGCTCGGAGGAGCCGTGGCCCAGGCCCTCGTCGCGAAGCGGCCCGAGCTGGCGCGCGCCCTCGTGCTCGTGGATTCGGCCGCGCCTTCCGGACTCGTGACGCCCGCCGAGCGCCATCCGGCCATCGAGATGATGCGCGCGAATCCCGCGGTGCTGTCCATGGCGCTCAAGGCAGTGGTGCCCGCCATGACGGACGAAGCCTGGTTTGCCGCCCTCGTGGAAGACGCGAAGCTCATGGCCGCCCCCGCCTGGATCGGAAACGCCGAGGCGCTTTCGCGCTTCGACCTGCGCGGGAAGCTCTCGGGTTACGCGAACCCGGTCTTGGTGGTCTGGGGACGAAAGGACCTCATCGTCACCGAGGCCATGGCCCGCGAGACGGTCGCCGCCTTTCCGAACGCGAGCCTGGAAATCCTGGAGGGCGTCGGACACTCGGTGATGGCCGAGGATCCCGCGCTCTGGAAGCGCATCCTGCTCCGTTTCCTCGAGAACCTGTAGAGACGCCGATCCTCGCGTCGCGCGTTTTCGTTTGCGCGCCCGCCGCGCCCGCCGCATAATCTGCGCCATGGATGCAGCGCGATTCAGGATACGCCGCGCCGCGGGCGGCATCGACGCCGACGCGAAGATAATCAACCGGGCGACGCTCAGCTTCGTCCTGGCCCTGCTCGGTTTCGGGTTCTGGAAATCGGGCTTCGACCCGACGGTAGTCTGGCGCGGGCTCCTGGTTATCGTCCGCGAACCGGACATCCTGATCAACGACTACGTCGCGCTCGCCGGCCTCGGACCGGCCTTCGTCAACGCCGGGCTATTGGCCCTGGCGGCCTGGGGTCTCCTCCGCGTCACCGGCGTCCTCATTTCCGGACCGGCGCTCGCCGCGATTTTCACGGTCGCGGGATTTTCGCTTTTCGGGAAGAATCCCTTCAACGTCTGGCCGATCGTCGTCGGCGTCATGATCTTCACCTGGGTCGAGCGGCGGCCGTTCAAGGACAACATCATCGTCGCCCTTTTCGGCACCGCCCTTGCGCCGATCGTCTCGGAGTTCGCCTTCGGCATCGGCATCGCTTCGCCCTGGAACCTGCTCGCCGGAGTGGTCGCCGGCCTGGCGGCCGGCTTCTTCCTGACGCCCGTCGCGCGGGGGGCCCTGGACTTCACCCGCGGGTACAACCTTTACAACATAGGCTTCGCGGCCGGATTCGTCGGGACGGTGACGATGTCGGCGCTCCGCGCCTTCAATGTGCCGCTCTCGGGCGGCTTCGCCTGGGCCGAAAACGGTCCGGACGAGATCCTTCCCTTTCTCGCGCTCTACTTCGCGTCGATGATCGTGATCGGTTTGGTGGAGGACGAGGACGCGCTGCCCAACCTGCTCGACCTGCTCCGCACGAGCGGGCGCCTGGTCAGCGACTATCCGAGATCCTTCGGCATAGGCGCCACCCTGCTCAACATGGGTCTCATGGGCTTTACGGGAAGCCTTCTGGCGCTCGCGGCCGGCTGCGACTGGAACGGACCCGTGGTAGGCGGCATCTTTACCCTGGTGGGCTTCTCGGCCTTCGGCAAGCATCCCTTGAACGCCCTGCCGCCCATGCTCGGCGTCATGGCCGCGGCGAGCCTGACCCCTTACGGACTCGAAGCTCCCGGAAGCCAGCTAGCCCTGCTGTTCTCGGCCACGCTCGCCCCGATCGCGGGCGCCTATGGCCCCGTCGCCGGCTTCATCGCAGGGCTGCTGCACCTGACGCTCGTCCACAATGTCGGTCATCTGCACGGTGGCCTCGACCTCTACAACAACGGCTTCTCGGGGGGCATGGTCGCCGGCATCATGGTGCCCATGCTCGACTGGATCAGGGAACGGAGGCGCCATGAACCTTGACGCGACCCAGCTGATGCGCTGCGGCGACGAGCTCGCAAAATACCTCTACCTGCGCGGTTCGCGTCGCGTCAGGATTTCCTACGATTTCGGCGAGGAGCGTTCGTTCTGCGCCATCTCCGCGCCGGATTACCTGCTGGACGAGGCCGAGCGGACCCGCATCCTCAAAGTGTTCTCGGGGCCCATCCAACCGGAGATCGCCTCGTACTACGGCGCACTGGCCGGACGACGTCGCGACGGTGCCGAGATCGAGCTGCTCGGCACCATGGCCGAGCTCGAGGATCTCATGGTCACCGAGGGCGGCGGGACGCAGATCGTCCTGTCGCGGCGTGAGGCGGAGTACTTCGGGAAGAGGAAGAAGCGGTAAAGCCTGCCGCTCGTTTCCGCCGGCGGCCGCGCGGATCAGGTTCCCCGCCTGAGCTCCTCGATCAAGCGGCCCGGCGCCACGCCGCGGGGACAAACCCGCGAGCACTCGAAGGCCCGGTCGCAGGCCGCGACGCCGTCCGGCGCTGCGGCAAGCGTTCGCGCCGGGCCGGAGAGCGGGCCTTTTTTCGCCAGCTCGCGCCGGGCCATGGCGAGCGCGGCCGGGCCGACGAAGGGACGGCGCGCGTCCGGCGCTTCATCGCTCCCTTCGGCTCCTTCCGGCACGAGCACCGGGCAGGCAGCCAGGCAGAGCCCGCACTCGATGCAGTCCTCGAAGCGTTCGCGCGGCCGTTCCGCCGGGGCGCCCGGAAGCGGGGCAGGATCGGGCACGGGCGGAAGCTCCTCGCGGGCGGGCGGGCGCAGATAGCCGAATCCGGGCAAGGAGTCGAAGAGGGGACCGGGTTCCACCGCCAGGTCGGCGATCACTGTGGCGTAGGGCAAGGGGTCGAGCCGCACGACGCCCGATGGCAGTTCCCGGAGCGGAGTGCGGCACATGAGAGCGGGCCTGCCGTTCACCAAGGCCCCGCACACCCCGCAGGACCCATGGTGGCACGAATGCCGGTAAAGGACATCCACATCGTTCCATTCACGTCCGCTTCCGGTGCCTTTCTCTTCTTTTCCCTTTTGTCCTTCTCCCTCTTTCTCTCTACCTCCGTGCCTCCGTGCCTCCGTGGTTCCTTTCTTCGACGTGGCGATTTCGAGCGCGTCCAGCACCGTCGCCCACTCGGGCGCCTCCACCTCGAGCTCGACGCGCCCGTCGCCCCGCGCCACCGACAGCTTCGCGATCACGGCGCCCTCCCGCGGTACAGGTCGCGCCATGAAGGCGGCGCGGTTTCGAGCGTGCGGCAGCTCCGCTCGACGCCCAGCTTCCGGCAGACCAGGTCTGCGGCCTTTTCGGCCATGACGCGCAAGGTTGTGGCTTTGCCGCCCACCACGCTGGCGATTCCCGCCATGCCGTCGGTCTCGTGGTCGAGGACCGCGAAGTCGCGACTCGCGGCGCGGCCCGCCGCCTCGTCGAGGGCGGAGCCGAAGAGCGGCCTCGCCGCGCACCAGGCCGAGTCGATTTCGGCGTCGGCGAAGGCCGGCGCGAGCGCGGCGCCGGATTGACGGAGGAACGCGATCTCCTCGTCCGTGGGCAACAGGGCGTCCGGCGATTCGACGAGCCGCTGCGTCGAGCCGATGATGGAGAGCCCGCGCTGCGGCACCAGGATGTCGCCGTCGCCGGGGGGACGGAGCCGCGAGATCACCATGTCGCAGAGGCGCCCCTTCACGGCCAGCATGGAACCGGCCGCCGGCGTGACGGGCACCTCGAGCCCGGCGAGCGCGCCGACTGTCCCGCCCCAGGCCCCGCAGGCGATCACGAAGCAGTCAGCCTCGATCCGATTCTCGGCGGCGGCGCGCGCCCGGTCGCGGACACGCGCCGCCGTGACGCGGCCGTCCGTCGCGTCGAAGCCGACAACACCGGTCCAGGGCCGCAGCTCCGCGCCGAGTTCGCGCGCGCCCGCGAGGAAGGCGGCCGGCACGCGCCAGGCGTCGAAAGTGCCGTCCGGAACCAGGAAGGCGCGCTCCACCCTCGACGACAGGCCCGGCTCGAGTTCCCGCGCTCGCGCGGGCGAGACTTCGCGGGCCGGAATGCCCGCTTCGGCGCAGGCTTCGGCGAAGCGTCCGCCGTAGGCGGCTTCCTCCCCATCGAGCGCGACGAAGAGGCCTCCGTTGTATTCGATGGCGTCGGGCACGAGGCGGCGCAGGGCCAGGGTCTCGGCCATGCACTCGCGGGCGATTTCCGGATCGCCTGAGGCGTAGCGCGCGCCGGAATGCAGCTGGCCGTGGTGGCGGCCCGTCGTGCCGGAGAGGAACTCGCCACGCTCGAAGATGACGACGCGGAAGCCGCGCAGGGCGAGGTCCCAAGCCAGGGCGGCGCCCGTTCCGCCGCCTCCGATGACAGCGACCCGGAAGGGCAGGGGATCGACGCGGGGAATTTCGAAAGCCATGGACGACAGTATAAGCGCATTTCCGCCCGCCCGTGGAATTTCACGGCGTTCTCTGCTAGACTGCGCGGAACGGCGCGATCCGCGGACCTTTTGCGAAACCTGTCCGCGACGCGCCCACCCCGACGACGGAGCGCTTCCCATGAAGGCCATCGAGCTGCCCAAAGCCTACGCACCCAAGGATTTCGAGAATCGCGTGTACGGGGAGTGGAAATCCTCGCTTGCCTTCCAGCCCGCCGGAAAGGCCGGCCGCAAGCCCTTCGTCATCGTCATCCCGCCGCCCAACGTCACCGGCATCCTCCATATCGGCCACGGCCTCAACCTTTCGTTGCAGGATATCGTCGTGCGCTTCCACCGCATGGACGGCCGCCCCACGCTCTGGGTGCCCGGCACCGACCACGCGGGCATCGCGACGCAGAACGTCGTCGAGAAGAAGCTGAAGAAGGAAGGCAAGAGCCGCCACGACTTCGCCCGCGATGACTTCGTCGAGCTCACCCGCAAGGTTTCCGAGGAGCACAAGGCCATCATCCGCGAGCAGCTGGCCAAGATCGGCGCCTCGGTCGACTGGAGCCGCGAGCGCTTCACCCTCGACGAAGGCCTGTCGAAGGCCGTGCGCGAGGTGTTCGTCACCTTGTACGAACGCGGGCTGGTTTACCGGGGCAAGTACCTGGTGAACTGGTGCGTGTCCTGCGGGACCGCGCTGGCCGACGACGAGGTCGAGCACTCGGACGAGGCGGGCAAGCTCTGGAACATCAAGTATCCGCTCGAGGACGGCTCCGGCTTCCTCGAACTGGCCACGACGCGCCCCGAGACCCTGCTCGGCGACACCGCGGTCGCGGTGCATCCGGAGGATCCGCGCTACCTCCACCTGCACGGCAAGCGCGTGCGCCTGCCGCTCGCGGACCGGCTGATACCGATCGTGGCCGACGCCATGGTCGACCGCGAGTTCGGCACGGGCGTCGTGAAAATTACGCCCGCCCACGACCCCAACGACTTCGCCGTGGCCGCCCGCCACGATCTTCCCAAGCCCCAGGTCATCGACTCCAAGGGCCTCATGTCCGGCGACATTCCGGACAAGTACCGCGGCATGAAGGTGGCCGAAGCGCGCAAGGCGGTGCTCGCCGACCTCGAAACCGCGGGCCTGCTCGCGGGCGACAAGGCCATCACGCACGCGGTGGGACACTGCTACCGCTGCAACACCGTCATCGAGCCCCACCTTTCCGAGCAGTGGTTCGTCAAGATGAAGCCGCTCGCCGAAAAGGCGCTCAAGGCCTGGTCCGACGGAGACGTCAAATTCTATCCGCGCAAGTGGGAGAACACCTACCAGCGCTGGATGGAGGGCATCCGCGACTGGTGCGTAAGCCGCCAGCTCTGGTGGGGACACCGCATCCCGGTGTGGTACTGCGACCACTGCGGCTACGTCATGGTGGAGCGCGAGGAGCCGACCATCTGCCCGAAGTGCAAGTCGACCGAGCTCCGCCAGGACCCCGACGTGCTCGACACCTGGTTCTCGAGCTGGCTCTGGCCCTTCAGCACCCTGGGCTGGCCGAAGGACACGGCCGACTTCCGCAAGTACTATCCGACCTCGACCCTGATCACCGCGTACGACATCATCTTCTTCTGGGTCGCGCGCATGATCATGGCCGGCGAGGAATTCACCGAGCGCGCCCCCTTCAAGGACGTCTACATCCATGGCCTCGTGCGCGACAAGCAGGGCCGCAAGATGTCGAAGAGCCTGGGGAACGGCATCGACCCCCTCGAGATCGTCGACGAGTACGGCGCCGACGCCATGCGCTTCACTCTGGCGTACAACTGCGCGGCCGGCCAGGACATCCTCATCGACAGGGAAAGCTTCCGCCTCGGCTCGCGCTTCGCGAACAAGGTCTGGAACGCCAGCCGCTACCTGCTCGGCAACCTCGAGGGCCGCGAGCTCCTTCCCGCGGGAACGGCAGGCCGCACCCCGCTCGACCGCTGGATCTTCCACCGCCTCGACGGCGCGACGCGCGCCAGCCGTGCGGCTTACGCCGAGTATCGTTACAACGACGCCGCGCAGGCCGCGTTCTCCTTCTTCTGGGACGACTTCTGCGACTGGTACATCGAGGCTACCAAGCTGAGCTTCCGCGGCGAGGACGCGGCCGAGAAGGACCGCGCCGCGACCCTGCTCCTCGAGGTGCTCGAGGAGTCGCTCCGCCTGCTGCATCCGCTCCTGCCCTTCGTCACCGAGGAGATCTACCGCATGCTGCCGAACCGGCGCGGCATGCTGATCGTCCAGGACTACCCGGCGGCCGACGACGTGCGCCGCGACGAGGACCTCGACCGCGACTTCGAGCAGCTCCGTTCGCTCGTTTCGATGGCGCGCGCCTTCCGTCCCGAATTCCAGATAGCGCCCGAAAAGCCGGTCCCGCTCGCCCTGCGCTTCGACGCGGACAACCCGTCGGCTGCCTTCGTTCGCGCCAACGCGGAGCTGGTCAAGCTGCTGGCCAACGCGCCCTCGGTCGAAGAGGTCGCGGACAAGCCGGCGGGCTCCGTCGCCCTGGTGGGCCGCGGCTTCCAGGCCTGGGCCCTGGTGCGCGACGCCGTCGACGCGTCCGCGCTCGCCGCCAAGTTCGCCAAGGACCTCGAGAAGGAAAAGGCCTACGCGGAACGCATCCGCGGAAAGCTTTCGAACGAGGGCTTCGTCAAGTCCGCCCGACCCGAGCTGGTAGAGGCCGAGCGCGCCAAGCTCGCCGAGTCCGAGACCAGGGCGGCGCGCATCGAGCGCTTCGTTTCGGAGCTGGCGTAGGCGAAGGCGATGGCAAGCTCGGGCGGTAAAGGCGCGAGTGCTCCGGCGATCTCCGCCGCTGCGGTTCCGGACAAGTCGCTCGGCGACTCGATGGGGCAGGACGAGATGAAGCGCCTCAAGAGCATGCACCTCGCGCCTTATATCCAGCTTGCCACCGTCCTGATCGGCAAACGCCGCCGTTCCGGCGGCAACATGTTCCGCCACCAGATCGACACCATGGGCATACTCATGGACTATGGCTACATCGATTCGGTGCTGCTGAAAGCCTCGGTCATCCACGACCTGGTCGAGGACGTCCCCGACCTCGACCGCGAGCGCATCCTCGAGATCGACGAGGAAAGCGCCGACGTCTATCGCCTGGTCCTCGAGGTGACGCGGCGGCCGGTGGAAACGAAGCAGGTCTTCCTCGAGCGCATCCAGCGCTTCGGCAGCCGCGAGGCCAAGATACTGAAATGCGCCGACCGCATCTCCAACGTCATCTCGCTCGGCTACGTGACCGACGTGGTCTTCATCAGGCGCTACACCGACGAAACGGCGGCCTACGTCTTCCCGATCGCCAAGGCGGTGGACAAGCGCATGTACGACGAGCTCGTCGACCTGGTGGCGACCCGGCGCGAATACCTCGCGCACTGCTTCGAAATCTAAAGCTGAGGAGCCCCGCATGCCCAGGGAATGGACCAAGGCCAGCCTTGCCGCGACCATCGACCACACCGTCCTCAAGTCCACGACCACCGAGCGGCAGGCGCGCGAACTCTGCGCCGAGGCGAGGAATTACGGTTTCGCCGGCGTATGCGTGAACCCTGTCTGGGTGCCCGCATGCGTCCGCGAGCTCCAGGGCTCGAAGCTTGCCGTCTGCAGCGTCGTCGGGTTTCCGCTCGGCGCCGTCCCGACCGACGTCAAGGTCGAGGAGGCGCGCATCTACGCGAAGTCAGGCGTGCGCGAGCTCGAGGTGGTGATCGACCTCGGCGCGGCCAAGGGCGGGGACTGGAAACATGTCGAGGGAGACCTCCGCGCCGTCGTCAAGGCGGCGGGCCCCGTTCCCGTCAAGGTCATCATCGAGACCTGTTACCTGACCGACCCGGAAAAGGTGCGCGCCTGCGAGTGCGCCGCCCGCGCGGGCGCCCGCTTCGTGCAGACCGGCACCGGCTTCGGTTCGGGCGGCGCCATGCCCGAGGACGTGCGCCTGATGAAGAAGGCCGTCGGGGAAAAACTGCTCGTGAAGGCGTCCGGCGGCATACGAACCTACCACGACGCCATCGCCCTGCTCGAGGCCGGCGCCGACCGCCTGGGCTCATCGAGCAGCGTCGCGATCATCAGCGAGTTGCCGGAGTAATGCGGGGGTGCGAGGCCTTCGGTCGGCGCCGGAACCTTGGCATCGCCGAGCGGAAGCTCGGCGCCGTCGAAGCGCGACGCGCTTCGCGACGCCTGGGCTCATCGAGCAGCGTCGCGATCATCAGCGAG
>JAFGNN010000004.1 GCA_016926955.1 Spirochaetales bacterium | reverse complement strand
TTCTTGAGCAGGAACTGGACGCCGCGCGAGAGTTTCGCGGCCGCGTCGCGGCTCTTCTTCCAGGCGGGCCGGTAGGTCCAGCCGGAAAGGTCCACGCTCGCGCCGGCGGCCTCGAGGGCGGCCTTGCCGTCGTGGAAGAGCTCGGCCTGGCGTATGAGGGCCTTGGAGGGGATGCAGCCCACGTTGAGGCAGACGCCGCCCGGCTTGTCCTTCTCGATGACGCAGGCCTTGAGCCCGAGCTGTCCCGCGCGGATGCCCGCGACGTACCCGCCCGGCCCCGCCCCGATTATCGCCACGTCGTACATATAGTCAGCCATTCAGGTTTCCTTTCCGTTGGAGCATACCACGGGAAAATCAACCACGGAGGCACGGAGTTAGGGATGAGGCTGCGCGCGCTAGCGCGCACTTCAATCCTTCCATGCCGAAAGCGGAGCGAAGCGACGCAGGTAAGAGGGAGAAGAGGGGAGTGGCAGTTGAATTCCAAACCCTTTCTCAACTTATCTTCCTCCCTCTTTTCTCCGTGTCTCCGTGGCTCCGTGGTCTTCTTTATTGAACCGTGGCTCCGTGGTCTTCTAGTCATATCAGGGCGGCCAGGGGTTCTTCGATGAGGGAGGCGAGTTCGGCGAGGAAGGCGGCGCCAACGGCGCCGTCGACCACGCGGTGGTCGCAGCCCAGGGTGAGCGTCATGGCGTCGCGGACGCCTACCGTGCCGTCGTCCTTCACGAAGGGCTCCTTCCGCGCGGCGCCGACGGCCAGGATGGCCGAGCCCGGCGGGTTGATGATGGCCGTGAACTCCTCGACGCCGAAGCTCCCGAGATTGCTGATGGTGAAGGTCGCGCCGGAATACTCCTCGGGAAGGAGGGAACCCGCGCGCGCCTTGGCGATGAGGGCGGCGTACTCCGCGTCGATGGCCGCCACGCCTTTCCGGGCGCAGTCACGCGCCACCGGCGTAACGAGCCCGTCGCTCAGGGCCACCGCGAGCGCGACATCCACCCGCGCGCGGTACTCGACGACGGCGCTCCCGTCCGGCTTCTGCTTCCAGCCCGAGTTGAGGGCGGGGTGGCGCGTGAGGGCGACGGCGGAGAGCTTGGCCAGGTACGCGTTGAGCGAAAGCTTTTCGCCCCGCGCGGCGTTGAGGGCCGCGCGCGCGGCAAGGAGCCGCCCGACGTCCACGGTCCGCTTCAGGTAGAAGTGCGGCGCCGTGAAGAAGCTCTCCGAGAGGCGCCGCGCGATGACCGCGCGCTTTCCGGCCACGGGGCGCTCCTCGTCGACGAGGGGACCGGAGCCCGCGGCGGGGCCGATGGCCGCGACGAGGGGCGGCGGGGCGCCGAAGCGCGCCGTGCCGGATTTCGCGGCATCGAGGACGTCGCGCTCGACCACGCGCCCGCCCGGACCGGAGCCGCGCACGAGGCGGAGGTCCACCGCGTGCTCGAGGGCGCGCGCGCGGGCGAGCGGGCTGGAGGGCGGCAGGGCCGCGGGCGCCACCGGCACGTGGCCGCCGGCCGCCGGGTGCGGAAGCGCGGGAGCGGCCGCGCTCGGCGCCGCGGGAGCGGGAGCTGCCGCGACGGGCGCCGCCGGACGCGCTTCGGCGCCGCCCGGGGAAGGAGTCGACGTGGCGGGCGCCGCCGTGCCGGCGGAGGCGGCCGCTCCGGAATCGGACCGCGCCCCGGAACCAGGCGAAGCCGAGCTTGGGGCGTGCGCGGCGTTTTCACCCCTACTCTCCCCGAGCAGCGCGGCGAAATCTTCGCCGGCCGCGCCGATGATGGCGATGGGTTCGCCCACGCGGGCCTTGGCCCCGACGGCCGCGACGATTTTCAGCAGCACCGAGGCCTTGGGCGCCTCGTAGTCCATGGTGGCCTTGTCGGTCTCCACCTCGCAGAGGGCCTGGCCGGCCTTGAACGCCTCGCCCTCGGCCACGCGCCAGCGCGCGAGCACGCCTTCCTCCATGGTCGGCGAGAGGGCCATCATGAGCAGTCTTTCAGCCATTTCAGCTTTCCTTGTAGAGCGCGCGGCGCGCCGCGGCGACGATCTTCGCGACCGAGGGCTGGGCCGCCAGCTCGAGGCCGTGGTTGTAGGGCATGGGCACGTCCTCGCCGGAGACGAGCTCCACGGGGGCGTCGAGGCGGTCGAAGGCGTCGCGCGCGGCCAGGTGCGCCACGTGGCTGCCGACGCTCGCCACGGGCCACGATTCGTCGACGACGACCACGCGGCCCGTCTTGCGGGCGGTCTCGCGGATGGCCGCCTCGTCGAGGGGGCGGACCGTGCGCAGGTCGAGCACCTCGGCGGAGACGCCCTCGGCCGCGAGCGCGTCGGCGGCCTCGAGGACCATTTTCAGCGGCTTGCCGAAGGTTATGATCGAGACGTCGGTGCCGAGGCGTTTCAAGTCGGCCTTGCCGATGGGCGTCAGGTACTCCTCGTCGGGCACCTCGCCCTTCCACGAGTAGGCCATCTCCGCCTCGAGCACGACCACGGGGTCGTCGTCGCGGATGGCGGACTTGAGGAGGCCGTAGGCGTCCGCCGGCGTGGCGGGCGCGACCACCTTGAGGCCGGGCACGTGGGCCCAGTACGAGGCGAGGGCCTGCGAGTGCTGGGCGCCCAGGTACTCGGCCGGGCCGTTCGGGCCGCGGAAGACGATGGGCACCTTGAACTGGCCGCCGGACATCGAGCGCAGCTTGGCGGCCTCGTTGACGACCTGGTCGAGGGCGAGCAGGGCGAAGTTGTGGGTCATCCACTCGATGACGGGCCGGAGGCCCACCATGGCGGCGCCGACGCCGAGGCCCGTGAAGCCGAGCTCGGTGATGGGCGTGTCGACGACGCGGCGCGCGCCGTACTTGGCGAGGAGGCCCTTCGAGACCTTGTAGGCACCGTCGTACTCGGCCACTTCCTCGCCCATGAGGAAGACCGAGTCGTCGCGGGCGAGCTCTTCGTCGAGGGCGCGGTTGAGCGCTTCGCGGTAGGTGATGACGCTCATGGCTGGAGCTCCATGGCGTAGATGTCCTCGTAGAGGGCGCCGGGGGCGGGTTCCGCGCCGGCTTCGGCGAAGGCGACCGACTCGTCGACCAGGGCGTCGGTCTCCTTGACTATTGCCTCCCATTCGGCCTCGGCGACGAGGCCGGCTTCGGCCATGCGGTCCTTGAGGACGACGATGGGGTCGCGCGAGCGGTACTCGTCAACTTCCTCGCGCGAGCGGTACTTCTGCGGGTCGCTCATCGAATGCCCCTTGTAACGGTAGGTTTCGGCCTCGATCAGGGTCGGGATGCCCTCATCGAGGGCGCGTTTGCGGGCCGCCGCGACGACTTCGCGCACGGCGAGCAGGTCCATGCCGTCGACGTCGACGCCGACCATGCCGTAGGAATCCGCCATGCGGTGGAATTCCTCGAGCGAGCTGACGCGCTTCCAGCTGGTGCCCATGCCCCACTGGTTGTTCTCCACTACGTAGACGGCCGGGAGCTTCCAGATGCGGGCCAGGTTGAGCGACTCGTGGAAGGCGCCCTGGTGGATGGCGCCGTCGCCGAAGAAGCAGAGCGTGGCGCCGGTGGGCTTCGCCCCCTCGCCGGCCGCGCGGCCGCGGTAGGCCTGCGCGAAGGCGACGCCCGTGGCGACGGGAATCTGCGCCCCGACGATGCCGTTGCCGCCGAGGAAGTGGCGTTCGGCGTCGAAGAGGTGCATGGAGCCGCCCTTGCCGCGGCTCGAGCCCGAGGCCTTGCCGAAGAGCTCGGCCATGATGGCCTTCGGATCCATGCCGCAGGCCAGGGCATGGCCGTGGTCGCGGTAGCCGGTCAGGACGTAGTCGGTCGAAAGGTCGAGCGCGCTGATCGCGCCGACGCCGACGGCTTCCTGCCCGTTGTAGAGGTGGCAGAAGCCGCCGATCTTGCGGAGGCCGTACATCTGGCCGGCGCGCTCCTCGAAGGAGCGGATGAGCTGCATGCGGCGGAGCAGCTCGAGGAGCTCCGCCTTGCCGAGACCGCCGAGCCTGCCAGGGGCGGCGAGAGGGGCCTGAGCGGAGGGCTTCGGGTTCGTCTTATCGGCCACGGCTTTCCTCCTTACGCGCGGCGCGCAGGGTGCGTCCCTCGAGTGGGTATGAAAGGACGATTTCGTCGACCCCGGTCTCGAGGACAACGAGGTCGCGCGGGTTCGGGTTGGCGTTCCAGAAGGCCTCGAGGTGGGGACCGATGGCCTCCAGCACCCCGGCCTTGAGCTTCTGGTCGTCGACCGCCCAGGCCTGGCCGCGGGCTTCGGCCACGACGTCGAGTCCCGCGGTCTGGATCGACCAGGACACGGCCGGGTTGGCCGCGATCTCGAGGACCTTGTCGAACTTGGGCGAACTCACCGCGAAGATCCGCCCGGGAAGTCCCGGCAGGGTGACGGGCGTCATCCAGCGCGCCCGGGGCCGGCCTTCGGCATCCACGGTGGACAGCAGGGCGACGCGCGCGAGGTCCATGAGCCCCGCGACTCGTTCCATCAATTCGTCGAAACCGACCTTTTCATCCGATTCCATCGCTTCCTCCAAAAGTTTTCATGCGGAAAGGCGCGGGCCGCGCGCCATGTCGCCGCGCGCGGCGGCGAAAGGTTCGGGGTCGAAGGGCCGGCCCAAGGCCGCGAAGGCCCCCGGCGGGACGGGTTTCCCCGGCGCGGCCTCGATGGCGACGACGAGGCCCTCCTCCACGCGGAACGAGAGCTCGCCCGTGCGGACCGAGAAGGGCGGGGTGCGGTCGTAGACCCACTCGACGCTCCGCTGGCGCGCGACGCGCTCGACAAGGCCCGGATCCTCCGGCGGGGCTTCCCAGGCGCCGGCGCCGCCCCGCGCCGCCGATTCCGCGCGGAAGGCCTCGACAGCCGCTTCCAGCATGAGCCCCGGGATAAAGTCGGCGAGCGATCCGACGCGCGAGCGCTTCGAGGGCAGGGCCTTCGACCAGTCGGGCTCCACGCGGGGCGCGAGCGCGGCTTCGAACGCCGCGGCGTCCGCCTCGACGAGCAGGGTGCCGTGGACCAGCACGGCGCCGCCCCGGAACGCGCGCGCGCTGCCTGAAAGCTTGCGGCCGGCCGCGAAGAGGGCGCCCCGCTCGTCCGCGGCGCATCGGACACCGAGTCGCGCGCAGGCGGCCGTGACGAAGCCCAGGGCGTCCGCCAGGTCGAAGCGCCCGCGGGGCCCGACGAAGGACCAGCAGAGGCAGCCCGGACCGTGGACCACGGCCCCGCCTCCGGATACCCGGCGGTACTCGGGCAAGACGCCAGAGCTTTCCGCCCAGGGGTTCTGGTTGCGGCCGAAGACCACGCAGGGCTCGTCCACATAGAGGTGCAGGCGAAGCTCGCCCGGGGCGGCGCGCTCGAGGAGACCTTCCTCGAGGGCCAGGTTGACGGCCGGGTCGCGCCAGGGCGACCGGGATAACTTAGTAACCATGTCAGGCATTAAGATACGGACCGGAGGCGCGAAAGGCAAAAAGCTCACAGTTGGCGAGCGAAGGGAAAAAAATGCGCAAAAAGAAGAAACCACGGAGGCACGGAGGCACGGAGGGAAGAGGGAGCAAAGCGAAAGAGGCCTCGGGGCTGAAGATCGGGATAGGCCTGGCGATCGGAAGAGAGAATACATTTCATTATTTGGTATGATTTTAGTGACTATCAATGTAATCGCCGGAGGGAAATGAAAAAAATATTGGAGATCGGAGATTTTGGCACGGGGATTGCTTTATAGGAGGTGACGGCGAACGAAAATCGCCGAACAGAACCTTCAAGGAGTTCGCCATGCAGAAGCGCATCGTTTTCGCCATCATCGGTCTTGCCGCCCTCGTCGGCATCGTATCCGCCCAGGGTTTCGCCCCCATGATGGGCCGCGGCGGCTATCCCTACGCCGCACCCGCCGCCCCCGCGGTAAAGACCCTCGAGGGCAAGCTCCAGATCGTGGACGGCGTGGCCGCCCTCGTGGTGAAGGACGTCACCTACATCCTCCACTTCCCGGGCTTCTTCCGCACCGCCTACGTCGAGGAGATCAAGGTCGGCGCCACCATCAAGGTGGAGGGCTCGGAATACCCGGCTCCCGCCGGCCAGACCCGCCCGATCTTCGCGGCCACCAAGCTCACGGTCGGCTCCAAGACCTTCGACCTGGCCACCCAGTTCCAGGGTCGCGGCGCCTACGGCGCCATGCCCTATGGCGGCGCGATGGGCGGTCGCGGCGGCCGCGGCGGCCGCTGGTAAGTCCTTCGCGACGAGCCCGGCTCGAGCGGGGCCGGAGTCCGAAGCCGCGCGCTTCGGACTCCGGCCCTTTCCGTTCGCCCGCTCCCGTCGGTATCTTCCAGCCCATGGCAAGCCTACCCGCGTCCTTCGAAGACCTGATCAAGACCGCCGAGCGCCCGGTGCTCGCCGATTTCTACGCCGAATGGTGCGGTCCCTGCAAGGTCGTCTCCCCCGTGGTCGAGTCCATCGCCCGCGACAGGAAGGGCTCCCTGTTGGTCGTCAAGGTCGACATCGACCGGAAGCCCCAGGTGGCCGGCGCCCACGACGTGTCGGGCGTGCCCACGCTGGCCCTCTTCTGGAAAGGCCGCGAGCTCGCGCGCCTGACGGGCGCCTATCCGCGCCAACGCATCGAGGCGGAACTCCGCAAGGCCTGGCCCGCCGACGCCCCCGCTCTCTGAACGACGCGTAGCGCCCGCAGCCCGTAGTGCCAAGCCCGGGAGGCGTTACGTACCCTCAATATAACACCTTCACCAGGCAGAGACCCTTCGCCTCGAGCGCGCCTGGCGCCTTGGCGCGCACCCCTTCCTTCAGGAGGGCGGCCACGCCAGCCACGTCGAGCTTTCCGAGCCCGGCTTCGACCAGGGCTCCTGCCATGATGCGCGCCTGGTTGCGCAGGAAGCCGTCGCCCTCGAACTCGAGGTCGAGGAAATCCCCGCGCTCGACGATGCGGACCGCGCGGAGCTCGCGCGTCGCGCTCTTGTCGCCCTTGGCGTTCGTGAAGGCGGAAAAATCGCGGCGGCCGACCAGCGCGGCGGCGACCGAGCCCATCGCTCCCCTGTCCAGCGCACTGGTGAGGCGAAGCGCATACCGGGCGGCGAAGGGATCCGGCCGCGCGCCGACGGCGAGCCTGTAGCGGTATAGCTTGCCGGTCGCGCGGTAGCGGGCGTGGAAGCGCGGCTCGGCGTCCTCCGCCGAGAGCACTGCCAGGTCGGGGGGCAGGTCGCCGTCGAGCGAGCGGAGGATGCGCTCGAGCGACTTTCCGCTCCGCGTCGGAACGCTGGCCACCTGGCCCTCGGCATGCACGCCGGCGTCGGTCCGGCCCGCCCCGGACGCTTCGATTTCCTCGCCGAGGACACGGCCAAGCGCGGCCTCAAGGAAGCCCTGCACGGTGCGCGCCTTGCCGGGAAGCCGTTGCCACCCCTTGAAATCGGTTCCGTCGTATGCGACGACCAGCTTGAGAACGCGGACGCCCTGCGCGCGCGGATCCGCTTGGTCGATGACACTGTTTTCGCGCATGGTAAGGAATATAGCTTGAAACCCGACCGCGCGCAGGCTACCCTCCCGGTCCCGCGGCGGGGAGGCGCGTTCGGGCAGCTTTCGTCACCCTCCGTCAGAATTCACCACGGTAGATTGGAAATTTCAACCAACGTATCGTATCCTTTCGAATCGAGAGAAGAAGCACGAAAAGCACCCGCCGCCCGAAGCATTCACGACGAGCATCGGGTCTCGCGCGCGGTCCCATGGATGGAGCCGCAGAGCCTGACGAGAGACAGAGCGGAGTTTATGGAAAAACAACGGGAAAGCGCTCTCGACGCAAGGGCGGAACGCCGGACCGGCGGCTTCGGTCCCGAAATTCCGGACGTCCCGACCGGTCCCGCCGAGATCCTCAGGCTGAAGGACGAGAACGAGCATCTCCGCTCGCGTCTCGACGCGCTCGAACGCAAGCTTTCGCTCCAGCCGCAGAGCGGCTTGCCCACGCACTTCCGCCTCGAGAGCGAGCTCGAGCGCTGGATCGAGGCGAGGAACGCGGACGCGGGTTTTGCCGTCCTCATAGTCCAGCTCGGCCCGAACTACGCCACCGTCCGCAAGACGCTCAGGACCAGCATCACCGAATGGCTGCTCTACCAGACCGGCTGCCGGGTCCAGGCCCTGCTCCGCGAGGAAGACCGAGTCTTCCACACCCGCGAGCACGAGTTCGTCCTCTTGCTGCCCGCGCTCAAGGGAAAACCCCTGCTGGCCTTCCTCAAGAAACTCCTTTCGAGCCTTTCGGAACCCCACGTGTTCGCCGGCTTCAAAATCGCCCTGCAGGTATCCGCGGGAGCCGCGTTCTGGCCCGAGCACGCCGACGACAAATCGGAGCTGCTTCACCGGGCAGACATCGCCGTAGGCCTCGCCGCCGAGCGCCGCGAGGCCTTCGTCCTTTTCAAGGACGAGCACCTCGAACGGGCCATCGAGCGCCTCGAGCTCCAGAACGACATCATCCGCGCCATCGAGAGCGCGGCCATCCGCGACATCGGCGAGCAGTTCAGCCTGCGTTTCCAGCCCAAGCTCTTCGCCAGCGCGCTCGAGGGCGACGAGCTCGTGGTGGAACGGGTCGAGGCGGAGGCCCTCATCCGCTGGAACCATCCGGACCGCGGACAACTGCAGCCTTCGGTATTCATCCCGCTCGCAGAGGAGACCGGCCTCATTCAGCCGATCGGCAAATGGCTGATCTACCAGGTGGCGCGCCGCCTCGCCGAGTGGAAGACAGGTCCCCTGCGGGAAACGAGCCTTTCGCTCAACCTCTCGGCGCGCCAGTTCCGCAGCGAGGACACCATCGAGACGCTCGAGGGACTCGTTCGCATGGCAGGTTTCGACCCGTCGCGCCTCGTGGTGGAGCTGACCGAAACCAGCCTCTTCGAAGACCCCGACGCGGCCGCCCGCATCCTCGAACGTTTCGCCCGCTCAGGCTTCCGCGTTTCGGTGGACGACTTCGGCACGGGCTACTCGAGCCTCTCGCACCTCCACCGCTTCCCGCTCAACGAGATCAAGATCGACCGGCTCTTCGTCGAGAACCTGGAGAAAAACCGCCACGACCGCGTCATCATCAGGTCGCTGGTGGGCATAGCGAGGGGACTCGAACTCGACCTGGTGGCCGAGGGCGTGGAGCGCGCAGAAGCCCTCCGGGCACTCTGGGACATGGGGTGCAGGGGCTTCCAGGGCTTCCTGATCGCGAAACCGCTGGACGCCGCCGAGTACGAGATTTTCGTCGCGAAGCTTCAGGCCGGCGGCATGCGCTTCCGCTTCGCGTAAGGCACGCGAGTCCTTCCTTCCACGGCCGGACTTGCGCGGATGCCTTGCTCCGACTAACGTAGACGGAGGAAGTATGGAGCGAAGCATGCGCGCGGCAGACCACGGCCAGGCGAACGGAGTACCCGGACGGAACGCCCTCATCCGTTCGGGCGGACTGGCGCTTTGCGTCGCGCTGGGTCTGGCCGCCTGCTCCCGCGCGCCCATCCTGGTCGGGGTTCCGGTGGGCCTGACCGGGCTGGGGGCCCGGGTCGGGGTGATGGGACGGAACGGCATCGAGCTGGCCGCTGCCGACATCAACGAGGCCGGAGGCGTCCGCGGTCGCCCCATCGAGCTCCTGGTACGCGACGACGGCGACTCGCCCGAAACCGCCCTCGAGGCGGACCGCTTCCTCGCCGACTCAGGAGTCGCCTGCATGGTCGGGCACATGGTCAG
>JAFGNN010000074.1 GCA_016926955.1 Spirochaetales bacterium | reverse complement strand
TCCTTCACCTATCCCTCGCTGCTCGAGCCCTTCGCCATCCCGGGCAAGCTCTTCTTCGCCAAACCCCTCTTGATTGGCTGGCCGCCTTCGAGGGCGAGGATCCTCGCGACGCCGTGAGCGCGCGCGTCGGCGTCTATCGGGCTCCTGTGACGCGGCCGAGCAGGGCCTCGGGAGGCCGGGTTCCCGCGGAGCCGGAAGGGCCCGCACCGAGTATCCAGGTGTCCATGCGCGCCGTGAAGGCCTTTGCCGCGGTAGCGCGCGCGTCGAAGTCGTAGCCCGGAGCCACCGCCCAGGCGGTTCCCGGCGTCGACTCCCCGAGCGCGCGGAGCAGGGCGTCCGCGCCGAGCTCGGCTCCGCCGTCGAGCGCCGCGAGGGCCGCCCTGCCGAGCGCCTCGAAGGTCGCTTCGCCGAAGGACCAGGACCAGACGCCGAAGCGGCCCGCCGAGCCGTTCGCCGCGGCCTTCTTCTCAAGGTCGGCGAAAGCCCCTCGGTAATCGTCAGCGACGAGCGCGGGATCGAGCATGAACACGTACGGGTACGCGTTCCGGACCGAGGGCTTCACCGTTTCGACGAAAAGGCCGCCGTAGGTCCGGATGGCTTCCATCAGCGGTTCGGCCACCGCGTCGTTCGTCGCGTAGAAGGCCGCTTGCTTCCCGTACTTTCCGATCCAGAGCGGCGCGCGCGACGAGACGAAGCTGTAGACCTGTTGCGGTCCGCCTTCCGTTGCCGGATCGGGCGCGTCGAGTTCGACGAACTCGAGGCCGAGCTCGCGGCACGCGAGGCGCATCAAGTCCCGCTGCATGCCGAAGTGGTCCATCGAGCGGTGCCGGGCGATGGACACGTGGATGAAGGTGTCCGCCCCGAGCGCCTTGGCCGTCCAGGGGATGGCCCAGCCGCGATCGAGGTAGTCGAGGTCGACGACCAGGTCCGCGACCGGCCCGTAGAGGCTGTAATGCTCCCACGGTTGGGCGGCGAGCAGGAGGAGCTCCGGGCGCACCTTCCGTATGGCCTCGAAAGCCGCTACGGTGCCGGGCAGGGCCGGCGCCACGACTATCGCGCCGATCCGCGTGTCCGCGGCGAGGGCTCCCAGGGCTCCTTTCGGCAGGCCATGCCCGTAGTCGTCCTCTGCCAGCTCGAGGCGCAGCACCCGGCCGCCTGCCTCCGCGTCGCCGAAACCCCCGGCGAGCCTGATGGCGCCCGGACCGGTCGCCTCATGCCAGTCGGTGACGATCGAAACCATGGCGACGAGCTTCGGCGCGTCGGGCCCGGCGGGCGTCCCCGCGCATGAGGAGAAAGCGGCGACCAGGCCTGCGCCCAGTCCGAGCGCGAGCATCGCTATGACCAGTCCCGTCCGCGCTCCCGGCGCGCGCTTTTTTCGCATCGAGGTTCCCCTTCCCGTAAGGTCCGCCCGGAGGGCGGGCGGCGCTATTCTAGCACGGCCCGTGCGCCGGGGCGTCCGCTTTTCCCGCTTGACGGCCCGGTCTTCGTGCGATATATGTTTACTTGTTCATATGTTCATGCATTGAAGGAGGGCACATGCCCGTACCCGACGATATCGAGGTCTGCTCCTGCGGCATCGTGCATCCGGAACTCGTGGAGCGCGCGGCCGCCGTCGAGCTGCCCACGGCCGAGCTGCTCGGCACCGCCGAGCTCTTCAAGGTCCTCGCCGACCCGACGAGGCTCCGCATCGTCAACGCACTCGGCGCGGCCGAGCTCTGCGTCTGCGACCTCTCGGCCGTGCTCGGCATGAGCCAGTCGGCGGTCAGCCACCAGCTGGCCGTACTCAAGCGCGCGCGGCTCGTCCGCTACCGCCGCGCCGGCAAGGTGGTCCATTACGCGCTCGACGACGACCACGTCGGGCGTCTGGTGGCCCTGGCCCGCGAGCACGCGGGCGAACGCGGAGGCGCGGCATGAGCACCTACAAGGTCACGAACCTCGACTGCCCCGTCTGCGCCGCCAAGGTGGAGGAGGGTTTGCGGAAATTTCCCGGCGTGAAGTCCGCCAGCATCGACTTCGCCACGCTCTCGCTCAAGCTCGAGGCCGAGGACCACGCGGCGGCGCTGGCCGCCGCCGCCCGCCTCGAACCGGGGCTCGTCTTCGAAAAGTCGGCGGGACCCCTCGCGCCCGCCATCGAGGAAACCGGGGCGTACCGGCCGCGGCGCGAAGCCGCCCTGCTCGGCGCGGCGCTCGTCCTCGCCATCGCGGGCTGGGTCCTGGCTCCCGCCTTCGGCCGTATCGGCGCCCCCTGGCTGAGCCTCGCCCTCTACCTGGCCGCCTGGGCCCTTGCCGGCTGGAACGTCGCGCTCGGAGCGGCGCGCGAGCTTTTTCGCGGGCAACCCATGGGCGAGCTCTTCCTGATGACGGTCGCCACCATCGGCGCCTTCGCGCTCGGCGAGTACGAGGAAGCGGTCGGCGTCATGGTCTTCTATAAGGTCGGCGAACTGCTGCAGGAGGGCGCCACCCTGAAGAGCCGCCGCTCCATCCGCGCCCTGCTGGCGCTCAGGCCCGACTCGGCCCGGGTCCGGCGCTCGGGCGCCTGGGTACGCGTCGCGCCCGAAGCGGTGGAGGTCGGCGAGGAGGTTCTGGTCCGACCCGGCGAACGAGTCCCCCTGGACGCCGAGGTGCTCGAGGGGTCGGGTTCCGTGGACACGGCGGCCATGACCGGGGAATCCGTCCCCCGCGCGGTCGGCCCCGGCGACGCGGTGCTCTCGGGCTTCATCGTCCGGGACGCTGCCCTGGTCATGCGCGCGCAGAAGAGCGCGGGCGAGTCGTCCGCGGCCCGCATCGTCGAGCTCGTGGAGAACGCCGCGCACGCCAAGGCCCCGACGGAACGGCTCGTCGCACGCTTCGCGCGCTACTACACGCCCGCCGTGGTCGGCCTTGCCGCGGCCGTCGCCCTCCTGCCGCCCCTCCTTTTCCGGGGACAGAGCTTCGCCGACTGGGGCTACCGCGCCCTCGTCATGCTGGTCATCTCCTGCCCCTGCGCCCTGGTGGTCTCGGTGCCGCTCGGCTACTTCGGCGGGCTTGGGGGCGCCGCCCGGCGCGGCATCCTGGTCAAGGGCGCCAACGTCCTCGACGCACTCGCCGAGGCCAGCGTGGTCGTGCTCGACAAGACCGGCACCCTGACGCGCGGCGTCTTCGAGCTCCGCGCCGTCCAAAGCGCGACGCCCGGAGGGGCGGACCAGCTGCTCGCGCTCGCGGCTTCGGCCGAGTCGCGCTCGACCCACCCGGCGGCGCGCGCCCTGGTCGCCGCCGCGGAGAAGCGGGGTCTGTCCCTCGCCGAACCGGTCGGACTGTCCGAGCGCGCGGGCAAGGGACTCGAGGCGATGGTCAACGGCCGCGCCGTGCTCGTCGGCACGGCGCTCTTCCTCGCGGAACGCGGCGTCGCCCTGCCGCCCGTCGCCTTCGCCGAGGACGTTTCCGGCGCCACGATCGTGCACGCGGCCGTCGACGGCTCGTGGGCCGGCCGCTTCCTGCTCGGCGACGAGCTCCGCGCCGACGCGGCCGAGGCCGTGCGCCGCTTCCGCGCGGCGGGCGTCCGCCGCGTCGAGCTGCTCTCCGGCGACGCGGAGGCGCCCGTGCGCGCCGCCGCCGAGGCGGTGGGAGCGGACTCGGCCGCATGGGAGCTCCTCCCCGAGGACAAGCTCCGGCGCCTCGAAAAGCTCATCGCGGAGGAGCGCGCGCGGGACCCCAAAGGGAAGGTTCTCTTCCTGGGCGACGGCATCAACGACGCGCCGGTGCTCGCCCGCGCCGACTGCGGCATCGCCATGGGCGGCGCGGGCGCGGACGTCGCCGTCGAAACCGCCGACGCCGTGCTCATGACGGACGAGCCCTCGCGCGCGGCCGAGGCCGTAGAACGCGCGAAACGCACGCGGACCATCGTCGTCCAGAACATCATCGGCGCGCTGCTGGTCAAGGGCGCGTTCCTCGCCCTCGGCGCCGCAGGCGAGGCGCCCATGTGGATCGCCGTCATCGGCGACGTCGGGGTGGCGCTCGCAGCCGTGCTCAATTCGACGCGGGCGATGCGCTAGGGCCTGAAGGACAGGCGCAGGTCGGACTAGCGTCGGGGCGGCTTCCGGGAGTCGCCGGGCGCGTCGCCGAGGCCCCCCCCCTTTCGGTTTCCTTGACGGTCACGGCGTCATTGATTACACTAAAATCATGGAAACGACGGTCACCGGCAAGAACATGGTCTCGATTCCACGGGCCATCGCGGCCGCGCTCGGCATAGGTCCCGGCTGGAAGCTGGACTGGCGGCGCGGCGAAGCCGAGGACGAGCTCGTCGTGAGGGTCGTGCCCGATCGGGCCGAGGCCGCGCGGCGGCTCATGGGCTCGGGTTCGCGCTACGGGGAGGGGCGAGGCGCCGTCGCGGAACTGGTCGCGGAACGGGCCGCCGAAGGATGAGCGCCTGCCTGCTCGACACCTCGGCCCTGCTCGCCCACTGGCATGACGAACCGGGCGCCGTCCGCGTGCAAGAGCTGCTCGCGGACAGGGAAGCGGAAGTCCTGCTCTGCGCCCTGTCAGTCGCGGAATTCGCGCGCGCGGCCCTGTCGCTCGGCGCTTCGCGCGACGAAGCCCGGTCGACGGCCCTCCGCTACGCCTCGCTCGGCACCCTGGTCGCCGTGGACGAGGCGGTGGCGGTCCGGGCCTTCGAGCTCGGCTCCCTCGCCTCGAGCCGCCTGCCTCTCGCGGACGCGCTCATCGCAGCCGCGGCCTCGATTCATGGCGCCACGCTGGTCCATCGCGACGCCCATTTCGACGCGCTACCCCCCGACCTGCCGGCCCGGGAGCGACTCTGATCCGGGTCGATCGGGCAATGCCGGCCTGACGGACCACCGCGACGCCGGGAGCCGCGCGCGGCCGGGGGCGCAGCGTGTCAGTACTTCTCCTTGATCTCGAGCCGGTCCACGTCGCCGGTCTTGCGCAGGGCTTCAGAGAGCCGCGACATGTCGGTCTTGGTCGGGATGCTTACCAGAAGGCGCATCCGCGAATCGCCCTTGGCGCCCTTCCCCCCGAGGTGCTGGGCCACGTCGAGGCTCTGCACGCCGATGCCGAAGGCCTTGAGCACCGCGAGGGTCTTGGCGTGCTCGGGGTATTCGCCCTTGAAGCGCAGCTCCAGGAGCTTGTTGCGACGGGGCGGGAAGAAGCGCTTTTCCACCGAATCGAGCGCGGTCAGGGTGAAGAGCGCGACAGCCGTCGCGACGGCGGCCGGAATCCAGAGTCCGGCCCCGAATGCGAGCCCGACGCCCGACACGAGCCAGAGCGAGGCCGCCGTTGTCAGGCCCTTCACGTTGTTGCCGAGCCGGATGATGGCGCCGGCGCCGAGGAAGCCGATGCCCGAGACCACCTGGGCCGCGATACGCCCGGGGTCGCCTTCCTCGAGGAAGGACTCCGCCATGTAGATGGACAACACCATGAGAAGGGTCGAGCCGAGGGCGATGAGGGCGTGGGTCCGGAGACCCGCGATCTGCCTGCGCGATGCGCGCTCGAAGCCTATTACGCACCCTGCCAGGAACCCCGCGCCGAGCCGGAGCAGCATTTCCACGATTCCGAACGATTCCGTCTGCATTCCTGGATTATCGGCGTCGGGAAGCATGGCGACAAGCGGACCCGAGCAGGCCGGTTCCCTTCCACGCCTCCGGCCGACCCGGTTCGAACGGACGCGGCCGCCCGAGCGGCGTTCCCGTTCAGCCCTGGGCGCCTTCGAGCCGTTCCAGGGCCCAGCGGGCGAAAGCGGGGAAGCGCCGCGCCCAGGAGCGCTCGGAGTGGTCCGCGCCCTCGTCCACCACGCAGAGCAGGCGCTCGTGCGCGAGGCCCTTGCCGTGGTACAGATCGCGCAGGGCGAGGGTGTCATCCAGGTAGCGCCGCGGAAACTCGGGCTTCGAGGGGTCGGACGTTTCGAGCGTGCCGATGTCCAGGTACACCGCCTGGTCCGGCCGGAAGCGGCTTTCGATATGCGCCACGAGCTCGTCCATGGCGAACCAGGCCGCGGTGGAGAAGGCGCCCGCGAGCGAGAAAAGGTCGGGCCGCTCGTGGAGGGCGTAGAGCGAGAAAAGACCGCCCATCGACGAGCCCGCGATGCCCGTGGACGCGGGACCGGACAGGGTCCGGAAGCGCTCGTCGACCCAAGGCTTCAGCGTCTCGGCCAGGAAGTCCAGGTACGAGCCCCCCTCGCCGCCCGCCGCGACGCGGCCCGCCGCGCGCGAGAGCTCGAGGCCGAGCTCGGCGTTCACCCAGGGCGAATACTCGTCGAGGCGCTTCATGCCGGAATCGCCGTGGTTGCAGTCGACGCCGACCACGATCCAGCGGCCCGCCTCGCCGGCGGCGGCGAGTTCGTCCATGGTCTCGCCTATCGCCCAATGCGTGCCATAGGTGGCGGTGGCGGGGTCGAAGAGGTTGTGCCCGTCCTGCATGTACAGCACCGGGTAGCGGCGCCCGGTCTCCAGCCCGTAGCCGGGCGGCAGGAGCACGCGCACCGTCCGCTCCAGGTTGCCGAGTTGCGGTATCCGCAGGGTTTCGATCTCGAGTCGCATGCGCCCAGTATATGGACGATTCAGTGAGGGAAAGAAGGGGGCGCCCCGCTTCCCGCGCCTACGCTCCAGGCGAAAAAAACGCCCCGTCGCATGACGGAGCGTTCCTTGCGCGGTCCGCGCTCAGCCGTGGCTGCCGCAGTCGTGGCCGTCGCCGTGCTCATGCCCGGCGCAGTTCGTACCGGAATCCTTGACCCGGCCCGCCACGTAGGCGTCGACGGCCGCCCGGATGTCGCCGGAGACGCCGCGCACGGCGGTGATGCCATACGATTCCATGACGCGCGCCGCGCCCTCGCCCATGCCGCCCGCGAGCATCACGGTCACGCCCTTCTTCGCGAGCCCGCCGGCCGAGCCGGACTTGCATCCGGCGCCTTCGGGGGCGGGGAACATCTCGGAGTCGACCACCGCGCCGCCCTTGACCGTGAAGACGGCGAAATCCCGGGCCGATCCGAAGTGCTGGTTGATCTCCTCGCCCAGGGCGGGAACGGCGATCTTGTAGTCGTCCATGGCTTCCTCCATATGAATGGTTCCGCCCTCGAAGGCGAGGGCCTTTCCGTTGACCAGGGCGTCGGCGACCTTGCGCCGCGCCGATTCCACGATGCGGCCGAAGGTCTGCCGCGAAATGCCCATGCGGAGCGCGCAGGCCTCCTGGTACAGACCCTCGAGATCGGCCAGGCGGAGAGCCTCGAGCTCGTCGAGGCTCAGGACCACTTCCTCGAGCTCGCGCAAGGGAACCCCGGCGGGCTTGTAGGCGCGGGCGACGGGACTGGCCCCGACGCGGCGCCTCGAAACGGGCCGCGGCATCAGGCGTCCGAGTTCCGTCCGGCTTCGCGGACGGGCACGTCGAGTCCGGTCCCCGGTCCCGCCTCCACGGCGGCGAGCACGCCCTTGACCGCCGAGGCCAGATCGTCCGAAGCCTTCACCACGCGCTCAGGCAAGCCGGATCGGAGCAGGTTGCGACCCTGCGCGATGGGCGCCAGCCAGGGAAGCCGGGCAAGGATGGGCAGGCCGAGGCGGTCGGCTCCGTCATCCGAGAAGAGCGGGAATTCCTCTCCGCACTTCGGGCAGACCATGCTGCCCATGTTCACCACGACGCCGAGGCTCCGCGTACCGGTCTGCGCGGCCATGTGGACGGTCTTGGCGACGATCATGGACACGAAGTCCTGGGGGGTGGCGACGAACACCAGGCCGTCGAAGCGGAAGCTCTGGAGGGCCGTCAGCATGACGTCGCCCGTGCCCGGCGGCAGGTCGATGACGAGCCAGTCGAGGTCTCCCCAGGCGGTGTCGTCCATGAACTGCTTGACCGCCTGGGAAAGCAGGGGGCCGCGCCAGATGACGGGAGTGCTTTCCTCTTCCATGAGGAAGTTGATGGACATCACCTTGACGCCGCCCTCGGCGACGACGGGAACGAGTTTTTCGTCCTCGGCGCCGGCGCGGAAGGACTCGACGCCCATGAGGCGCGGGGCGGACGGTCCGGTGATGTCGGCGTCGAGCAGGCCCACCCGGCCACCCGAGGCGGCCAGGGCCTGCGCAAGCAGCGCGGCGACGGACGACTTGCCGACGCCTCCCTTTCCGGAGGCGACGCCTATGACCTTTGTGCCCTTTCCGCCGGCGGACTTCTTCTCGGGCTTGAACGGTTCCATGGAACGATAACTCCTCCGCCCGGTGTTTCGGGCTTATGCCTAGGGTACCCTCGGGACCGCCCGACGGTAAAGTCCCCGGCGCGCGGTACGGCCTGGAAGGACAAAAAGGAAGAGGAAGAAGGCAGGATAACAGGATTGAAAAGGATCAACAGGACGGCGCTTGGGGGAGAGAGGAGAAACAGGAATAAGAATAAGGACAGGATAACAGGATGGAAGAGGATTTACAGGATGGCTATTTGGGGAAACGAGGGAGGAGGGGGAAGGCGGGGCGGGGGATTCCGGACATATGCCCGGACGCGGCTCCGGCGGGGACCGCGTCCGGGGGTGCGGTCCCGCGCTCAGATGCGGGCAGCTCCCGGAAAGAGCGTCTCGAAACTCGTTCCCGCGTCGACGTGGTCGACCTTCATGCCGGCCGCCGCCGCGGCTCCGGCCGCCTTGGGACCGAGGTGCGGAGCCTTGATGGAGCCGACGCCGGAGGCGGCCAGCAGGGCAATGGCTCCGGTTCCGGCGCCGTGTTCGGCGTGGATTCCCGCGTTCGGAATGATTCGAAGCGAACGGGTTCCGTCGTCGTAGAGGGCATAGGAAGGGGCGCGGCCGAAGCTCTCGCACACGGTGTAACCGTCGATCGTGGGGCTGGCGTGGATCATGGTGCTGTCCTTTCCGGCGCGTCGCCGGCTGGAGAAGTCGTGGGGATGAGACCGGCGCGCGCGGCGACGGCGGCGCAGGCCTCGCGGACGGCCTCGACGGGCCCCGGAGCGCCGGAGTCGAGCCAGGTGCCGCCCCGTTCGGCGGCCAGTCGGAAGGCGGGGTCGAAAGGAATCCGGCCTAGCACGTCGAGGCCGCGCTCGGCGGCGAGATTCCGGGCTTCGCTGTCTCGTTCGGCCGAGAGCCCCGCCTTGTTGAGGACGGCGACAGCGGGCACCTTCGCTATGGCTGCGTTGTCGAGAAGGCGCGCGGCGTCGCGGATGCCCGAGGCGCCGGCTTCCACCAGAACCACGAGGAGCCCGGCGCCCGAGATGGCGGCCATGGCCGGGCAGCCGATGCCGGGCGGGGCGTCGACCACCACCAGGCCCTCGTGGCCAGCGATCCGCGCGGCGCTTTCGCGCACCTGGCGCACCAGCTTGCCGCTCGCATCCTCGCCGGGTATGAGCTCGCCGTGGGCCAGCGCCTCGCCGTAGGCTATCGGCGAGCGGAGCAGTTCGCCGGCCACGGCGGGAACGCTCTTGATGGCGCCCGTCGGGCAGACGTCGGCGCAGGCGCCGCAACGCTCGCACGAGAAGGGATCGATGCGGGCCGCGCCCGAGGCCAACGAGATGGCGTCGAAGCGGCACGCCGCGGCGCAGGCGCCGCAGCCCGTGCAGGCTTCGGCGCGCACTTCCCAGGCATCGCCGGCGATATAGGTCGATCGCTCGCTCGGCTCGCCCGCCTTGAGCGCGAGGCCGAGGTTGGCGGCATCGACATCGGCGTCGGCCGCCACCGCCCGGATTCCCTGGCCGTGGAGCCAGGCCATGAAGGAGGCCGTGAAGGAGGTCTTGCCGGCGCCGCCCTTGCCGCTCGCCACGACGATGGTCTTCACGCCTTCCTCCCGGCCAGGTCGAGGGCTTCGACCGCCTCGAGCACGGCGCGGACGGCCGGTCCGGCCGGTCCGTCCCGACGCCAGGGCCTGGCTTCGGCGCCGTCCCTGGCCAGGCTCGTATCGAAGGGTACCGAACCGAGCAGGGTTAGGCCCGACCCGGCTATCGCCGCGTCGAGCTCGGGGCTCGAAGCGCCCGCCTTGTTCACCACGATGCCGCCCGGAATGCCCATCTCCCGCACCACGCGGGCCGCGGCGGCCAGGTCGTGCGCCGAGTATGCGCTCGGTTCGGCCACCAGGACGGCATAATCCGCCCCGCGTAGCGAGCGCGTCAGCGGACAGGTGGCGCCCGGCGGGCAGTCGCGGATCTCCAGGTCGGCGGGTATCCCGGCTGCCGCGGATACGGCGGCGTCGATGACGGCGGTGGAGCGTATGTCGCCGGGGCGGAGCCGACCTTCGATGACGGCAAGCGCTCCGTCCTCATAGACCTGCACTGAGCCGGCCTCGACGGGCCGTTCAGTCAGTGCTTTGCGGGGACAGACCCGCACGCAGCGGCCGCAGCCCTTGCAGAGGTTCGTGTCGATCTGCGTGACGCCCGGCAGCACCAGGATGGCGCCAAAGCGGCACGCGCGCGCGCAGAGTCCGCAGGAATCGCACGCGTCCTGGTCGACGCGAGGCACCGGTATGTCGACTACCCGACGGTCGCCCGAGGCGACCGCGTCGGGCAGGTAGGCCAAGGAGTCGGGAGCTTCGACATCAAGATCGGCGAGCCGCACGCGGCCCTTTTCTGACGCCAGCAGGGCAAGGGCGACAGCGAGACTGGTCTTGCCCGTCCCGCCCTTGCCCGAAGCCACCGCGACGCGGAGGGGCGCGGGGCCCGTTCGATATTCCACGTCGGTTTACTCGTCCTTCGAGCCTTCGCCGGTCTTGAGCCGGGCTTCGACGGCGGCGAGCGCGGAATCGATGGCGGCCTTGCGGGCCAGAAGTTCGTCCCGGGCATCGGCATCGCTCGGCGCCAGGGGGCCGGCTACGGGACCGTAACCATAGCCGGCGCCGAATCCGCGGCCGAATCCGCGGCCCCTGCCACGACCCAAGCCGCCTCCGAAGCCGCCTCCGAAGCCGGCGCCATAGCCGCGACCGCCGTAGGGTACCGCGACGCGCCCGCCGCAGCCGCCCAAGCCTCGTCCGGTAAAGGGACCGAGTCCCTCCGGACCCATTCCATTGCGTGCAGGCATGTCTACCTCCTCGTATTCGGGCAAATGCCCGTAACCAGAACATACTCCTCCGCGAACGGAAGGTCAAGGACCGGGGCGGCAGGAGAAGTTCGCGGGCGGCGAGCGCGGACGGAAATGGCCGCGAAAGCCATTGGGACCGGAAGGGAAAACCATGAAGGATCCGGAGGAGCGCCCCTGATTCGGGCCGAAAGCCGCCGGGCCGGCAGACGGCGGGTCAGGCCCTCCGAAGGGCCAGGCGGGCATAAAGGGCCGTGCCTGCCACCAGGAGGACGCCGACCACGATGATGGCGGGACTGGTCGGCAGATCGAGGACAACGGCCAGGGCGAAGCCCGCGAAGTTGGCGAGCACGCCGAAGACGGCGCCCCAGGCCAGGGTGGCCCCAAGTCCCTTGCCGAGCGAGCGGGCGGCCAGGGCTGGCAGGATGGTCACCGCGTCCACCATCAGGGCGCCGGTGACGCGCATGGCCAGGGCGATGCCGAGGCAGACGAGCGACACGAGGGCGTAATGGATGAAAGCGGCCGGTATGCCGAAGGTGCGCGCCAGGACGCGGTCGAAAAGGACGGCCCTCAGTTCGGGCAGGAAAAGGACGACAGGCACGACGATGGCGACGCCCCCCGCGACGACGAGCCCGAGATCCGAAGGCGAAAGCGCCAGCACGCTGCCCCAGAACAGGTCGAAGGCCTCGATGGCGTTGACGTCCGCCTTGTGGAAGACGATGAAGGCCAGGGCGAGGCTCGCCACCATGAAGAGGCCCAGGGGCCCTCCGGCCGAGGCCGAGCCGCGTTCGGACAGCTTCGCCGCGCCGAATCCCGCAAGGACCGCGGCAAGCAAGGCGGGCGGCAGGGGGTCGACGCCGGCCAGCAGGCCGAGGGCGGCGCCCAGCAGCGAGGCGTGCATGACGGCGAAGCGCGCGGGCACCAGCTCGAGGGCCAGGATGAAGACGCCGAGCGACGGGAACGCGGCGCCGGTGACGAAAAGGGCCGCCAGCGCGCGGCGGACCGGGGCCAGTTCGAGCAGTTCCATCATGAGGTGACTCCCGAGACGGACGCGGGTCCGGGCAAAAGGCGGCAGGAGCCCGCGGCAAACTCGAGCACGACGTCGCAGAGGGCGAGCAGCTCGGGGTCGTGGGTGGCCAGGACGAGGGAAGCTCCCTGCCCGTTCGCCAGCGCGGAAACCAGGCGGACGACGCCCTCGCGCCCCTCGGCGTCGAGATGGGCGCTCGGCTCGTCGAGCAGCAGGAGCTCCGCTTCGCGCGCCAGCGCCCGCGCGATGAGGACGCGCTGGTATTGGCCGCCGGACAGCTCGGCGACGCGGCGGCCGACCAGGTGCCCGAGGCCGGCCGTTTCGAGGGCGCGGTCGGCGGCACGGCGGTCGGCGCGACGGGCCGCCGGGTCGAAGCGGGCGCCGAAGCCGGAAAGCCCGAGCCTCCCCATCAGCACCGCCTCGCGGACCTCGAGCGGCAACTGGCCCGGCGGCCGGGTCTGCGGCGCCCAGGCGACGCGCGAGAGCGCGCGCCGGAAGCGGCGCGAGGACGCGTCCTCGCCGAGCACGCGCAGGCTGCCCGCGAGCGGTGGCAGCAAGCCGAGGCAGGCCTTGAGGAAGGTCGACTTGCCCGAGCCGTTCGGCCCCGAAAGCCCCACCACGCCGGCGGACGGCAGCGCGAACGAAAGCCCGTCCAGAACGCGCCGCCCGCCGTAGCCGAGCGCCAGGCCGCTCGCCTCGGCGAGCGCGGCTCCGGCCGCGACGCCCGTCAACGGCCTGCCGCTGCCGCCAGAAAGGCGGCTTCGTTGGCGGCGAAGACGCTCTCGATGCTGCCGTCCGAGCCGGGCGCCGGAAAGTTCCTGAGCACGACGCGGGGCGCTTCGAGGGCGAGCGAGGCGGCCTCGCCCGAGGGATTGTGGACATTGTCGATGATCAGGGCCGGCTTCGCGCGCGCGAGCTCCAGGAGCAGGGCCGGCGAAGGCTCGCCGGGGCCGAATACGGCGACGACCTCGAAGCCGAGCCATTTGGCATATTCGGCCAGGTAGCGGTGGACGGCCGCGCGGCGATCGGGCCAGGCCGCCCGGACGCGATCGCGCATGGCCTCGCTCATGGCCAGGAAGCCCGGCTCCCATGCCTCGAAGGCCGGCACCGTGCCGAGCGCACCGGCCAGCTTGCGGGCTTCCGCGACGAAGGTGGCCGGCACGTTGTCGGTCCAGACCTGGTGGAGCCCCACGCCCGCCGCGTCCGCGGTTTCGGCGAGCCGCGTCGCGAAGCGCTCGTAGCCCGAGTGCACGACCAGGGCGGCGCCGCTTACCGCCAGCAGGTCGGAGGGCTTGATCTCGTACTCCGGCGGGTGCCTGAGCTCGAAGGGCGCGATGACCGTCACGGAGGAAGCGCCGGCCGCCCGCGCGAAGGCGGCCGTCCAGGAGGTCGACGCGACCACGCGGGGCCCTGAGTCCTGGGTGAAGGCCGAGCCCGCCGCGGCGACGAGGAGGACGGCGACGAGGGCGCGCAACTGCGATGCTGCTTTCATGGGGAAGGCTCCGATCGACCGCGGGACCGGGAAACCGGGGGAGCCGCGGACGGGACAGGATAGCCCCGTCCGCGGCGCGGGGCAAGCCGCCCCGCGCCGGCGCGTCAGGGAGCCCGGGTTTCCCTGTACTCGTAGACCGCGTAGCGGTGCGCGACCTCGAAACCGATGGCGCGGTAGAACGCCTGGTCGGAGCCGACCCAGGCGGAGCGCGCCCCGAGCGCGAAAGCGCGGGAGAGGACGAGCGCGATGGCCGCGTCGGCGAGCCCCTTGCGGCGGAAGGCGGGATCGGTGCCGACCGGCTCGAGCACCACGAGGCGGTTCCGCCCGTCGTACCAGCCACAGGCGAAGGAGACCTCGCGGCCGTCCGGGTCGAGCACCGCGGCGTCGAGCTCCGCGCGCCAGAGCGGGCTTTCGCGGACCGCCGCGAAGGCGGCCGGACCGCGGGCCACGTAACCCGGGTCGTCGTAGCCGAAGGCGCGGCGGTGGGCGTCCGCGCGCGTCGTGCCCGTGGTCTCCCGGCCGTCGGCGAGGCGCAGGCCCTCGGGGAGGGACGGGATGGCGGGCGCCGCTTCGAGCGGGCGTCGGCTCATGGGCTCTGTCCACTCCGCGCGCGCGTAGCCGCGCTCCAGGGCCAGCGCGGCGACCCACGGCAGGCTTTCGGGGATGCGCAGCGCGAAGCCCGGCGCGCCGTCGCGGGGACGGACGCACGCACGCTCGGCGAAATCGAGCATTTCCGCGACCAGTTCCGGCGTGGCGACCGAGGGCTCGAGGAACTGGAGGAAGACGTCGCCCTTGCCTTCCTCTTCGTCGGCCATGGCCATGAGGCGGCCCGAATCGTCGGTCCAGAGACCGATCCGCGCTTCCTGCCCGGCCCTGGAATGGCCGTGGAAGGCGGGGCCGAGGGCCGTGGTGAAGCACCAGCGGTCGACGAACCAGTTGAAGGGGCGGCCCGTCCGCGCGAACGAGTCGACGAGGAAGTCGAGGACGAGCCGCCAATCGGCGGATGTGTATGGTTTGAAACGAAGGGCTGCGGTCATGGAACGCTCCGGTGGAAGGCCGCCCTCCGGTCCTCGCGGGTTTGGTGTTCGGGGCGGCGTTCCGGCCTCAGGCGCATCGCCCCGCCGGCCCCCGGCCGGCGCGCTTCCGCGGACGCGGAAGCGAACCCCGGCGCGAAGCGCGCGGGGGTTCGGGGCGATCTCGGGGAACCCTGTCGGGTTCCCGGTCCTTACAGGCTCATGGCGGGGCGTCTTCCTTGTCGGTTCGGATGACCGTGCGGGCGAGCATGCCGTCCGGCGCGCGGCTCCGTCAAGCGGGACGGCCCGATTCCCGGCGCGGAGCGCCGCGTCGACCGCGGCGGCGCAAGGGCCTCGAAGGCGGATGCGCCGCCTCGGGTCGACGCGAAGCGAGCTCGGGTCCCCGGCGGCTATTTCCCCCGGCCCGCGCTCAGCTCCCGAATACCTTCAGGTAGGCTTCGAGATCCTTGCGCGGCATGCCGAGCCTCGGCAGGGCGGGCAGGATGCGCGACTCTACGACGCGGGCGACGCGCGCGGCGATGGCCGAGAAGGCGAAAAAGGCCAGGTCGCCCCAGTGGAAGGGCACGCGGATGCGGTAGCGGCCCTCGTCGGCGTTCAGGTTCTCGTAGCGGAAGCCCACGGGGAACTTGGCGCGGTCGGAGGCGCGGCCTTCGAGCACGCGGTCGTTCGCGCGCGTCGCGATCTTCCGCCGCAGCTCGCGGTAGCGCGCCACCTCGCTGGCCTTGAGCAGGGCACCGTCCAGGACCATGGCGTCGAAGTCGGCCACGAAACGCTCGCCCCCGATCTCGGCGAGCCGACGGAAGCGCGTGGCCGACATCCAGCCGTAGTCGACATCGACCCCGAAGGCGCCGATGTGCGCCTGCACCAGTTCCTGGAGGTGCAGCATGAGCTTGTGCGCGTTGCGGAGCCAGCGGTAATCGGGGTCGACGCCGTCGGGCCCCGGCCCGTCGAAGCCGAGTTCGTCGAGGCCGTGACCGCTCATCCGCATGGCGCAGACATAGTCGTAAACGCGGTTGACGAAGTACTTCATGGAAAAGTGCCACTCGGGCGGCGACACGAAAAGGCCCTGCGGGAAGAGCTTGCGCCAGCGCAGCGCGAAAGCGCGCGAACCCACGACGTCGACGGCGAGGGCCTTGTCGCAGGTGCCGTCGAGGCCGACCGGCAGGGGCGCGCCGGTGCGGAGCTTTGCGAAGGTGGGCCCGGAGGCGCCGAGGCCGAGGAAATGTTCGAACAGGGCCGCGTCGGGCAGGCGACGGACCTTCGAGAAAACCCGCTCGCGGATGGCGGGATGGTCCTTGAGCACCCTGATGCCGCGCTCGTTGGCGCGGTAGAAGAGCGACGTGGCGAAGCGGCGCTTCGGATCCGGGTCCTCGAGCGCCTTGAGCACGGCGCGCTCGCGGAGCAGGGTGAAGTCGGGGTGCAGCTCGAGCACGACGGCGAAGCGTTCGTGGAGCTCGCCGCGGAGCCGGGCGAGCTCCGCGGAAACCGCGGCGAGGTCCTTGGCCGAGAGGCCGTCCTCGGCGATGACGTTCAGGTCGACGTCGGTGCAGTGCTGGGCGCCGAGGTCGTTGTAGGCGGAGAAGAGCCGGCCGAGCCCGAACACGAGGAGCCGGTCCGCGAGCCGGGCGCCGAGGCGGCCGAGGCAGACATGCCTGACCCAGCTTTCGACCACGAAACGGGAAAGATCCTTGCGGGGCAGCAGGTAATCGTCCGCCACCGAGCCCGGATCGAGGGCGCGGAAGTCCAGGTCGCGGATGGCCCGGTTCCGGGTCACGTGGACTTTCTCGATAAAGCGTACCCTCGCCGCCTCGCCCGCCCCGGCTGCCGCGAGGGCGTCCAGTTCGCGCGCGAGGTCTTCATAGGCGCTGTCGTTGTACGCGTGCTCGCTTTCCATCGGATGCGGAGTGTGTCCCGCGCGGGCCCTTCGGGTCAAGCAATTCGAGATAATGGAGGAAAAAAACGAAGACTTGGTGGCACGAGCTCTGCACGCGTGGCACCCGGAAGCTTCGTGACACCGCGTCGGGCTTGAGCCGGAAGCCCGCCCGGGCTAGGCTGTGCGCGATGATCGACCTCAGGCTCGAAAGCGTCCGCCGCCAGTCCACCCGCGTCCGTTCCGGCGACCTTGAATCGCTCGCGGCGCTCGTCGACACATCGCGCGCCGTCCTCGTCTGCGACCCGGAAGTCCGGAGGCTCCACGGCGCGAAGCTCCCGCCCTGCCCCGTGATCGTGGTGCCGAGGGGGGAAGAAGGCAAATCGTTCGCCTCGTTCGCCAGCCTGGCGGAGGGCTTCGCGGCGGAGGCCGTCGACCGGGGCTGGACCGTCGTCGCCGTCGGCGGGGGCGCCGTCCTCGACCTCGCGGGCTTCGCGGCCGCGACCTGGCTGCGGGGCGTGGACGCCGTCTTCGTCCCGAGCACCCTGCTGGCCATGGCCGACGCCTCGGTCGGCGGCAAGAACGGCCTCGACCTGGGCGGCCGCAAGAACCAGGTCGGCGCCTTCCACGCGCCGCGCGAGGTGCTTCTGGACCTGTCGCTGCTCGACACCTTGCCGGACGCGGAGTTCGCTTCCGGCATGGCGGAGGCGCTCAAGCACGGCGTCATCGAAGGCGGCGCGCACTTCGCCTTCCTCGAGGGCCTCCGGAACGGACGGCCCTCCGGAGCGGCGCTCGAGGAGCTCGTCGCGCGCTCCGTCGCGTGCAAGGCGCGCTTCGTGGAAGCCGATCCTTTCGAGGAGCTGCCGTCGGAGGCGCCGCTTTCGCGCCGCGTCCTCAATCTGGGCCACACGATCGGCCACGCGATCGAATCCGCAACGGGACTGCCCCATGGCCTCGCGGTGGCCGCGGGCCTCGCTTCGATCTGCCGCTTCCAGGCCTCGCACGGCGAGCTCGCGGCCCGTGACGCGGAACGGATCGGGCGGTTGCTCGACACCTTCGGCCTTCCGGCGTCGGTGGCCGAAGCCGCCGCGCTCGCCGGAATCGACGACAGCCCTTCCTTCCGGACCCGCGTGGCCGCCGCCCTGTCCGCGGACAAGAAGCGGGACGGCTCCGGCATCCTCGCCGCGTTGCCGTGCGCCCTCGGGACGGTGCGGGTCGGGCGCGTCGCCCTCGCCGAGCTTTCGAGTTTCGTCATGGAGGCGCCATGAACTCCTTCGGCCGCATCTTCCGCATCCAGATTCTGGGAGAGTCGCACGGGCCGCTCGTCGGCGCCGTGATCGACGGCTGCCCCCCCGGCGTTCCGCTCGCTCCCTCCGACCTGGAGTGCGACCTGGCGCGGCGACGCGCGGGCTCAGGCGGCACCACGACGCGCCGCGAGGCCGACGTCCCCGAGATCCTCAGCGGCCTGTTCGGAGGCTTCACGACGGGCGCGCCCATCCTCGTGGCCGTCCGCAACGCCGACACGCGGAGCGCGGACTACGAGCGCTTCCGCGAGGTGCCGCGCCCCGGTCACGCCGATTTCAGCGCGGGACGGAAATTCGGCGGCTACGCCGACCTGCGCGGCTCGGGGCACTTCTCGGGACGACTCACGGTCGGCCTCGTGGCCGCCGGCGCCGTCGCGAAAAAGCTGCTGCCCGAGCTTGAGTTCGCGACGCGGATCGTCGAGGCGGGCGGACGAACCGACGTGGAAGCCGCCGTCGCCGAGGCGGCCGCGGCGGGCGACTCGACAGGCGCCTTGGTCGAGCTCCGCGTCTCCGGCCTGCCCCCCGGGCTCGGCGAGCCATGGTTCGACACGCTCGAGAGCCTCGCAGCCCATGCCTTCTTCGCGGTGCCCGGGGTGCGCGGCGTCGAATTCGGCGACGGCTTCCGCGCGGCCCGCATGCGCGGCTCGGAACACAACGACCCCTTCGTCGACGCGGCGGGGCGCACCTCGCGGAACGGAGCGGGCGGGGTCAACGGCGGCATCTCCAACGGCAACGAACTCGTGGCGCGGGTGGCGATGAAGCCGGCGTCCTCGATTGCCCTGCCCCAGGAGACCTTCGACTTCGGGACGGGCGCCATGGGCACGCTCGAAATCGGAGGCCGGCACGACGCCTGCATCGCGCTGCGCGGCGCGGTCGCCCTGGAGGCGGCGCTCGCCGTGGTCCTCGCGGACCTCGCCCTCGTCGCCCGCGCGGCCGCACCGTTCGCACCGTTCGCCACCGCGGCCGCCCCGGGTCCGGATACCCGGGCGGGAGGCGCGGAATGAGCGCGACGGAACGCCCCGGAAGCGGGGGTAGCGAGAACCTCGAAACATTCCGCGCCGCCATCGACGCGGCGGACGCGGAAATCGTCCGCGCCCTCGGGGCCCGCGCGCGCGCTGCCCTCGAAACGCGACGCTTCAAGTCAGGAGTCGCCGACCCGGACCGCGAGGTGCGCGTCGTCGAACGCGTCCGCGCCCTGGCCGTGGCCGAGGGGCTTTCGCCCGACTTCGCGGAATCGCTCTGGAGGGCGATCATGGCGGAATCGCGGCGGATGCAGGAAGCCGCGGGCGCGGGAGGGCCCGAAGGCGGGCCCGCGGGCTGAGGGGCGCGGCCGAGCTTGCCCCGCGGTAACGTCAGGCCCGCTTCTTTCCCGGCCGCTCCGGTTTCTTGACGATGGACGCGCCCGTGCTCGTCCCGAACGCGCTCGAGACGCGGTTCTTGCCGCCCGCCTTGGCTGCCATGACCCGGTCGCTCGCCGCCTGCACGAGCGAGACGGGATCGAGCGCGCCCGGCTCGAGATCCTCGATCGAGGCGACGCCGACGCTTGCGGTCAGCTTCATGACGCCGCCGCCGAACTTCTGCACCTCCGCAGCCTCGAGCGCGGCGCGGAAGCGCTCGGCGACCAGGGCCGCATCCCTCGCCGGGGTGCCCGGCATGACGATCATGAACTCCTCGCCGCCGTAGCGCGCCACCCAGTCGGTCAGGCGCGAGTGGTTCTGGGCGAGCTCCGCGACGGCCTTGAGCGCGAGGTCGCCGGTCGGATAGCCGAAATCAACGTTGACCCAGTGGAAGTCGTCGATGTCGAACATGGCGACGGAGAGCGGCTGCCCGGATTTCGCGGCGTTGGCCAGCTCGCGCGCGATGCGCCGGTCCCAGTAGCCGCGGTTGTAGAGCCCGGTCAGGCCGTCGCGCTCCGCGCTCTTCCGGGTCTCTTCCATGGCGCGGCGCCCCACGGAGCGTATCAACTCGGACATGCGGTCGGTCCAGACCTTCGTGACGTTCTCGAAATGCTCGAGCGCCACGCGCGTCGGATCGGACTCGGCGGCGTCCCAGGCCAGGTCGTCGCAGACCTGGCGGTCCCGGCCGCGGCTCTTGGCCATGTAGAGCGCCATGTCGGCCCGCCGGTACGCGTCCTCGACCGTCATGCCCTGGGAAAGGAAGGCGAAGCCGACGCTCGCGGTGACGTGGATGGCCGCGTCGCCGTGACGGATGGAAGCCTCGCGGATCTGCCGGCCGAGCTCGGCGAGCAAGGACACCACGACTTCGCGCGAGGGCGCGCGCACCAGGCCGCCGAATTCCTCTCCGCCGATCCGGCTCGCGCCTTCGGCCAGTTCGACAAAGCCCGAGATGACGCCGGCGACGACGCGGAGGGTCTCGTCGCCGGCCACGTGGCCGAAGGTGTCGTTGATGCGCTTGAAACGGTCCAGGTCGAGCATCCAGACCGCGGCCGCGCCTTCGCGCGGGTTCATGGCGAACCAGGCCTCGATGTCGCCGCGCATGGCGGTGCGCGAGCGGAGCCCTGTCAACGGGTCGCGCGATTCGGGACCGTGGCGGCGACGGGCGAGCAGGGCGAGCCGGCTCGGTCCCTGGGCCGCCAGGTCGGCCTCGCGGCAGGTGTCGACGACGACGGAAGCGCGGTGCAGGGCGAGCCTTTCGAGCAGTTCGCTCTCCGCGGCCGTGTCCGGAACGACCACGAGGGCCCCGTCGAGGCCCGAGACGCGGAGCCGCTCCACCAGCTCGGAGCTTGAGGCGAAGGCGCTCGCCAGCACGACGCCGAGCGCTCCGCGGGGCGGTACGGCTCCGGCAGGCGCCGGAGCCCGGGTTTCGCCCGCTCCCGCCGGATCCGCCACGGGCTCGGGCGCGTCGGGATCCGGTTCGGGTTCCAGCCCGGCGGCGCGAAGGGTCTCGATGAGGCGGGGGACATCCTCCGGCTTCGCGAGCAGGCGCAAGGAGGGAACACCGTTCGGCGCGATCATGGGCGCCTCCTCGACGTGAGGTTTTATTTGCGCCGAGTATAGCATGCCGATCGAGCGCGCGCGCAAGGTCGGTGAGCGCGAAGTCTTCGCCCTTCCACAGGCGGCTTTCCCCGATCAGCTTCGCGGCCCCGGCTCAGCGCGCCACGACCAGCCTGCCAGCGGCGCCGAAGGACAGCCCTGCGTCCCGGGCCAGGTCCTCCCAGTTCAGGTAGCCTTCGGGCGGGAGGTAGGCCGCGCCCGCGGCGTCGTAGCGGCCCCGGAAGCCCGACAGGACGAACATGGCGTCGGTGGCTGCGGCCTTGACCCCGTCGTCGGTGGCCCGCGCGCCGGCCCAGAAGTCGTTGCCGGGCCACGAGACGTGGTCCCAGGCCACCACCGAGTACAGGTCGCAGAGCGAGAAGTCGTCGCCGGCCTCCGCGTAATCGACCGGGGGAAGGAGCTGGGGGAGCGGATTCGAGCTCCGCGCGAAGGGCCTGACGAGGAAGGAGACCGCGCCGAACTCGAGGCGCTCGTCGGCGCACTCGTCGTAGGGGTCGTAGCGGAGGACGCGAAGGCCGGGGAGCGCGGACGCGTGCCGCCCGAGGATTCGCGCCAGCGCGTCGCGGAGCAGGGGGCCGAGGGTCCCGCGGAAGGCGCCGGCGAACTGCCCGCAGCCGAGGCCGGGCACCGTGACGAAGGCCGTCCGTCCGCGCGAGCGGGCGTCGGCCGCCGCGAAGCGGAGCAGTGGGAGGAGCCTGCGTTCGTAGAGCGCCGCGTACCGCTCCGGATCGACCCGCCCGCCCGGGACGAGTTCGGCGTCGGCCGCGCGGCCGCGGTCGGAACGCAGCAGGGCGCCGGCCGAGAAGAGCAGCGTGGCGCCGAAAGGCGCTTCGTGTACGAGCGGCCCGGCATGGCGGCCGTCGTCGAACACAGTCACCGGAACGGCGACCCCCGCGTCGCCGAGAAGCGCGAGCTCTTCGGGCGTCCAGTCGGAGCCGTCGCCCGCCACCTCGCTCTCGGCGAAGGCGCGGGGCTTCCGGGTGCGGAACAGGGCGTCGAGGAGCTTATCGCCATCGAGCCTGTCGAGGTGGCGGAAGCGCCGGGACCGCAGGACCCCGCGGAGCCGCGCGCCCGCGATCGACGGGTCGGCCGCGAGGCGGCGCGCGTGGTCCGCGAGCCGCCCGGCGCCATCCGCGGACACAACGACACGGTACGAAGGCATGGGCCGCGAGGGCGAGCGCAGGCCCCGTCCGCCCGGCGCCAGCCGCCGGACCGGCGCCGCCGGCCGCGAGGCGTCGAGCGCCCTGCCCTCGCGCTCGCGCGCGACGAGCCCGCGCTGCCCCTCGGGCAGGTAACGGGCGGCGAAGCGTTCGAGCGTCGCGAAGAGTCCTTCCTCGAGGCGCGGCAGGACCCAGGCGGCGATGTGGGGCGGCACGCCGCCTGAATGCGCCTCCGCGATGGCGCCCGCGATGCAGGCTTGCGTGTCCGCGTCGCCGCCGAGCGAGACGGCATTGCGCAGCGCGTCCTCGAAGTCCTCCGCGTCGAGGAAGGCGATGACGGCCTCCGGCACGGAATGCGGGCAGCCGACCTCGAAGCGGTAGGAGGGCCTGACGAGCTCGACCGTGCGGTCGAGACGGTACCCGAAACGCGCGGAAAGCGCGTCCCGAATTGCCTTTTTTCCCCGTCCCTTCCTCGCGAGGAACACGGCGAGCGCCACGGCCTGCGCGCCCTTAATGCCCTCGGGATGGTCGTGGGTGGGCGCGGCGGAGAGCGCGGCCTGCTCGAGCACCTCGTCCTCGGTGTCGAAAGCCCAGCCGACCGCGGAGGCGCGCATGGCCGACCCGTTGCCCAGGCTGCCGTAGGGTTTCGGGACGGAGGAGCGGAGCCAGGCCTTGAAGCCGCCGCCGTAGCCCGCGTCGGGATGCCGCCGGCCGCAGGCAAGGAGCTTGGCCCGATAGTCTTCGAAACCCGGCGCGCGGCCTTCCGCGTCCGCGTCGAGGATTGCGTCCGCCACCGCGAGCGAAAGGACCGAGTCGTCGGTGGGGCGGCCGCGGGAACGGAAGAGCTTGAAGCCCTTGTCCTTGGTCGGATGGCCCTCGTAGGGCGAACCGAGTATGTCGCCCGCGATGGCGCCTATCACGACGCGCCTCCGGCGGCCGCGCCCGGCGCGAAGAAGCGCGGCACGAGGAGCTCCGCGGGGCCGAGGATCTCCTCGTCGAAGGCGCCGGAGCCCCCGAGCGCGTCGAGGCCCTGCAGGTTGAGGTAGACCGTGCGCGCGCCGCGGCGCTTGGCGGCGTCGACGAAGAGCGCCGCCGGATAGACCGTGGCCGAGGTGCCGATCGCGACGAACAGATCACAGGTCGCGAGCGCTCGCTCGACGGCGTCCCGCGCGGGCCCCGGAATGGCCTCGCCGAACAGGACGATGTCGGGACGGAGCTTCGCCCCGCAGCGCGGGCAGCGCGGCACCGTCTCGCCCCGCACCGCTGCGTCCTCGTAGGGCTCGAGGCCGCAGCGCCCGTCCGAGCAGCGCGTACGGAGCGCGTTGCCGTGGTACTCGACCAGGGCGCGGCTGCCCGCGCGATCGTGGAGGCCGTCCACGTTCTGGGTGACCAGGGTGAAGCGCGTGCCCGCCGGGCGCGCGGCTTCGAAGGCGGCGAGCGCGAGGTGGGCGGGGTTCGGTCCGGCCGCGCGCGCGAGCTCGCGCAGCTTCCACCAATGCTTCCACACCTCGAGCGGCTCCTCGAGGAAGGTTTCGATATCCGCGAGCCGCGCGAGCGTCGCGTCGTTCCAGAGCCCGCCCGGTCCCCGGTAGGGGCGGATGCCCGAGGCCACCGAGACGCCGGCGCCGGTCAGGACGACGACGTTTCGGTAAGCGCCGGGATCGAAGCCGCGGGAACCATTCCCGGATCCGCTGAAATCGCGAGCCGCCATCGGCATCCTCCTGGGCTCTCGACTCCGCCCTCCCCGGACGGAGCGGTTCCGCGAGGCTCGTATCCGGCTCCAATGGTACCGCCCCCGGAAGCCCCGGAAAAGACCGAAAGTCGGGCTCCGCGACCATCCGCGCGCGGGGGTATCTTTCTTTTTCTCCCCGTGCTACGCTCAAGGGGAACAAAACCCTGGACCCTGCCTGCCTACGCGTTCGCGCGAACCGCATACCCACCGTCCATGATTCTGCTCTGCCCGCTTTTTACGCGGGCACATTCGAGACGCCCGGAAAAATCCGGGCGAAGGACTTCCAGTCATGGGCAAGAAACTTTACGTCGGCAACCTCAGCTTCAACACCTACGAGGACGGCCTCCGCGACCTCTTCCAGCAGTACGGCACCGTCGTGTCCGCCAAGATCATCACCGACCGCGACTCCGGCTCCTCGAAGGGCTTCGGTTTCGTGGAGATGTCGAGCGACGAAGAGGCGCGCGCCGCCATCGCCGGCACCGACGGCACCGACCTCGACGGACGCAACATCAAGGTGAACGAGGCGATGGACAAGCCCCGCCGCGACGGCAACCGCTACTAGGTCGAAGGGCGGCGAGCCGCCCTTTACCCCGAAAACCGCCCGCGAGGGCGGTTTTTTCATGCCCGGGAGCCCCCGCGCGAAGCACCCGGCTGGCGGTCCGTGAACCCGCGCATTATCATCCGTTCACGGAGGCTCCCGTGGACGAACGGACCGATGACGACACTCCCGCGCCGACCCTGCTCCTCGTCGACGACGAGCGCATCATCCTCCTCGCCCTGAAGCAGGAACTGCGCGCCCGCTGGTCCGGCTCCCTGGAGATCGAAACTGCGGGTTCCGGACCCGAGGCCCTCGAGATCTTCGACGAGCTCCGGGCATCCGGCGGCCGCGTCGCGCTCATCCTGGCGGATTACCTGATGCCCGTGATGAAGGGTTCGGAGCTGATCGCGAGGATGCGGGCGCTCGACGGAGACCTCAAGGCAGTCATCCTGAGCGGCGGCACCGACGATCCCGCCCTCTTCGACCGCTTCAAGAACGAGGGCCTGATCGACGCCTGGCTCCCCAAACCCTGGCGGATCGAGGAGCTGGACGCGCTGGTCCGGTCACTGCTGGGCCGCGATCCGCCCGGCTGAGCGTCCCGCGCCGCCGGCGACCGTCCAGCCGGAGCCGGGCGGCGGCCAGGCACACGGCCCTGCGCCTGGGCATGAGGGAGCGGAGCTCACGGCTGATCTGCGGCAGGCGCGGAGGCGGCCATGTGGTGCAAGGCCCCCCGGCGTGCTATCCTCCCGCCCGCCGGATCCGCCGGCCTCCAGGGGAAAATACGATGACCAAGCGACGCTCCTCCCTCGCCCGTCACGCACGGATGACCATCCGGCTCGCGGCCGCGTTCCTGTACGTCTTTCTCGCCGCTGCCTGCGCCGGCACGCCCGGCCCGGCCTCCCCAGGCTCCGGGGACGTCGCTTCCCCCGCCGCCTTCGATCTGACGGCCGCGGAGCTGCTGGCCAGCTACGCCTCCGTCCCCGTCGACGCGAAGGCCTCGTGGCAGGTGCTCGACGAGGAAATCCACGTCGCCTTCACCGCGGACGGGCACCGCGAGGTCTCGACCCGCGCCGTCGTCCGGGTGCTGACCCCCGACGGCGTCGAAGCCTGGTCCATCCTGAACGCGTACTGGCAACCCTGGAGGTCCGACCGCCCCGTCCTTGCCGCCCGTGTGATCCATCCGGGCGGCGATGAAGCGGCGCTCGACCCTTCGTCCATCGTGGAGACCGGCGTCGGCGAAGATGACGGCAACCTCCGTTCCGACGCCCGCCGCATCTCGGCGCCCCTGCCCAGACTCGAACCCGGAGCCCTTCTCGAGTACCGGCTCCTGGAGCGCACGCGGGAAGCCAGGCCCGGCGCCGGCATCTCGGGCCGCATCCTCCTGGGTCGCTACGCCCCCGTCTCCCGCATCGCCGTCAGCTTCACCCGGCCCGAGGGCATGCCCTTCGCCTGGGACGTACTCGAAACGTCCGCCACATCCGCCGAGACCGAAACCGCGGGCGGACTCGAGACCCTTTCCATGGAATTCGGGCCTTTGCCCGCATACACCGAAGAAGCGCCGCTCCTTCCCTGGGACGAGGCTCCGGTTCCCCTCGTGGAGTACGGCAGCGCGGCCTCGTGGAACGCGGTCGCCCGCGTCTACGCGGAGGCCGTCGAGCCCTATCTCGACCCCGCTCCCGTCGCGGCCTGGGCCCGAGCCGCGCTCGGTGCCGTCGATCCAGCCGTCGACCCGGCCGCCGCCGCGAAGGCGATCGCGGACGCGGTCCGCGAAAGCATCCGCTATACCGGAGTGCTGTTCGGCGAGAACGCGGTCATCCCGCACGCGCCGTCCGAAACCCTGGCGGCGGGCTACGGCGATTGCAAGGACCAGGCCACCCTGCTCGCGGCGGCCCTCCGCGCTGTCGGCATCAAGGCGGACCTGGCCCTGCTCGACTCGGGCTCCGGCTACGACACCTCCGAAGCCATACCCGGGCTCGAGCTCTTCGACCACGCCATCGTGCGGGCGCCGGAGCTCGACCTGTGGTTCGACCCGACCGCCTACTACACGGAGCCGGGCGAGCTGCCCCGCGGCGACCGCCTCCGTCGCGCCCTCGTCGCGTCCCCCTCGACCGCGGGCCTCGTGACCCTTCCGGGCGCCCCGGACGGCGCCGACTGGTACCGCGAGACGCGCAGGATAATGCTCTCCGAACAGGGAGCCGCGGTCCTCATCGAGGAGACGACCGACGCCGGCGGCGGGGTGGAGCAGTGGATGCGCTCGATCTGGGACGACGCGTCCCGCGAGGAGCACCTGGAGTACCTGCGCGACTACGGGAAATCGACCTACGAAGGCGAGGAGGTCGAGGCGGATTTCGGCGACCCGCGCGCGCTGGCCGAGCCCTTCGTGCTGAGCGTTAAGGTCATGGGCTCGGGGAAAGGCTGGACCGACGACCGTCGCGCCGAGACCCTGCTCGCCGCCGGCTCCATCTTCCAGATACTCCCCGACGCGCTCCGGGAGGAAGATCCCGAGGCCCCCCGAAAGCGCGACCTCTACTACCCGGACGCGCCGCTCAGCTTGCTCGAGTTCGTCGTCGAGGCGCCGCCCGGCTTCCGCGCGGTCGACGTTCCGGAGGACTTCACGCTGGACCTCGGGCCCGCGACGCTCAGCGCCGAGTTCGCTTCGCCCGATCCGCTCGTCATCGAGGCCCGGTACCGGCTGGAGTTCGACACGGAGCGCATGAGCCCGAAAGACTGCGCCGATTACGCTCGCAAGCTGGGCGCCTTCTACAGGTCCACGGCACCGAAAGCCACGTTCGAGAACATCGCCTCCGCGCTCGCCGAGGAGGGCCGGTATCGGGAGGCTCTCGACGCGTCGCTCGCCATGCAGGCCTTGCACCCCGGCGAGGCGCTCCACCACGGACAGGCCTCCGACATCCTCATCGCCGCGGGCTTCGTCGAGGACGCCATCGCCGAGGCCGAGGAAGCCGTCCGGCTCGAACCCGACTCCGCCGACGCCCACCGGGACCTGGCCTTCGCCCTGGTCCACGACCCCTTCGGCGACCAGATGGACGAAGGCGCCGACCTCGGCCGCGCCGCCGCCGAATTCCTCAAGGCCTACGAGCTCGACCCGTCCGATGTCCGGAGCCTGTTCAACCGCGCCATCCTCTTCGAATACGGGAACGACGGCCGGTATCGCGGCGAGGGCGCCCGCCTCGCCGAGGCGGTCGAAACCTTCGAACGCGAGGTCGAATCCCTCGAAGGCGAAGGCATGGCCGAACGCTACCTCGGCGACCTGTTCCTGCTCGGGCGCTACGGGGACCTCGTCAAGGCGAGCGGCGCGCTGGAGAACCGCAAGATCGGCGGGCGTTACCTGCTGGCCTCGGTCGCGAAGCTCGACGGCGCGGACGCCGCCACCAGGCTCGCCTCATCCATCTGGACCGACGCCTCCGGGCGCCGCGCCGCGCTCGGCCAGGCGGGCATGGACCTCTTGGGCCGCCGCGAATACGTCCTTTCGGCCGACCTGTTGCTGGCCTCCGCCCGGGGCACCACGAAATTCGCCTCGGTATCCGACTTCGCGGGGAAGGTAAGGTCGCTCGAAAAAACCGAGGCGTCGACGCTCGAGGCGGCGCGCGCCGAGCCCGCCTCTCTCGTCATCGCCCTGTGGCGCTCGGTCATCGAGGACAGGGCGCCCGATCCCGGCTTGTTCGCCCCGAGCGTCCGCGGATCGGTGGATTTGTCCTCCGAGCTCGATGATTCCCTCGAACGGCTCGAGGACGCGATCGGCGAATCCGGCATAACCGGCGCGGCGCTCATGGATTTCCTCGAAGCCTTCCTCGAGGTCAAGGTCGCGAGCTCCGGGCCGGTAACGCTCGGCACCGTCGGGGCTCCGGCCCTCGGCATCGACAAGGTGGCGGAGATCGCGCTCATCGAAGGCCCGGACGGCTGGAGCGTCGTCGACTTCGACGGCCGCCGGGGCGTGGGCGCCTACGTCCGAGCCCTGGTCGCCGAGGGCGAGCTCGGTGCCGCCGCGGCCTGGGTGGACGCGATGGCGGCTCCCGCCAAGGTGAACCCCGCCTGGGACGAAAGCCTCAACGAGCTCGGAGTCGAGCTCCTGAGGGCGGGTTCCAGGGACCCGGTGGATCTCGCGGTCGCCGCCGCGGTCCTCGCCCTGGGCATCGACGACAGGACCCTCGCGGCCCGGCTGCTCGGCGACTGCCTCGCCGGAGCCGAAGCCGCGAAGGACGACCCGAGGCGCGTCAGGGAACTCCTTTCCCTCGCCACTCTCCATGCGTCCGCCGCCGGGGACGCGAAGGCGCTGCAGGCCGCCGCCGCCCGCTTCGAACTCCTCGCCGAAAACGGCGGGGACATAGTCAAGATCGCGAGGCGGCTCGGCTCGCTCGACCTGTGGCCGGAGGCCGAACGGGCCCTCCGCGCCGGCAAGGAACGCTTCCCCGAAGACCTCGAGATCGACCGCCTGCTCGCCTGGGCGCTCGGCCAGCAGTGGAAGGTGCGCGAATATCACGAGGTCTACCGCAATCTGATGAGCTCGGGCCTCGCGGACTCCGGCGACTACAACGGGGCGGCCTGGAGCGCCCTGTTCATCGACGGCTACGAGCTCCGCTCGCTCGAGGACTCCGGCTTCAACCGCAAGCTGCTCGAGGGCGGATCGGCGGCCGTCCACACCATCGCGTGCTGGTACGGCGCCACCGGCCGGTACGAGGAGGCGAGGGCCGCCTTCGGCGAGCTGCTCGAGTCGCGGCACGACATGGACCCCGAGGACCTCTGGGTGGCGCACGGCTTCCTCGCGCTCTCGTTCGGCCTCGAGGAGCGCGCCCTCGCGTCGTTCGCCAAGGCCGTCGAGATCGGCGATCCGGAGGACATGGCGGATTCGTCAGCGCTGGCGCGCGTAATGATCAAGCGGCTTTCGAAGTAGGGGCCGCCGCTCCGCGGGCCGCGCGCGGCGCCTCGACCCTCAGTCCCGCGCCGCGCGCAGCCGGTCGAGCTCAGCGAAGAAACCCGGCCATGATTTCGCCGCGCAGGACGCGCCTCCTATCGCGACGGGGCCGTCCGCGGCGAGGGCGGCGACGGCCAGGGCCATCGCGATCCGGTGGTCGCCGCGCGAATCCGCGCGGCCGCCCCGGATCGGGCCGCCTCTCACGCGCGCGAGGTCGCCATCGAGCTCGAGCACCGCGCCGAGTTTCCCGAATTCCTCCGCTAGCGCGAGGGCCCGGTCGCTCTCCTTGGCCCTCAGGCGGCGCGCGCCCCGGAGCTCCGTGACGCCCGGGCACAGCGACGCGAGCACGACGAGCGGCGGAAAGAGGTCGGGACAATCGCTCGCGTCGAAACGGAAAGCCCGGAGCTCCGCGCGCGCGATCGACACCGAGTCGCCCTCGACGCGCGGCGCGGCGCCTGCCAGGCGGAGCGCCTCCAGCACGGCGCGGTCGGGCTGTCGCGAATCCGCGTCCAGTCCCGTCACCCGGAAGCCCGCGGCCCCGCCTTCGCCGGGGAGCGGTCCGGCGATGGCGCCCGCCACCAGCATGAAAGCCGCCCCGCTCCAGTCGCCCTCCACGCGGAACTCTCGCCCCCGCGGCGTCTGCCCCCCCGGGATGCGGAAGCGGCGGGCTCCGCCTTCCGTCCGGTCCCCGTCGATGCGGAGGTCGAATGCGCGCAGGGTTTCGAGCGTCAGGTCAACGTAGCCGCCGGAAACGGCCCGCTCGACCTCGAGCGTCGAATCGCCCTCGGTCAGGGCGAGCGCGAGGAGCAAGCCCGAAACCGCCTGCGAGCTTTCCGAGCCGTCGATCCGGGCATCGCCCGCCCGCAAGGGTCCGCGAACGCGGAGAGGCGGCGCGCCGCCCGAGGACGCGCACGCGGCGCCGTACGTGCCCAGGGCCGCCTCGACCATGCCTGCCGGCCGTCCGCGAAGGCTCCCCCGGGCTTCGAGGCTCGCCTCGTCGCCTGAAAGCGCCGCCAGCGCGGCGAACATCCGCAGCACCAGGGCGGACTCCCCGCAATCGACCGAGACGGCGCCGCGCGCGGCGCCGCGGAGGCGCGCGGGACTCACACGGAAATCCGGGCCCTCCCGTTCGACACGCGCGCCGAGCGTCCGGCAAGCCCGCGCTGCGGCTTCCACGTCGTCGGAGTAACCCGCGCCGCGCACGAGCGACTCGCCGTCGGCGTAGAGGGCGCAGGCCAGGGCGCGGATGGCGGAACTCTTCGAGGGCGGCGCCGCGACGGCTCCCGCGACGCGTCCGGGCAAGGCCGTCTCAACGTCCACTCCGCCGGAGAGGCGTTCGAGCAAGCGCGCGGCCACCGCTTCCGGCGACGCGTCGGCGTCCACACGGAAGTCCGCGCAGGCGGCGTAGATGGCGCGGCGCCCGGCGTCCAGGGCGCGCATGCCCCCTTCCGGGTCGCGGGCGAGCAAGGGCCTCGACTCGCCGTCCGCGCGCGCGCGGGCCGCCGCCACCTCGGGCGCCAGGTCCAGCCAGGCCACGACGCAGCGCTCGCGGAGCAGCTCGCGTATGCTCTCGACGGTCGGCGCGCCGCCGCCGAGCGCCAGCACGAGGCGCGGCCATCGCCCTCCGCGGGGTCCGGAATCGGGTGATGGGGAAAAATGGGCTGACGCCCCTGCCGCGGGGCTTCGCGTGAGCTCCCCGACACACGCAAGCTCGCGTTGCCGGAAAGCCGCCTCACCCTCGCTTCTGAAGAGCTCCGCGACGGCGCGGCCGGCCGCACGCCCGATTTCGGCGTCGGAGTCTGCAAAGGCGGCGCCGAGGGCACCCGCGACGAGGGCCCCGACAGTGCTCTTGCCGCTCGCCGGCAGGCCGATCAGGGCCAGCACGGCGCGTCCGCCCGTCGCTTCCATGACGGCGAGCCTAGCGGCCCCGGAAGACGGCGTCAACGCGTCCGTCGGCCCCGCTCCGATTCACGTGGTATAATCGACCGCCGCGCCTTCACCGCGCGCCCTGAAAGGAGCACCTTCCATGACCGAACGCGAAATGAACGCATACGCCGCCGTCCTCGTCGACACCTGCCTCGATTTCAAGGCCGGAGGCCGCCTCCGCATCGCCTGCGAGGCCGTCAACCGCGAGCTCGCGCTGGCCTGCGCCCGCCGCGCCTACGAGCTCGGCGCCCGAGCGGTGCGCGTGGACTGGGCCGACATGCGACTCGCGCGCGCGCAGGCGGACTTGATCCGCGAGGAGTGGCTCGACGACACGCCGCTCCTGACCCAGCGCATCTTCGACGCCTACGTCGAGGAGGGCTGGTCGGCGCTCAACATCCTCGGCGAGGAGGATCCGGCCACGATGGAAGGCGCGGACCCCGCCCGCCTCCAGCGCATGGGCCGCGCCCGATCCCTCGCGGTCAAGAACTACCACGACGCGGTCATCTCGAACCGCATCGCCTGGTGCGTCGCCCCCTCGCCCACGGCCGCCTGGGGCAAGGCCGTCTTCGAAGGCTCGAAGCGCCCCGTCCCCACGGACCCTGAAGCCGCGCTCTGGAAGGAGCTCGTGCCCATACTCCGTCTCGACGCACCCGACCCGGCCCGGGCGGTCCGCGAGCACATGGAAGCGCTGCAGGAGCGCGCGCGCAGGCTCAACGGACTCCAGCTGCGCGCGGTGCGCTTCAGGGGACCGGGCACGGACCTGCGCGTGGCCCTGGCGCCCGAATCCAACTGGATCGGAGGCGGCTCAACCACCCCGGACGGGCGGAATTTCTATCCGAACCTGCCCACAGAGGAAGTCTTCGCCAGTCCCGACTGGCGCGGCACCGAGGGCCGCGCGGCCTGCACCCGCCCCTTCGACCTGTACGGCCAGAAGGTCCGCGGCGCCTGGATCGAATTCAAGGCCGGCCAGCTCGTGGACTTCGGCGCCGACGAGAACGCCGACGCCCTGGCCCGCTGGGTGGAGACCGACACGGGCGCCAGGCGCCTCGGCGAGGTGGCCCTGGTCGACGGCTCGGGCCCCATCTTCCGGAGCGGGCTGGTCTTCGGCAACGCGCTGATCGACGAGAACGCCGCCTGCCACGTCGCGCTCGGCTCGGCCTACGAGGAGGCGTACCGCGGCATCGAGTCCGTGGCCGAGGGCGAGCGATCGAAGCTCGGCTTCAACGAGTCCATGGTCCACGAGGACCTGATGATAGGCTCCGACGCGGTCGAGGTGACGGGCGTCGACGCCGCCGGTCAGGAGCTTCCCCTGATCTCGAAGGGGCGCTTCGTGATCTGAGGCCCTCGACGGGGCCGCTACGAGGCCTCGGGATTCCAAGATCCCGCCAAAGCGCTGCTCCGGCATGGCGTCGCGCGGCCCGGGACACTAGACTGGGAAGCCGGCAGGCGCGATCGGCAGCTTCCGGCCCCCTCGCTCGGGGCCGGGGGCGCTCGGCCGGAAGCGCTCGCCGGCCTTGGGCAGCCGCCCTCCCGGAGCAGTCCCGATGAGGAAATTCCGCACCCGCATCCTGTTTTTCATGTTCGTGGCCATTCTGCCCGCGGTACTCGCCTTCCAGGCCCTGAGCGCCTGGAGCTCCTGGCGCTCGCTGCGGGAAGCCTCCATCTACTACTTCCAGCGCCTCGCCTCCGAACGGGCGGCCGAGCTCTCGCACGAACTCTCGTCGGCCGCCTCGACGGCCGTCCAGATCGCGGACACCCTCATGAAAGCGCGCGACGCGGGTCTCGCCGAGCGGAACTTTCCGCCGGCCATCTTCCGCTCCGCGCTCGAGCGCGACGATTACTTCTACGCGGCATGGGCGCTCTTCCTGCCCGACGCCTGGGACGGCGGCGACGCGGATTTCGTCGGCGCCGAAGGCTACGACGAGACCGGCGGCTTCTCGCCCTGGCTCTACCGCGACGAATCGGGCGGCATCGCAGAGGAGCTGCTCTATTGGGGCGAGGACTACTACGAGGAAGACTACTTCCGCGAGGCGATCCGGGCCCTTCGCCCCGTCGTGCTCGAGCCCTACCTCGACGACGATTACGCCGGAACCCTCATGACCACCATTTCCGTACCCCTGATCGACCCCTATGGCACCGCGTACGGCGTGTTCGGGCTCGACATCGACCTGGCCACGCTCTCGGAACAGGTCGGCGCGGGCGAGGGCGCGGACGTCGCCGCCTCATGGTCCGCCCTGGTATCGCCCGAGGGGATGATACTCGGGCACACGGATCCGGCCCTCGTGGCCAAACCGTTCGACGAGGTGGAAAGCGAGGGCGCCGCCGTCCTGCTCGAGGCCGCGGACGCGCTTTCCGCCGCCACCGCGGGCGATGGCGCCTGGAACACCGAGACCAAGGTCGCCGAGCCGATAGCCTTCGACTCGATCCTGAGCGGGCAGCCCTCGTACGGCGCGGTCGCGACCGTGGACATCGGCGGCATCGCCACCTGGCGGCTCGTGACCTCCGTCCCCGTCGCGCTCGCGGAGAAGGCCGCCAACGAGGCCGCCATCGGCATGGCGACGACCGCCCTCGCCCTCGTACTGCTCCTGCTCGGAGCCACCCTGTTCACCGCGCGCGCGGTCACGCGGCCCGTCACCTCGGTGGCCATGGCCTTCGCTCGCATGGCGGACGGCGACTTCTCGGGCCGCCTGGATTCCCGCCGGCAGGACGAGATCGGCGCGCTCATAGCCGGCTTCAACGAGGTGGGCGCCTCGGTATCCGAGATCGTCCGCTCGGTTCGCGGCTCGGTGGCGGAGCTGGAGACCGGCGCCCGCGACCTCGCGCAGGCCACGAGCGCCACCGAGAAGACCATCAGCCGCATCGCCACGACGACGACACGCCTCCATGAGCTGGCCGAAGCCCAGGACGAGCGCCTCAGGGGATCAGCGGAAGCGGTCATCGGCATCAGCGGCGATGCCGACGGCCTGACCGCCCTGGTCGCCGAGCAGTCCAAGGCCCTCGAGCGTTCGCGCTCGTCCATCGACGCCTTTTCCGAACGCCTCACGAGCTCCGGTGCGATGATAGCCGGCATGGACGAAGCCTTCGGCGAGCTCAGGAAGTCCTCCGAGACCGGTTCCGCGACCATCTCGGGCGTGCGCGAGCTGTCGGAGGACGTGCTCCGCAAGTCCGGCAGCCTGGGCGAGGCCAGCGAGGTAATCGCGAGCATAGCCAGCCAGACCAACCTGCTGGCCATGAACGCCGCCATAGAGGCCGCCCACGCCGGCGACTCGGGCAGGGGCTTCGCGGTGGTCGCCGACGAGATCCGCAAGCTGGCCGAGTCCACCGCCGAGCGATCCAAGGAGATCCAGGCCATCCTGACCGAGGTCAACGAGGCGGTCGAGGCCATGCGCGAGCGCTCGGGCGACGCCGACACCTCGTTCGCCCATGTCCGCGCCCTGATCGACCGCGTCGGAACCCTCGAATCCGGCATACGCGAGGCCATGGTCGCGGAAAGCGAGGAAGGCAGGCGTCTCGTGGTCGAGCTCGAGCGCATGGACGGGCTCTCAACCAAGGTGAAGGAAGGCGCGAACGGTATCCGCCTGGCCAACCGCGAGGTGTCCGAAAGCGTCACGGGGCTCGGCCGCTCGAGCGCGGTGCTCCGCCAGCTCTCGGCCGCGGTCGACAAGGAGACCGACGGCCTGCGCGGCATCGTGGTGCAGCTCCGCGCCGAGGCCGACCGCACCGGCGAGCTGGCCTCGGGCGTCAAAGGCGCGACGGAGCGCTTCGTCATCGAGGCCCCGACGGAGGACGACGAAGCCGACTTCCCGTCCGTCGCGACTGAGCAGGCCGGAAGCGAAGCGGAAGCGGAAGCCGGGTCGGCCGGGGAACGGGAGGCTTGAGCGGCCGCGCGGCCCCGCGCCCCTCGGGCGGGACCGGCGTCGCTCGCCCGGCCTACATCGACAGGCCGCGATAGCGCATGTAGAAGAAGAGCGTGGCCGTCATGAGCGCGTGGCCGAAGTCCTCGGCGCCCACCAGGTCGATGGCCTCGCGCTCGGGCACCAGGCGCACCTCGATGTCCTCGTGCTCGTCGAGGCACTGCTCGCACTCGAGCACGCAGCCCTCGGCGATGTACGCGTGGAAGGTGTTGGTCATGAAGGCGGGGTTCGGCGAGAGCACGCCGAGCGGCACCACGAAGCCCGCCCGGTAGCCGGTCTCCTCGCGGAGCTCGCGGGCCACCGCCTGGGCGGGATCCTCGCCCGGGTCGACGATGCCGCCGGGGAACTCGTAGCAGAAGCGCCCCGTACCGTGCCGGAACTGGCGGATCATGACGAAGTGCCGGCCCGCGGCCGTGTCCACCACGGGAATGATGCCCGCCCAGTCGGGCGCGTCCACCAGGTAGAAACGGCCCTTCTTGCCGCAGTCGGTCTCGCGTTCGCACTCGCGCACCCCGAAGATGCGGCAGTCCGCCAGGGGGCGGCTGGAGGTCTCGCGCCAGGCGCACTTCTTCTCGTCCATGGCTGGAAGCTTACGCCCCGCCGGGCTGTCGCCGCAAGCCGGGAGGGCGGCGGACACTTTATAGGGCGGCCGTACGCGGGGAGGGCGGCCCCGGCGGGAGGGTACGGCGAGCTTGGGGGCCGCGCGGCCCTTCTCGAGGCCGCGCGGGGCCGGGACTTCCCCCCCCCTCCTTCTACATTCCGAGCAGGGGCGGCAGGTAGAGGCCCGACAGGAAGACGCCGGCGGCGGGCACGAGCACGAGCACGATCAGGTCGACCACCGCGCCGGCCTTTCGGGCGCGGGACAGCGCGTTGCCGAGGAAGACGGCGATCACGCCGAAGGCGAAGCTGATGGCGTCGTACGAGAGCGCGGGAACCTTGTGGAGCGCCTCGCGGAACCAGGCCATGGCGCCGATGTCGAGCGAATTGGAGAAACAGAGGAAGCTGACCAGGTAGCCGAGCACGACCGGGAAGTAGCGCTGGTCCGTTCCGAAGATGACGCGGAGGAAGAGCAGCGCGTAGAAGTACATGACCAGGGCGAAGGGCGAGCCCCAGGCGCCGAGCTCGCCGGACACCAGCTCCTGCAGCTTCGGCAGGCCCAGCATGGACAGGGCCGGCGGCACGAGCAACGCGAAGGCCAGCCAGCCCAGCGCGTCGAAGATCTTTTGCCGCACCGAGGTGGGCGCCCTGCCGGGCCGGGCGACCTGTCCCTGGACGCGCGCCTGCGTATCGTTCGAATCGGCCATGGAAACCTCCGCGGGACGAAAAGGGATGAGGGAACGGGCCTTCGCCCGGGTTCCGACAGGCCGCCAGCGTAGCGCCGCGCGGGCCTCCGGCGCAAGCGGCTCCGCGCGAAGGGCGACAGACCTTGCGGCGCGGTCATTTTTCCATAACCTTTTGTTTGCGCGCCGCCGCGCGCCGCCGCGCGCCACCGGAGGCCTTGCTTGAAGATACGCGGAAAGTTGCTGCTGCCCCTGCTCGCCCTCATGCTGATCCAGTACGGCGTCCTGGCCGTAAAAGACCTGAGCGGCATCGAGTCGTCCTCGAACGCGACCATAAGCACCCTCGCGGAGCTCAAGCACCAGGCGCTGAGCGAGGCCCTCGAGCGTTACCGCTCGCTCGGCAAGCTCTTCCTCGACTCGGTGCTCGTCGATCCGGAGGTGGCGGAGGCTTTCGGCGCCCGCGACCGCGCGCGGCTCCTCGAGCTGACCCTGCCCTTCTACCGGGCGACCAGGGCCGAGTACAGCATCGCCCAGTACCAGTTCCACTGGCCGGATTCGCGCTCCTACCTCCGGCTCCACAAGCCCGAGAAATTCGACGACGACCTTTCCTCCTTCCGCGCCACCGTGGTCGAGGCCAACCGCTCCAAGCGCCCGGTCGAAGGCCTCGAGGTGGGCGTCGGCGACCTCGGCTTCCGGGTGGTCAGGCCGGTCGCGACCGCCGACGGCGCCCACGCCGGCACTGTCGAATTCGGCGGCGGCCTCGACACGCCCTTCATCGAGCGGCTCGCGGCCGGGCTTCCGGCCTCCGTGCTCGAGGGGGGCTTCGAGCTCAGCGTCGTCTCGATCAACCTGGCCGGCGAGTACTTCCTGGCCGGTTCCAACTTCGAGAAGGAGCCCGGCGAGGACGCCGCGGCGACCCTGGCCGCGCTCGCGGGCAAGGACGCGCTCGTCACGCGCGATGGCGGAATCGCCCTCGCCTACTACCCCCTGCGCGACTACTCGGGCAAGGCCATCGGCTACGCCAAGTACCGCATCGACGTCTCCGCCGTGGTGGCCGAGCGGAACGCCTTCTTCCTGCAGAGCTTCGCCATTTACGGCGCCACCCTGCTCCTCGTCATGATCCTGGTCGCCCTGCTGGCCAGGCGCTCGGTGACCAAGCCGCTCGGCGTCACGGTCGCCGCCGTTTCCGCCTTCGCCGACGGGGACTTTTCCGAGCGCTCGGAGAGCGCGGCGCTGGCGGGGCGTCGCGACGAGCTCGGCGCGACCGCGCACGCGCTGGCCGGATTACGGGGCTCGATCGTGGCCGCCGTCGAGGGCATACGCGACGGGGCGGGCCGGGTCGCCGAAGGCTCGGAGCGCATCGACGGCATGGCCCGGGAGCTCTCCGAAGGCGCCGCGGCCCAGGCCGCCGCCGGCGAGGAAGTCTCGTCGTCCATGGAGCAGATGAGCGCCTCGATCCAGACGAACGCCGACCACGCGGCGGCCACCGAGGCGCTGGTGCGCCGCACGGCGGGCAACGCCGAGGAGGGCGGTAGGGCCGTGTCGGCCGCCGTGGCCGCCATGAAGGACATCGCGTCGCGCATCGGCATCATCGAGGAAATAGCGCGGCAGACCAACCTGCTGGCCCTCAACGCCGCCATCGAGGCGGCGCGCGCGGGCGAGTCGGGCAAGGGCTTCGCCGTGGTCGCGAGCGAGGTCCGCAAGCTGGCCGAGCGGAGCGGCACCGCCGCCGCGGAAATCTCCGGGCTCGCCGTCTCCAGCCTGGACGTATCCGACCGTGCCGGCCGCCTGATCGGCGGCATCGTCCCCGACATCCGGCAGACCGCCGAGCTGGTCCACGAGATCGCCGCCGCGAGCCGCGAACAGGTGACGGGCGCCGGCCAGATCAACGCGGCCTTGGTCCAGCTCGACCTGGTCATCCAGCGCAACGCGGCCTCCAGCGAGGAGCTCTCCGGCACCGCCACGGAGCTCGCCGGCCTCGCCGCGACCCTGGTCGAGGCCATCCGCTTCTTCCGCACCGGGGACGCGTCCGGGTCCGGAGCGGCGCTGTCGCTTCCGGATCGAGGCGCGATCGGGAGGACGGGGGAAGAATAGGCGCCGGGGCTCTATGCTCGCCCCACCCTCCCCGAGGCGGCGGGTCGCCGTGGTTCTATCGGGGCGGCGGGCGGGCGCGGAGGCGCTCGCCGCGAAAAACGCCCCTTTACGGCGGCGCGACGTTCGGATAGGGTGTAAACCGGTTTAGCAAAACCGCACCCACCGATCCGAGGTACGCCGCCATGTCCAGGTCCGCCCTCCGTCCGGCGCCCGCCGCCCTCGTCCTCACCGCGTTGCTCCTCGCCGCCTGCGCCCCGAGCGGCCCTGCCGGCCCCATCGACTACGTCGACTATACGGGAACCGGCCGGCCGGGCGCTGAATACATCGAGGGTCTCGGTACCCGCTTTGTCGTGTACGCGCCGACGGTCAGTTCCCTCTCCGTGCGCGGCGACTTCAACGGCTGGGGGAATACGGCAATGGCCGAGGCAGCCTCGCCCGGCTGGTGGACGGCCGTCGCCGAGTACGCCGCGCCCGGCCACGAGTACAAGTATTGGTCAGCCGATTTCACGGAAAATGGGGGCTACGTCGGCGACCCCTACGGCGCGGCGTTCGACGCGGAATACACCAACGCGATCATCCTCGACCCGAGCGATCCTTCGAGCCCCGCCCACCATGACTGGACTACGACGTCCTGGACCCGCCCCCCGCGCGACAGGCTCGTCATCTACGAGCTCCACGTCGAGGATTTCGCGGACAGCGCCGGATCGACCGCGCCGGTTTCTGGCGGCGCCTTCCGCAAAGCGATCGAGCGCATTCCCTATTTGGTGGATCTCGGCGTCAACGCGGTCGAGCTGATGCCGGTGCAGGAATGGCCCGGCGCGGACTACAGCTGGGGCTACAACACGAGCCACTGGTCTGCTCCGGAGAATTCCTGCGGCTCGAGCGCCGCGGACGGCTCGACGGTCGGCGACCTCAAAGCCCTGGTCGACTCCCTGCACGGGGCGGGCATCGCGGTCATCATGGACGTGGTCTACAACCACTCGAGCCACGAGAATCCGCTCTGGGCCATCGACGCGGAGCGCTACTTCGAGGGCGATACGCCCTGGGGCCCGCGCTTCGACCTTTCCGAGCCCGCTTCCGCGGCCTACGTGCGCGACAACCTCAAGCTGTGGCTCGACGAATACAGCGTCGACGGCTTCCGCTTCGACTCCACCGAGAACCTCGACGCCGCCGCCCTGATCGGCATAGTCGACGGGCTCCGCGCGGAATACCCCGGCCGCTACTGGATCTTCGAGGAATTCAACGGGGACCACAACAACCTGATCAAGGCCTACGACAACGCGGATGGCTCGGGCGTCATCGCGAGCTGGGGCGCGGGCTGGAAGGACACGGTCTGGGGCTCGCTCTTCGATACCGCCTACGGCAACCTCGGCACGAGCACCTACCACGCCAAGGACTGGGGCTGGACCTGGCCCTCCTCGGTCATCAACTACCACTCGAGCCACGACGAGCGGACCATCCAGGGAGTGGGCTGGTGGTTTGACGGCAAGATCGCACCGGCAGGGCCGGCCGTCGCCCGACTCGCCGCGACGCACCTTCTCACCGCCATGGGCATTCCCATGCTGTGGATGGGCGAAGAAGTGGGGCGCGTGCACTACGGGAACAACACGACCAACGCCACCAGCTCGGCCAACAACGCAGTCCCGTGGACGACGCTGGAAATCGCGAACGCGGCGCTCAAGGACTACTACGCGGGACTCATCGCGCTCCGCATCGGGCACAAGAACCTGCACGTAGCGGAATCGGACCCGGCTTTGTCGGGAGCGTGGTCGTGGAACATGACCGACACGGCGGGCCAACCCAATACCTGGGGTTCGGGCGCGCTGGCCTGGGTGTCGAAGGGCGCCGGCGACAACGCCTTCGCGGTCTTCCTGAACTTCACAGGTGACGAGCGGTTCTGGACCGCCTCGTTCCCGGCGGACGGGAACTGGATCCTGGTCGCGGACTCGAACCCCGCCGGCGACGGGCTCGTCGACGCGGCCGGAACGGGCACGCTCGGCACCATCGCGGTTTCAGGCAATACGGCCACCGTCACGGTTGCCGCGGGGCGGGCCTTGGTCTACATGAGCCCGGAGGCGATGCCCTGAGCCCGGACACGGCACGCCGGCGCGCCGTCCCGAAGCTTCGTGACAGCAAGGCCGCGAGCATCGCTGCGGGTACGGCCACATCGCCGTCCCGAAGCTTCGTGACAGCAGGCGGTGCGTTGGGCTCAGGGTATGGTGACGCTGGCGAGCTCGAAGTTTATGGTGCCGCCCGAAAGCGCGTGGACGATGAAGCTCCGCTCGAGGGCGCGCCGCGCGGCGGCCTCGTAGTCGGCGAGTCGCGAGGCATCGCCGCCCTGCACGCGCGCTGAAAAGCGCACGGCCGAGTAGCGGTCCGAGCCGGGCACTCCCGAGACCACGGCGTCGGCGAAGGAGTCGATCGAGGCGAAGGGCAGCTCGCGCCGCTTCAGCACCGCCTCGAAGGTGAGCGACCAGCAGCTCAGGGCGCCCGCCGCCACCAGGGCCTCGGGACTCGTGCCCGCGCCCTTGCCGCCGAGCGCCGAGGGCGCGGAGGCGACCAGCTCGAAGCCGTCGAGCCGGAGAGCCGCTTCGCGCTCCCGGTCGACCGTGCCGATCCTGGCTTCCACCGGAAATCGAACTTCGGCCATCAGGCGCCTCCCTTCATGGTCGTTTCGAGGAATTCCCCGAGCACGCGGGCGTGCGAAGTCGCCTCGTCCTTCGCCGCGTAGACGAGGGTCACGCCGCCTTCGCGCGCGGCCGCGACCAGCGTCGCCAGGTCGGCGACGCCTGCGGCGAGCCCGTCGCGGAGCTCCGCCAGATAGCGCCGACGGAACTCTTCGTATTTCGCGGGGTCGTGGCAGTAGCCCTTCCGGAGCTCCGGGCTCGGCGCGGCTTCCTTCAGCCAGGCGTCGAGGGCAAGCCTCTCCTTGGTCACGCCGCGCGGCCAGATCCGGTCCACCAGGAAGCGGCGGCCGTCGGCGGGTTCGGGGGCTTCGTAGGCGCGTTTCAAATGGATGTTTTGCATGGCATGCAGTATAGCCCCATTCCGGAGCCGCGACAGAGCCCGAGTGAAAAACTCCTGCCCGGCCGCGGGAACTCCGGGGCCGGCCCCGCTACTCCCGCCACCTCGCCACGAAGTCCCGCTGCTCGGGCGTCTCGGGCGACTGCCGGTAGGCGGCCTTCGGGCAGGCGGCCCAGAGCGCGGCGAAGTCGCGGTGCGAGCCGTCGGGCCAGGGTACGGCGCGGCCCGAGTCGCCGTAGTGGCGCGCGAGCCAGCAGCCGACCACGGTGCCGGTGCGCCCCACGCCGCCCCAGCAGTGGACGTAGACGGCACGGCCCTCCGCCAGCTCGGCGTCTATGGCGTCGAGGATGGCGACCATGTCTGCTTTCCGCCGCGGCACCGAGACGTCGCGGATGCCGCGCTTCAGATGACGGGCCGCGCCGCCGGACAGCTCGCGGAGCAGGGCGTCGTAGGGTTCGAGCCCGTCGCGCTCCTCGGTCAGGTCGACGAAGCTCCGGACGCCCGCGTCGATCAGGGCTCCGAGGCGCGCGCGCGCGACCGCGTCGGTGGCGTGCCCCGGATACTCGCCCGCGAGGAAGCGCCCGGGAAGCACCCAGTACGAGAAGGGGATGGGGACCGGAGTGATCGCCGTGGCGCCGCCCGGGCCCGCGTCGGAATCATGGACGGATTCCATGCGCACTCCTACAAGGCCGGTCCGGGCGCGAACCAGAGGCCTTCGCGCACGTAGTGCAGGCGCTCCTTCCACGCGTCGGCCTTCGCCTTCGCCTTCAGCACCTCGCCGAACACGACGCCGCTCGTGCCCTCGACCACCACGCGCAGGAGCCGGCACTCGAGCCAGCCCGCCACCCCCTCGGGCACCAGGGCGTCAACGGTTTCCGCCGGACGGGAGCCGATGCCGAAATGCCCGTACTTGTCGAGGTCGCGGCCGGACACCGAGCCGGTCTCGTCCACGAGGGCGCGCTGCGCGGCCGTCGGCAGGGCTACGACGAATTCGCCCGCCTCCACCAGGTTCTCGTAGCTGCGGTGCGAGGTGTCGACCACGAGCAGCACCTTCGAGACCGGCTCGTAATCGAGCGGGCAGTTCCAGGAGACCGGCGCCAGGTCGGGGCGGCCGTCCTCCGCACGCGTGCAGAGCCACACGAGGCCGCCTGGGTTGAGCAGCTCGTAGGCCTTGCCGAGGGGTACGTCGAAGTAATCCATGGAAAGGAACGTGGCGCGTCAGCGGCGCCGGGTCAAGTGGATTATCCTGGACCCGGATCGTTTGAGCCCGGATCGGGGCTCGGATCCTTCGATCCCCAGCCGGAGCGTCCCGCGGGCGCGCCGGCGACGCCGAAGGCGCGGGAGGACTCGCGGGCTCGAGTCAGGGCGCGACGCGTCGTCGCGGTATGGTAAAACCCTGCCGGAACCGCGATAAAGTACGCGAAGCCCGGAGGGCGGCCCGCGCGCGGCCGGCCCTGAAACCCGGTACGCCCGGGAGCCTTCCCGCTCCGCGAAAGGGCCTCGCCCCGTCCGGGAAGATCGCTCCGGAGTCCGAGTGTGCCATCATTCCCGAACTGCCCGGAGGCCGGACGTGAAACTGGACGAATTCCTCGCCGCCATGCGAGTGCTCATCGAAACCGCCCGCGTGGAGCGGCTGGGACACGACGGGAAGGCGATCTTCCTCTCCGACCTCCACCTGGGCGACCGTTCGAGGCGCGACGACTTCCGGCGCAGCGAGGCTCTCGTCGCCGAAGCGCTCGAGAGTTTCTATCTTCCGGGATCCTGGAAACTCGTCCTGAACGGCGACGTCGAGGAACTGCAGAAATTCGACCTCCCCGTCGTCCGCGCCGCCTACCGCGAGCTTTTCGACCTGTTCGCGCGCTTCCGCGACGGGCCGGGGCTCTGCAAGCTGGTCGGCAACCACGACCATGCCCTGCTCGCCGCTATCGACGACGAGTTCCCGATCGGCCACGCGCTCCGACTGGAGACGGCCGCGGGACCCATCCTGGCCTTCCACGGCCACCAGTCGAACAAGTTCTACGGCAAGTACAACGCCATCGCGCAGTTCATCGTGCGCCGGATAGCGAGTCCGCTCGCCATTCCCAACGTCGGCACGCGCATGCAGAGCGAACGTCGCTGGCGGGCCGAACGGCGCATCTACCGAGCCGCCCGCGAGCTCGGCATGGTGGTTGTGGCCGGACACACCCACCGCCCCCTCTTCGAGTCGCACTCGAAGTACGACACGCTGCGCTGGAAGCTCGAATCCCTCCTGCGCCGCTATACCGAGACGGACGGGCGCGAGCGCGACGAGCTGGAGGCCCTGATCCGCGTCTACCGCGACGAGCTCCGCGGGCTCTCGGGTCGCGAGCTCCGCCGCCCCGTCTCGCGCAGCCTCTACGAGAAGGAAGACCTGCTGGTGCCCGCCATGTTCAACTCGGGCTCCGCCACCGGCCGCGAAGGCTTCACCGCGATCGAGATCGAAGGCGCGACCATAGCCCTGGTGCACTGGTGCCGCGAAGGTTCCGCGCGCGCCTACCTCGAGCGCGAGGCGGTCGAGGCCGCAACCTTGCCCGGCACGCCCTGGCGCCGACAGGTGCTGGCGCGCGACACCCTCGAGTACGTGTTCGCGCGGCTCAGGCTGCTGGCGTAGGAGCGGACCCCGGACCGGGGCCCCCCTGCGACGCGACCGTCCGGCCGTGGCGCGACAAACGCGATTTGTCGCGGGGCGCGCTGACGGACCGGAATTTTCATTGCCGACACGGGTCCGGGAAACGCCCCTACACTGCCCCCACGGAGGACTTCCATGACCGAAACCTTACCGACCGTGGCCAAGGGCGGCGATTTCCGAGCCGCGCTGCAGAGGTCCGGGCGCTTCCTGAGCGGGATGGTGATGCCGAACATCGGCGCCTTCATCGCCTGGGGGCTCATCACCGCCTTCTTCATTCCCACCGGGTGGATCCCGAACGAGGGCTTCGCGAAGCTCGTGGGACCCATGATCAGCTACCTGCTGCCGTTGCTCATCGGCTACACGGGCGGCAAGATGGTGCACGACCTGCGCGGCGGCATCATCGGCGCCGTGGCGACGATGGGCGTCATCGTCGGATCGAGCATCCCGATGTTCCTCGGCGCCATGATCGTGGCCCCGCTCGCGGCGCTCGCGCTCAAGCAGCTCGACCGCCTGCTCGAGGGACGGATCGCCTCGGGCTTCGAGATGCTCGTGTCGAACTTCACGCTCGGCATCCTGGGCATGCTCGTCGCGCTGGCCTCGTTCCTCTTCGCGGCCCCCGCGGTCACGGCGGTGTCGAACTTCCTCGCCGGCGGAGTGCGCGTCATCGTGAACGCCGGGCTCCTGCCGCTCGCGAACCTGTTCATCGAGCCGGGAAAGGTGCTCTTCCTCAACAACGCCATCAACCACGGCGTGCTCGGACCCATCGGCATCCAGGAATCAAGCGCCGCGGGCAAGTCGATCATCTTCATGCTCGAGTCCAACCCCGGCCCCGGCCTCGGCATCCTGCTGGCCTACTGGCTCGCCGGCAAGGGCATGGCCAGGGAATCCGCCCCGGGTGCCGTCATCATCCACTTCCTCGGCGGCATCCACGAAATCTACTTCCCCTACATCCTGATGAACCCGAAGCTGATCCTGGCCGCCATCGCGGGCGGCATGGTCGGCACCTTTACCTTCGCCGTTCTCGGCGCCGGCCTCGTGGCCACCCCCTCGCCCGGCTCGATCTTCGCCTACATCGCCATGACGCCGAAGGGCGGGCTCTTTCCGGTGCTGGCCGGCGTTACCACCTCGACCGGCGCCTCGCTCGCCGTGGCCTGGGCCCTGCTCAAGTTCACGAAGCAGTCCGACACGACGCTGTCATCCGCGACCGCCCGCACCGAGGCGAACAAGGGCTCGAAGCTCCGCTTCGGCGCTTCCACGCTTTCGGCCGGCGCCGGAAAGATCGTGTTCGCCTGCGACGCGGGCATGGGCTCGAGCGCGATGGGCGCCTCGATCCTCCGCGGCAAGCTCAAGAAAGCGGGTCTCTCCGTCGCGGTGTCCAACTGCGCGGTCAACGAGATCCCGGCCGACGCCGACATCGTCATCACGCACGAGTCGCTGACCGAGCGCGCCCGCGCCGTCAATCCCGAGGCGGCGCACGTCTCGATCGACGACTTCCTCAAGAGCCCCGAGTACGACATCATCGTCGAGAAGCTCAAGGGCTGACGCACCCCAATTCGACAGCGGGAGCCGGAGGCGCCACGACGCGCCGGCGGCTCCCGCGCTCCCGGAGCGACCGTGGAACTGACCGGAAGACAAGGAGCCATCCTCGGGGTGCTTCTCGAGGAGGGGCGCGAAACGACCCTCGGCCGCATCGCCGAGGCGCTCGGCGTCTCTGCCCGCACCGTCCACCGCGAGCTCGCGCGGCTGGCCGCGCCCCTCAGGGCACGCTTCGGCATCTCGCTCTCGAGCCGCGCCGGCCACGGGCTCGCGCTGGTCGGCTCGCCCGAGGCGCTGGCCGCGTGCCGCGCTGAGCTCGAACGCTCGGCCCCGCGCGCGCTCGACGGAGAGGAGCGCTCGCGCGCGCTCGCCCTCATCCTGCTCGACTCGAGCGAAGCAGTAAAGCTCTACGCCCTGGCCCTGGAACTCAAGGCTTCGACCGCGCTGGTGCGCCGCGACCTCGAGACCCTGCGCCCCTGGCTCGCCCTCCACGGACTTTCGCTCACCTTGCGCAAAGGACTCGGCGTAAGGGTCGAAGGCGGCGAGTCGTCGCGGCGCCAGGCCATCGCGTCGCTGGCCATGGAGCAGCTCGGCGAGGCCGGCATACTCTCGATGCTCGGCGGGACGGTTCGGGACGGCGCGTGTCCCGACGGACCGCTCGCGCGCCTGCTCGGCGCCTGCCCGGCGGCGTCGCTCAGGGCAGCCGAGCGGGCGCTCTCGGGTCTGCCGAAAGGCACGCTGCCGGCCCTGGCCCCGCGCGACTACCTCGCCCTGGTCGTCCACCTGGCGGTGGCCCTCGCGCGCGACTCGAAAGGCGCGCGGCTCGAACCCTCGGACGCGCGGCCCTCCGACGCGGGCGGAACGACGCAAACGGAATTCGACGCCGCCTCGATCGCGCGGCACTGCGTGTCGGCGCTGCCGGCGCTCGCCGGGAGCCCGGCGGCCGAAGCCGAGGTCGCGGCGGCCGAACGCTTCCTCCGCGGAGCCAAGATCGAGCGCCCCGACGCCGGGCTCCTCGACGCCGGCCTGGGTTCGGTTGCGGAGGCGTCGGCCCTGGCGACCGAATGCGGCCGGCTGCTCGGCCGCGACTTCGACGGCGACCGAGTCCTGCGGGACGGTCTCGCCGCCCACTGGGGTCCAGCGGCCTACCGCCTGCGGAACGGCCTGCCGATCCGCAACCCGCTGCTCGAGCGCATCCGCGGCGAATACCCCGAGGTTTTCGCCGCGGTACGCACGGCCTGCGCCGTCGCCTTTCCGGGTCTTCCGGTCGGCGACGACGAGGTCGGCTACCTGGCGCTCCACTTCGGGGCGGCCGTGGCGCGCGCGGAAGGCGGAGAGCGGCGCTTCCGCGCCCTCGTGGTGTGCTCGGCGGGCATCGGAAGCGCGCGGATGCTCGCAAGCCGGATCCGCGCCGAGCTGCCCGAGATCGACATCGTCGCCAACCTTTCCTGGTTCGACGTCCGCGAGGTGCCGCACGACGACTGGGACCTCATCGTCTCGACCATCCCCCTTCCCCTCGACCGCGGGGACTACGCCCTCGTGGACCCCCTGCTCTCGCCCGAAGGACTCCGCGAGCTCCGAGCCAGGCTCGCCTCGCGCCGCGGCCGCGCGCTCACCCACGCCTCGGGTCCGGCACGCGGACCGTCCGGCCGCGAGGGCACGCTCGACTCGCTCCAGCGGCTCTCGCGCCACCTCTCGGCGCTCATCGGCCTTCTCGAGAGGCTCCGGGTTTTCCGCGACGCGCGAGCGGACGACGACTGGGACGGCTTCCTCTCGCTCGCCGTCGGGCGCTGCGCCTCGGCCGGCCTCGTCGCGGACGGCGAAAGCGCCCTCCTCGCGCTGCGCGAGCGTTCCCGGGACCGGGGCATCCTGCTCCCCTCGAGCCGCGTGCTCTTCCTGCACGCGCGCGGCCAAGGCATCGAAGTGCCGTCCTTCACCGTCCACGCCTTCGAAGGCCCCGTCCCGGCGTGGTCGGACGCCTGGGAGGCGCGCCCGACCCGACTCGCCCTGCTCCTGGCCCCGCGCTCGCTCTCGAGCGAGACGCAGGACATCCTCAACGAAATCTCGGTCTCGCTTCTCGACGCCCGCACCGTGGAACTGATCCACGACGCCGACGAAGCCGACCTCCGCTCGTACTACTCGCGGTACCTCGAGCGCTACTTCCGCTCGATGCCGCCCCAGGGAGATTGACGCCATGAACGAATCGCTCCTTCCGGTCGGATCCTGCCGCGTCGGCGCCGCCTTCCCGGACCGCGCCGCGGCCATTCGCGCCTGCGGCCGCCTGCTCGTCGAATCCGGCAATGTCGACGAGCCCTACGTCGAAGCCATGGTCGAGCGCGACGCGGCCTCGACCGTGTACGTCGGGAACGGGGTGGCCGTACCTCACGGCACCAAAGCTTCGACCGCGCACATCCGCCGCACGGGCCTCGCGGTCGTGCAGGTTCCCGACGGCGTCGACTTCGGCAAGGACCGCGTCGCGCGGCTCCTGGTGGCCGTGGCGGCGCTGGGCGACGAGCACATGGACCTGCTCGCGGAGATCGCCGAGCTCTGCGCCGACGACGACGCGCTCGCCCGCCTGCTCGCGGCGAAATCGCCCGCCGAGCTCCACGCCCTCCTCACGGCCGGGGCGTGAGCGCCATGTCCGCCACCTACCGCGGCATCGCCGTCTCGCCGGGCATCGCCATCGCGGCAGCCCGCGTCGTTCCTCCGGACGGAAGCCCGGCCGCTCCCGCCCGCGGCTCCCTCGCCTTCGACGGAGCGGCCGAGCTCGCAGGCTTCCGCGCCGCGCTCGAAAAAGCCAAACTCGAGCTCGCCGAGCTCCGCGACCGCACCGCCGCCGAGCTGGGCGCGCTCAAGGCCGAGATCTTCGCGGCGCACCTGTCCATCCTGAAAGACCCGGAGCTCGCCTCAGAGGTGGAGCGCGGCATCCTCGAGGACCACCTGTCCGCGGCGGAGGCCGCGCGCGCCGCCACCGACGTGTTCGCCCTCCTGCTCGCGGAATCGGGCGATCCCACTTTCGCCGCGCGCGCCGACGACCTGAGGGACCTGGGCCGCCGCCTCGTCCGCCTGCTCGACGGCGGCGCCGACCCGCTCGTCCTCGAGCGCCGCTCCGTGGTGGTGGCGCGCGAGCTCTCGCCTTCGGACACGGCGAGGCTCGATCGGGCGCTCACGGCCGGCTTCGTCGTCGCGGGAGGCTCGGCCGTTTCGCACTCTTCCATCCTGGCGCGCTCCCTCGGCATACCCGCCGTCGCCGGCGCCCCGGATGCCGTGGACGCCATCCGCGACGGCGCGCTCGTCGTCGTGGACGGGAGCTCGGGCCTCGTGACGGTCGATCCCGATCCCGCGGAGCTCGAACTCTGGCGCGGCAAGGCGGCCGCCTGGCGCGCTCGCGCCGAGCTTCTCGAAGCCTTCGCCGGCAGGCCCACGCGCACCGGCGACGGGACCAAGCTCGCCCTGGCTGCCAACATCGCGGGAACGGCGGATCTTTCCGACGCGCTCGCGCGCGGCGCCGAGGGCGTCGGGCTTTTCCGCACCGAATTCCTCTACATGGGACGCGCGGACCTCCCCTCCGAGGACGAGCAATACGCGGTCTACCGCCACGTGCTCGAGCGCATGGGCAAGCGGCGCGTCATCGTCCGGACCCTCGATTCCGGCGGCGACAAGGAAGTGCCCTGCCTCGGCATGCCGCGCGAGGAGAACCCTTTCCTCGGCGTCCGCGCCATCCGCCTCTGCCTCGAGCGCGTGGACGTGTTCCGGGTGCAGCTGCGCGCCCTGCTCCGCGCCTCGGCGCACGGCAGTCTCGGCATCATGTTCCCCATGATCGCCACGGTCGAGGAACTTCGCGCCGCTAAAGCCCTTCTCGCCGAAGAACGGGCGGCGCTGGCCGCCTCGGGCGCGCCGCTCGCGGACACGGTCGAAACGGGCGTCATGATCGAGATTCCCGCGGCCGCGCTCCGCGCGGAAGTCCTGGCGCGCGAGTGCGACTTCTTCTCGATCGGCTCGAACGACCTGACCCAGTACACTATGGCGGCCGACCGCATGAACCCCGCGCTCGCCCGCCTTTCCAGGCCCTGCCACCCCGCGGTGCTCGCCCTCATCGCCATGACCGCCGACGCCGCCGGCCGCCGCGGAATACCCGTCGGCGTCTGCGGCGAGATGGCCGCGGATCCCGTCTGCGCGGCCGCCCTGGCCGGCCTCGGGGTCACCGAGCTCAGCATGGGCTCCGCCTCCATCCCCCTCGTTCGCGAGGCCCTCTCCCGCGTGGACCTCCCCACGGCCGCCCGCCTGGCGCGCGCGGCGCTCGAAGCCGAAACCGAGCCGGAAGCCCGGCGCATACTCGAAGGAGCCTTCCAATGAAGACCCGCAGCATCGTCATCGCGAACCCGACCGGCTTCCACGCGCGCCCCGCGCGCGAGTTCGTGGACGCCGCCACCGAACGCTTCCCCGACACCGCGGTGACCGTGGTCAAGGGCGACAAGCGCATCGACGGCAAGAGCATGATCCGCATGCTCGCCCTCTCCGCCCGCTACCGCGACACGGTCGAGCTCACGGTAGAGGGCGGGGACGAAGACGGGGCGATCAAGGTGCTCGGGGACTTCTTCGAGACCATCCACGCGGAATGAGCGCAATGATCCGCACCGTCACGCTCAACCCGGCCGTCGACCGGACGGTATCGGTCGCCCGCTTCGCGGTCGGCGAGGTCAACCGGGTCGTCTCGACGCGGCTCGACGCGGGCGGGAAAGGTCTCAACGTCTCGAAGGCCCTGGCCGCCATCGGCGCGAAGAGCGTCGCGTACGCCCTGCTCGCGGGCGCGGCCGGCCGCTTCGTCGACGCTTACCTGGAGCGCCTCGGCATCGAGCGCAGGGTCCTGTGGATCGAAGGCGAGACGAGAACCAACCTGAAGATCGTCGACCCGGTCCTCGACACGCATACGGACGTGAACGAGCAGGGCCCGGCCATCTCCGCCGCCGAGCTCGGGCGCTTCGAGGCGCTCGTTTTCGGCGAGCTCGAACCCGGCGACGTGATCGTGCTCTCGGGCTCGGTCGGAAACGGCGTCGATCCGGGCGTGTACGCCGCCTGGACCGCGCGCGCGCGCGAAGCGGGAGCCCTCGTCATCCTCGACGCCGACGGAGCCGCGCTCGCGCGAGGCGTCGAGGCGAAGCCGTCGCTCGTAAAGCCGAACCTCGAGGAGCTCGAACGACTCGCCGCGGAGCGCTTCCGCTCCGGACCGGGCGAAGCTCCCGACCCGGGCGCCGTTGCGGGCGCCGCGAGGCGGCTGGTCGAATCGGGCGTCGGCGCCGTCGTGGTCAGCCTCGGAGCGGACGGCGCCATTTTCGTCGCCCCCGGCCTGGCCCTGAGGGCCCGCGGCATTCCCCTGAAAGCAGCAAGCACCGTCGGCGCGGGCGATTCGCTCGTCGCGGCGCTCGCCCTCGGCCTTTCCCGGAGGCAGGCCTTGGGCGAGCTTGTCGCTCCCGCCGTCGCCGCCGGCACCGCGGCAGCGGCCGCCACCGGCTCCGCCCCCCTCGATCCCGCGCTCATGGCGTCCTTCATTCCGAAGGTCGTCGTCGAAACCCTGGAGGAAACGAAATGAGAACCAAAGCCGTGCGGCTTTACGGAAAGAAAGACCTCCGGCTCGAGGAGTTCGAGCTGCCCCCGATCAAGGACGACGAGATCCTGGTACGCAACGTCTCGGACTCGATCTGCATGTCAACCTACAAGGCGGCCGCGCTCGGTCCGGACCACAAGCGCGTCCCGAAGGACGTGGACAGGAATCCCGTCATCGTCGGCCACGAGAGCGCCGGCGTCATCGTCCAGGTCGGCGCGAAGTGGAAGGACCGGTATCGCGAAGGCGCGCGCTTCGCCATCCAGCCCGCGCTGAACTACAAGGGCAGCATGGACTCGCCCGGATACTCCTACCGCCACTGCGGCGGCGACGCCACCTACGCCATCATGCCGCCTGAGGTCATGGAACTCGACTGCCTGCTCGAATATTCGGGCGACGCTTTCTTCCAGGCTTCGCTCGCCGAACCCATGTCGTGCATCGTCGGCGCCTTCCACGCCGCGTGGCACGCGAGGCCGGGCAGCTACGAGCACGAGATGGGGACGAAAGCCGGAGGCCGCATGGCCATCGTCGCGGGAGGCGGCCCCATGGGCCTCGGGGCCGTCGATTACGCCCTGCACTCGGGCCGCGCCCCCGCCCTCCTCGTCGTCACCGACATCGATGAAGGCCGGCTCGCCCGCGCGCGCGAGCTCTTCCCCGCGGAAAAAGCCGCCGAGTCCGGCACCGAGCTGCTCTTCGTCAACACCGCGCCCCTTGCCGATCCCGTCGCCAGCCTCCGCGCCATGTCTGACGGCGCGGGCTTCGACGACGTGTTCGTGTTCGCGCCCGTCGCGGCCGCCGTCGAGCAGGGCGACCGCATCCTCGGCCGCGACGGCTGCCTGAACTTCTTCGCGGGCCCGACGGACACCGCCTTCTCGGCGCGCGTCAACTTCTACGAGGTGCACTACGGGGCCACCCACGTGGTCGGCACCACGGGCGGCAACACCGACGACATGCGCGAGTCGCTCGCGCTCTCATCCGCCGGAACCATCAACCCGGCCGTCATGGTCACCCACGTCGGCGGCCTCGATTCCGCCGCGGAAGCCACGCTCACCCTGCCCGACAGGCCCGCCGGAAAGAAGCTCGTCTACGTCGGCGTCTCCATGCCCATGACCGCCATCGCCGACTTCGCCGAGCTCGGCCGCTCCGATCCGCGCTTCGAGCGACTCCACGGGCTCTGCGCCGCGGAGCGCGGCCTCTGGAACGCGGACGCCGAAAAGTACCTGCTCGAAGCCTGGCCGGAGATCTGATCGGGTCATCGTACGGGGAAGGGCCGGACGAAAAGTCCGTCAGGACTTCTTCGGACGGCTGAAACAGGCCGCGTTCGAGCGGTATCCGCCATTCACCGCTCGCACGCGAGGGCAGGCCCCGGAATCAACCGGATTCCGGGGCTGCCCGTTCCTCGCGCTCCACCCAACCCCGGCCGAAGGCTCTCCGCCCCGGGCGGCGCTCAGTCGATCCAGGGCTGAGGCTGCGCGGTCGCCGACTCCGCCGCCCGGGCGGTCCCGGACTTGGCCAGGACGTAAAGCGTGCCGCCCGAAAGCGCCAGGTCGATGCAGTTCCCCTGAATGACGCAGGTCGTGTCGGCAGCCCATTTGCAGTCCAGTGTCGTCGTCGCCCAGGTGGCGCCCGAATCCGACGGGTTCGCGAAGACGTACCAACAGCCGTAGGTATAGAGCGCGTGGATGGAGCTCGCGCCCCCGCTCGCGCGGAAGGCGGGAGCCCCAACTTGACCGTCCCCGCGCCCGCCGCTAAAGTCCTCCCCGCATGACCCTGAAAAAACTCCTCACCGGCGAGCACCACGGCAAGCGCGTCCAGTTTTCCCGCGCGGTGCTGGCCAGCGTGCCCTCCGCCGCGCTCGACTATTCGCTCGTCGGCATCCTCATGGAGCTGACCCGGATCGGAATCCTCGCGGCCGGCACCATCGGCATGCTCGCGGGGCTCGCCGTCACCTTCGTGATAGGCCGTCGCTGGGTCTTCCCCAAGGTTCCCCGCGGCCACCTCCACAAGGAACTGCTTTTCTTCGCCGTCAGCGCGGCCGCCGGGGCCGGCATCCATACGGGCGTCCTCGTCGCGCTCGGCCCCGTGGTCAGGCGCGGCCTGCATTACGCCTTCGCCAAGATCTCCGCCGTATCCGCCATGTTCGTGTGGAATTTCGTGAGCCGGCGCCTGTCGACGCGCCATCTGATCCGGGCCGCTGCCCGACGGCAAGGGTCCGCGCCCCGCGGGTCGCCGGGCAAGGACCTTGGCTCGGCATCCGTTTAGCGCTATATTCTGTTTTAAATATGAACAAGCTTAGATCCGCCGCGCTCCCCATCCTTGCCGCCCTCGCCCTCGGATCCGCCGGATCGCAGGACTTCTCGAGCCTCGACTTCCTCGCGCGCCAGCTCTCCGCGCGCGGTCACGATCTCGACGACAATCTGCGAAGGCTCTCTTCCGGCCTCATGCTGTGGACCGACGACCCCGCCTCGCGCGCCATTTTCGAGAAGGTGGTCTCGAACATCGGCGCCATTTCCGCCACGCTCCGCAACTCGGCCGACCTGGTGTCGTACCACTCGGTCCGCGATGGCTGGCTCGCGACGGCCGCCGAATCGTTGCAGCGCGTCCGCGAACTGGTTGTCGCTCGGGCCGGCGGCATCCTGGCCGAAGACGACCGGGCCCTGCTCGACGCGGAAATGGCCAGCCACTTCGACGCCGTCCGGAAGACCTTCGGGCGGGCGAGCTTCAACGGCACGCCGCTGTTCGCCGACGGGGAAGCGTCGATTTTCGCGGAGCGCTTCGACGCCCCGGAGTTCCGCACGCTCGCCGGCGTCGACCGCGTGCTGTCGGCAATCACCGCGGAGCGGGCCAGGACGGGCGCCTTGCTCTCCGCCCTCGACTCGAGCGCGCGCGGACTCTCCGTCGAGCGCGAGAACGCGTACGGCTTCCTCTCGCGCGGCGACGTCGACTTCGCCGCCGAAATCTCGGCCTTCAAGGCCGGCGAGATCCTCTTCTTCTCCAACCTGCTCCTGCTCGGCACGGCCGACCGCTGAGCCGCGAAGCCCCCGTCGGCCGGAACCTCGGTCCCTACGCCCTCGCCGGCAGCGAGCGCAAACCCGCGGCCGCCGCAGCGACGGCGCAGACCAGCAAGGCCGGGATTAGCACGAGGGCCGGCCCCGCGCTCGCGCCGACCGCGGACATCCAGACGATCTTGGCGAGCAGGGCCGTCATCTGCAGCGAAAGGAAGACGGCGTAAGCGGGCGCGGCCCAGCGGCCCGCGGGCCTGTCGCGCAGGATGGCGACGCCGGCCATCAGCGACGGGGGCAGGAAGAAAGCCAGGTCGAAACCCTGCACGATCATGGTGGTCAGGTGGGCGAGCCCGGCCGGATAGAGCGAGCCGTCGAGCAGGGGCGGCACGATGACGGAGAGCCAGAGCAGGCCGATGAGCGCTCCGTTCACCAGAAGCACGATGCCGACGAAACGTCGCGTCCCCCGGGGCGCCCCGGGGGCGATCGCGTCCGAGCCGGCGCGGACGAAGGGCAGGACGGCGCGGACGACGAGGTGGAGGGACAGGCCCGCGAGCGCCGTCCAGACCAGGAAGAGCTCGTTGTACGCGGCCATGGCCAGGTACATCGTGTACTGCACCAGGAAGTAGAACGAGACGCCGGCAAGCGCGACGCGCGAGCGGACCGAGCCGCGCCGGTTCCAGAACGCCGCCGCGACGAGGAGCGGGACGGCCAGGCCGAGCGTCACCAGGTCCTGGGCCAAGCCCTGCACCGCCACGTCGGCGGGCATGTTGCGGTAGGGTCCGCGCCCGTGGAGCGTCACGGTCTCGCCCTGCGCAGAATCGACGGCGCCGGGTCCCGCGGCGGGGCTCCGGTCAAGAATGGGAACGAGCGTCGCGGCGAGCGCGAGCAGGGCGACGAGGGCGACGAACGCGCCTTCGGTGCGGGTGAGCTTCATGATGCCTCCGGATTGTTTCATGCGCGGCTCGAAGCCGCGCGCAGCAACACGCCAAGATCCGCGGCCACGCGCCTGAGCGGGTCGGCCGAACGGAAGCTCCGCGACAGAACGATGGCGCCCTCGACGGCCGCCAGGATCGTCAGGGCGAGCGAGGAAGCCGCCTCCGCCGCGCAGCCGCAGGCTTCGAGCGCCTCGCGGAAGGCGGTCGCCAGGCCCTCGTAGGCCTTCCGGCAGGCGTCGCCGATCAGCCCGCCCCCGCTCGCCGTCTCGGAGGCGACGATGAGGAGCGGTCCGCCGGCGCGGAACCCCGAGCGCTCCACCTGGAAGGCCACCCGCTCCAGGAAGGCGACGAGGGCGCCGTCGCAGTCGAGCTTCCCCTCCGGCCCGCTTTTCGGGAAATTCTCGCGGACGCGGCCGGCCAGACGGGCGCCGGCGCGCTCCACCGCCTCCACGGCGATCTGCTCCTTGCCGCCGGGAAAGTGGAAGTAGACCGAGCCGCGCGGCGCGCCGCTTTCCTTGACCAGCTCGGCGATGCCGGTGGCGTGGTAGCCGCGCTCCTCGAAGAGCCGCATCGCCGTCTCCACGATGCGTTCGCGCGACGGAAGCGCCTCGGCTGTCGCCGGAGCTTCCGTGGTTTCGGGAACGATCCCGACCGCGCCCTTTTTCGCTGCCATCGATCCGCGCCCGCTTCGCGTAGCCATCCTCGCGCCTCCGACAGCACTATACCGACCGTTCCACCTATTGTCAAAGCCCCCGCGTTCTGGTAGGGTCCGCATCCTCAAAGGAGCACGCATGAACCCGGAGATACTGGTCATCGGAGCGCTCGGCACCGTCGGAGCGGAAACCGTGGCGGCCCTGCTGCGGCGCGGCGTCCGACCCCGCGCGGCCGGCACCGACCCCTCGCGCGTCGAAAAGCGCTTCGGCGACGCGGTCGAGCCCGTCCGCTTCGACTTCGGCGCGAGCGAAACCTTCGAAGCCGCCTTCGCCGGCATCAGCTCGATGTTCGTCCTGAGACCCCCTCACATATCGAACCCGAAGCGGGACATGTACCCCGCGCTCGAAGCCGCGCGAAAGGCCGGCGTGCGCCGGGTCGTCTTCCTTTCGCTGATCGGCATCGAGGACAACAAGCTCGTCCCGCACCGCGCCGTCGAGGACTTCCTGGAGCGCTCGGGACAGGAGCGCGTCTTCCTGCGCTGCTCCTTCTTCATGCAGAACCTCGGCGGCGTCCACCGCGCGGAGATCCGCGACCGCGACGAACTCTTCCTGCCCGTCGGGGACGCGAAGACCAGCTTCATCGACGCGCGCGACTTGGGCGAAATCGCGGCGAAGGCCCTCGTCGAAATCGGCACGGGCGATGCGGCCTGGGACCTGACCGGGTCCGAAGCTCTCGATTACCACGAGGTGGCCCGCGTCTTTTCGCGCGAGCTCGGCCGCGAAATCCGCTACCGGAACCCTTCCCCGCTTGCCTTCTTCCTCAGGCGGCTCGGCGCGAAGGAACCCTTCCTGTTCGCGCTGGTCACCACCTGGCTCTACGCGAACACGAAGCGCGGCATGGCCGCGCGCGTCACGGGCGAGGCGGAGCGCCTCCTGGGCCGCGAACCCTTCACCCTGGCGGAGTACGTGCGCGACCACCGAGGGCTCTGGGACCGCTGAACGCGGCAAGCCCGCGGCGCTCCGATTCCCGGGACCGCCGCGGGCGGGTCGAGCGCCGCTATGCGAGCTCGACGCCCGGCAGCGCCTCGAGCGCGTCCCGAATCCGTCCGAGCGCCTCGTCGAGCGTGGCGCGGGGACAGGCCAGGTTCATGCGCATGAAGCCGGAACCCTCGCTTCCGAACTTGATTCCCTCGTCGAGCCAGACGCCGGCCATTTCGATGAAGAAGCGCTTGAGCGCGGCGTCGTCGAGCATGAGGGCGCCGCAATCGAGCCAGGCCAGGTAAGTGCCCTCGAGCGGGTGGACGATGATCGGGGTCGGCGCGAGCGCCTCGCGGAGCCGCTCAAAATTCCCCCGGAGGTAGACGAGGAGTTCCTCGAGCCAGGCTTCGCCGCGCGCGTAAGCGGCTTCCTGCGCCACGAGGCCGAAGGCGTTCGGCGTCCCGAGACCGAACCGCGCCACCATGGCCTCGAAGCGCGCGCGAAGCCCAGAGTCCGGGATGACCGCGCACGCGGTATTGAAGCCCGCGATGTTGAAGCCCTTCGAGGCCGAGTGGCAGGTTATCGAGCGCGCGGCCGCGTCGGCCGAGACGGCGGCGAACGGGACGTGGCGGGCGCCGGGTTCGAGCAGGTCCGCGTGGATCTCGTCGGACACCACGACGAGGTTTTTCCGCGCGCAGAGCTCCGCGAGAGCCGACAATTCATCGCGCGACCAGGCGCGCCCCACGGGGTTGTGCGGATTCGAGAGGATGAGGAGCTTCGTCCCTTCGTCCGCCTCGCGCCCGAGGTCCTCGAGGTCGAAAGTCCAGCGCGTGCCGACCAGCCTGAGCGGATTGTCGACCACGCGCCGCCCGTTCCGCTCGGCCGCCTGGCGGAAGGGGTGGTAGACCGGCCCCTGGATGACGACGCCGTCGCCCGGCTCCGTGAACGCCTGCACCGCCAGGTTGACGGCAGGCACGACGCCCGGGACGTGGACCAGCCATTCCCGCGCGATTCCCCACCCGTAGCGCCGGAGCGCCCAGGCCCTGAACGCCTCGAAATAGCCGTCAGGCCTTCCCGGATAGCCGTAGACCGGATGCGCCGCGCGCGCGCGGACCGCCTCGGCGATTTGCGGCGCCACGGCGAAATCCATGTCCGCCACCCACATCGGAATGAGGTCGTCGCGCCCGGCGAGCTCGCGGCGGTAGCTCCACTTGATCGAGTTGGTCGGGACGCGGTCGAGAAGCGAGTCGAAGTCGTAGGGCATGGGGACCTCCGCGCCGCCCGCGCTCACGGCATCGGTGGCGGCGCAGGGGAGTGTAGGACGGGGAACCTGCGCGATCAAGCGACGCGGTCGGCGCGCTCAGCGCTTGTCCAACCCTTTCGAGCGCATCTGGAACTTGAGCACCCAGCCTGAGAGCGGGCTGTAGCCGTAGCTCAGGCAGATGTCGAGCTCGAAGAAGAGCAAGCCGCCGCCGAACCCGAGGTACCAGGGCGTTTCGAGCGACTCGACGGGCTCCCCGCGCTCCAGGAAGGCTGCCGCGCCGGCGATCCCGCCGAAGTAGAGCATGGATGAAACGAAGGGAATCCGGCCGAACCAGGAGAGCGGGAAGGCGCGCGCCCGCGCTTCGAGCGCCGCGACCGCGTTGCCGCCCGCCAGTCCCGCGGGCACGCCCGGCGCGAAGCTTGAGAAGTCGTAGCGGAAACCGCCCGCCAGGCCGGATTCGCCCTGTTCGACGTACCCCAGCAGGCACGCGACCGAGAGGGCGTCGCCGGCGAGCGCGAGCCGCGCGGCGTTCTGGAGGCCCCAGGACAGGCCGCCGTCCTCGTCGCGAAAGGTCGAAAGGTCGGTGCGGTACCCGAACTCGGCGCCGACGCCCTCGTAGAAGGTTCCGAACGCCGACGTGACGCCGTAGAGCGCGTCGTCGCGACGCTGCCCGAGATTGTCGAGTCGTCCGTAGAAGGCGTACTGTTGCAGGTTCAAGGCGGAGCTCAACTCGAGGCGGGCCGCCGCTGAAGCGCCGGTCTGGATTCCGAGCGGGGCGTAGGCGAGCAGGGGGAAGCCCTTTCCGAAAGCGAGCCCGGCCGACGCGATGCCGTGGGTGAATCCGACGCCGCCCCGATAGAGCAGGCTGTCGAGGAAGCTGGATCCGTCGGAGTACGCCTGCCCGTAGCCGCCGAGGAGGTCAAGGCTCCAGTCGGAGAACTCGATCGCGGGCTCCCAGGAGAAGAAGTAGCCGTTGCCCGGGGCGTCCATCGAGAAGCGGAGGGCGTTGAAGCTCGGGGCGGCAGGGAGCGCCGCGTCCTGGGCAAGGCAGGGTCCCGAGAGGATCAGGGCGCAGGCGATCAGAGCGAGTGAGCGTTTCATCGATTCCTCCATTTCATCGGACGGTCGTCTTGAAACCGAGCGCCAGCGAGGCGGGCACCAGGCCGTCGACGAGGGGGCTCGCGTCGTCGCCCCAGGACGCCGCGCAGGACAGCGAGACGCGGAAGCTGTCGGCCGGGGCGCAGGAGAGCGACGCTTCGCCGGCCCAGGCCGCGCGCGCCAGCTCCCGGGCGAGGGAGACGCCGCTCGCCCAGCGGCCGTCGGCCGACACCCAGGCGGCGAGCGCCGAGGCGGACCAGACGGTTCCGTCGAAGCCGCCCTCCGCGGAGAGGAAAATCCCCGCTTCCGGGAAGGCCGCTTCGGCGGAAGCCAGGCCCCGGTACGTCGCGCCCGACCATGGCTCTCCTTCGAGCGGCGCGGCGGCCGCGACCGAGCCCGCGAGGGTCAGCGAGGGACCGACGAGCCAGGAGGCTTCGGATCCGACGACGAAGCGCGCGCCGCCCTCGGCCGACAGGGCGGCGACCTGGGCAGCAAACACCAGCGGACCGACGCTCGCTTCGTCCGACGCGACGAAGGCGAACCAGTCTCCACCGTCCTCTTCCGAGAGCACGGGCACCCCGACGAGTCCGTCGCCCGCCAGGCCGCGGAACCTGAGCGCGTGCGGGCCCGCGTACAGGACGCCCCCGGCCTGCCAGTACCGCGGAGCGTAGTCCGCCGATCCGGCGGGAGCGTCCTCGACCAGGTCTATGACGCGGAGCGGCTGGTAGCGGCGGCCCAGGCCCCAGACCGCCTCGCGTCGGCCGAGGTCAAAGGAGAAAGCTTCGAAGAACCACGCGGCGTAGAGCGAATCGAGGACGGGGTAGCTCGCGCCGGCCTCGTAGCTCAGGGACGCTTCGACGGTCAGGGGAAAGGCGCCCAGGAGCGCGCCCGCGCGGAGCCTCGCTTCCGGCAGGATTTCCTTTCCCGCCCGGGCGAAGGCGGGAACCTCGTCCCGGTCGAAGGCCAGCCAGCGGAAGGCGCCTTCGACGGAAGCATAGGCGTCGAGCGTCGGGGCCGGGCCGTTGTCCGGCTCCGCGGCCGGAAGCGCCGCCGCCGAGGCGAGCGCCGTCAGGGCGAGGGCAAGCGCGCGTCGACGGATCAAAGCCGGCCCTTCGCCCAGATCAGGAACTGGCCGAGCGCCACGGCTTCCGGCTTGAAAAACGCGTCTGGGATCGCGACGTAAGCGATCCGCGTGTAGCGGATGGTCGTGACGGCGGAGGTCCCTATCCTGAGGTTCCGTATCGTCCAGGCCGGAACCCGGTGCCCGCCCTCCAGCGTCGCGTAGGGTCCGAGCGCGGCCTCGCGGATGGTTTGACCGCCCGTGCCCTTGTACTCGATCCGCGCGAGGTCGCCCGTGGCCGCGTCGGCGATGACGCGGACCGAGGCGTATGGCGAGCCCGTGCCGCTCCGGGAGAAATCCATGAGCAAGCCCTCGGCTCCGTCGCTCGCGCCGACGATCTCGAAATCTCCCCACAGGTCGATTCCCAAAAGATCGCCGAGGTTCGCCTCGCCGAGAACCGCCTGGGCCCGGGAAACCTTGAGGGGAAGCCTCAGGGTGTCGCGGTAGATCCAAGTGTCGTCGCCCCGCCTGAGGTAGGCGGTCGCCTGGCCCCGCTCGTCCGCGACGTAGACGAGGCAGGTGTCCGGATTCTTGGAGAAGAGGAGCACCCGCGAGCGCCGCTCCTTGCCGGCTTCGGAGACGGTAAGCTCCTGCGCCAGCATCATGTCCTCGAGCAGGCCGCCGCCCGGCCCGGCAAGCCGTTGTTGCGAGTAGAACCTTCCGACCAGCGCCTCGGCGCGCTCGAGCGCCTCGGGCGCGCCCTGGGCGAGGGCGGACGCGGCCGTGACGAACGCGGCGATCGCGGCGACGCGCAGCCTGGTCCGTTCATTCATACTTGAGCTCCTCGGCCACGCGCATCCTCGCGCTCCGTATCGCCGGCACGAGCGCCGCCACGAGCGAGGCGCAGTACACGATGAGAACGGGGCTCGCCAGGTAGCGCCAGCGCAGGAAGAATCCGAAGGGAACCGGGTTGGTCGACCCCGGAGGGGTCCAGGAAAGGCCGAGCCCATTCAGCAGGGCCGCGAGCCCCGCGCCCAACGAGGCGCCGACGGCCACGCCGACGCTCGCGTACAGTCCCACCTCGACGAGGAGCATGGCCAGAATCTCGCCGCGCGTCGTCCCGATGGCCCGCAGGGTGCCCAGTTCCCGGAAGCGCTCGAAGAAGGACATCGAAACGATCTCGGCCACCGCGAGCAGCACGAGCACGGCGATTATCACCTTGATGAAGGCGAAAATCGCGTCGTACAGGCCCTTGAGCTCGAAGTAGAAGGGATTGAGCTCCTCCCAGGTGCGGATCTCGAGGTCGAGCCCCTCCGCGGCGAAGCGCTCCGCGAGCGACTCCGCGACCGCGTCGAGCGGCGCGTCCTCGCGCAGGAAGAGCAGGAGGCGCTCAGCGCCCTCGGTGCCGCGCAATTGCCGCACGAAGTCCAGGTTGCCAGCGAGGAAGTAGGCGTCGGCCTGGCCCATGCCCGTGGAGACCACTCCGGCGACGCGTGCGGAGACCAGGTTGAGCGACCCGTCGACCGCGGTCGCCATGATGTTGACGTAATCCTCGGCCTGGATGCCGAGCTTGTCGGCGATCGGCTCGCCGACGATGACGCCTTCGACGTCGCCGGAGTCGAGCACGAAGCCGGACTTGACCAGGACATAGCCGGCATAGCCTCCGGCCCGCTCCGCCTCGACGCCCATGCCGTTGACCACGGTGCTGCGGAGCTCCGTGCCGAGCAGGCCCTGCACCGAAAGTTCCGCGTTTATCCGCACGAGCGCCGTTTCGCCGCGGGCGATCTCGCCCGCCCGTTCGACGAGCTCGCGCTCCATCACGAGCTCGCCCTCGCGCTTCGGATCCCAGAAGCCGCGCCGGGCGACCTGGAGGTTGCCGGTCTGGTACACGTAGCCGAGGCTCATCCCGCGGTACATCTGAGCGAGGTACATGTTGGTCACGAAAAGCGTCAGGGTGCTGGCCGCCAGGATCACCAGGATCATCGCGGAGCGGCGGCCGTTCCGGAGGGGATTCCGGGCGGCATGCGAAAGGAGGGCGCCCGCCTTCATACGGCCTCCTCGGCGAGGGTTCCGCCCGAAAGGCGGTAGACCTTGTTCGCGTAAGGCGTCAGGGCCGTGTTGTGGGTGACCATGAGGAAGGTCATGCCCTCGTCCCGGTTCATCGCCGCGAGCAGGTCGTACACGCGAGCGGCGCTCGCCTGGTCCAAGTTTCCGGTGATCTCGTCGCCGAGCACGATCCGGTAGCCCGCGACCAGAGCGCGGCAGATCGCGACCCGCTGCCGCTGTCCCCCGGACACCTGCGCCGGCTTCCGGTCCAGTATGCCCTCGATGTCGAGCGCCGCAGCCATGCGCCGGATGCGCGAGCGCCGCTCCGCTCGCGCTATGTCCTTGAGCACGAGCGGATATTCGACGTTCTCGCGACAGCTCATGACGGGCACCAGCTCGAAGCCCTGGAAGATGACGCCCAGGCTCTCCCGTCTGAGCAGGGTCAGCGCCTTGTCGCCCGAGTCGTCCACGCGGCGCCCGTCGAAGCTCACGCTCCCCTCGTCGGGTCTGTCGATGCCGCACAGGAGGTTGAGCAGCGTGGTCTTGCCCGAACCCGAGGGGCCGAACACGAGGGCGAAGTCGCCCTGGCGGATCTCCAGGCTCAGGCGGTCCAGCGGCGTCACGGTTTCGGAGGCGCTCGGGTAGCGCTTTACGAGGTCGCGCGCCTCGAGCAGGCAGGGTGTGGCGTTTCCGGCCATCGTCGCCGCCTAGAGCATCACGTCGAGGGGACGCCTGCCCGCCTCGAGCTCCGCCAGGATCCAGAGCGCCCAGGTGTTCTCAGGCGCGATGGCCAGGGCCCGCTTGATCGCCTCGATCGCCTCCGGCCGCCTGAGCAGGTCGGAATAGGCCAGCGACTCCCACAGGTGGCTGAGGAAGGTCGGGTAGTCGTCCGCGGGGGTCCGGCGCGCGTCCCGGAACAGGTCGAGGGCGCGGGTCTTCGAGCCGCCGGCGATCTCGGGGGCGAACAGGTTCCAGACCCCGAGCAGGACGAGGGTGTGCGGATGGTCCTTGCGTATCGCCAGTCCGGCCAGGTAGCTCTTCTTCGCCTCGGTCGAGAAGTAGATGGCGGAAACCCCGCCCTTGAGCGGGATGAACTGGTTGTAGATCTCGCCCTGCAGACGGTGGAAGTCGGCGATGCGCCGCTTCGAGCGCAGGGCTTCCCGGGCGAGCAGGTCAGCCTCCTCGAGGTGCGGGAGCGACGAGCGCTTGTCCTTCTTCAGGTCGAACTCGATCTTGTAGCGGTCGAAGGCTAGCAGGGCCCGCGCGTATGCGCGCTCCGCCGCGTCGGGCAGCCTCGCCGCCTCGGCCTCGAGGGCGGCCATCGTCTCGCCGAATTCGTCGTCGATCAGGCCGCCGAGCCGCTCGCGCATCGAGGCGGTGAAATCATGCCCCGAGCCCATGAGCTCGGCGAGCAGCGCGGGGTCGCGCCTGAAGAATTCCTGCCGGAGGAAGAGCCCGGCGGTGAGGGCGTCGTGCCTGGCGACGAACGCGACGCAAGCGGCCGAGAGCGAGTCGATTTTCGCCGCGGAGGCGGTGAAGGCGAAGGCGAGCGCCGCGACGGCGGCGGCGAGTCTTTTCACTGGCATGCGTCACTCCTGCCCGTTCCGCGATCCCGCGGAACTCCAGCGAACGTAGAACACCGCGAACGCGGCGTGCGCGAGCGCGGCCGGGACGACGCTCCCGGAATGGAGCGTCGCGAAGGAACCTATCGCGGATATCACCACGCAACTCGTGCCGATGATGACGGCCTGCGGAAGGCTCCGCAGCTGAAGCAGCTGCTGGACAACAAACGCGGCGGTGACGAGCGCGACCGCCGGAACGGCATCCAGGCCCGCCACGCCGGTGGCGCAGGCGAGCAACGCGCCGCGGAAGAACAGCTCTTCGAAAAAGCCGCTCACGCCGGGAGCGAGCGCGGCGAGGGTCCGGTTCCCCATGCGCGCGATCCCGTCGATCCACGGGGCCTCCGCGATCTCGCGCTCGGGGCTCCTGCGCATGCCCGAGCGGAGCGCGGGCAGGACCAGGCCCAGCAGAAGGTCCATGATCATGAGCATCGCGGCGAAGCACAGCGCGGCGAGGGCGAGGGAGCCCGGCCTGAACGAGAAAAGCGCGCGGGCGTCAGCGCCTGACCAGGCGACGAAGACGACGGTGCCGAAGACGCCGAAAGCCGCGTAGAGCAGGCCGAGCAGGACCGCCTTCACCTGGTCGTGGCCGAAGCGCGTCCGCGACATCACCATGAACGCGAGGCGCCCGAGGGCGCGAGAGCGCTCCGCCCCCCATTTGAGGAGCCTTCCCCAAATGAAGACGAAGAGCGCCAGGGCGAGGAAGAACGCCGCCTTCTCAAGCATCGCGGGCCTTCCTGCGGGACAGGGCCGCGAGCACGAGGACGTTCTGGCACGCGTGGCAGGCCGCCGAGGCGAGGACGGAACCGCCGGACAGGAGGAAGACGAGCGCGTAGCCCGCGCCGCTCGCGGTCTTGGCGAGCACGGTTCCGAAACCGGAGCGCGCGTGGTTGAGGCCGTAGGCGATCGCGCTCGCGGCCACCGCGAACGCGGGAGGCACGCCGAGCCGCGCCAGCAGGCCGAAGAGCGCCAGCCTGAGGAGCAGCTCCTCCCCGATCGCCACGAGCACCGCCATCGCGTAGGCCGGCGCAGGATCGGCGCGTCGCCACTCCTCCGCGAGCTCCACCCGCGCGGGGAAGCGGCCGGTCCGCGCCAGCACTGTCAGCCCCTCGAGGCCGGTCTCGAGCGCCGGCAGGACCGCGGCGAGCCCGAGCGCCGCCGCGAACCAGGTCGCGGACGGGACCCGGAGCGCGAACAGCTCCGGCGCGAAGGCGAAGACGAGGGCGCAGGCCGCCGCGTACGATGCCGCGTTGACGGCGCAGAGCAAGGCCGTCACCGAGGCGCGCGCCGCGCCTCGCCCGCGGCCGGAAACGATCAACCCGTACAGGGTGTCCGGCAGGCCGGCCGGGTGGACGACGGCGCAAACCAGAATCGCGTCAAGGAAGAGGGTGCGGATAGGCATTTTTCACGCCGCCAAAACGCTCGAAGCGCGGGTGCTGGCTGTAGGGGATACCCGGCATGCACATGGTGCAGAGCTCGGGAATGTAGACGCGCAGCACCCGCCAACCCTGGTCGATGACCTCGGGAGGCGTGATGTCCAGGTACACCGCGTGCTCGCTGATCTTGCGGAGTCCCGTAAGGAGCCGCTCGAGGTCGCCCGCCGGACTTCCGGTCGAATAGGAGCCGTACGAGGAGAGATAGCGCTTGCGCCCCGAGGACATGCCGTCGATGAGCGCGCGCTTCCTCGAAGCGTCCTGCGGATGTATGTAATATGACACGTTCTTGTCGAGGTCGTCGAAGGAAGCGCCCGAGGGCGCCGCGAAGTATTCCGCCGGGGAATAGAGCGGCCCGTAGTAGCCGAGGAAGGAGATGGCCGTCGCCTCCATGATGCCGCGGTATACGCCCTTTAGCGGGTCGAGCTCGCCCTGGGCGCCGAACACGATCAAGGGCCGCTCGTCGCGCTTGTTGACGACGGCGCAACCGAACACGTGGACGTCGATATCTTCCGTCACCCGGAGATCCATGACCTTGAGCTCGAAGCCGTTGCCGGGATCGGCGAGCTGCGGTATCGCCCGGACCAGCGTGGGGTCGTCCACGATCACGTCGTCGGAAGCCTTGCCCGCGTACCAGCTCATCATGAGCGCGTCGATCTGGACGAACTCGCAGATCGCGTTGACCAGGGCCTTCTCGAGGCTGACATGCGAGGCGGTACCCGTCGAGAAACCGGTCATGAAGGGGATCTCGCCCTTGGTCTTGTCGATGCCGTAGCCGACGAAGAGCATCTGGAGCGGCACCCAGCGCTCCTCGCCGGGGTGGACCAGCGAGGGGCACGATATCCAGCCGACGACGTCTTCCTCGCGGAGGCGCCTGAGCTTCTTGTAGCTCGAGTCCTGGAATTTTTCGTAGTCCCCGTCGGAGAAGGACTGGAGGTAGCGCCACGGGATGACAGCGCCTTCGCGCGATATTTCGGCGTAGGTGGCGTAGCGGATTCGGGACCGGTGCGGATAGTGGCCGACCATCAGCGAGTAGCGCTCGATCGCCTCGCCGACCAGGCGGATCGTCGCCTCCTCCTGGTAGAGCCCGTACCCGGTCAGGTGGTAGTTGACGTTCACCGGTCCGTCGAACAGCACCTTGTGGTAGTTCGGCATCTGCCCCGACACGGACAGGAGCCGGATGTCGTCAGAATAGTCGCGCGCGGGCGCGGCAATCATGCTGCGAAGGATACCGCCGTGCTCGGAGCAGGTCCGTCGCATGACGTCGCCGACGATATGGTCGTTGAACGGATAGTAGCGCAATCCCGGCCTCCTGCTCGCGTCAATTGGGCGAAACGATCTGGATCTTGTCGAGCATCCGGTCGATGACGGCACGTCCCGACGTGTAGAGCTCGTCCATATCGGCGGCCGCGACCGAACCGCAGGCCGGGCAGTAGGGCACGCGCAGCAGGTCCTGGACCTGGATCTCCAGCGTGGGAAGGTAGACGTTGATGATCCTGCCCGCGAGCTTGTTGATGCGGAGGCTGCTGGCGAGGAAACCCTCGGCGAGGACGGAGGATACGAGGAACCCGATGAGCGAGGCGTGCGCCTTGCCCTCGCCTTCCTTCTTCCGCCCGGACTCGACCGCCTTCCTGACGAAGGAGGTGTAGGCCGCGGTGTCCTCGAGCCGCGCGAGCACCCGGTGCTCAAAGCACTCGAAGCATCCGGTCTCGGGGCTCGAGGTGCAGAGCAGGGTCAGGAAGGGGCCGTCCACGAATCCCAGCAGGAGCGGGATCCGGAGTTTCACGAGGACCCGGTTCAGGTTGCGGAGCGCGCCTATCGGCGGCCGGAGGAAGCAACCAAGGATAGCGGAGTAGGGCTTCAGCCGTTCCTCGAGGCGCTCGAAAGCCTTGAGGTGCTCCATCGCCTCGCTCCGCGTCGTCAGGTCCACGGCGGAGAGCTCGGCCATCAGGGCCTCGTCCGCCATGTCGAGCGGATATTTCATCTCGTCCGAAAGGAAGCCGGCGACCTTGGCGCTGGTCGGATCGGTCGAGAGGAAGAGCGCGGGCTGGACGCGCTTCACGTCGTCTATCCCGGTGAACGACATCGACAGCAGGTTGACCAGGCTCCGGGTCAGGAAGCTCTGGTCCTCGGTATGGAGGAAGCCCTGCCGCGCCAGTTGCGAGAAATTGTCCGCAGCCGCCGCGAGGCCTTCCGCGTCGAGGCCGGCGGCCGCGCCGATCGCCTCCGGATCGAAACAGCGCTCGAGTATGAGCGCGTCGGCGCAGCGCCGGTAGAAGTCGCGCGCCTTCTCTTCCTCGCCGCCGATGGCAAGCACCGCTTCCGTATAGTTCCAGATTCCTTTCCGGACCCGGAAGGTCTCGTCGCCGTCCCAAAAAACTTTCGCGTCGTCCGCCAGATGATACTTGCCCATTTCAGTCGCTTCCTTAAGTTTGATCCTTGTCGCGGGTCCGGACTCCGCCGGGCCCTCCGGGTTCACCGATTGCCGATGATGAGGAAATGGATGGCGTGCCTCGAAAGCCCGTCAAGCCCGAGCAGCGCCTCGATCTCGGATTTCGAGAAACCGCCGATGTCGCAGGCGCCCAATCCCAGCGCTGTGCACGCCAGGTGCACATGGCCGGATATCTCCCCGGCCTCGATGAACGCGTAGGCCATGCCAGAATCGCCGTACTTGCGCGAGTTCGCGTAGAGGTCGTAGACGAACACCACAAACGCGTTGGCGGCCTGCGCGTTCATTTCGCCGAACTGGCCGAGCCTGTTGACGTCGAAATCCGCGTCCAGCCTGGCCACGCGTTTCAGGGCGTGATGCTCCGGGACATAGCGGTAGGCTCCGCGCTCCAGGTCCTTGACGCCCATCGCGAACACGTAGAGGCTGATCGGGTAAAGCCCGCCGCCGGAAGGGGCGGCGCGCACGTAGAGCGCGTCATCGTCGTCGAAGGTGACCGTCTTCGGTATGCCGCGGAGTTCCATCTTTCCGGTGATGCCCTGCGCGTGGTAGAGGATGGTCGCGAGCTGCTCGAGCGGGATCGGCCTGCCCGAGTAGTCGCGGAAGCTCCGCCTCGAGCGGATCACCGGGCCGATCGGCTCGTTCATGGGGCCGAATTTCGGCAGCGGGACCAGCTTGGCCGGGTCCTCCTTGTGGCGCCTGCACGCCTGCGATTGGACCACGCTCGGCAGCCGGTAATTGTTCACGCCGATGATCTGGGACATGTCCGCGCGGCTGCGGCGGAAGTTGAGCAGGTATTCCTCGCTGATGAAGCGGTTGCGGGAGGAGAGCACGCCGCGGTAGACGACCTCGGGGCTCTTCACGACCGTGGTGTCCGCATAGATCGAGGTCATCTGGCTGTTGGCGAACCCCACCACGTCGGCGACGACGCCGATCTCGCCCTCGAGCAGCTGCTCGTAGGTCATCCGCGTCTTTCGCGCGGCCTCCGGCTTGCGGCCGTCCTTCCTCTCCATAATTCCCCCCGGAATCCGTCCTGCCGGACGGCTATTTCGAATCGAACCTGAACGTCAGCAAGGAAACGACGAGGCCGAAAACGCCCCACGCGGCCATCACGGCGATCTGCGGGACGTAGTCGCCCAGCCGCGCGCCCGAAAGCAGGATGCCCCTCGTCGCCGCGAGGAAAGGCTGCGCGGGCAGCCAGCGGCCGATCCGGAACACGATGCTTTCGGGATCCGACACCGGGATGAACATGTCCGAGAGGAACATCATGAAGAACATCACCAGCATCGAGACGATGTTCGCGGTGGCTATGCGGCGCGAGACGCCCGCCACGAGGAAGCCCAGCACGGAGAACACGAAGCACTCGAGCAGGAAAAGGATACCCGCCGCCAGCAGCGACCCGCGCGGGTGCATCCGCATAGCGACCGCCACAAGTCCGATGCAGGCCAGGCCGAGCAGGGACATGGCCACGGAGCAGGCGAACTGGACGGCGAGGTAGGCGCCGGTAGGGAACGGCACCGCCTTAAGACGCCTGAGGACTCCCGCCTCTTTCTTTATGGCTATCCGGATGGAGAGCGAGGTCATGGCCGAGAGGCAGACGAGGGCCATGCACGAGGGGAAGAAGAAAAGGAGGTCGTCGCCCGCCATGCCCCGCTCGACCCCGGGAATGACCAGGGTCATCATGACAAGCCAGAGGACGGGCCAGGCCACGATGAAGAACAGGTTCAGCGGAACGCGGAGCCAGGCCAGCAGCTCCATGCGGAACAAGGTCGCGTAGGCTTTCATTCCGGCGTTCCTCCGCGGATGTGGAATCGGTAGACGTCCTCGAGGTCGACTCCGGCGATCTCGACCTCGAGCCCGCCGGATTCCCTCGCGGCCGCGGCCACGCGCTCGGGGTCGTCCGTGTACACGGTCTGCCGCTTGGCGATGGACAGGGCGGCCAGCGCCGCGGGTCCGCCGTAGGGACCTCCGAGGTAGCTGACCTTGGAGCGCACGGGGAACGACGAGACAAGGCCGCCGAGGCTCTCGTTCACCACGATCCTGCCTTTCGAGAGGATCATCACGGAGTCGCCCAGGGTCCCCGCCTCCTGTATGTCGTGCGTGGTCAGGACGACCGTCTTCCCGTCGCGCTTGAGCCGCCCGATCAATTCCCAGATGACCTTCCTCGATTCGACGTCGAGACCGCTCGTGACTTCGTCGAGGAACACGAGCTCGGGATCGTTCACCAGGGCGACGGCGATGGCGGCTTTCTGCTTCATGCCCTTCGAGAGCTTTCCGAAGAACGCGTCGCGTTTTTCCGAGAGCCCGACTGACTCGAGCAACTCGCGCTCGGGAATCGAAGACGGATAGAACGACGAGTAGAGCTCGACGATCTCGCGGACGCGCAGCTCGCTCTCGAAGCTTCCCGTCTCGAGCTGGACGCCGATGCGCCGCTTCGCCTCCAGGTGACCCGGAGGAAGGCCGAAAAGGGTCGCAGCGCCGGAGTCGGCCTGCATGATGCCCTCGAGTATCTCGAGCAGCGTCGTCTTGCCTGCGCCGTTCGGACCGAGTATCACGCAGGTTTCGCCCCTCCGGACGGTAAAGCTGGCATCGATCAGCGCCTCGAGCTTGCCGTAGCGCTTGGAGACCCCGCGGGCCTCGACGACAGTGTCGGACTGCATCTAACGGCTCCTCCTGAACGAGAGTTTCCAGAACGGCGCCTGGCGCGAGCAGTACCCGCCCGCGCCGGACTCCTCGGGGGAGCTCAGGTCCGCGATCCACGATTCGACCAGCGGGCGGACGTCCTCGGCGGGAAATTCTTCCGTCACGGACATGACCAGGTCCTTCATGCAAACCGGTTGCCCGTCCGCCATGCCGAGACCGAACGAGAGTTTTTCGCCCGGGCAGCCGCCACGGCAGACCTGGAGGAATTCGCAGTCGGCGCAACGGCCCGCCCCGCCCGGACCGATCCGCTCGAAATAGGCGCGCATGTCGTCAGCGAACGCGTCCAGGTCCGCGGCCTCGCGGAAGACGCGCGTCGGAATGCCGTCCGCGAAGCGGATGAGCGAGCAGGGCAGCAGCGTCAGGTCGTGCTCGATTCCGATGAAACCCGTGCCCGCGATGCAGGCCCGGGCCAGGAGCGGTTCGAGCGGAACGGACGGACCGCGCTTGAGTACGATGTCGCGCCGATGCTCGATCGATGCGCGGACGAGGTCGGCCAATATGCCCCGATAGAGTTCGACGGACGTGGCTGCGCCCGTTCCCCGTTCAATGCGGATGACGGGCACCACGCGGAGCGAAGAGCACCCGCGTTCGACGCAAAGTCTTACGACGGGTTCGACCTGGTCGCGGTTTTCCTCGTAGATGGTCAGGCCGACGCCGACCTGGACCCCGCCCGAAACAAGCGCGTCCATGCCTCGAACGGCCCGGGCGAAATTGCCCCGGCCCCGGAAATAGTCATGGATTTCGGGATTCGCGCCTTCGAGGCTCACGCGAACCTGGAGCCGCCAGAATCCGGCCAGGAAATCCACGAGCGGGGCATCGACCGCCAAGCCGTTTGTCAGGATGTTTATCCAGAACCCGCGATCGTGCGCCAGCTTTATGATCGCCCTGAATTCCGGATGCAGCAGCGGTTCGCCGCCGGTGAGGGTGAGGTATCTGACTCCGCGGGATTTCAACGCGTCGAAAAGGAGCTCGGCCTTTTCGGCCGAGAGAACCTTGTCGTCGGAATCCTTGTCGTCCCAGCCGAAGCAGTAGCGGCATCGCAACTGGCACTTGGTGTTCATGAAGACTGTCGCGACCACTCGAACCACTCCTGCCGGGCAGCTCACGTGATCCATGCCGCTTTCGCGGCATGGATCACCGGTTACCTACCAGGAGCAGCAGGAGCAGCAGGAGCAGTTTCCTCCGCCGCAGGTGCTTGAGGCACCCGGCGTCAGGGCAACAGCCTGCAGTCCGAGCTCGGTGGTAGCACCCATGGCCTTCTTGAAGGTCAACATGTTGAGCCTCCTTCCAAAGGATGAGCGATGGATAACATCCGCCGGGAGTGTAGGCGCGTTGTTTCTATACGTAAATACTGTAATTATGAGTAGTATATTATCTATAAATAACGTTCCTAATTCCCTACATTCGGATTTCGTTTCTTTGGGAGGGATTTTCGTTTCGTTTCGTTTTCCGTTTCCGGATTTTCCTATCCAAAACTGCCAAGAGTCTCATGCTCCGATTTCGTTTAGCTTTTACTCCAATCCGGAAAATACAAAACTTACCCGATCATTTTGTTTTTCCTCTTTGCCGTCGGGCGGCGCGCTTGCCCGCGGCTTCGGAATTTCCCATGAATTATCACCCCGCCTTGAACACGTTCACGTTGTGCCACGACAAGTAGGCAGGATCGGGCAGCTCGGAAAATCGCCGGGGCAGGGCCGCGAGGTTCTGACCATGCATGGCGTAGTAGATCTTGCCGTTGTTGAACTCCTCCTTGATCCGAGGACTGACTTCGACGCGGAGCTCGGGCATGACGGTCAGATAGCCTGAATCGTAGAGCTTATGCAGATCGGACCGGAGCAGAAGGCCGTTGGAGACGAGATGCGGCCCCGATTCGGCGTAGGGTTTGATGTGCGCGGCCTCGAGGACGGGAAGCGTGTGCTCGCCCGTGATGGCGCACGCGCGGTCGTACGCGTTCGCCACGAGCAGGCGGAAGGCGCCCTGCCCCACGCGGACGCGCGCCACCGTCTCTCGGTAGCGTTCCTCCGGATTTTCGAGCGAAAGGGCCGAGGGCTTGTCTTCAACGCGTTCGTAGAATCGGTACTTCAGCAACCTGAGCCGAACCTGGTCCCAAAGCCACGCGCCGGAAGGTTCGGTGTCATCATAGCCTTTCCCTTGGACGATCGACGGACTCCAGGCAGGCACCTCGCGGATCCAGTCGGCCTCGTCGAAGAAGATCGGATCGCTCAAGATGACGCAACCGATCTCCAGCGCGCCCAGGTCGGTCTTGCCCGCCTTTTGCTTGTAGGCCGAAATGACCCGCCGGAACTCCGCATAACTCGAGTGCCCGTTCGCGATGCCGAAAAATTCCCAGGCGGCCGCGAGCGGCTGGATGGCCGCCGCCGAGAAAAACCCGAGGCCGCCGATCGCGTTGTGGGGACTTTTTAACCGGAACAGGAACGGCGCGCCTTTCTCGACGGCGCCGAACTGCCTGGCGCCGCCCGGCTGCCAGAAGTTGACATCTTCGGTCTTGTGCGTGCTGAGGAAGCGATACCATTCCGTATCCGTGACACCGACGTAGAAGCGCATACAAAACTCCTTGCGGATGCAGCCCGGCTCCGATCGTCCCGCTTCCCGGCGCCGCCGTCAATCCGATTCACCCCGCGCCGCCTTCACCAGGTCCACTACGGCGGGGTTGGTAGCGCCTTCGCGCGCGACGACGACGCAGTGGTCCATGGCGCGCGTAACGGCGACGTAGAAGAAGTTGCGCGCCTGGCGCTCGACCGCCGCCTCGTCCCAGCTCGGGTCGCTGCCGAACACCTTGTCGGCCAGCACGATGGCCACGGGAAAGTCGAGGCCCTTGGCGGAGTTCATGGTGCAGAGCCGGACCGCGCCGCGCTCGTCGAACGAGAAACCTTCGTCCTTGATGAGCGAGGTGGCGTAGCCGTGCTTCGAGAGCGCGGCGCCGGCGGCGGCAAGCTCGTCGTTGGTGCGCGCGATGACGCAGAGGTTCTCGGGGTCGTATTTGAGCCGTTTGACCGCGGTTTCCACCCTCGCGACGACGAGGTCCAGGGCGCCGGAGAAGTCGGAGGCCAGAACGAGCTCGGGCGCCGGGCCGGGCCTGAAGGCGGCGGGCTGGGTTTCCGCGTCGAGGCCGGGGCACTTCGCGCGGTAGCGCTCGGCGAATTCGTGGAGCTGGATCGTGTTGCGGAAATTGGTCTTGAGGACGCGCGTGCGGCCCGAGATGTCGATGCCCGCGCGCCGGAACGAGATGAAGGGCTGGTAGAGCGACTGGTCGCCGTCGCCCGCGAGCACGGCGCACTTGCGCGCCGAGGCGCGGAGGGCGCCGAGCACCGCGGCCGAAAGGTCCTGGGCTTCGTCGACGAAGACGTAGTCCACCTTGGAGAGGCGCGCGTCGCCCGCGGCGGCCGCGCGGACGATTTCACTGGCGGCCAGGTTGGTCGAGAAGCGACGGGAGTCGCGCATGATGCGCTCGAGCGACTCTATGGCGTCCCACACCTCGGCCCGCAGGCTTTTCGGAATCGGCTTCTTCATGCCCGCGCGGTCGATGCACTCGTCGACGTACTCTTCGCGCGTGACGAGGTTGCCCCACACGAAGGTCTCGGCCTCGGCCGCGAGGTCCTTCGCGTCGATCGGCGGGAAGGGCACCTTGGCCGCGAGCTCCTTCGCCGCGTCGTAGTCGACGCGGGCCTTCGGCTCGAGCTCGCGGAAGCGGTCGATGAGAAACTTGTCCGCCGTCGTTATGCGGTCGCCCTCGTCGAGCGCGATGAGCGAGGCGAGCCAGGCATCGTACTTGACCAGGGTGTTGGTGTAGGTGAGGAGCGCGATGGAGCCGGAGAGCTCTTCCATGCCGAGCTCGCCCATCTTTGAGCCGCCCTTGGCCTTTTCCACCGCCTTGAGGAGGACGAGCGTCTTTCCCGTGCCGGCGGCGCCCTTGACGAGGAAGTCCTTGTCGAGCCGGATCTGCCTGAGCACGGTCTTCTGCTCTTCGCTCAGGCGGATGACGGCCCGCTCGTAATCGGCGCGGGTCCGCGTGTAGTCGGTCATCTTGGAAAGCAGCTCGACGTACTCCGCCTGGTCCTCGAATCCGGCGAGCTTTTCGCGGACGGCTTCGAGCTCGGCTTCAGCGGCGAGGCGCTCGTCGCGGGCCTTGCGGCGGAGCTCGTCGTACTTCGCGTCCTTGGCGCCGACGCGGCCTTCGAGCTCCGCGATGCGGCGCGCCGCTTCCCCGTACCGCGCGGACGCGGCCGCGGCCTCCGTCTCGGCCGCTTCGAGCCGGGCCTGTCGCTCGACCGCCTGCCGCGCCTCGGCCGCGGTCTTCGCCTGGAGCTCGCGGAGGCGCTTGTTCTCCTCGACGTACGCTCCGATCGGAACGCGTTCGTCCCAGGCCGCGATGTAGCGTTCGAGCCGCGCGAGCGCCTCGCCCCGCGGAATCCTGGCGACGCGGCAGAATTCCTTGAACTGCGCGGTGGCCATTTCCGCCGCTTCGACCTGGACCGTGGCGAATTGATGCCTGACCTGGTTGGTCAGCCAGTGGCTTTCGGTGAGCCGTTTGAACACCCGCAATTGCGGGTCGAAGCGGCCGAGCCGCCGTTCCTCGCGTTCGATGTACGCGTCGACCAGCTTCTGGAACACGTGGGTGGAGGGCTCGCTGACGCTCACGCGGGCGCGAAGCCAGGCCTCCACGAAGGCGTGGACCGCCAGCACGAAGAGGCCCGGGTCGGTCCCCTGCAGCAGGGCGAGTCGGGCGACCTGGGCTTCGACGGAGTTTCCCGGGGAAGTGGCACGCGGCGCGGTTTCATCGGACATGGCGTTTCCTTCCGGATGCATTCGTTGATGGTGTCGATCCAATCGGCCGAGTATAAGCCGGCAATGACCGGCAGGCAACGCGGACGGAACACTTGATAAACAATCGTCCCCTGATTCAATTTGCCCGCAGACCGGAGGCTTTTCCCGCCAGACGGCCTCGAGTCTAAATCATTTCATCGGAGAAGGAAAAATGGACACACCGGTCTTCACGATCGTCGCCGCGCTCACGATTCCGATAGCCGCCCTCATCGCCATTTACGCCGACCGGCGCCTTTCGGAAAAAACTCCGAGACCCTGCCATTCAGGTGGGGCTATTTCCTGTCGGCCGCGGCCGCGGGCAGCGTCGTGGCGCTAGTATCCGAATACCTCGCGGGCGCCTCGACCCGCTACCAGGGTTCAAGCGACCTGCTCCTCTTCGCCATAGTGGCCGCGGTCTTGCTGTTCCTGCGGAGACGGGCTGGCGCAGTCTTGCTCACGATACTTACCTTCAATCCGATCATATGGATCATCAACTATCAGTACTTCAAGAAGCGATGGCCCGAGCTCGCTTCGACAAGCGCCGGGAAAAGCGCCTGAGCGACCGTCCCCTCGACTCCGGAATGGGCCTTTCCGCTCGGCCCTGAGCGCGGTTTCTCGACATCGCGGACCGAGGCAGCCCCGGGGCGCTTCGCTCCCGCCATGAACTGACGGGCGTTGGCCATTCCGGATCGTACAGAGGCAGCGCCGAACTCCGGAGCGATCCGGCGTCGCCCGCCACCCTGCGTTTCCGGCAATCACGATCCGGGTCAGGGTGAGAGGGCTCCGGCACCTCGACAATGGTTCCCGCGCAACCATGGCGAAAGGACGTCAGCCATGACCGTCGCCGCCCTCTCCATCCGCAATCCGCTTTCGTATCTCGTTTGCGCCGGCCTCGAGGAAGTCGAGAGCCGCTCGTGGTCCACGGAGTTCCGCGGCCGCGTCGCCTTCCTGAACGCGGCTATCGCAGGCTCGGTGGAAACCGTCGGCGTGGTCGAGAAGTACGACTCGCCGTGGCGCACGGACGAGCGCTATGCCTGGGTGCTCCGGAACCCGGTGCTTTTCGACGAGCCGTTTACGGGCGTGAAGGGCAAGCTGCGCTTTTTCGAGGTCGAGGAGACGGACGCTCAGAAAAGCTGGAAACGATGCCGCTTGCCTTGCGGAAGGCGCTTGCCGAAATCGGGGCAAGCACCCATCCGGAAGGTCGCCGCACGCAATCGTTTCAGCTCGATGCGTCCTCGGCAAGCAGCGCCGTGACCGGCTCATGGCCGTCGAGACCATCCCGGACGTCCTGTATCCCGAAAAACGCGACCTCGTCGCCGAGTTCCCGCGCACGTTCCTCGAGCGTGGCGGCGGTCGCGGAAAGTTGCTCGGATGCCGCCGCGTTCCGTTGAACGACCAGGTCGAGCTGCTCGAGGGCCTTGTTGATCTGCTCCGCGCCGATCGTCTGCTCGCTGCTCGCGGACGAGATTTCCTGCAGCATTTCGGCGGTGCGTTCAATCGACGGAACGATGGACCTGATGATGGCGAGCGTCTTCTCCGCGGTACCCACAGTTTCCGCCGACAGCCCCGAGATTTCCGCGGCGGCGGATTGGCTCCGTTCCGCCAGTTTCCTGACCTCCGCCGCGACGACCGCGAAACCCTTGCCCGTTTCGCCGGCCCGGGCTGCCTCGATGGCGGCATTGAGCGCGAGGAGGTTCGTCTGCCGCGCGATCTCGTCGATGATCGAGATCTTCTCGGCGATGATCCGGATGGCTGAAACGGTGGTTTCGACCCCCTCTCCTCCGCTCCGGGCCTCGGCCGCGGTCTTCGCGGCAACCTCGTAGGTCTTGGAGGACCCTTCGGAGTTCTGCCGGATGTTCGCGGCCATCTGCTCCATCGAACTCGAGACTTCCTCCATGGAAGCGGCTTGTTCTGTGGCGCCTTGGCTCAAGGCGGACGCCGAGTCGGTGATTTCACCCGCCCCGCTCAGGACTACCTCCGAAGCGCCCTTGACGCCCCGGACCACTCCTGAGATGGTGCTGACCATCCGGTCCACCGAGCGCGCAAGCTGCCCCAGTTCGTCGGCGCGTCGTCCCAGCCTGTTCGGTATGACGACGGTGAAGTCGCCCTTCGCAAGCGCCGCCTGTATCCGCGAGACCTCGGATACCGGCCTGGCGATGGAGCGGCCGACCAGGATCGCGATGAAGGCGAAGATGGCGATCGCGACTGCTGCCATGCCGGCCATCGTCGCCACGAGCGAATAGAGGGGAGCATAGATTTCCGGCATGGTCGGGATGGCCAGCAGCCACCATCCGGGCATCAGGGCGCGATACCCGACCGAGCGGACGCCGGAGCCGGAGCCGAGCTCTACGACGCCTGACTCTCGACCAGTGGCCGCAATCCGCGCGACGAGCTCCTCGCCCTCAGGGCCGAAGGCGGCGCTGGCCGGCTCACCCGCAAGAGTCGGATGGAACAGGAAATCGCCTGACTGGTCCAGCACCGCGTAGTACCCGGTCTGAAGGATCTTCTGGGCATCGAGCCCCTTCTGGAATTCCCCCACGAACATGTCGGTGCCTATCACACCGACGAAACGGCCGCCGATCTTGAGCTCCATCACGATCGAGACAAGCCGGTCGGAGAATCCCTCCCAATCGTAGGGTGCGGTGATCGTCCAGCCGTTCCGCTCGGCGTCGGTGAACCACGACCAGCCGGATCCCGTCATGTCCGAGCGGGCGTACCGGGTTGAGGTGCTGTAGGTAAGCGCCCCGTCGAGCTTCATGTTATAGATGGATAGATGCTGAATGTCGTCGGTAAACTCCGGTGCGAACCAGACGTAGAGGTCCACCAGCTTCTCCTGTATCACGACCCCGGATCCGACCTCCTTGAGCTTTTCGAAGTACTCGAGGGTAGTCTCGCCGTCGGATAGGGTTGCCGTGTCCAGGGTGCTCTCGATATAGGCCTTGAAGAACTTTACGTAGGCGAACTGCCTGTCGAACGCGCCGTCAATGCGGGCTCCCCAAGTCTCTGTCCATTCGGCGAGGAGCGCGTTCGTATCCTCACGAACCAGGGACAGTGTCCGGGTGGTGACGACCAAGGTGAAGACCCCGAGAACCGCGATGAAGGCGAGAATGTTGACGAGACCGACCAAGGTCGAAAGTCTTTTCATGGGGGTTTCCTCCTGGACTGCAAAGGCTAGGCCCGCGCAGGTCGTAACACAAGGCAAGAGGATACGAATTCCAGGATCCGGAGCTTTATCCGGAAGCTTGGGTTGGCCCCGCACGGACCCTGCATCGCTTGAGAGCGGACCTATCGCCCCATCGCCCAGAAGATGAAAAGCGCGATCGCGATCACCATGGCCCAGATGCAGCCCGCGGGCAGCCCTTCGCGCGCGGGAGCCGGCGCGGGGGACGCGGGCCGCGCGCCGGGGCCCGGGCCGGCCGGAACCGATGGACGCGGAGTGCGGGCAGGCGCGGGTCCGGCAGCCTTTGGCCCGTCCGCGAGCTCCGCCAGCAGCTCCGCGTTGCTCGGCCGAGCGGCGGAGCCGGAAGCGCCGGCCCGGGGCGGAGGGGACGACGGGGACGGACCGGAGTCCGGTCCGGGGCCTCGTCCTCCGGGACGGCTTACCGCGTCATACACCTTGCCGAAGCGGTCGGCCACGAAGGCGGCGTTGGAGCCCCGGGTAGCGGTCCACGCCTCCGCGGCCCCCGCCGCGCCCGCGGACGGGGTCTGTCCCGCTTCGCCCTCGTCGGCCGCGGACGCGCCGGACGCGCCGGACGCGAGGCGACGGCTCGCTTCGGCCTCGTCGAGGAGGCGCACCTGCGAGCCGGAGAGGATGGTGATCGAGTACTGGGTGGTGCCGAAGCGCAGGTTCTCGTAGGGCTCGTCGACGAGGCCCGTGGCGCTGAGCCAGCGGCCCATCCACGAGGCGTCGGGCGCCGAGGCCCCGACGGCCTCCAGGCCCTCGGACCAGTAGATCAGCTTTATCCCGTCACCGCGCCAGTCGGAGAAGTTGACGAAGGCGTAGGGCTTGCCGTACTTGGTGCGCCCCTCCTTGACCGAAACGACGCGGCCGACCAGCTCCACCTTGCTGCCCGTCGCGTCCTCGACGGCGGAGAGCCCCCGGGGATCGAGGACGGGATACTGGCCGACGTAGCCGCGCTTGCCGCCGCGATCGGGACGCACGCGCGGCTTCCGCGGGCGACCGGGCGCCGCTCCCGCGTCCATGCCCGCCCCGCGTGACTGCGGCGGGGAGGCGAAGCCGTCCAACCCGGTGCCGACGGAAACCGCGGCCGACGGAGCCGCGGAGGCGGCCGAGTTGCCCTTCTCCCCCCCCGCCCTGTCTTTTTCGGATGCGCGAGCGGGTCCCGGGTCGGAGAGGCCCGCCGCGGCGCGGAACTCGGCGAGGGAGGGCACCGAGTCGGCCGGACCCTTGCATACCTCGGCGAAGAGGGAGGCGGCGCGAGCGAGCGCGGGTATCTTCGAGACGGCGGCGAAGGCTGGGCTCGAGTCGGGGTCGGCGTAGTCGTCGTTGCGCCAGTAGACGTTCTCGCCTTCGCAGCGCGCGAAGAGGGTCGGGTCGGCGGCGAGGGAAGCGAGGCCCAAGTCGAGGGCGAGCAGGGGGAAGCGGTCGACGGGCCCCGGCTCGAGCGGGTCGGAATCGGGGTGCCGGAAGTGGACGTGGCCGTTTTCGTGGGCGCGGTCGCGTTCGTCCTCGGCGCGGAAGGCGTCGTAATCGAGGAGGACGAGGGAAGTGCCGCGCGCGACGGCGAGGTTGCCGGTCTGGACGTCGCCATGGACGAGGGCCTCGCCTTCGAGGGCGTCCTGGAGGGCGGAGAGCTCGCCCCGGAGCGCCTCGAGGGCGTCGGGGTCGGCGTGGGCCTTCTCGAGCCAGGCGCCGAGCGTGGGGGCGTCCACCCAGTCCATGACGACGCCGGGCGCCTCGACGCCGCCGGCGCGCACGCAGCGCTCCACCCAGCGCGCGCCGACGAGGAAGCGGGCGAGAGGACCCTCGCGGCGGGCCGAGGCCACGGCCCGGTAGGCGGCGGCCATGGCGTCGCGCCGTTCGGAGGCGCCCGAATGAAAGAGACGCAGGGCTTTTGTCGCGGCGCCGGGGCGGCTCATGCGGTAGGTGAAGGCGAAGCCGCCCGAGATCGGCGAGGGCTGGCCCCAGCCGTTCAGGGCGGGGCTGGCGCCCGCGAGCGCGCCGTCGAGGATCGCGGCGCCGCCCGAAAGCAGGGCGGCGTTGTATTCGGCGAGGCTCGGCCAGGCGCCGTTCACGGGCGCACCGCGAGCAGGGTCAGGTCGTCCTCGCGCAAGGTTCCCGCGGCGATTTCAGCCCGCGCCCAGGCGTCGAGCTGCGCTGCGTCCGCGCGGTCAAGGAAGTCCCACAGCTCCCTTCGCTCGCCCGCGGCCGCGCGGAGGATGCGCGCGGCGAGCGCGTCGGTCGCGAGGCAGAGTACGGGACGACGCGTGCCTCCGACCGGGATGGTGGCGACGAGGAAATCCTCCGTCCCGTCGCCGCCCGCGGAGACCAGGTCCGGCGCGAGGCCGAAATCGTCCGCGCGCTCCAGGGGAAAGGCGGCGAGCGTCTCGAGACCGTCGCGGACGAAAAGCGCGGTGTCGCCGCGCGCGTACGCGCGCACGAAGCCGCCCGAGCGCGAGGCGCGGACGGCAAGGGCGGTGGAAAAGGAGCCGCGCGCGGCTGAGGCCTCGGCGAGCCAGCCTGAAGTGGGGTACGGCGCCGCGCCGGTCTCGGGGTTAGGCTGAACGGCATAAACCCCAAACCCCGCGCGATACTGACGTCGCGCCGCGCGCGCGGCGGCGCTCGGATCGGCGTGAAGCACGAGGGCGCGGGCGAGCGCCGCGGCCCAGCCTGCGCCGTCGTAGCCCTCGCTGGCGCCGTCGCAAAGTGCCCAGGCGCTATCGGCGGCCGCCCAGCGGTCCTCGCCCGAATCGCCGTGGAACGGCAAGGAGAGCACCGAGGCGAGCCCGAAACGCCGCGCCAGGAAACGCCCGCGACGGCAGGGCAGCGCCTCGCGCACGGGCCCGGGCGCGTGAGCGCTCACGCCATCCGCCCGGGCCGGGTGCCGAGATCGAGGAAGCGGGTTGCGAGCTCGGCGCCGGCGCCGTAGGCGAAAAAACGCGCGCCTTCGCCGAGGACGAAGCCCGAAGCCGCGGCGCCATCGCGGAGGTGCGGCGGAAATTCGCTCGACATGCGGAAGAGCTGGCGCCCGCTAGGCTCGACGTCGCGCTCCTCAGCGGGGAAGATCGTCTCGCGCCGGCCCTCGCCCGCCACGTGCAGGTTGAAAAGCAGGGACTCGCCGTCGTCGGTGTGGATGCGCCTCAGGATCGAAGCGGCGTTCTCGGGACTGCCGTCGGTGGGCTCGCCGTCGGTCACGTTGATGACGGTGGGCGGGTACGAGTCGGGGTGAGCGTCGCACCAGGCGGCCACGAGGCGGCAGGCGTGCTCGAAGGCTTCGCGCATTGGCGTGCCGCCCGAGGCGCGCGCCTCGATCCAGCGCGGGCGGGGCCCCGAGCCCGAGTCGCGTTCGATGGCGTACGGGTTCGCCGCCACCCGCGATATAGGGATCCAGTCCGCGCCCGTGAGCACGCCCCCGAACGCCGGCGCCACGCGGTCGTCGCCGTAGCCGAGGGCGGCAAGGTGGAAATAGTCGCGGACACCGTCCGGCTTGTTGCAGCGCACGGACAGCTCGGCGATGGTCGCGTCCACGACGCGCGCGAGATATTCGGCGCGCGTCCGCCCGCCCGAGTAAGCGTTGTCCATCGAGCCGGAGCGGTCGAGCAGGAAGAGGACGAGGGTGGGCCTCGTACGGCTGATGGCCGCCGAGTAGGCCGGACGTACGCGCGGTCCCGCGGTGCTTTCGGCGCGCGGCGGAGCCGGAACCCAGGCCGGCACGGCGGGAACGGATCGCTCGGATCCGTTCCCGGACGCATCACCGGCCGTTTCGCCAGAAGGCGCTTCGCCGCTCTTCTCTTCGGAATCCGAGGACTTTGGCGCGGCCGGCTCCGCCGCGGCCCGAGCCGGGCCTGCCTCGTCAGGAACGCCCGACGCTTCCCCGCCCGACGCCCCCTCCTCCGGGTCCGCCACCTCCGTTGCCGCTTCAGGCATCGACGGTTCTACCCGGCTCGCGGAAGAGCCGGCCGCGGCGCGATCCCTTCGCGGCACTGCCAGGTCGGCTTCCTCCACCGCGTCGACCGCGGCGGGTGGCGGCTCGGAGCGGGCTGGCGCAGCCGGCGAGGTCTCTCGGCCGGCGCGGCCGAGCGATTCGAGCCCTTCGCGCACGAGGGCGCTCATGTTGGCCGCCAGGGCCGCGAAGTCGAGCTGGGGCCCCGTTCCCGTTCCCGTTCCCGCTACCTCCACCTCGAACTCGACGTCGACGCGGTCCCGCTTCGGGTCCGCCAGCGCCGCCACGATTTCCTGCACCGCGTCGCCCCGGACCCGCGCCGAAACGAGGCGCGAAAGAAGGGCGTCGGACAGTAGATCGCGGCCGAGGCCCGAGGACCGGCCTTGCTGCAGTTCTGCCGAGAGGCGCTCGATCTCCGCGAGGCTCTCGCCGAGGCGGGCGTCGACTGAGCCGATCTCGTCGACCAGGAAGGCGAGCGGCCCCAGGTTGTCGCGGAGCATGCCGTCAAACGAGAGGGCGAGGGCCGTCATCTCGGCGATCTCGCGCTCGAGCTTCGAGAGGTCGCGGTTGAATTCGTACACCTCGCGATAGAGGGCCACGTCGCCGCGGAGCTTCTCGTGCACGAGTCGCTGTTTGTCGTCGTCGCTCGCGAGCGTCTCGAGCGCGTCGAGGGCGTGGCGGAGCTTGCGGACGATGAGGACGCTGGCGCGCGTCAGATCCATGGCCAAGGCGCGCACGCGCTCGCGCCCTTCGTCCATTGCCGCGTCCGCCTCGGCCCTTCCGAGCCCCGCTACCCTGGCCGCGAGCGCGAGCCTCCGTTCTTCGGCCTTCTCGAGTTCGGCGAGCCGCCTCGCGAATTCGGCCTGCACGCCCTCGCCGACGCGGCCGAACACCTCGCGGCACTGGTCGATGCGGGACCGGAGCAGACTGATCAGCTCGTCGTAATTCGCCACGAGGCTTTCCATGAGCGCGAGCTGCTCCTCGGGCGGCAGGGCGGGCTTCCGCGCGAGGGCGAAGAGGCCGCGGGCTTTCCCCTCCGCCGCGATGCGCTCGCGGGCTTCGCGGATCTCGTCCTGCAGGCGCTCGAAGCGCTCGTCCTTGATTCGCGGGAATTCGTAAGCCGTGCCGAGCACCATGATCTCGTTCATCGCCCGCTCTCCCATGCGACCTCGAGCCGGTCGCTTTCGAAACTGTAGCTGCCGAGTTCCCAATCGAGCACGAGCCAGCGCTCGCCCGTCGACCGGTCGAGCGTCGCGGCAAGAGAAGGCGCGCGGCGGCCGGCGGCTCGGGCGACGCGCTCCAGCACCGCGTCGGCCTTCGCGCCGCTTCCCACCCACACCTCGGCCCAGGCGTGCCCCGAAGCGCCCTTGATGCCATGGACGATGCGCGCCCGACCGCCCACCGCCACCACGCAGGATGCGACGAGCGCGGCGAAGTCGTCACAGTCGCCCGCGAGGCCGAGAGCGAGGCTTCGGCGCGCGGGGCTCGTGTAGTCGGTCCACGACACAGCCGGGTCGGACACGTACTTCCACCCTGACGCCACAGCCGCGTGCACGAGAACGAGCTGCCTCGCGCCCGCGGCGTCCGGAAGCCGCGACCCCTGGGGCTCGTCCCAGGCGCCCGGCGCCGCGGAGGCGGCCTTCACCGCGAAGTCGCGCACGGCCGGATCAGTCGGCTGGACGGCCTTGTCGTAGCGCCCGCCCGCCACGAGGGGCAGGTCGTGTTCGATCCGGCCTTCCATTTCGGCCAAGGCCGCGCGGGCCGCGGCGAGCTCGGCCTCGAGCGCCGCACCGCCGACAGCCGCGCGCGCGAGCGCCGCCTTGTCTGCCTCGGCCCGCTCGAGCCTCGCGGCCAGCTCCGCAAGCGCGGCCTCTTTCTCCGCGAGCGTCGCGTCCTTCTCTTCGAGCGCGCGCCGCACCGCCGCCTCGACCTCGGGATTCCGGTACTCGGCGCCGAAGGTGGCGGCCACCGATCGGAGCGCCGCTTCGACGCTGGAGGAATCGAGCCTCGTCGCGCCTTCGGGAAACGGGTCGAAGCCGGCGAGGACGAGCAGGACCGCGAGGCCGAGGGCCGGCGGCAGCAACAGGCCAGCTCCGGCCCTGAGCCGCGCGACGCGACCGACCAGATTGCCCGAAACCACCGCGATCGCGCCGGCGAAGAGCGCGGGTCCGGCCTCGGCGAAGGGCGCGAAGCGGAACAGCGAGCGCCGCACGCCCTCGAGCCCCGGCAGCTCGAACGCGCCCGCAAAGAGCAGCACGCCCGCGGCGAGTCCGGAGAGCACCGGGATCGCCTTCCGCACCGTGCCGAAGAGAGCGGCGAGGAGGAAACATGCGGCGAAGGCTAAAAGCAGGATGCCGCTGTCGCCGAAAGCGCCGAACGCCTTCCGGGCGAATTCCGCGGGTCCCGTCGCGCCGAAGGCCGCGAGCGCGGGCGGCGCGAGGAAGGCGAGGCCGAGGAGGGCGATGAAATCGCCAGCGCGCTCGTGGCGCGAGCGGCCGGCGGAGACGACCGGAGCGGCTTCGCCGGCGCGTCCCTTCCGGGAAGATTCAGCCATGCGTTTCATCCATCGTGCAGCGCTCGGCCGCGAGCGGCCGGCACGTCCATTCTACGCCATGCCCGTCCTATGGCAAGCGCGTACCGGCCCGTCCAGGTTCCGAGCTCGCGTTCAGCGGGGAACGAAGCGGAGTACCTCGCGCCCGAGCGGCGGGAGGAAGGTCATGGTGGCGCCTCCCCGGAGCACGCAGTCTATCCGCGCGTCGAGGAGGCAGGCGCGGGCCGCCGCGAGACACACCTCGTGTTCGGTGACGGCGCCGAGGAAATGACAGGAGTACACGGCGCGCCCGTCCTCCGTGATTGCCCTGAGGCCCGTCACCTCCCCGCGGCGGATCTTGCCGGTCAGCTCGCCGTGATCGAGGATGGAGAAGACGATCGCCATCTCGTACAGCCAGCGCTCGGTCCGCGCGCGCGCCGCCCGAGGAGCCAGACGCGAGCGCCGTTTCCGTTTCCGCGGCGTCGCCGCGTCCCGTCCTTCACTCTCCGGGCCGCCCGGAACCGCCTCGATCACACAGGTATCCATTTCCATGCTCCTCCAACTCCATGCCTGATGCGCCAGTGCTCAGCTCCGGCGCGCGACGTTCCCGAAGCGCTTCCAGACCGCGTCCGGGTTCCGGTAGCGCGTTTCGGCGAGCGCGGTCCGCCGGGAAGAGTAGCGTTTCCCTTCGCCCCGTTCGGCGATCGCGTCGCGGACGTCTTGGTCCCGGTGCGTCTCGCCCGGCGCCCTCGGCCGCCTCCAGTCCCGCTCGCGTGACGCGGGCGCGGCATCGCGGAAATTCATCTCGAGCAAGGCCCAGGGCTCGCGCGGATGCGAGATCGGCTCCGGGAGGGGAAATGCCGCCTTGCCGATGAGGGGTTCGAGGATGGCCCGCGCGGTCAGATGGTCCTTGCCCGTCACGGTCCGGATGGTCCGCGTGAAGGCGTCGCGGGACGTGGAGGTCATACGGCGCCACGCGTCCTCGAGCTCCTCGCGCGCGTCAGCCTCGCCCGCGACGAGGCGCGCCGTCGCCCAGAGGGCTTTCGAGTAATGTCCGCCGCCCGGCTCCAGGTAGGCCTTCCGGAACGACGCCGCGGCCCGCACCCAGTCGCCACCAGCAGCGAGGTAGACTCCCTGCCTGAGCAGGAGGGTCCGGCTGCGGGGATCGAGGGCGAGCCCCCGCCCGATCGCCTCGAGCGCCTTGACGCGCTCGGCCACCGGATAGGCGCGGTAGGGAGAACGCCGTCCGGCCTCGCGCACGAGCCTCGCCAGGGCGTACGCGACCAGAGCGTCCCAGAGGAATGCCGTCGGCCCTGCGTGGTACGCGATGGTGTTGTGGAGGCCGTGCGCCAGGCTCGCGGCCGCGACGCCCAGGACGGGCAGGCCCCGCCACAGGCGCTCGGCCCGTACCTCGCCCCAGTAGAGCGTCCCGCCCCAGACAGCCCCCGAGAGCGCGGTGTACGCCATGTGCCCGCCCAGTTCCGCAAGCGAGCGGATCGCTATGTTCGCCACCCCGAAATCGAGCCCGTAGAAGAAGTTCTCGACGAGCGCGAAGCCGAGTCCGACCGTCGCACCGTGCAGCGCCCCGTCCAGCGGCTCGCGGTACGCCTTCACCAGCCTGGTGGCGACGTAGAAGGCGAGGAATTTCGCGAGCTCTTCGGAGACCGCGACGAAGAGGGTGTAGTAGAGGAAGCTCGCGACGACACCATCGGTCGCGTCCGCGAACACCCAGAGGCCGTTGATTCCATAGGCGAACGCCGAGAGCGGGGCACTCGCCATGCCCACAAGCACGAAGACCGGCAGCCACGCGACGCGGCGCTTCCTGGGCGCGTACCGATCCTTGCGCGACAGCCAGGTCGACCACCCGACGAGCGCCGTGAGGTCTATGGCCAGTATCGCGATTACTCCGAGCACGGCTTCCCGGTTCGTCATCGAAGCCTCCTGAAAAAGGATAAGCAGGAACCTTGCCAAGGGATGTCAGCATCGGAATTTCATCATCGCAAAAGCATGCAGAAATACAATTCATTCATAGACAAAGACTTGCCTGTCCGTGTCCTTGCCTGCGCGCGCTGTGGGGACGCAGCCCGTTCACGCAGACCGCGTCCAGGCCACGTCGCGAGGGCGTCGAAACGCAACCGCGGTTCCGTCCGGGCAACGCCGGTTACGCGGCGCCACCACAAGCGCCTGTCGCGCCGTCCCTGTTTCCCTGCTATCATCGTGGACATGGCACTCAGCGACGATTCCGACGGGAACTACCGCGTCCTCCTCACCTTCGTCGGCAACCACGATCCGCGCGGAGCGGACTCCGACGAATGCGGCCCCGTCCTCTCGCTCCTCGAAGCGAGGAACTTCGAGCAAGTCGTCGTCTACTGCACGGGACACGACTACGTCGAGCGGGCCCGCGCGGTTCAGGCGGAGGCCGAGGCCTGGGGTTTTCCCGGGGCGTTCTCGTTCGTGGACCTCGAACTCGAGTCGGTCATCGACTACGCGGAAATCTATCCCAAGCTGCGCGACCTGACCTTGCGCGCCCTCGCCTCCATCGACTTTCCGGAGCCGGAGGTCTTCATCCTGCTCGACCCGGGCACCCCGCAGATGCAGACCTCGTGGTTCCTCCTCGCCCGCTCGGGAGCGGTCAAGGCCCGGCTGCTCCAGGGCGTGCCGCGGCACTTCGCGGGCGGAGCCTACAAGGTCCGCGAAGTCGACCTCGACGGCGCGGACCTGCCGCAAGTCACGATCGCGGACTACGCGATCAAACCGGAATCGCCCGTCGTCCTCTTCCAGCCTGACTGGCATGAACCTCACGTGGAGAGCCTTTACAAGCTCGACGGCCTCGGGACGACGGAGGATACGGGAAGCGCGGCGACGGAGCGCGGGCGCGCGGGCGTCGAATGGTTCGTCGCCGATCTGCCCGCCTTCACGGTCCGCGACGGGGCCATGCTCGAGCTCTTCGGGCGCGCCGCGCGGGTGGCTGCCTACGACAATCCGATCCTCCTGCTCGGCGAAATGGGGGTCGGGAAGGACGTGCTCGCGCGCTTCATCCAGGCGCGCTCGCGCCGTTCCGACGCGCCCTTCGTCGTGTTGAACTGCGCGGCGATCCCGCGCGAGCTGGTCGAGAGCGAGCTCTTCGGCCACGCGCGAGGAGCCTTCACGGGAGCCGAGCGCGAACGGCTCGGGAAATTCCGCTCCGCCGACGGCGGCACCCTCTTCCTGGACGAGATCGGCGACCTGCCCCTCGAGGTTCAGCCCAAGCTGCTCCGGGCGCTCGAGCAAGGCAGCATCACCCCAGTCGGATCCGACATCGAGATCAAGGCTGACGTGCGTCTGATCGCCGCCACCAATCGCGACCTTTCCTCTATGGCACGCTCCGGCGCCTTCCGCGCCGACCTGCTCGGCCGCGTCTCAGGCATCGAGCTCCGGATTCCTCCGCTCCGCGAACGCCGCTCCGAGATCGAGCCCCTGGCGAAAGGCTTCCTTGAGGCTTGGAACGGACGCTATGGCGAGGAGAAACGCTTCGCGCCCGGCTTGCTCGGCGCCCTCGAAGCTCGCGACTGGCCCGGCAACGTGCGCGAGCTCCGCAACGCGGTCGAGCGCATGGCGGCCGTCGCCCTGGGCGACGAGCTCGGGCAGGAGCTGCTCGAGGATTCGGGCGGCGGCCCTGTCGCGCGCAGGTCGGGCGGCACCTGGTTCTCGCCGGAATTGTTGCCGGATCGGGGCAGGATTCCCGAGAGCGGCATGGACCTCAGGGCCTGGCTATACGCTGCCGAGCGCGAGTTCTTCCGCGAGGCGCTCGAGCGTGCCGGCGGCAAGCGCGAGCGGGCCGCGGCATTGCTCGGACTCAAGGCCCCCGCGTTCCGCAAGGCGCTGCGCGAGCGCTTCTCCGAGCTCTCGGATCCTATCGTCGACGAGTGAGCCGCACGCCGATCCGATGGACCGGACTTTGCGGGGATACGGTCTTTCAGCCGGTACGATACGGCGAGTCAGGCTCCGGCAGCACCTTCACCGTTCCGCCCCAGCAGGAAGCGCATGAAATTCTCCTCGAAAGTGCGGATCGGTCCCGGCCCGCCGCCGTGCTTCCGCCGCGCCGCGCGCTTGCGCCGGTAGTTGTAGAAGCGGTAGAGCTCGAGCGGATCCTCGCCCCGATCGCTCAGATAGATGGACTCCTTGCCGAGAACTCGCTTGATGTCCGACAGCCCGATGCTCGCGGTACCCGTGTGTTCCAGATACAGCTTCACTCTTTCGAGTTCCTCGTAGGGCAGGCCGAAAAGGAACTCCTCGAGGGCCGCCGCCTCGCCCGGATCTCCCGCGGCGCGCTCGATGTACTCCTGGCACACGGCGTCGACGGTCAAGTAGAGCGTGATGTATTCCTGCGTGCCGAGCAGGGTCCCGAACACCGGAATGAGGTCTCGCCTCATCAACCACATGGTGGCCAGCTCGGGTATGAACGGATGCCCCACCGCCTCGAGGCGCCGGTCCCATATCCGCGCCAACACGTGGGCCGCGCGCATCCTGAGTTCCCTGTCCTGCGCGTCTCCGAGTATCTCGAGCAGCACATCCTCAGTCATCACGGCAAGGAGGCGCGAGAGCATCGCCGACTCGACAGCCACGCGCGACTCCTGCGCCGCGTCACTCGGACCGAAAAGGCGCCGGACCAGAGCGAGAAGGTTTATGCGGCTCAGTTCGAAGGTCCGCCCGAGCAGGGCTTTCGTCGGCATGACGAACACGTCGTCGTCATGATACCGTTCACCGAGCGCCGCGACGAGGGTGTCGACGTTCCTGCCGGATCCGGAGATCCTGCTCCATTCTGTGATGCCCGGATAGAGCGCCAGGGCATCCGCCTGCAGACGCAGCGCCTCCAGATTGTCGCCCAGGGCCTCGAGGTCGCCGTTCCGCCCCTCCCTGTCGAGCCGGAGCTTGACGAAGTCGAGGAGCTCGCGCTCCGCCTGGGTCCAGAGCTCACGCCGTTCCATGGGTCAAGTGTATCACGGCTTTCCCGGACCGACCTTCCGCAAGCCTCGTCGCGCGATATCGGATGGAACGCAGACGGATCGCCGAATTCAGCATGCAGTGCTCCTCAGGTCATGGACGACTCCTGGTGGTTGGCGGCCTGGCGACTCCTTCCTACCAAGGACGTCCATGGCCTTTTTTGCACCGAAAAGCGGAAAGCCTACATCGGTGAATTCCGGAAAATTAACATCGGTGATGACAGTTGCCGAGGCGGTCGTAGTGGAAAGGGGGAGCACGTTCTTCCCCTTTCTACGGGAAGCGCGGTACTTCAGGAAAACGCGGCGAGGGGTTTTATCAATGCCCTGCCGAGCGGGACCTGGCACCTGCCTACATGCCCCGTCGCTACGCTCAGGGGCATGTCGTCCGGCGCCACCCGCCGCTCGACCGGTAGCTGTAAAATCGGTTGCCGGATTTGCGCCAGCACGCGCGGATCCTTAAAGGACGCGCTTCCCGCTTATGGGGCGGGTGCGTCGCTCTCATGACGCTGCTCCCCCACGCTACAGCGTCCTCGGGCACGCGGTAGCGCGCCCTGCGGTCGCTTCCGCTACCCCCACTTCGGGTCAGGGAGCGATCGTACCCATCCTTACACTTGGAAAGATCGGGTCTGATGTAGCCTTCTCGCAGCTTTGGCCTAATGACCTAGATAAGCTGCAACCCGAAGGGTTGTCAGCTTGATCTTTTTATTAGGCAGTTAACTATCTTTGTTTAAGCACCCGCTCTACTTCACCACGAACTTCGGCTGATTCGTCTTCAATCAGGGTTGATAAAGATTTGACAGAGTTCTCTTCACCAATCATACCTATAGCTATTACCGCATTCCTTCTGACGAGCGCCATACTGCTATCGAGTAATTTTTTTAGTTCAACTATGGCCTGTCTGTTTCTGCTCCTTCCAAGCATCAAGGCAGACCACATTTGGGAACCAGGATTGGAGAATGACAAAGCCTTGATGAGCAGTGGGTCTACAACATCAGCGGGCAACTTCTCTAATAAATGTATTGCGCTCCAATAAACACCATGGCCTTCTCCATATCCAAAGAGATTAATGATGGGGATGACTAAATCAGCACCGATACACGATTCTGCTTGATCAATAATGTTTTCATACTGCTTAAGCTCAGAATCGGTAAGACTACTGTCATCACTCATCTTTCCAAGAGTCTCTATGGCTTTTATCAGCTCAGCTTTATTCATGATTGCACCTCATGGTTTCTTCATCAGTTGTGGGAAATTGGTACGGTAATAATCAAGAAGCCCCTTTAAGCCCTCATCATACTTGCCCGGAAAGAGTGTACGTATGTCTCGAATATCCTTAAACAAAAGCTGCCTGAATGATAATCCTGCATCGCCTTGAGGTATCCGCCCATATGTTCGAGTCAGGTAATGTTCTGCCTGTGGAAGAGCCAGTGCACCACCTTCAGCTCTTGTAGTAAACCCAGCAGCAGCCTGTGGCATATGGTGCGGAGTGATGCCATCACCACGAACTCCGCGTGAAACAAGGTCACCATACCCTCCAGCATCTCCTGGTTTCAACACACGCGCGGCATCATCTGCCACATTCCCAGCGGCACCTACAGTATCCGTTAACCTCAGCCCATCCGCAAGACCATCCGAAGCGTCAGCAACCCTGCCGGTGACTCTGGCTGTGTCGGCTGCGACATCGGCTCCATCGGCTATGGCATCCATAACCCGAAGGGCTCTTCTCGCATCGGCTGCCACATCCCCGACAGTCGAGAACACCGCAACGGCCGATAACCCCATGCCAATCCAGTCACGGTCCTTCGCTGCGATGAAGAAATCCCTAAAATCCGCGACAGGGTTGGCTGTATCGAGGATCGCAAAAAAGACCATCTTGTCACGGTTATGTTTTGTGATGGCGATGTCGTACGCTTCGGTCCCGACGTTCGGATACATTGAACCACTACTCTGCAAAAGATCCATCGCGGACGTATTTGGGGTGACACTCTGCGAAATGGCTCCGCTGGAACCAATACTTGAACCACTAGATGACGCAGATCCCTCATCCGTACACATGTTCTTCAATCCGCTCGGATCCACGTAATTGACCGGATTATTCCCCACGTACGCGAACCACAGCTCCCCGTCCTTGATCGGGTCCTCGGTGGTCCAGCTGGCGGAGAGGGGGTCGTACTCGCGGAAGGGGAAGTGGAGGTTGCCCGACTCGTGGTCGACGCGCTGGCCGGTGAAGCCTATGTGCTCGAAGCCGACGAACTTGCTGCCTGAGTCCTCCCACTGGTAGCGGCTTGAGTCCGCGATGGGTTGGCCGAAGGGCGTGTACGCGTAGTTCGCGCCGGCGAGTCCGGGCTTGTCGAGGCTGACCGACGAGAGGCTTCCGAGGCGATCGTAGTGGTAGTAGCGACGGTTCGCCCAGCTCGAGGCCTTCCATTCGCGGCCGTTCCGGACCCAGGTCTCGATGCTCGCGTAGCTCGAGCCGCCTGGCCCGATCAGGAGTCGGGCGCCGGTCTGCGTGGTGGCGTCGTTCCAGTACTCGAACTCGGTGCGTTCGGAGAGGACGCTGAGCGAGAGTCCGAGGTAGCTGGTCGAATCCTTGCGGTAGACGTCCTTCGAGGCGTCGGCGCTCGACGTGCGCTCCTTCTCATAGCGGCGGCCGAAGCCGTCGTAGCGGTAGGTCCAGGCTTCGCCCTGGCTGTCCGAGTAGGCGGTGAGGCGGTTGTCGGCGCGGTACTCGAAGACGCTCCATTCCTCCTGCCCGAAGGGGCTGCCGACGCCGCCGATGGTGCCGTGGCCTTTCCCGAGCGCCTTCCCGACGCCGGTGACGACGAGGCTCGTGTTCTCGCCGATGCTCGCCTCGACGCCGGAGGGGCGGACGGCGGAGCTGGTGAAGTATTCCTTCGTACGGTTGCCGTCGGCGTCGTAATCGTAGGCGCGGTAACTGGCCTGGACGACGCGGCCCTGCCCGTCGTAGGCGTAGCCGATCGCGCCCCAGGGGTTGGTCTTGGCGCTCAGGCGGCCGTAGCCGTCGTATTCGTACTGCTCGCGCTTCATGGTGGACGCGAAGTCCGGGCCGCCCGAGAGCCAGGGGCCGAGGGTTTCGTCCCACAGGGCTGAAAGGGCGTCGCGTTCGTCGGTGCTGAGGACGTCGGGGACCGCGGCGAAGGCCGGGCGCTCGAAGCCCGTTTCGTCGCTCGCGAGGCCGAGCTGGGTGCGCTCCGCGCGGGCTGTCCGCGCGCGCTCGGCGCCGCGCTCGGACCAGAAGAGGTCGGAGAGGCGTCCGGCGGCGTCGTACCGATACTTGAGCACGTCGCCGTTGACTCGGGCTTCGGCTTCAAGGTCCCCGAATCCGCCGTAGACGTAGACGGCTCCGTCCACCGCCTCCTCGTGGATTCCCCAGCCTTTGACCGTGCTGGTGGCGGTCATGCGGCCGGACAGGTCGTAGCGGTTAGTGGTCAGGACGCGGTCGCTCGTGCCGTAGAGGACGCCGGTCAGGAGACCGCGCTCGTCCCAGGTGTAGGAGACTTCCTCGTTGCCCTGGTCGCGCGTCCTGGTGATCCTGCCCAGGATGTCGTACTCGTAGCTCACGCGGTCGTTGGTGCCGGGGCCGTCGCTCTCTTCCATGAGGCCGGCGACCCAGGCGTAGCTCCAGGTTTCGTCGGTATCGATGTCGAATTCTTCAGTGAGCTGCCCCATCGGGTCGAACGTGTAGGTTCGGCTGAAACCGTCGGGACCCGAGACCGTCATGGTGCTGCCGGTCGTCGTCCAGGCGTAGTCGTAATCGTAACCGCTCAGGTCCGGGAAGGTGATGGCGTCCTGTCGGCCGAGACCGTCGTACGCGTAGACTGTCCTCTGGCCGCGGAAATTGGTGATGGCGGTCACGAGTCCCGAGAGGTCGGTCTCGTAGGTCTTGGTGCGGGTGAGACCCTCTTCGAGGTAGGTCTCGGCGGCCAGGCTGCCGTCGACGCGGTAGGTCCATTCCCTGAGGAGGGTCCTCCTGCCTGCGACGTCCACTTGTTCGAGCGTGCGCAACCGGTTCGCGTAGTCGTACTTGTAGGCGTAGGTCACGCCGCCCGGTTTCCGTGCCTCGGTGAGGCGGCCGTAACCGTCGTAGGCGTAGCTCGTGGTCCGGCGTTCGCCGTCAGAAGAACGCTCGGTGACGGCGTCGAGGAGTCCCGTCGGGCTCCAGGACAGGATGGTTTCCCGCCCGTCCGGAGCGACTGTGCGGACGAGGGCTCCGGTGCGTGGATCGTACTCGCGGGTCGCGATGGCGCCGGCGGGGTCGATCACCTTGACCAAGGCGCCTGTGTGGTCGAATTCCTCGCGCGTGAGGGCGCCGAGGGCGTCGCGCGTTTCCCTCCAGCGGTCCAAAGGTCCATAGCTGACCTGGGTGACGGCTCCGAGCCTGGATGTGACGTTGACAGGCCTGCCGCGGCTGTCGTACTCGATCGATTCCCATGATTTGTCGGGATGATCGATCCGCGCCAGGCGGCCGAGCGAGTCGTAGGCATACGTGGTCGCCTGGCCCGAAGCGTCGCATTCGGTCTTGAGCCTGCCCTGGTCGTCATAGGTGTAGGCGTTGGAGAGTCCTTCGGGGCCGGTCTCGGCTGTCAGCTGGCCGAAGGCGTCATAGATGTACGAGAAGACGTAACCCCGGAGGTCCGTGCGGGACGTGAGCCGGCCGAGTTTGTCGTATACATAGGTCTCGCCGCCTGAAACGCCATCGCGCTCTATCGCGGTCGCGTCGAGCCTTCCGGCCAGGTCGTAGCTCGAGCTGCTCTCGAGCAGGCCGTCCGCGCTCCGGAGGCTCCGCGAGACCACGCGGCCGAGCGGGTCCACCGTCACCGTGCTCTCCGCTTCGCCGCCGTACAGGCTGACGACGACGCGGCACTCGTCGGGATAGGAATAGCGGCTTACGACGCGGCCCCGTTCGGTCACGGTTTCGATCCGGCCGGCGCTGTCGTAGGCGTACTCGACGAGGATCACCTCGTCGCCTGAGTCCAGGTATCCGGAGGCTTCGAGCTTCCCGCCCGTCGTGTAGCGGCTCGTCCTGGTGCGCCCTTCGGCGTCGGTCGTGGAAAGGATGCGGCCCTCCTCGTCGATGACGGCGGTCCAGGTCGTTTCGAGGCCGTCCTCCTTCTTCGTAACCGATTTGACGGCTCCGGTCGGGTAGTAGTCGTAGGCGGTTTCGAGGATGCCCGCCTTCGCCTCGTTGTACTCGTCCTCGCCGAAGGGACCGAGGATGGTCCTGAGGCCGCGCCAGTCGTAGCCGTAGCGAGTCAGGACGTCCGGGCCGTCCGCGTTGACCTGGCGGACTTCCGTGACGCGGTCGAGCGCGTCGTAGGCGATGATCCTGAGCGAGTCGCCCTGCTGCATGCGGACGACCCTGCCGAGAGCGTCGAGCGTGAGCGTCGTGGTTCGGCCGGCGCGTTCCATCACGATCGTCGAGCCCGAGGCCGGATACCGGTCGTCGTAGACGATCGAGGTGACGATGCCGGCGGCGTCGGTGATGCGCGTGGTCCTTCCCGCGGAATCGTAGCCGTAGGTGGTTTTCAGCGCGGGATCGGCTTCGCCGCTCAGCGGATTCGGAGGCAGCACTTCGAGGACCTTGCCGGCCGAACCGCCGGTTTCGCCGATGACGAATTCCGTGCGGGACAGGTCGCCGCCGGATTCCACCATCTGCGAGACGGGTATCCGGTAGCGCGCGTGGTAGTCCCTGGTGACGGTGCCGCCCGTCGCGAGGGTCATGGATCTGACGTTCCCGCCGGCGTCGTTGATGTAGTAAGTCCGGTATCCGGACGCCGACTGCTCGGCTTCCAGGTAGCGGTTGATGTCGTATTCCCGCTCGAGCGTCTCGCCGTCCGGGCTGACCACCTTGACGATGCGGTTGTCGACGAAATCGTAGGTCGTGATCGCGCCGGTACGGTCGGTGTGCGTCGTCCTGCCGGGCCGGTAGTCGAAGTCCTGCACGTTGCCGGCTTCGTCCCATTCCTTCCAGACGCGGAAATCGGAGCGCGTTGCCGGTATCGACACGGCGGCGGCGACCGCCCGGTTCGCGCGGGTCCTGTCGCTCAGGACCTCCGGATTCACCGTCACTTCCTGGTCATAGCGGATGTAACGGTATTCCCTGCCGGTGCCGTCCGGATTGATCCATTCGGAAAGGTTGCCGTCGGTGTCGTAGCGGTAGCCGTATCCGTAGCCGCCCGCGTCGACGTAGCGCTCGAGGTAGCGACCCGAGTATTCGTAGGAAACGCGCCGCCCGCTCGAGTCGCGCAGTTCGCGAATTTTGCCGTCCGGGTCGGTAGAGGCCTCGATCCACCGGCCGTAGCGGTCCGCGGCGCGTCGGAAGGAGCGTCCGTCGAAGCTTACGGAGCTGAAGTTGCCGTACCCGTCGGAGATGCGGACGAGGCGACCCCGCGCGTTGTAGGCGTAGTCGATCCGGGCTTCCTCGTCGCGGATCAGCACGGTTCCGTCGGCGTTTATCCGGCCCGACCAGCGATCGCCCTGGAGGGAAATCAGCGCGGTGCCTTTCGGCCATACGTTCATGACGCCGGGCGCGACTTCCACGGCGCTGGCCGGATCCGGCTTGGTCTCGGCCCGGAAGTGGGCTTCCTCGCCGCCCGGGCCTATCCAGATCAGCTTCCCGTTGCCCACGAACTGCTGTTCGGGGCGTCCCGGATCGTTCACGTAGGCGTTCCGCGCTTCCTGCGCGCGGGCGACGGCGAGCTCGTCCTCGAGCCGGGCGATGACGCCGTTTATCTCAGCTATCCGCGCGTCGATCGAGGCCAGCAAGGCGGGGCCGTCGACGTCGCGGACGCGCGCCGCGGCGAGCTCCGCGGCGCGGGCGGCGGAAGCCGCCCCGGCAGCGTCCGAGCGGGCGTCCCGGGCTATCGTCGCCTCGAGCGAGGTCAGCGCCTGGTCGATGGCGCTCACGCTGCCTTCTCCTCCGCCGGCCCAAGCGTTCACCTTCGATTTCAGATTCGAGTAGGCAAACCCCGCGGCTGAATCCTCGATCGACGAGTTGTCCATGTCCGCGATGGCGGCTTGGAGTTTCGCGAGCAGCTCCTTCGCGCCGCCACCGCCTTCGAGCGCGGCCCGGGCTTCGGCCAGGGCGGCGACCATCTCGGCGTAATGACCGGAGGCCGCGTCGAACTCGACGCTCGCCCGCTGGTATCGACTGACGGCCTCCGCGATATCGACGACGGCGCGCGCTCGGGCCGCGCTTGCCAGCCGGAGGCGGTCGCGGGCTTCGGCCAGGCTCGTCTCGAGCCCGTCGGTGAAGCCGAAGACGACGCGGCTGTCGAAATTGAACGTCCAGCCCTGCCCGAACGATTGAGCCAGGAGGTTCTGATTGTTGTACGCGCGGAGGACTCCGATCGACGGACCTTCCGCCTCGAGCCAGAGGTCGGCGAGGCCTTCGGCCTTCGCGCCGTTCAGGATGTTGACCGGATTCCCCGCGTATGGTCCCGGCGAACCCTCGTGCATCGGACCGCCGCAGTACGGGCAAATGCCCGAGTCGGCTCTGGCTATGGCTTCGGTCAATATGGCGGCGGCGTCCAGCTCGGAGAGGGCTTCGACGTCGCCTGCCTGAAGGGCCATTTCCACGGCCTCGCGGAGCTCGGTTCTCGCCGCCTCCATGGCCGCTTCGGCGAGGCCGACCTGCGCTTCGGCCGCGTCGTAAGCGTCGTTCCCGGCGAGCAGCGCCTCGAGCGCTTCCGCCATCGCCGCGTCGACGTCCGCGAGTTTCGCCTCGATCTGGCCCGGCAGCGCGGCTACGGCGTCGATGGCTGACTGGAGCCTGGCTGCATCGATTGATCGCTTATCAGACTCATCATTGAAATTGCACTTGTTACATCCGATCGTATTGCCGCCCCAGAATCCAAGGGAATGAGGCTCGAACGAAGTGGGATCATGAAATCCGCAAGAACCTCCCGAGCACTCGACGCCGTGGTCGCTGGAGCTATGGGAGGTGATATTTGTTCGAACGCTGTAATCTTGGGGATGTTCTTCTCCAGAAAATTCTACTCTCTCCACTTCTGTGGTGCCATCCGAAAAGTATGTGGTCTTGCTGCGCCCAAACCAGTGCTTCGCCCCGTTATGCCAGACCGATGTCTGTTCCTCGACCACCCTGATTACGGTCGGAGGAGCTTCCTCACCGAAGGCGGGAGCGAGCATCGCAAGCAGGCAAAGCGAAACGGCGAATAAGCGAATGCGAATGTGTTTCCTGAAATTCATTTCATATTCTCCAGTAGAAGATGGTAGTCCTGTATCGTGTCCGGGAGTATTTTCACGTAGATTTTCATGGCTTCGGAATCATGGTTGTCGATCCGGAGCCGGTCCCCGAATCCGTCCGTCGTTAACGAAGCGACCGGCGTGCCGTCGCTGCCGACGTACGCTTCGATCGATACCGGGCCGTCGACGCCGTCCGCGAGCACGCCGACGCTCGCGTCGGGTGGCAAGTCAACGACGTACCAGTCGTCGTCCAGCGCGTCGGAGCTCGTTCCCGCAAAACCTTGATTGGCCATGACGATGGTCGCGTCGTCGAATCTCGAACCGTTCGGCTCCGTCTCGGAAGGAATCCGGAGGATCGTCACCGGCCGCTCCGCCGGATCGCACTCGCGGCCGGATACTATCGCGGAGATGCTGAGCGTTCCCGTCGTTCCCTCGGGGAGCAGCGGTACGACGGCTCGTGGCGTGGCCAGGATGGCGCCCGGGAGCGAGCTCAGGGCCATGACTTCGCCGAGGGGAAGTATCGTGATCGACCCGGTGTCCGTTTCCAGGCGGATGCCGATCTCCACCACGTCCGACACCGAGGTATTCTCGATGGTCAGCTCGGGGTCGATGATCTGCAGAGGCTTGAGCTCGGACGGTATCTGAGTGACGCTCCCGATCGAAGGTTCGATGGGGATCAACGGACCGCAGGAGGCGAGTCCGGCGATCGCGGAGAAGGCGAGAACCGATTCACGATGACGGGACTGCCGTCGCTTCTTGCCGGACGATCCTAAATGCATCAGAAACCAACCTTCATCTTCGTATATATTTATCGACTCGAGGGAAGCCGTCGCGATGATCAACTTGGGCCAAGCTGTTGTCAACCCGTTCAGTGGAAAAGGCTAATGCTCCGCGAATGCCTTTGGGGCGGGTAGAATCTCTGTGGAGGCGAAGAATTGGCTATGGTAAGCAAAGTCATTGTGGTCTCCTACGCGCGCGAGGACCGCAAGGCAGTAGTCTCCTGGCTGTTCGCAGCTCCCCGGCAACGATGCAAAGTCCACTTCATGCGCAACGCGCTCTCGTCAGTGCCGAAACAACAGCACCAGATGGTGGCAACGGTTATCCGCACGGCGTTCGTTCAGCAGAACCGGCAGGAATCCTGCAGGCAATGCTGCGACGCGGCTGATCACCTTCGAGCCAAGTTCCCGAGGCTCGGCGCCCTCTTGGACGAAGCCGAGGACGACGCGCTCGCGTTCATGTCCTTCCCGAAGGAGCATAGGTCGCCGATCACGGACGCCAATCCGCTCGGACGTCCTCTGGTCTTCACGAACAACGACGCGATCCGAAGGCTGATCCGGGCGCTCCTTGTGGAGCAGACGTATAGAGGGCAAGCATCGAGGCACTACATGAGTCAGGAGAGTCTTGCGAAGGTGATCGGTCCCGAGCCGGAACCGTTCAAGAGGATCGCGTAAGGGACGCCGGCAAGGAGGTTCCTTTTTCACCATTTGACGGGTCACTACCTACGAAAAAGGCCACGCCCCGATTGGCGCGACCCTCATCACCTAGAATCTTCTCGGGCAACCCGGATTCAAAAGTTGGCCGGAGGCAACGACGTACAATCATCTTCCCTGAACAAACCGGGTTGCCCGAGCCGCATACGAAAAAGGCCACACCCTCGCGGTGTGACCCTTATCATCTGAAACCTTCTCGGGCAACCCGGA
>JAFGNN010000073.1 GCA_016926955.1 Spirochaetales bacterium | reverse complement strand
CGTTGACGCGCGGCCGGCCCCGTGTCTATGCTTCCTTCAATTATGGAGCACAAGGACTACCGCCTCGCGGCGATCATGTACACGGACATCGTCGGCTTCTCGCGGATGATGGAGAAGGACGAGTCGGCGACCCTCAAGCTCCTCTCGTACCACAACGCGCTGGTCACGGAGATCGCCGAGCGGCGGCACGGGACCATCATCAAGACCATCGGCGACGCCTTCCTGGTGGACTTCCGCAACACGGTCGAGGCGCTGCAGTGCGCCATCGAGATCCACGAAAAGCTCTACGCCTACAACCAGGAACATCGAGGGATGCCCCTGCTCCTGCGCATCGGCGTCCACCTCGGCGACATCTGGTTCTTCGAGAACGACGCGCTCGGCGAGGGCATCAACATCGCGGCGCGGCTCCAGTCGCTGGCGCGGCCGGGCACCATCTGCATGAGCCAGGACGTGTACAACCTGGTGCTCAACAAGCTGGACTTCCACGCGGAGAAGCTCGGCAAGGTCTCGCTCAAGAACATCACGAAGGAAATCCACGCCTACGAGATAGTCACGCCCAACGTGGAGTTCGACCCGAAGCGGAACGAGCCCCGCCCCGGCCTGCCCGCCGCGGAAGCCGCGACGGACGGTGACGCCGCCCTGCCGATAGCGCCTTCAAGCTCCGAACCGGCGCGCAAGGTGGACGGCGCGGCCTCGGGCCAGGCGACGCGCGGCTACGGCCCGGGCGCCTCCGCCGACCTGCTCGAGGAGGTGCGCAAGGCCGTCCTCGAGGACACCAAGGCGCTCGGACGACGCATGACCGTGGGCGAGGCGCTGGCGAAGTACGGCGGGCGGGGGGTGGAGGCCAAGGAGGCGATCGCCGCCCTGGTCGACAAGGGCATCGTCGCGCGCGACCGGCCAGCTGCCTCGAAGGCCGGCTTCGACGGCGAGGCGCTCGGCCGCGACATCGAGCGCGCGGTGTCGGGCATCGTCGACGCCATCGAATACGGCATACGGAAGAGCTCGGGACGGCCCGGGACGGGAGGGGCGGCGCCGACGGGCCGCGGGGCGGAATTCGCCACCAGGATCGGCGAGCTGGCGGGGCGCGCGGTCGAGAAGGCCGAGCGCCACGCGGAGCGCGAGGCGGCGCGGCACGGACGGAAAGCCGACGCCATGGTCGGCGAGGCGCTCCGGCGCGTTGAGGACGAGACGCTCGAAACCCACAAGTGGGACAAGGAACTCAAGGATTCCGATTACTTCAAGCCCGGCCGCGAGGACAGGGCACTCAGCTTCGGCGAGTACCGGGACGGCCTCGAGGAGCGCAGGCGGAAGACGGTCGGCGGCCTCGTGGGCAACCTGCTTTCGTTCCTGGGCGTCAACGCCTTTCTCTGGTACCTCAATCTCGGCGTCGCGGGCGGCGGAGTCGGCCTCGCGGGACTGCCCGGCGCGCTACAGGGTCAGGGGCCCTTCCTCTGGGCAGCCATCGTGACGGCGGGCTGGGGCACGGGCGTCGTGGCCAACATCTTCGCGGCCTTCCGCGCCGGAGCCAAGGCCCGCGACGCCGAGAAGCTGCCGGAGCTCGGGGATGAGTCGCTAGAAGCGCTCCGCAAGCTCAACCGCGTGAAGGACTCGATGGCGCGCCACACGGCGAGCATCCTGACCGTTCCGCTCCTGCTCGCGGTCATAAACCAGGTGACCACGCAGCTCGCGCCGCCCTGGTTCCTGATCCCCTCGGCCATCATGGCCATCTCGTGGATATCGCACGCCGTCACCTACGGCATGACAAAGCACCGGCTCGAGCGGAAGCTCTGGGCGACGCTCGGCGCCAAGAACCGCGCCCAGGCCCTGCGCTCCGCCGGAAAGGTGCGCGCGGCGGGCGAAGAGGCCGGCCCCTACGCCTCGCTGCTCGCCGAGGCGGCCCAGGCGCGCGACGCCCTGGTCACGCAGATCAAGGCGGCCGGCGCCGACGCGCCCTTCGACGCGGACATGATCCCCTCGCTCGACCAGTACGTCGAGCAGGTGGCCCTGCTCGCCAAGACCGTCAACGAGATCGACGCCATCGTCGATTCGGTGCCGATGCAGGATCTCTCCAAGGACAAGGCCGAACTCGTCGCGAAGCTCGAGCGCGCCGGCTCGGACTCGCTCAAGGGCGAGTACCGTTCGTCTATTGCCGAAATCGAGAAGCAGGAAGCCTCGTTCCGCGACCTGCAGGACCAGAAGGAAGTGCTGGGCTTGCGCCTGCGCTCCTCGGTCAACCAGCTCAAGCAGATGCGCCTCGACCTGGCCCGGCTCCGAACCGCGCCCGGCGCGAGCGGCGACGCGGCGGTGCAGCTCGTGCGCACGCGGACCGACGAGCTGGCCAAGTACCTCGAGGACGTGCGCCGCGGCTACGAGGACGTCAAGGGCGACCCCTGGGATGAGCTCGAACGCATCGCCGCCGAACGCGAGGCCGCGGCTGCCCGCCCCGCCCTGCCCTCGTCTCCTGCCCCGGAAGCGGCGCTGCCGCCCGAAGCGGCGCCCGGCGCGGAGGCGGAGGGCGCGGCCGCCCCGAAGGCCGGGAAATCCGGCCGCGGCGGAGAGGACAAGCCCGGCGCCCCGTCGAATTGACACCCGGCGCCACGCTCGGCTAGTATCGCGTCCGTGCAGGATCAAGGTCAGTCATCGTGTCCGTCACCGTCCTGCCGCGGTCCGGTAGCTCAGTTGGATAGAGCGAGCGCCTCCTAAGCGCTAGGTCGCCTGTTCGAATCAGGTCCGGATCAGACTCGAAGGCCGCCCCCCGTGGGCGGCTTTCGTTTTTTCCGGGAAAGGGATGAGGACCGGGGAAGCGCGGCGGGAGGTTTATCCGTGCCTGATGGCGCGGGGCCTGGCGCGGGAAAACACATCCCCTCGCTTGGAGCGCTCGGGGACGCGTTTCCCCGCGCCACCCGCCGTGTCACCGCGTACGGTTCAAACTCTCGTCGGGTTTGCGCTTGCACGCCGCGCTTCCCCGGAATAGGCGAAGGCGGCGCGGCGGGGGGCGGTTTTCTCGTCGGGCGGGGGATTCGGGAGATCGCCGAAGCCGTTCCGCGGCTTCGGCGCCGCGACTGCCGGAGGCGGTCGCGGGCGCGCTTTCCTTCGCCACCCCCCTGCGTCGCCGGCACGGATGGAAGCTCTTGCCGGGTTTGCGCTTGCACGCCGCGCTTCCCCGGAATAGGCGAAGGCGGCGCGGGGGGTTTCCCTGCTAGGCTTGGCGGTAAACGCGGACGCCGTGCCGGAGCCAGCGGCCGCTCCGATAATAGAGGATTCCCGCGAGGGCGATAACGAGGTTCGAGACGAACATGGCGATCCAGATGGAGAGCGGGCCGACCCCGGCACGCGCGAGGATCACCGCGATGGGCAGTCGGACGACCCAGAGCCTCGCCACGGAGAGCACCATGATGGGCTTGGTGGCGCCCGCGCCCTGGAAAGCGCCTGTGGTGGCGAAGAAGAGCCCGAACAGGAATACCGAGGGACCGACCACCTTGAACATGAGGTCGCCGAGCCTGATCGCCTCGGGGTCGTCGACGAAGAAGCGCACGAGCGAGCCGCCCCAGACCATGGAAGCGGCTATCGGAAGCGCGAGGAAGGTGGCGACGAGAAAAAGCCCCGAGCGAACCACGCGGCGCGCCCTTTCCTCGTCGCCCGAGCCTATGGACTGCCCTACCATGGTGGTGACGGCGTTGGCGATGCCGTGGGCCGGAAGGTCGAAAAGGTTTATCAGGCGATTGCCGACGCCGAAGGCCGCGATGGCGGCGGGGCCGAAACCGTTGACGACACCCTGCAGCACCGTGAAACCGAGCGCCGAGAGCCCCTGCCCGATCGAGCTCGGCACGCCGATCCGGAGGAGCAGGGCCCAGTCGGCGCGGCGCGGCTTCAACAGGGAGCGTTCGAGCTTGAGGCCGTCCCTTCCTTTCATCAGGATCCGGAGGCTGACAGCCGCGGCTACGCCTTGCGAGATGACGGTGGCCAGGGCCGCCCCGGTCGAGCCGAGGGCCGGCAGGGGGCCGGGACCGAAGATCAGGAGCGGATCGAGCGCCAGGTTGAGCAACACGGCCGCCAGGTGCACGAAAAGAGGCACCATGGTCTTCCCGATGGCCGTGAACGAGGACTGGAGCAGGAAGTAGGCGAAGACGAAGGGCGTGCCCGCCATCACGATGCGCAGGTAGGGCAGCGCGTGGACCATCACCGAATCGGGGGTGTCCAGGAGCCTCAGGGCGGGGCGGGCAAGCAGGGAGCCCGCAAGGGCCACGACGATAGAAACGACTCCCAAAAAGCCCGCAGACTGGTTGAGGTAGCGCTTGACGAGGGAGTCGTCGCCCGCGCCGCGGGCCTGTGCCATGAGCGTGGTGCCCGCCTGGGACAGCGCGGCCCCGCCGATGATGGCCATGAAGACGAAGCTGAAAGCCACCGAAGGCGCGGAGATGGCGTCGGTGCCGAGCTTTCCGAGGAACCAGGCGTCGCCGAGGTTGTAGAGGCTCTCGACGGCTGAGCCAGCCATCAGGGGCAGCGCGATGCGGAGGAGCGGGCCGTACAGGCGCGCCTTCGCGGCGCCGCCCGCGGGGAACGGCGCCCCGGATGCGGATTCCATGGCCCGAGCATGCCGCGCCACCCCGCCGGGGGTCAAGCTCGTCCGTCGCCAGGCGACCGGATCGACCCTCGATCAGGCCCCGGCGCGGATCGAGGCGAGGGCGGCGGCCAGGGCCCCGGGCTCGGCCTTGATCCGCAGGTCCGGCTCGAAGGTCCGGAGCATGCGGCCGAGCGCCTCGGGCACGGGGGGGCGGACGCCGCAGGCGGCTTCGACGGCGGCGGCCGAACGGGCGGGATGCTGGAGGCAGGGCAAGGCGACGCGCACCGCGCCGGACAGCCCTTCCGCGTCGATAAGCTCGCGTACCGCCGCGTAGGCGGCCGCGGCGCCCGGATCGAGGAATACTCCCGCCTTCCGGTACGCCGCCCGGGCGCCGGCGGCGGCCTTTTCCGCCGTGACCGGCACCGAGCTGACCATGGAACGGAGCACTTCGGGCGCGCCCGAGGCGAGAGCCGCGATGCGCTCGCGGTTTTCCGGATCATCCTCGTCGAAGCGGCGCTCGCCCCGCGCGGCGGTTCCGCCGAGCAGGTAGTCGACCAGCTTGCCGTCCGGCGGACCGGAGTCGCTGTCGGCAAGCACGAAACCCGAGACCGGAAGGCCCCATTTCCAGGCGTAGAGTCCAGAAATAAGGTTCCCCAAGTTGCCGCCCGGGATGGCCACCAGGAAGTCGCCGGGCGTCCTGGCCTTGAGGGCCGCGAAGGCGGCCATGTAGTAGAGCACCTGGGGAACGAGGCGGCCCACGTTCGCGCTCGTGGCAGGCACGAGCCCGAGCCTGGCGGCGAGGGGACGGTCGGCATACGCGGATCGCACCAAGGCTTTGCAGGCGGCGAGGTCGCCGTCCACCGCGACGGCGCTGACGTTGCCGCCCGCGTTCCGGCGCCGTTCGGCAAGCACTCCCTGGACGGGTCCGCGCGGATAGAGCAGCACCACGTCGAAGCGCCCGGAGCCGGCGAAGGCCTCGGCGGCCGCGGCTCCGGTGTCTCCGGTCGTGGCCAGCAGCACGAGGGCGCGTCCGTCCCGCCGCGAGAGCAGGTCCCCGGCGAGCGCGGCCAGGAAGCCCATCCCGTAATCCTTGAATCCATGGGAGGGCCCGCCGCACAAGTCCACGAGCGACACGTCGCCGTCCAGGTCTATCGTGGCGGGCGGAAAGCCGTTCAGGGCGCCGGCGGCGCGCTCGGCCGCCTCGGGGTCGAGCTCGCCGGAGAACAGCGCGCTGGCGCTCAGGGCCGCGACGTCCGGCCAGGGCGTGGCGGCGTCCAGGGAAAGGGAGAGGGTGCGCAGGTCGGCGTCGCCCACGGGCGCGTAAAGGCCGCCGTCGGCGGGAAAACCGTCGAGGACTGCCTCGTCGAATCGGACGGCCATGGCCGGCGAACGGGTGCTGGCGAAGCGCATGATACCTCCCGGGAAGTACGGTTTCAGGATAACGAGGGCGTGGACCGGGGACAAGCGGCGCGGAGCCCCACGTTACCGGCCGGCGCGCCCGGCCGCCCCACCGGACAAGGTTGACGACAAGGGGCGCCACGACTATCCTGCCGCCATGAAGATATGGATCAAGCTTCTTGTCGGCATGCTCCTCGGAGCGGCCGTGGCATGGGTGACGCCGGCGGAGGCCCCCGCCCTCGACCTCTTCCTCTCCAAGGTCCTCGGAGTCGCTTTCTCGTTCGCGCGCTTCCTGGTGGCCCCCCTCTTCCTGGTTTCCGCGATCGTCGCGGTGCATGAGTCCCGCGAACAGAAGCTGCTCGGCCGCGTGGCGCGGGGCGTCGCGCTGGTCTCGGTCGCGGGCGTCGTGATCGCCGGCGCCCTCGGCGTCGCCGTCGCGGTCCTGGCCGGTCCCGGCCGCATTCCCCTGGTGAGCGGCGGGAGCGTCCCGGGCCTCGCTCCCACGATGCATGACGTGGTCCGCTCCATGGTGCCCTCGAACGCGCTCGGCGCCCTGTCCCCCTTCGAGACCGGCTTCATGCCCCTCCTTGCCGTAGCCTTGGCGATCGGGCTCGCGCTCGGCTTCGACCGCGCCGCAACCCGCCCCCTCACCACCTTGCTGGACTCGGGTTCCCGGGTGCTCTGGCAGGTGAACAGCTTCGTCGCCGAGGTGCTGCCCGTGTTCGTCATCGCCGTGGCGGCCGCCCGCTTCCGCGAACTCCGGACCATCCTCGCCGGCGGCCTCTACACGCGGCTCATCCTCGTCGCGACAGTCGAGACCCTCTTCGTCGCCCTCGTGCTGATTCCCGGCGCGCTCTGGCTCTTCGGCGGCCGGAAGAACCCTTACCGCGTCCTCTACGGCCTGCTCGCCCCCTCGATGGCGGCCTTCGTTTCGGGCGAACTTCCCTTCGCGGCGGGTACCCTCGCGAAGCACCTGAAGGACAGCCTCGGCGTCCGTCGGCGCGCGGGAGCCGCCGCCTTGCCGCTCGCCTTCGCCCTGGGCCGGGCCGGCACGGCCATGATGGTGGCCACTTCGTTCGTCGTGGTGCTCGATTCCTATTCGCAGAAAGGTTTCGATCTCGACACCGTGCTCTGGATGCTGGCGGCGGTACCCGCGGTTTCGCTGCTGATGGGCGCGGCTCCGGCCCTGGGTCCGGTGGCGGCCCTGGCAAGCCTTTCGGCCTGGTACGGCCGCGGCTTCGAGTCCGGCTACCTTTTGGCCGCCCCCGCCGCCCTGCCGCTGGCCGCCTTGGCCGCCCTGCTCGACGCGCTCTGGACCGGCGCCGCGGTCCACATAGCCGCGCGGTCCGCCGGGGAGGTGGCGGAGCGCCCGATCCGCCATTTCGCCTGAGCCTGAAGCCCCGTTTCAGGTATCCGGACGCCCTGGCAATAATGGACCTTTCGCTTTTTCTTGACTTTCCGCGGGGGCGTACGTAGAATCGCCCGCATGAACCTGAAGAACGTCCTCACGAAGGAGACCGTCGCCCTCGGCCTGTCCGGAACGGACAAAGCCGGAATCATCGGCGAGCTCCTCGATACGCTCATGAAGACCGGCAAGGTGGCCGATCGCGAGCGCGCCCTGTCGAGCATTCTCGAACGCGAGCGCAAGATGTCCACCGGCATGAAGCACGCCATCGCCATTCCGCACGGCAAGACCGACGCGGTCACCGACCTGGTGGCCTGCGTCGGCGTGTCGAAGGCCGCGGTGGACTTCGACGCCCTCGACGGCAAGCCCTGCCGCATCTTCATCATGACCCTCTCGCCCGCCGACAAGACCGGCCCCCACCTGCAGTTCCTGGCGGAGGTCAGCCTCCTGTTCAAGAGCGAGGAGAAGCGCGCGGCGATACTCGCCGCAAAGACTCCGGACGAGGTGATCGCCGCCCTGACCGAGTAGGCGAAGTCTCCGGGTCGCGGCGCGAAGCGGCCCCGCCGCCGCGCGCGTACGACCCGCCCGACGAAACGTCCCCGCGTTCCCGCGCCGGGGACGTTTTTTTGCCCGTATGGCGGCCCCCCAGGCGCGCGGATCGCGACGCTCGCGTGCGGCGTGCCAGGGACTACGGCAGGAGCTCGAGGATGCCGGCCGTCCGGCCGGGCAAGTCGCCCCCGGCTCCGAGGACGCCGAGCGGATCCGCGACCCGCGCCGTGGCGTCGAGCCCGAACGCTGCCCGCCACTCAGCGGCCGGCACAGCCTCCCCGTCGCGCTGGGCCAGCGCCAGCATGACCCGTCCCTCCCCTTCTACCCGAAACCCCGCGAACCCCGCCCTCGCCGCGATATGCGCCGACGTCCGCCGCCCGAAGGCGAAGACACGCCAGTTTTCGCGCCGCAGGCCGACCAGGGCGTGCGTGAAATTCTGGAAGGCGAGCTCGTCCGGGCTCGGGTCGAGGGGCAGGCAGCGGCGGTTGTCGGGGTCCTGCCCTCCCTCGAGGGCGTACTCGGTGCCGTAGTAGACGCAGGGCGCGCCGG
>JAFGNN010000015.1 GCA_016926955.1 Spirochaetales bacterium | reverse complement strand
GGGGAGATTCCCGAGTGGTCAAAGGGGGCAGACTGTAAATCTGTTGGCTCAGCCTTCGAAGGTTCAAATCCTTCTCTCCCCAAAGGGCCCCCTCGAGTTCGAGGGGGCTTTTTCCATGATCGGAGGGCTCACGTGAAGCAATGGTACGCCGACGGCCTTTCCTTCGAATGCGAACGTTGTTCGGCATGCTGCCGGCACGAGCCCGGTTACGTTTTCCTCTCGTCGCGCGACATCCGAGATCTGATGGAAGCGCTGGCGCTTGATTTCCGTTCGCTTCTCCGGAACTATTGCAGGATAGTCGACTTGGGTTCGCACGCGGCCCTCTCCTTGCGGGAAACGAAGAACTTCGACTGCATCCTCTGGGGGCAAGGCGCTTGCACCGTCTACGCGCACAGGCCGGTGCAGTGCAGGACCTATCCCTTCTGGACGCAGGTGCTGGCGACGGAAGCTGCTTGGAAGACCGAATCCGCCTCCTGCCCCGGCATCGGGAAGGGCCGGAAGCGCTCGTTGTCCGAGATCGAAAGCCGCCTCGCGGAGCGGCGCGAATCGCCCGCGCTCAAGCTCGAGCGCGGCGTCCGCATGGAGGACCTCGATGAGGATTCGCTTCTGGGGCGTTAGGGGTTCGGTTCCCACGCCGCTCACGCCGTCCCGCTTGCGTTCCAAGATATCCTCCATCATGCAACGCGTCGAACCCGCCGACCTGGAGTCCCAGGAGGCTCGCGAACGCTTCCTGGCCTCCCTGCCTCCCTACCTCTTCTCATGCGTCGGCGGAAACACGTCCTGCGTCGAGGTCGAGATACGGGACGACCTGCGCATCGTCTTCGACGCGGGCACGGGCATCCGTGAACTGGGGCTCGCCCTGGCCGCCCGGAAGCGCCCGGTCGATTGCCGCGTCTTTTTCTCCCACTTCCATTGGGACCATCTGCAGGGACTCCCGTTTTTCGCCCCTGCCTTCGATCCTTCATCGAGAATCACCTACCACAGCCCGATCAAGGGGTTCCGCGAGCTCGTCGAGGCGCAGATGCGCTCGCCCTGGTTCCCCGTCACCATGGACGTCATGCGTGCGCCCCGCGAGTGGATGGAGCTTTCCGAGCGTCCCGTCGCCGTAGGCGACGCCACGCTCAGCCATCGGACGATGAACCATCCGGGCGGCTGCTACTCGTACATGGTCGAGCGGGGAGGGAAAAAGGTGATCTACTCGACCGACACCGAACTCCAGCGCGGTGATTTCCTCAGGAACGAAGCGAACGCCGCGTACTTCGAAGACGCCGAAGCCCTTATCATCGACGCGCAATACACGCTCGACGAGGCTCTGGAGAAGACCGACTGGGGACACTCGTCCTTCTCGCTCGCCGCCGACTTCGCTTCCGAGTGGGGAATCCGGCGGCTCGTGCTCTTCCATCACGAGCCGTCCTATGACGACAGGAAGATCGAGACCATCTTCAAGTCGGCGGAGTGGTATGTCGAACGGCTGGCCACGCGCGGACTCGAGGTGATCCTCGCGCGCGAAGGGCTTGAAATCGAGGTCTGACATGGGAATAGTCGGCGATCGACCCATCGCGCTATCGCCCGGGGAGCTTGTGGCGCTGTATCTTCAGCTACGGGCCCACGAGAGCGATCTCGACCGGACCGTGAGCGGCGTCCTGGACCGGATTCGCCGAATTTTGTACGAGGGCCTCTCGATCGACGAGATGGAGCATCTCGAGGATTATTATTCCATACTCCAGGCGGCCGACCGGACCGCCTTGAAGTGAAGGTTGAGATGGACATGAAAGACAAACGGAAGCGGCGGCGACCCCGTCGTCTCCTGACCGGCGTGGCGATCCTGTTTTTCCTGGCGTTCGCGCTGGCCGCGGGCGGCCTTTTAGCCTTCGCGAACCTGGACGCGCCGACCGGACTCGTGGAGACCGGGGGCTCTCCCTTCGAGGTGCGCGCGGGGGACTCCGGAGACGGCGTCGCGGCGCGCCTCGAGCGAGAGGGACTCATACGGTCAGCCCTTCTTTTCCGCGCTCTCGTCAGACTCCGGGGAGAGGCCGGTCAAGTCAAGGCGGGCACCTACCTGGTCACGCCTGAACTGACGACGGGAGAGGTGCTGGCCTTGCTCGCGTCGGGGCGGCAGATGCTCGTACGCGTCACCATCCCCGAAGGCCTCGCCTCGCGCAAGGTCGCGGAGCTGCTATCCGAGGCGGGGATATGCGAAGCGGACGCCTTCCTGGCCGCCACGCGCGATCAGGCGCTGCTCTCGGGACTCGGCATACCTTCGGGCAGCGCGGAGGGCTACCTGTTCCCCGACACCTACCTTTTCGAGCCGGACACCGACCCTGCCCGGGTGGTCAGAGCCATGGTCGACGGATTCCGCGGGGCTCTCGAGCGGGAAGCGCCCGAGGCCCTGTCGCTCGAGCCCGGAAAGCTCCATGAGAAGGTGGTCCTCGCCTCGATCGTCGAACGTGAGTATCGCGCTCCGGACGAAGCTCCACTCATGGCCGGCGTCTTCTACAACCGCATCCAGATCGGGATGCCGCTCCAGTCCTGCGCGACCGTGGTGTACGTCATCACCGAGGAACTCGGGAAACCCCACCCCGAGCTCCTCCTGTACCGCGATCTCGAGATCGAGAGTCCGTTCAACACCTACATGTACCGCGGCCTGCCGCCGGCCCCCATCGCCAATCCGGGCCTCGTCGCCTTGGTCGCCGCCCTGGAGCCCGAGGAGACCGACTACCTCTATTTCCGCCTGGTTGACGCCGCCGCCGGCAGACACAAGTTCTCGGTCACCTACGACGAACACGAGGACGCGGCCCCGCTCGCCGTGAAGCGCTCCGGTTCATGAAACGGATAACGGAGGCGAGCGTCCGCGAGATCCGGGACCGCGCCGACATCGTCGCGGTCGTGTCGGAGCATGTCCGCCTCGAGAAGTCAGGCGCGGACTGGCGCGGCCTCTGCCCCTTCCACACCGAGAAGACCCCGTCCTTCTACGTGGTTCCCGCCAAACGAATGTTCTACTGCTTCGGCTGCCAGAAGGGCGGCGACGCGGTGAGCTTCCTCCGCGATCTGGAAGGCATCGGCTACCGGGAAGCGCTCGAGACCCTCGCCCGCAAGATGGGCATCGCGCTCGAGTACGAGGATGGCGGGGGGGAGTCCCCGGGGCCGTCCGACGACAGGGACGTGCTCGTCGAGCTGCACGAACGGCTCGCGGCCACCTTCCGCTGGTTTCTGGCCGAACGGCCCGAAGGCGCCCACGCGCTCGAGTACCTTGAATCACGGGGGATGGGATCCGAGATAGCCGAGCGCTTCGGCCTCGGTTACGCGCCTTCCGACCGGCGCTGGCTCAGATCCTTCCTCCGCGGCAAGGGATACTCGGAGGAGCTGCTCGACCGTTCCGGTCTCTTCGCGAAGGAGCGGAAAGACTCCGCCATCTTCGCGGACCGCCTCATGTTTCCGATAAAGGACTCCAACGGGAAGACGGTCGCCTTCGGCGGGCGCCTTCTCCGCGGCGAAGGGCCCAAGTACCTCAACTCGCCGGAAACCGCCATCTTCCGCAAGCACGAGAACCTTTTCGCCGTTTCCGAGGCGCGCCAGGCGATCCGCGAGGCGAAGTCCGCCGTGGTCTGCGAAGGCTACATGGACGCCATCGCGTTCCATGCAGCCGGCATACGCAGGGCGGTCGCGCCCCTCGGTACGGCCTTCACCGAGGCGCAGTCCCGCTTGCTCCGGCGTTGGGCCGAGCGGGTCGAACTCTGCTTCGACGCGGACGAGGCGGGCCGGAAGGCGGCCGCCAAGGCGCTCGTCGAGGCCGCGAGGGGAGGGCTCCGCGCCTCGGTCATCCTGGTGCCCGGCGGAAAGGATCCCGCCGAAATACTTCAGAAAGCCGGTGCGGAGGAATTGAATAAACTGCCGGATTCGGCTATAAATGGAGACGATTTTCTCATTCGCCGGGCGACCTCATCATTCGATATCGCCACCGCGGAAGGAAAGGCGCGGGCCGTCGAGACCTTGTTTCCCTACATCGCCGTGTTGGATGCAGCCGTCCGCAGGGACGAGTTCGTCGAGGCCGCCTCGCGCTCCCTCTTCGTACAAGCGCACAGCATCCTTGCGGATTTCGCCCGTAGGGCTTCGCGCGAAAGCGCGGGTCCCTCTCGGGGCGCGGAAATCGAGCAGCAGGCTCCGAGCCGGAATCCGGCCGACCTGGCCTTGCTCACCGCGCTGGCGCTGAATCCGGAGCTGTTCGCGGGGTTCCGCGGCTCCGCGGCCGCCGCGGATCTCGACGATGACGGGGCCAGGGAGCTCTACATCGCCCTCGAGGAAGCCTTCCGGGCGGACGAAGGAACGACCGAAGCCGTGCTGCTCCGCGTCCGGGACGAAGTCCTCCGGAACTGGGTCAGGGAACGGGCGGCGAAGGGCGAATTCGAACTGAACCCTGAACGCGTCGTCGTCGACGGAGCGCGGAGGGTCCGGGTCCGCAGCCTCGAGCGCAAGCGCGAGAGGCTCAAGGCCAGGATGCGGGATTTCGATCCCGAGCGGGACGGCGACGAGGTTTCCCTCGACGATCTCCTGTACGAGAAGATGTTCATCGACGGCGAACTTGAGCGACTAAAGGATGAGCGGCATGAGCGATCTTGATCTGGAACCTGCGATCGCCAAACTACTCGAGTACGCGAAGTCGAAGAAGACCATCAACTTCGACGAGCTCTCGGACTTCCTTCCCGAGGCGGTCCTCAACTCCGACAAGATCGACGGCGTGCTCGCCCTCCTCGAGAGCAACAACATCAAGCTCGAGGAATCCGACCTGTCGCTTGAGGACGAGGCTCCGGTCAAGGAAGCGGAGACAGAGAAAAAGCGTCTCGTATACAACGACAAGGAATCGGCGGTCGATGACCCGATCCGCCTCTACCTCCGCGAGATAGGCAAGGAGCACCTGCTCACGGCCGAGCAGGAAGTCTCGCTCTCCACCACCATGGAGGAGGGCGAGAACATAATAAAGGGAATCATACGGCACTGCGGCATGCTGATTCCCGAGTTCCACACCATCGCCGTCAAGGCCAAACGCGAATCGGGTCCCCAGCGCAAGGAGAATACCGAGAAGATCGCGGAGCGTCGCCGGCTCAACCAGTTCTACCGCGACGTGCTCAAGGACACCTATGCCGGCCTCAAGGATTACATCGAGGCCAAGAAGAAGGTGATCGCCCGCGGCGGGGAACCCGCTTCGGACGGGACCCTGGCCGAGCTGCGCGTCCCTCTCCTGGCGAGGCTCGGCGAGGCGGAGATCCATCCGGAGGAGATCAATTCCTTCTCCGAGAAGTTCATCAACGCCGCGAAGAAGATCCGCAAGTACCGCCGCGAACAGGAACGCCTCGAGAACACCCTTCGCGTCGCCAATTTCAAGGAACTCCGCGCACTCGGCAGGAACCTGACCATACGCGAGCGCCGCGAAAAGATCGAAGAGGAGCTCGGACTCTCGAGCGACGAGATCAAGGAGCGGATCCGCCAGATACAGACCACCGAGCGGAAGCTCCAGGAGCTCGAGTACGCCTTCGAGGAGGGGTGCGACCGAATCATCGTCATGGCCAAGGAGATCAACCGCGGCCGGATCATGATGAAGAACGCGAAGGACCGCCTGATCAAGGCCAACCTCCGCCTGGTCGTGTCGATAGCCAAGAAATACACCAACCGCGGACTCCACTTTTTCGATCTCGTGCAGGAAGGCAACATCGGCCTCATCAAGGCGGTCGAGAAATTCGAGTACCGCAAGGGATTCAAGTTCTCGACCTACGCCACCTGGTGGATCCGGCAGGCCATCACGCGCTCGATCTCGGACCAGGCCCGGACCATCCGCGTGCCCGTCCACATGATCGAACAGATCAACAAGGTGGTCCGCGAGTCGCGGCAGCTCATGCAGAAGCTCGGCCGCGAGCCGACGGACGAGGAAGTGGCCCAGCAGCTCGGTTGGCCGGTCACGCGCGTCAAGAGCGTCAAGAACGTCGCGCGCGAGCCGATATCCCTCGAGACGCCCATCGGCGAGGACGAGGACAGCCTGCTCGGCGACTTCATCGAGGACAAGGAGATCGAGAACCCCTCTGTCCAGACTGACTACAAGCTGCTCCAGGAGCAGATCCGCTCGGTCCTGGCCACCCTGCCGCCGCGCGAGCAGGAGGTGCTCCGGATGCGCTTCGGCCTCGACGACGGCTATTCGCTGACGCTCGAGGAGGTCGGCCTCTATTTCAACGTCACCAGGGAGCGCATACGCCAGATCGAGGCGAAGGCGCTCAAGAAGCTCCGGCACTTCAAGCGGAGCCAGAAGCTCCGCGACTACATGGACCACTGACCGGCCCTCCGGCCGGCTAGGACGGGCGACGGATCGTCCTCCGCGAGACCAGTACCCAAGCGAGGTGACCATACATGTTGATGGAAGAAGTCTTCACGAGGCTCCGCAAATTCCAGGAGATCCTCACCGAGCGCGTCCAGATCGAGCACGAGATCCACGAGGTCCCGAAATCGCTGAACGCGCAGGAGGAACTCCTCGCTCGCGTCAAGAAAACCTATCTGGAGCGGAACGCGGAATTCGAGGAAGCGTCCGCCAGAGTATCCGACCTGCGCAACCGGCTGGCAGAAGCCGAAGCCGCCCGTGAAAAGGCCGAGAAGCAGATGGACGTCATCTCCACGCAGCGCGAGTATGAAGCGCTCAACAAGGAGATCCGGGACGCCACAGACCTCGAGCAGAACCTCCGCAAGGAGCTTCAGAGGGAAGAGCGCGCCCTGGCAGAAGCCGAAGTGGAGCTGAAAAAGTCCGAATCGATGATCCAGCTCCAGGAGGGCGAGGTCACCGAGAAGCGTGCGAAGATCGAGCACGAGACCTCCGGCATGCGGCAGTCCGTGGAGCGCCTCAGGGCGGAAGAGCTCGATGCCACCGACGGTCTCGACGCCGACATCATTTTCAAGTTCGAGCGGATCATACGTTCAAAGCAGGGAGTGGGCATCGTGCCGGTGCGCGGCTATGTGTGCACCGGCTGCTCGATGATCCTTCCCGCGCACTTCGTGAACGAGGTGCGCCAGGGCAACAAGATCATCTTCTGCCCCTACTGCAGCCGCGTCCTCCAGTACGAGGAGCGGCTGGATGGCTCCGAGGACGATCTGGTCGCCGAGATCGAGTCCGGAAGCCTGGCCGACCTCGACGATTTCTCGGAGGAAGGCGAGGACGATTCGTACGATGACGGCGACGAGGATTCCGACAAGGATGATTCCGGGGATCATGACGAGTAATTTTTGAAGGCGGGCCGAGCCGTCGCTTCGCGAAGCGCCTTGGCGCTTCGCGGGGAGGAAAGTCCGGGCTCGCGAAGGCGCGGCGCCGGGTAATTACCGGGAGCGCAAGCTTTACGGGGCCTTCGGGTTTCCGGGAGCGCGCGCGACAGACAGCGCAACAGAAAGCGAACCGCCCAAGCGTACCGCGTTCGCGCGGTACGACGGCAAGGGTGAAAAGGCGGGGTAAGAGCCCACCGCGCCGCCGGCAACGGCGGCGGCATTGCAAGCCTCGCCGCGAGCAAGGCCGAGCAGCGGGAGGACCGCCGGTCCTGCGGAACCTTAGGGTTCCGCATCCCGCGGGTAGGCCGCGCGGAGGCTCCGGGCGACCGGAGCCCGAGATGGATGACGGCTCCCCGAAAGGGGACAGAACCCGGCTTACAGGCCCGCCTTCTTTTTTTTCCCAGGCCGGTGCGTCGCCGCGAGGCACGCGCCGGCCTTTTCGCTTTGATTGACTTTAGCCTGCGCGCATGGTAAAACGGCCTCGACGGATATCCATGGAATTCTACCCGCGCAACGCCCCGACCGTGCAGCTCGGATCCTCATCGCGTAGACGCCGCGGCACGATCGCCATCGTGATCGTCACGGGGGGTCTGCTCGTCGCGGCCGCCGCCGCTTTCGGCGCGCCCCGGCTTGTCGGGGTCATGGCGGAAAGGAATCAGGCGGTTCGCGTACGGGAAGCGGCTTTGGCCTCCTGGGAATCCGGCGACCTGCCCGGAACCATCTCGATTTGCGAAGCCGGACTCGAGAAGGAACCGCTGGATCCCGTGCTCCTGTCGCTCGCCGGATTCTCCGCCTTCTACCGCGGAGTAGCGCAGAGCGACGAGGAAGCGCGTATCGAGGACATGGATGCCGCCATCTTCTACCTTCGCAAGGTACTCCTGGTGGAGGACACCCCGTACCGCTCGCGAGCGCTCTACGTCCTGGGAAAGGCCTATTACCGAAAAGGCAGCGCTTGGTACGGGGAAGCGGTGGAGGCCTTGCTGGCCGCAGTGGCTGCCGGCTTCAGCGCCGAGGACGCCTGGGAGCACGTAGCCCTCGCGTATGACGGCCTCGGCATGGGCGAGCGCGCCATCGAGTACTTCGACCGGGCGCTGGCAGAACGTCGAACCGATACCCTGTTGCTAGCCGCCGCGCGCGCGCGCGCCGGGACGGGCAGGCATGCCGAGGCGGAAGCTTTAGCCATGGAGGCTCTCTCGATCTCGGGCGACGCATTCGTCCGCGAACTGTGCAGGTTTTTCCTCGGAGAGCTTCTCGAGGCTCGGGGTGCCACCCCGGAAGCGGAATCCCAGTATCGGACCATCCTGGAAGAAAATCCTGAATCCGCCGAGGCGCATTACCGCCTCGGCGTCCTGGCCCAGAACGCCGGCGACCCGGCGCTGGCGCGCGCCGAATGGCGCAAAGCCGTTTCAATTGACCCGGTCCACGCCGGCGCGCGACAGAAGCTCGCGGAACGCCCCTGAACGAATCGAAGCATCCACGGAGGATCATATGGGCAAACTGCTCGACAGCCTGTCGCTTGACATCGGGATAGACCTCGGAACCTGCAACACGCTCATCTATGCCAGGGGCAAGGGCATCGTCATCAACGAACCGTCGGTCGTGGCGGTGGAGCGGGGAACCAAGCGCGTCGTCGCCGTCGGCTCGGAGGCCAAGCGGATGCTCTGGAAGACGCCCGGCGATATCATCGCCATCCGCCCCCTGCGCGACGGCGTGATCGCCGATCCGGACACGACGGAGAAGATGATCCGCTATTTCATCCAGAAGGTCATTCCCCGCCGCTGGTTCGTGAAGCCGCGCATGGTGATCGGCATTCCCTCCTGCATCACCGAGGTGGAGCGGCGCGCCGTCGAAGACGCCGCCTACAAGGCGGGTGCCCGCGACGTCAAGGTCATCTTCGAGTCGCTTGCCGCGGCCATAGGCGCCGAGATCCCGATCCAAGAGCCCGCCGGCCACATGATCTGCGATATCGGCGGCGGCACCACAGAGATATCGGTCATCTCGCTCAAGGGCATGGTCGTCACGAACGCGGTGCGCATCGGCGGCGACGAGTTCGACGAGGCCATCATCCGCCACATACGCAACGTGCACAACCTGATCATCGGCGAACAGACCGCCGAGCGGCTCAAGATGGAGATCGGCAACGCCAGCCCCGAGAAGGTGATCGAAAAGGTCGAAATCAAGGGTACCGACGCCATCACCGGCCTGCCGCGACGCCTCGAGATCGACTCGGTCGAGGTTCGCGAGGCGCTCCAGGAGCCCATCAACCAGATCGTCGACGAAATCAAGCGCACCCTTGGACAGACGCCGCCCGAGCTCGCCGCGGACATCGTGGAGCGGGGCATCGTCATGGCGGGCGGCGGCAGCCTCCTCAAGGGACTCCCGAAGCTCATCGCAAAGGAAACGGGAGTCCCGGTCATACTCGCCGAGCGTCCGCTCGAGTGCGTCGCCATCGGGTCCGGCAAATACTGGGAGACCATGAAGAGCCAGGACGGCATCGGACCCTACGGCGGCATGGGCTACTGATGCGTTCCCGCGCCCCGGCGGGAGACCTCAGGCGCAAGGCTCTCATGCTCGCGCTGCTCTCCTCCGCTTCTGTCGTCATGTTGCTGCTTTCCACGCGCGCCCTGACGGGTTTGCCGGAGCGGATCGGTCTCTCGGTCCTCGGTTTTTTCCAGAAGGGCTTTTCGGCTGTCGGATCCCTCGTCGGCGACACGGTATCTGCGGTCGGAGAGCTGCGTGACCTGAGGCGCAGCCACGAGGCCTTGCTCGACCGGTTGGAACGCTTCGAATCGCTCGAGCGCGGATACGCGGAACTCCGGAGGGAGAACGAACGACTCTCGAACCTGCTCGGTTTCGCCGAGCGGATAAGCTATCGCAAGATGGCCGCGCGCGTGATCGCTCGCGACCCGGACAACCTGTATTCTTCGTTCGTGATCGACAAGGGCTCCGTGGACGGCGTCCGCAAGAACCTTCCCGTGATTGCCTACAGCGACGGAAGCGAAGGCCTTGTCGGTCGGGTGGTGGAAGTCGGCCGCACCAGCTCCATCGTCGGGCCGCTCTACGACACGGCTTCGTTCGTATCTGCCCGCCTCGAGCGCACGCGCTTCGAAGGACTGGTGGGCGGCGCCGGCAGCGATGCCCCGCTCCTGATGCGCTACGTCAAGAAGCACGCCAAGGACGAGATTCAGTTCGGAGACCTGGTGGTCACGACTGGTTTTCATTCCCTGTATCCCCCGGACGTGGTCATCGGCCGCGTCGCACGCCTGCACATCACCGACTACCAGACCTCAATCGACATCGACATCGAACCGGTGGTCGATTTCAACAGGCTCGAGTACCTGTTCGTGGTCTTCCCTGAAGCCACGCCCGAAGGATGACGTTTTGCTGCGATCGGTAATGGTTTCAAGCCTCCTTTCGGTGCTCTGCGTCTACGCGCAGGGCACCTGGCTCCGCGCGGTAGAGGTGCTGTCCGTGGTGCCGGACCTGGCGCTCGTGGTCCTTGTCTACACGTCGTTCCGCAACACCGGGCCCGAGGGGCAGCTGGCCGGTTTTCTTTCGGGCATCGCCCAGGACGCGCTGTCTGCCGCGCCCCTCGGACTCAACGCCCTGGTGCGCACCCTGGTTGGATTCACGTACGCGCTGGCCTCCGGAAAGGTTTTCGCGGACCGCATACTCCTTCCCGTCGTCCTCGCCGCATCCGCCACGCTTTTCAAGGCGCTTTCGATCTCCGTGATAGCGTTGCTCTTCCCCGTCCATGTCGTGCCGTACGATTTCCTCTCGTCCGCGCTCTGGGTCGAGATTGCCTATAACGCCGTGGCGGCCCCGTTCGTCTTCCTCGTTCTGGGCCTGTTCGGCCCGCTTCTGGTCACCCCGCGGAGGGCTTATTGAGCGACTCGACACAGCACGGCGGCCAGCCGGTCGATCCGCGTCGCGCCACGCTTCTTCTCTGGCTGATGGGAGCCGTGTTTTCCGTCTACGCCCTGCATCTTTTCGATCTCCAGATCAGGCAGGGTGTTGAATACCGAGCCAAGGCCTCGACGATCGCACGGCAGACCACGATCATCCCCGCCCAACGCGGCGAGATTTTCGACCGCAACGTCTCCAGCCCGCTCGTGCTCAACGTCGACTCCTTCGCGATCGACCTCATTCCCGCAGAACTGCCCGCCGCCCTGCGCGACACCGTCTTCCAGAAGCTGGCCATGGTCCTCGACCAGCCGCTTGACGAATTACGCTCGAAGGTTCCGCCAGCCTACTACCATCTGTATCAGGCCATAGAGATCGCCCAGGCGGTGGATTACGGAACCGTGACGGCTCTCGCCGAGCGGGTCGACGAGTTTCCCGGAATCGTCTGGCGCGCCGAACCCAAGCGTTCGTATGCCGTATCGGGATCCTTCTCCCACATCCTGGGCTACGTGGGCGACATAACCCGCGAGGAGCTCAAGGTTCTCTACAACAAGGGCTACAAGACCGGGGATCTGGTCGGCAAGGCAGGCATCGAGAAGCAATACGACGCGCTGCTGCGGGGCAAGGACGGAAGGGAATTCTCGGTGGTCGATGTCCGCGGCCGAGCTGTAACCCGTTCCAATCGCGCCGTCGACCAACCCGTCATGGGAAGCAACCTGGTGCTTTCCATAGACCGTCGCATGCAGGAACTCGCGGAAGATGCCCTTGGCGAGCGGATGGGCTCAGTGGTGGTGCTCAAGCCGGCCACGGGCGAGGTGCTCGCCCTCGTCTCCTATCCATCCTATGACCCGAACCTTTTCATCGGCGCCGGCGGTAACAACGCATACGCGGCACTCCTCAACGACGAGCGAAATCCGCTCATCAACCGGGCGATCCAGTCGAGCTACCCGCCGGCTTCCACGTTCAAGGCAGTGATGACGACCGCCATCCTCGAGGAGGAGTCGGTCTCGCCTGACAAGGAAGTCCTATGCGAAGGGCAGATATCCTATGGCGAGCGCGTGTGGCGCTGCTGGAACACCCATCCGGGACACGGAAAGGTGGATCTCGAGGAAGCTCTCGAGCAATCTTGCGACATCTATTTCTGGGTAGTCGGCCGCGACAATCTTGGCATCGAGCGGATCGTCTCCTACGCCACGGAATTCGGATTCGGTATCGCTTCGGGAATAGACCTTCCGGGCGAGGTGGACGGTTTCGTTCCGACGCCGCAATGGAAGGAACGGCGCTTCCACGAGAAGTGGCTGGCGGGTGACACGATGAACGTCGCGATCGGGCAGGGCTTCACCCTTTCCACACCGCTGCAGGTCGCGAACGCGTACGCGATGATCGTCAATGACGGTGTCGTTTACCGCCCGCACGTGCTCAAGGAAGTCCGCGACGCGTCCACGGGAGCTGTCGTCTCGAAGGTCGACCCCGAGCCCATCATCAGATCGCGCACCGATCCTGCGGTCTTCGCCGAAGTCCGCAGCGCCTTGCGCGGTGTGATCACCGAAGGAACGGCTCGCTACGCCATCAACACCAGAGCCGTCGAGGTAGCCGGCAAGACCGGAACAGCGGAAGTCGGCCTGCCTGACCGGTGGCACTCTTGGCTCGCTTCGTGGGCGCCGTACGACGCCGAAGATCCGGAGGACGTCATAGTGGTCGTGGTGATGGTCGAAGCCTCGAATCCCTGGGAGTGGTGGGCCACGTACGCTACCAACATCATCCACCAGGGCTGGTTCTCGGGCCAGACTTACGACGAGGCCGTCGCCGCGCTCGGAATGGGCTGGATCGCGAAGCCGAGCGCTTCGAGGATGGAATGATGGCGATATCGGGCCGCTCGTTCAGCGACATCGACTGGTGGATACTGGCTCCGGCGATATTCCTCATGGGCGCCGGCGTCCTGTTCATATACTCATCCGGCGTGACGAGCGAAGGGCTCGTCGTTTCGAACGAATGGATCAAGCAGCTCGTGTGGGTCGCTTCGGGACTCGTGCTCCTGGTCGCCGTCATCGTCGTGGATTGGAAGCGTTGGCGCGACTGGGCTCCCTGGTTCTACGGGGCCGCATTGGTCGCGCTCGTCTATACGAAGCTCTTCGGGCGGGTGGTTAACGGCGCCCGATCATGGATCGGGGTGGGCGATGTCGGCGTACAGCCTTCGGAGTTCACCAAGATCGCCGCGATCCTGATGCTGGCCAAGTATCTTGCCGATTCGCGACACGACCCGAATCGCTTCGGACGTTTCCTGAAAGCGTTCGCCATCGCGGCGATACCGATGGCCTTCATCCTGATACAGCCCGACTTCGGCACCTCGCTGGTGTTCCTGCCCATCTTCCTCGTCATGGCGTGGATCGGCGGCATAGAGACCCGATACGTCGCCTTTGTCGGCTTGCTCGCAGTCCTGACCCTCGGTTTCGCAGTCCTGCCGCTCTACGAGACCGTGATCGCGGACGCGCCGTCTGTATGGCTTTCCGTTTTTTACGAACCGCCGCGCTCGTGGCTGCTCATCGGAGGGCTCGCGGGCGTTTTCGCCCTAGCGACCCTCGGCTTCCTGCTGGGGCGCAAACGCTATTATTACTGGATCGCCTATTCCTCCCTTCTCCTGGGCGCCTCGCTCCTGGTGGCGCTCGTCGGCCGCATGGTGCTCAAGGAATACCAGGTCATGCGGTTGATCGTCTTTCTCGATCCTTCGGTGGATCCGCGCGGTTCCGGCTGGAACATCCTCCAGTCCATCACCGCGATCGGTTCCGGCGGTTTCGGCGGCCGCGGCTTCCTGCAGGGCACGCAGAGCCACTATCGCTACCTTCCCCAGCAGAGCACCGATTTCATCTTCTCCATACTATCGGAGGAATGGGGACTGATGGGCGGCGTCCTCGTGTTCTCGCTGTTCTTCATCCTGCTGGCGCGTTCGGTGCTCCTGCTCAGGAACCTTAAGAGCGCGTTCGCATCATATGTCGTCGCCGGCGTCGTCGGGATGGTCTTCTTCCATTTCATCATCAACGTGGGCATGGCCATGGGGATCATGCCGATCACGGGCATACCGCTGTTCTTCCTTTCCTACGGCGGTTCCTCGCTCTGGACCGCCTTGGTCGGCATCGGACTCACCCTGGCCGTATCCGCGAGAAGGTTCGACCTTTGAACATAGATCCGGTCGCCGCCCTTGGCGCGTCCCTTCTCGAGGTGCGCAAGCCTTCGCGATATCTCGGGGGAGAGTACGGGGCGACTCGAAAAGGCGAAGGAACTTGGCTCGACATCGCCCTCTGTTTCCCCGACCTTTACGAGATCGGCACTTCCAATAACGCCGTGCGCATCCTTTACTCGGCCTTGAACGCGCTCGAGGGCGTTCGTTGCGAACGCGTGTTCGCGCCGGCCCCCGATTTCGAGGCGCTGCTCACCAGAAGCGGGGTCCCGCTCTACACCCTCGAGACCGGTCTGCCCGTTGCCGAGTGCGACCTGGTCGCGTTCTCGATCGGATACGAGTTGTCCATCACCGGAGTGCTCACGGTCCTTTCCTCTGCAGGAATCCCGCTGCGCGCGGCGGAACGCGGTAGGGACGACCCGATCGTGATAGCCGGAGGTCCGGCCATCACGAATCCGGCGCCCTTCTCGCCATTTGTCGACGCGGTATGGATCGGCGAAGCGGAAGCCGGCTTCTTTTCCCTCGCCTCGGAACTCTCGGGCATGAAGAAGGCCGGAGCCCGCAGGCCCGAGTTGCTTGCCCGGATCGCCGGGGAACGCGCTTTCTGGATGCCCGGCAAGAAAGCGATCCGAGCGATCGACGACGGCTTCCCGACCCGGCGCTACGACACGGCCTTGCCCGTTCCCTCGCTCAAGCCCGTCCAGGATCACGGAGTCGTCGAGATCATGCGCGGCTGTCCGAACGGTTGCCGCTTCTGCCATGCCGGATATTTTTACCGTCCCCAGCGCGTCCGCGAACCGGAGGCGATCTTCGAGGACGTCGAACGGCTCGTCACAAAGGGAGGGCATCGGGAAATTACCGTTTCGTCCCTGTCATCGGGCGACTATCCGCGGGTTGACCTGCTGCTCCGCGCACTCAACGCCCGCTATGGCCCGCGGAAGGTTTCGTTTCAGCTGCCCTCGCTCAAGGTCGACAGCTTTCCCTTGCCGATCATCGAGGAGATAGCCCAGACCCGAAAGAGCGGCCTGACCTTCGCGGTAGAGACGCCGGCCGACCACTGGCAGCTTTCCATCAACAAGACCGTGACCTTCGATCGCATCGTGGGCATCCTCGACGAGGCGAAGCGACGCGGGTACCGGCAGGCCAAGTTCTATTTCATGCTCGGGCTTCCGGTTCCCGGAGGGGCGGGGGAGGGGGAGGCCGAGGCGCTCGTCGAGTACGTCAGGCGCCTCCTTGCCGCCTCGACCTTCCAGCTCAACATCAACGTCGGCACCTTCGTGCCCAAGGCGCACACGCCCTACCAGTGGGCTCCAGCGCTTGCCGCGGGTGAGGCGTCCGTTCGCCTGGCTGTTATACGGGAGGCCTTCCGTCGCGAGCGCCGCGTCAAGCTCAGTTGGCACGATCCCTTCCTTTCCGCGCTCGAAGGTGTGTTTTCCCGTGGGGACGCGCGCGCGGGCGACTTCGCTCTCGACGCATGGCGCCTCGGGTGCCGTCTCGACGCGTGGGAGGAGCATTCGAGGAGGGATCTCTGGCTGGAGGCGGCTCGCGTTTCCGCCGAAAGGGGCTATGACCCATGGGCGGACGCCGCGCGCCCACGATCCCTTGACGAATCTTTGCCGTGGGATGACGTGAACCTGCGCGTATCGAGGAAGTGGCTTCTCCGGGAACTCGAACGATCCGACGCTTCCATCCTCACCGGCATGTGCACCGACTCCTGCGCCGATCTTTGCGGTTCGTGCAGCACGGGCGCCGGAGTTGTAGTAAAAAACATACATTCGGAGTTTCTTGAGTACATCATCGCGCAAGGTCCTTCATCCTCGTCCGAGCCGCTCGCTCCCGTAGGCCAGAGGCCTCAGGCCGCCAACGAAGGAAGGATGGCGTTCACCTGGCGGCGCGCCGGACGTACGCCATTCTGGCCCCACCACCAGTTCCACGACGCGTTCCATCGAGCTTTCCTCATCGCCGACCTTCCGGTCGCGCTTTCCGAGGGTTTCAACCCATTGTCGCGCCTCGAACTCTCCGACCCGTTGCCCATCGGGGTTTCGTCGTTGGAAGAACTCGGTTTGGCCGTCCTCGAACGCAGAATGGAAGCGGATGATTTCATCGCTCGGCTTTCCGCCTGTCTTCCGGAAGGCATCGAGGTTGACAGGGCCGTTTGGGTTCCGTTCGTCGATGGCCGGAAACGACGTTCCCTCGCTTCGCTCGCCTGGGGCTCGGATTGGGAGTTTGCGTGCGAAAGCGCGGAAGGCGCCCTCGCCATCGCGGCCCGGCTCTCCGGAGAAATCGCTGTCCCGGAGCTTCAAGGCTCGCTTGTCGATGCAAAAGGTCCTTCCGTCAGGCTGCGCCTCAGGAACGGAGGACGGAAAGAGCTGGGGCTCCAGGCCATCCTCGAGCGCGCGCTCGGCGTCGATCCCGGACGCAGTCTCCGCCTAAAAAGGACCCGACAATTCGCCGATGACGGAACCGGACCCGAAGACTACCTGAAAGTGCTGTCGCTTCTGGCCTGAGCGTAAACGATCCGCGCAGGCCGTCGTATTCTTTCAAACCCAGTCCCGGGGCTCGAATATCTGCCAATCGAAGGGTAGACAGAATATACATTATAGGAAGTTATGACAGCGGAGAGCTTTCATGCAGGTCCGCCTTCAGTCTGTCGTGTCGACGGAGAGCTGCATCACACCCAGTTTGACAAACTGGCTGTAATAGATGTTTATCGTATCGAAATCGAGCCCCCTGGCGCAGGCATAGAGCGCTAGCCAGTATTTCGTATCGGCGCTACCGGTCGAGGCTGGTTCAACATCGCCTTCGAGGGCGTCGATGGAGTCATCGAATTTCTCTCCATTGAACCTCGAAAGCGTCACTTCAAAAGGTATCACCGGAGCGGTGGCGCTTGTCTCCGTCGGTACAGCGAACGATATTTCCATGATGAAACTTTCGTCAAGCCACGCTGGATCGATTAAGAGCTCAGGTGGATCCATCTCGAAAAACTCGAGCGCTTCCAGCTTTTTTTTAGTCCCCGCGCCGTCGATCTCCGGATCGAGGGTGCCTAGCGTATCAAGATCTGTGGCGATGTCCTCAAAGCGCTCGTATATCCGGTACATTAAAATGAACCCGTCGAAGACAGGCGAAGTGTCCGGATTGTTCGTGAAGGTAAACGTGTAGTTGGCCGGCGTGGCGGTCGGAGCGAGCGGCGGCGCGAGGAAGGGATAGCTCGGGATGCCGCAGGAAGCGGACAGCATGACGAGCGTCGAGGCGAGGAACGGAGCGAAGCCAATCCGCTTGCCCTTCCCCGCCCGGACCGGCCGCCCGCCCTTCCATCGACGTATGGCGGCCTGTTCCATATAAGTGCCGACCCTACTTGCGCTTGACATCGTCGACCAGTGAGACCGGCGGATCGAGGCTCTCGAGGCAATCGACGAGCTCGTAGATGACCACCGGCTTGTTCTTGCCCTTTACGCGGATGTTGTCGAGTTCGCGGACCAGGAATTTGTCACGGACCAGGGCGTAGGTCGACTCGCTCAGGATGATGTTGGTGCCGTACTCCTTGTTCGTCGCCTCGAGGCGGCTCCCGATGTTCACGTTGTCGCCGGTGAGCGTGTAGTTCATGCGGATCTTGGAGCCCATGTTGCCGACGGTCATGATCCCGGAATTGAGGCCGATGCCGATGTTGATGCGCTTGTGCTCGGGCCAGGCGGCGTTGAGCTCGCGCAGCTTCTCCATCTGGCGGAGCGCGCACTTGCAGGCCAGCACCGCGTGGTCCTTCTGCGGCAGGGGGGCGCCCCAGAAGGCCATGACGGCGTCGCCGATGTACTTGTCGAGCGTGCCGCCGTATTCCAGCACGAGGTCGGTCATGGCGCCCAGGTACTCGTTCAGATGGTTTACGAGTTCCTGCGGGGACATGTTCTCCGAGAAGGTGGTGAAGCCGCGGATGTCCGAGAAGAAGACGGTCAGTTCCTTGTCGACGCCGCCGAGCTCGGGGGGCGATTCGACCAGCTGGTCCACGACGCGGGGGCTCACGTACTTGCCGAAGGTGTCGCGGATCATGCGCTTGTCGCGCTCCTCGGTAAAGGCGCGGTACGCTACGATGGCGATGAACGCGAACACCGAGCCGAGCGCCGGAGAGGCGTAGGCGAAAACCGTCTGGCGGTAGTCGAAGCTGAGGGTTGCGCCGATGAACAGCGCGAACACGAGCAGGAGCGTGAGGAAGAAGGACCACACTGTGGAGATACGCGAGCTGTAGAGGCTGGTGAGCATGATGATGGCGAGGAGCACAAGCGCGTCGAGCCAGGCGGGCGCGTAGCGCAGGAAGTTGTCCATGATGATGGTGTTGAGCGCGTTCGCGTGCATCTCGATGCCGTACATCAGGCCGTAGGGCGTAGGCTTCTCGTCCTGCGCGACACCGCGGGCGAAAGCGCCCACCATCAGGATCTTGCCCTTGGCGGCCATTGTCGGACGGCGCCAGGTCTCCGGATCAGCCTGGGGCGCCTTGTCGGCGTAACCCGAATACGAGCGCACCGGGAAGGTCTGGACCCCTTCGGCGGTGTCCGATGACGGTCGTCCCATGAAATTGACGAGCATGCGGCCTTGGCCGTCGATCGGGATGCGGATCTCGGGGACAGCCCTGTAGACCTCGGGCTCGAGGAGCTCACCCTCGTTCCAGACGCCCGGCTTGACGAGGACCCGGTAAGGCACCCAGGCCGATTCGTCCGAGTCCCACTTCATGGGCGAGGGAATGACGATTTCCTTGCCGATCTCCACCGTGAGGTCGTCGAGGGTCTTTCCGAAATAGTCAACCGCGAGCGAGAGCGTGATGGACGGGACGAAGAAATCACGGTAGCGCTGCAGGACGTGGTAGCTCAGGTCGGCGCTGCCGTCCCCGTCGAGATCCTGGATGACGACGGGAGCGTTCTCCTCCATTTCCGTCCTCAGGCGCTCCAGCTCCCGCTGGGTCAAGGGGAGCTTCACGTCGTGGGTCTCGCCATCCATATCCGACCAGGAAAGGCGCTCGAATGCCGCGGCGTTTACGTCGTAGCCCGGAGCCAGCTCGTCGAGAAGCAGCTCCTCGATGAGCTCGCTGGACTTGAGGATGAGAGGCTGCCTTCGGAACACCTCGTCCACGTCGGAGATGAAGTTGGCGTGTCCGTAGCCGCGCACCGCGGCGGCGTAGTCGGCGAGCGGCGGCTCGTAGCCGAGGAACTCGCGCATGGACTTCCAGTCACCCCTCACGTCACGAACCGTTCCCCATCCTTCATAGAGGATGGCCTGGCGCTCGGCGAGCTCGTGCTGGTCGACGATGCCTGCGGGCGTGTCGGTCAGCACGGTCTCGAGGAACACCCTGCCCGAATCCTGGATGGCGCCGACGAGCGCCACGTCATCCTCGACCACGCGGTCCGGATCTATGAAGAACACGTCGATGAACAGCGCCCGCTCGCGGTTGGCCTGATCGGTTATGCGCGAAAAAGCGTTCACCAGATCCGCGTGCCGCCAGCGCGGGAACGGCCAGCGGCCATACCGTGACAGCGAGTTGAAGTCCACGCCGATTATGAGGATGTCCTCGGAAATGCGGTGGCTGCGGGTAGTGCTCTCGGAGCCGACCTGCGAGGAGCTCTGCTGGATGTTCTCCTTGAGCTTGAAATGCGCGTCGAAGGCCGCCAACTCTAGGCTTTCGAGCCAGCCTGTCCAGGTTCCCACGGCGAAGAAGGCCAGGAACAGGATCAAGCCGATCACGAACGCGAAGTACTTCGTCTCGAAGAATCTCGAGCGGCGTTTGGCCATGGCGACCTCCGTGAAATGAAACGGCCCGGGTCACCCCGGGCCGCTCTCGCGCGTGATACCCTAGTCCAGGAGACCCTGCGATTCGAGGTAGAGTATACGGTTGGCCGCGAGCTTTGTCCAATCGGAATCGGGGTAGCGTGATACGAGAATGTCGTGCTGCACGCGCGCCGCCGCGTAGTCGCGCGTGGCTTCGGCAAGCCTCAGCAAGGCGAGGCGGGCGCGCTCGGCGCCGGGGACCTTCCCTTCCCATGCCTCGAGGTACTCGTTGAGCAAGGACGCCGCGCGGTCGTTCGCGCCTGCGCGCTCCGCGGCGTCCGCGGCGTAGCGGTACGCCGCCGGTCCGACGTGGCTGGCCGCGGGTGCCTTGCGGGCGAGCGCGGCGTACAGTGTCTCCGCCTCCGACCACTTTCCGGCTTCCGCGGACATGCGTGCAAGGAGCAGCTCGGCGTGGAGGCCCGGCCAACGGTTGTCGTAGCGGGCAGCCAGGGCGGCGAGTTCTCCCTTCAGGGTTTCCTCAAGGGCGGCTTTCGAGGACGCGTCGGGAGCCGAAGCCCAAGCATCGAAGGAAGCGTCGGCCGATTCGACGGCGAGCGCGGCCTTCGCGTCGGCGGCCTCGGTGACCACCGACCAGACCGCCGCGGCGACGATGCCGACGGTCAGCGTCACGAGAACGGCGAGCGCCGCGACACGGTTGCGGCGGAGGAAGTCGTTGAGTTTCGCGGCGAGGCCGGGGTTCGCGCCCTGGTCCTTCTCCGCGCCCTGTTCGGGCTTGTGTGCGGCCATGATGTCACTCCTTGGGGTTCGCTATCGAAAGTTCCTTGATCAGCCTCGAGAGGTAGGTTCGCTGGATGTCCAGGACCTTGGCCGTCTCGGTCTGGTTCCACTCGTGCTCGTCGAGAGCGCGGCGGATAAAGTGCTTTTTGAAAATGACGAGGGCATCCTTGAGGCTCTTGCCCTTGTAGGCGTCTTGCGAGCTCCCGCGATCGCCGACGAGCAGGTCGCGGTCGTGAATCTGGTTTTCCGAAGCGATGACGCAGGCGCGTTCGATCGCGTTCTCGAGCTCGCGCACGTTGCCGGGCCAGGGATACGAGAGCATCAGGTCCATCGCGGAGTCGGTGAAGCCGGAGAACGACTTTTTCGTCTCGCGCGAGAAGCGCTTGAGAAAGTGGTCCGCGAGGACCGGAATGTCCTCCTTGCGCTGCCTGAGGGGCGGTATGTAGATCGGAAGGACGTTGAGGCGATAGTACAGGTCGGACCGGAACTCGCCCTTCTCCACCTGCGCCTCGATGTCCCGGTTGGTCGCGGCGACTATGCGTACGTCGACGGTGATGGAGTCGGACGAGCCGACCGGCTCGAAGGTCTTCTGCTGCAGGACGCGGAGAAGCTTTGCCTGCAGCTTGATCGGCACTTCCGCGATCTCGTCGAGGAAAATGGTGCCTGAGTCGGCGAGCTCGAAGCGGCCCTTGCGGCTCTGCACCGCGTCGGTGAAGGCGCCCTTGACGTGGCCGAACAGCTCGCTCTCGAGGAGTCCCTCGGGAAGCGCGGCGCAGTTCACGCGGACGAAGGGCCCCGAACGGCGGTTTGAGCGCAGATGCACCTGTTCGGCGAAGAGCTCCTTGCCGGTTCCGCTCTCTCCGAGTATGAGCACCGACGACTCGGTGCGGGCCACGCGGTCGATCAGGTCGAGTTTCTCGGCCATGGCGGCGCTCTGCGATACCAGGGTGTGCCAGCCCTTGTCGGCGCTGATCTGGTTCCGCAGGAAGCCGATCTCCTCGCGGGCCTTCTCGAGGAAGCGCGCGTTCTCGATGGCTATGGCCGCCTGCACGGCGAAAACCTCCAGCCACTGGAGGTCGTCCTGCGTGAAGTATTTCTTGCCTTTCTTGTTGAGTATCTCGATGACGCCGACGAGGTTCTCCCGCACGAGCATGGGCACGGCGAGGATCGACCAGGTAGGGAAACCGATGGATTTTGATATCTCGCCGGTGAAGCGGGCGTCGGTGTCTACGTCGTTCACGATGAGCGACTGCCCGTGCTCGGCCACCCAGCCGGCGATGCCCTCTCCGGGCTTCACCGAGAACTTCTTGACCTCCCGGCCCTTGGGACCGAGGGCAATCTCGAAGTAGAGCCTGCCGTCCTCGGGATTGCGGAGCATGAGGCTCGAAGCCTCGCCCTCGGTGAGCCGCGTCGCCGACTCGATGATCTGAGTCAGGAGCGACGTGGCGTCACCGTAGTTCGAGTTTATGAGCGTGTAGATCTCGAGGAGTGTCTCGAACTTCTTCGGATCGATCCGCTCGAACATTCCACTAGTTCTTGTCGCCCTTCTGCTTGAGCAGGTCGCCGAGCGTAAAGCCCTCGCCTCCCTCCCCGTCGTCGTGCATGAAGCGGCTCATCTCCTCGCGCTGCTGCTTGCGCACCAGATCGCGGACGGAGAGCGAGAGCTTCTGCCGGTCGGGGCTGAGCTCGGTGATGACCGCCTTGATGGCCTGGCCGACCTCGAGCTTCTTGACCGCCTCCTCGAAGGTGACTTCGCGGTCCTGGGAAAGGTTGGACTTGTTGACGAGCCCCTCGATTTCACCCTGGACCTTGACGAAGACGCCGAAGTCGGTGATGGACGAGACGGTTCCGTCGACGATCGAGCCCACGCGGAAGGCCGTGGCGAAACTGGTCCAGGGATCCTCGGAGAGCTGCTTGACGCCGAGCCGGATGTTCCGGTTGTCCGCGTCGCTCTCGATGACCATGACCTCGAGCTCCTGCCCCTCCTGCAGCTCGCTGGCGGCGTTCTTGACGTGCTTGGTCCAGGACAGGTCGTCCATGTGGAGGAAGCCGTCGATGCCGTCCTCGAGCTCGACGAAGGCGCCGGCGGCGGTCAGCTTCACGACCTTGCGGGTCATGCGCATGCCGACGGGGTACTTCGTCGAAACCTGGTCCCAGGGGTTGTCCTGGACCTGCTTGAGGCCGAGGGATACCTTGCCGGCCTGGAGGTCGTAGCCGAGTATCATGCACTTGACCGGATCGCCGGGCTTGAGCATTTCCTCGGGCTTGCGGACCTTGCGGACCCACGAGAACTCGGAGATGTGCGCGAGGCCCTCGATGCCTTCCTCGACCTCGATGAAGGCGCCATAGTCGGTCAGTTTGGTGACCTTCCCGTCCACGACGTCACCGACGTGGTAGCGTTCCTCGAAGGTGAGCCAGGGGTCGTTGGAGAAGTGCTTGAGCGAGAGGTTGATCCGCTTTTCCTCGGGATCGAGGCGGATGACCTTGAGGTCGATCTCCTGGCCCTTCTTGACGAAGTCCTTGGGCCGGGTGACATGGCCCCAGCTCATGTCGTTGATATGAAGGAGGCCGTCGAAGCCGCCCAGGTCGATGAAGGCGCCGAAGCTGGTGAAGCTCTTGACCTCGCCCTTGACGTCGTCGCCGATCTGTACGGTCTTGAAGAATTCCTCGCGCTTGCGCTCGGTCTCTTCCTCGAGCCACTTGCGGCGGTTCAGCACGATGTTGACGCGCTTCTCGGAGTAGATCCGCTCGACGTAAAACGGGCTCTTGACGCCGATGAGGTAATCGCCCTTCTCGACGCGCTGGCTGTCGGCCTTGGAGACCGGAAGGAAGGCGCGGAGCCCGTGGCCGAGGTTGACCTCGAAACCGCCCTTGATCTCCTTCTCGATCGTGCCCTCGACGGTGGTGCCGTCCTTGAAGGCGTTGGCCAGGTTCCGCCAGTAGATCTTCTCGTCGGCCTTCTTCTTGGAGACGACGACTTCGCCGGAGTAGGTCTCCTTCTTGATCAGGACCACGGGGACCGTGTCGCCGACCTTGGGAGCCGTGTCGAACTCGACGAGGGGGATCTTTCCCTCGCTCTTGGCGCCGACGTCGATGAAGACATAGTCCGTGGTGACCTGGATCACCACGCCGTCGACGAGCTCGCCCTCCTCGAGGTGGTTCATCGACTTGAGATACTCTTCCTGCAACTGTGTCTGGATGCTCGTCTTGGAGGGATTCTGCGCACCCATGCCCACTTCCTTCTCGCCCATAGGATTCCCTTGCGGTGAAATTTTCCTGTTCACTATTTCATAAACGGCCTCTATGGTCAAGCCGGAGGTGTCCAAATACGCCGCATCGGGCGAAATGCGCAGCGCGCCGCTCGCTTTCGCCTTGTCGATCGCGTCCCGCATCTCGATGTTGGCGCGGATTTCGGCGAGGCCGAGGTCGGAGGTGCCCTGCCCCAAGCGTCTCCGGGCCCGGGAATCCGCCGACGCGTCAAGGTAGAACTTGAAATCGGCGTCCGGGAATACCACCGTGGACATGTCGCGGCCTTCCACCACCACGTCGGCCCTGGAGGCGACCGCCCTGACGACCGCGTTGACCCGCTCCCGGACCTTCACGACCGCCGAGACCTGGGCGACGATCGCCTCGACCCGGTCTGAGCGGAGGAAAGGAGTAAGGTCGCGGCCGCCCGAGAGGACGGAACCGTCCCCCCGGTACTCCAGGTCGAGCTCGCCGGCGAGCGCGCCGAGAGCCTCCGAGTCGGCGGCGTCGAGCCCCGCCTCGGAGGCCAGGAAGGCTACGGCCCGGTAGAGGCTGCCGGAGTTCACGTAAAGGAAGCGTTTCCGTTCCGCCACCATGCGGGCGATCGTGCTCTTCCCGGACCCCGCGGGGCCGTCGATTGCTATGACCATGTCGTTTCCTCGGATCAGGAGCGTGTATGTGGATGGATGAGGTCCTCGACCTCGAAGGGCTCGAGGTCCCGCCAGGACCCAGGACCCAGGGATCCGAGCTCGACCTTCCCGATGCGCACCCGGACCAGGGAGAGCGCCCGGAGGGCGAAGGTCGAAAGGGCCCGGCGGATCTCCCGGTTTCGGCCCTCGACGAGAACTACCCGGGCGCGCTTCGGACCCTCGACGAGCACCCGCTCGGCCTTCAGTATCTCGCCGCCCTCGGGGATGCCCCGGGTGAAGGCTTCCCCGAAGCCTTCGGGCAGGGGCAGGTCCGTGTCGACGACGTATTCCTTCTCGATCCCCCCCGAAGGATGTCCGGCGACGCGGGCGAGCTCGCCGTCGTTCGTGAAGAGTATGAGGCCGCTCGACCAGGCGTCGAGGCGGCCGACGTTGTATACGCGCTCGCTCACCCGCCCGGCCAGCAGCGACACGGCCGTCGGGCGCCCCTCGGGGTCGGACATGGTGCAGACGTGTCCGGCGGGTTTGTGAAGCGCGATGCGGCGGATGCGCTCGGGGCCGCCGAGCGGCTTTCCGTCCAGCTCGACAAGATCTTCGGGCAGGACGCGTGTGCCGAGTTCCGTGACCGTCGCGCCGTTCACGCGGACCCGCCCCGAGAGGATGACGAGCTCGCAGGCGCGCCGGCTGGCGACGCCGGCGTGGGCCAGCCGGGACTGGAGGCGTTCGCCTTTCGCGGGCGCGTCGCGGTCTTCGGCCGTTCCGCTCACTCCTCGCCTTCCTCGAGCGCGAAACGCTCGCGCTCGACATCGTCGAGGCGAGGCAGCTCGGCGATCGAACTGAGCCTGAAGAACTTGAGGAACTCTCGAGTCGTGCCGTACTGGATCGGCTTTCCGGGCGCGTCCTTCTTCCCGACTTCCTGGACGAGTTCGCGGTCCATGAGGAGCCTCATCATGTTGTCGGCCGAGACGCCGCGGATGGCTTCGATCTCGGCGCGGGTGATCGGCTGGCTGTAGGCGATGATGGACAGGGTCTCGAGGGCCGCCTTGGATAGCTTCTGCTCGTTCTTGCGCCCGTAGCGCTCGCGGAGCGAGGCCCACAGCTCCTTCTTCGGTGCGAGCGTCCAGCCACCGCCGACCTGAACGGGTTCCAGGCCGTGCGCCTGGCCCGAAAGCTCGTCGCGCAGCAAATCCAGAGCGCGCTCGACCACATCCTTTCCGAGCCCGCTTGCCCGCGAGAGGGCGGCGATGTCGAGAGGTTCGGTTTCGAGGAATAGTACGGTCTCGAGGATGGCCGCCTCGCGGGAAAGATCGCCCGGGGCTAGGGCAGTCTTCGCCGCGTCCGGCACGCCCAGGTCGGGAGCTTCCGCCCCTTCGTCCTCATGCTGCGCTTCTTCGTTCATGTTTGCGGATCCGTATGTCGCCAAACAGGCGATGTTGGTATATGGAGATAAGGCGGAACTTGACCGCCTCGAGGATGGCCAGGAAAGCGCAGACGATGTCCATCGTGGAGTGCGCGCGGGTCAGGAGATCGGTGAAATCGAAGGATTCCCGGGTTTCCAGAAGCTCGTTGATCAGCGTGATTTTCTCGTTGATCGAGACTTCTTCGTACAGGTCGATGATGCGCTCGCTCGAGAGCTTGCCGATCAGTCCCGAGAACGAGGTCAGGAGGTCCCAGACGTCGATTCGCTCCCAGAGCTCCTCCTCGTCGCCGAAGGGCAGGACCCGCTGGATCTTCTTCCGCTCGAGCGACCACTCGACCTCGAGCTCCTTCTCTTCCATCAACTCGGAGAGTTTCTTGTATTTCTGGTACTCTATCAGCTTTTCCACGAGGTCCCGGCGCGGATCGTCGATTTCCTCTCCGAGGTCCACTTCGACGGGCAACAGCATGCGCGATTTAATGTAGAGCAGGGTGGCAGCCAGGGAATAAAACTCGGTGAGATCCTCGAGGTCCACCTCGCCCGAGTCCAGCACCGCGAGGTACTGCTCGGTTATGGAGGCGACGGGGATGTCGTAGATGGAAACCTCGTTCTTCTTTATGAGGAAGAGGAGGAGGTCGAGGGGACCCTCGAAGTCGCGGAGGCGGAACCGCCTCCCCTCCCCTCCGCCACGGATTTCCCCGCTGTCCTGTTCGTCCGGCATAGGCCGCTCAGTATAGAGCGGCGAGGCCCGCAGGGTAAATACCCTGCGTTTCGACGGAGGCCAGGAAGTCGGCGAAAACGCGGCCCGTTCGAGGGTCGGCAAGGTCCGGCTCGAGCTCGAGCAGGGGCCTGAGGACAAAGGCCCGCTCAGTCATTCCCGGGTGCGGCACCGTCAGGGCCGGCAGGTCGATGATTTCGGTTCCGAAAAGGAGGATGTCCAGGTCGAGCGTTCTGGGGCCCTTGACTCGCTCCCGCGAGCGATCGCGTCCGAGCGCGGCTTCGAGGGCGTTGCAACGGCGGAGCAGCTCGAGCGGCTCGAGGGCGCACTCGGCTGAAGCGACGGCGTTGAGGAAATCGGCTTGGTCCAGCACGTAACGCGGCGCGCTGCGCCACGCCGACGAAACGCGGAGTCCCGTGAGGAATTCCGCGAGCCCGGAGCAGGCGGCCCTGAGGATGGACTCGGAGTCCCCGGTATTCGAGCCGAGTCCTATGAAAACCCGCGCCGCCGCCCGCCCGTTCAGAAGAGGCTGTCCTCGTCAATCTCCTCGGCGCCCTTGTCCGCCTTGGCGGCGGATTTGCGGACCGGCTCGATCGGGGTCTCGGCTACGGCCTCGGCGATCCTTGCGGCGGGTTTCGGGGAGGCCGGGGCTTTGGCCGCGGCGCTCGCGGGCGCGGCCGCCGCGCCGCCGTGTTCCTCGTTCTTTCCCGGGAACATCTTCTCCCGCACCCTGCGCTCGATCTCGATCGCGGTGTCGGGATTGTCGACGAGGTAAGCCTTCGCGTTCTCGCGGCCCTGGCCCACCTTTTCATCCCCGTAGGTGTACCAGGCGCCCTTCTTGTCGATGATTTCGTACTTGACCGCGGCGTCGATGAGGGCGGCGGTGGCCGAGATGCCTTTCCCGAACATGATCTCCAGCTCGACCTTGCGGAAGGGCGGCGCGACCTTGTTCTTTACCACCTTTACCCGGACCTTGTTGCCGATGGCCTCTTCCGAGTTCTTCTCGATGGTCTCGATTTTCCGGACCTCGAGACGGACGGAGGCGTAGAACTTGAGCGCGTTGCCGCCGGTGGTGGTTTCCGGATTGCCGAACATCACGCCGATCTTCATGCGGATCTGGTTGATGAACACGAGGATTGTTTTCGAGCGACCGATCGTGGCGGTGAGCTTGCGCAGCGCCTGGCTCATGAGCCGGGCCTGGAGCCCGACGTGGGCATCGCCCATGTCGCCCTCGATCTCGGCCTGAGGAGTCAGCGCGGCCACCGAATCGACCACGACGACGTCGACGGCTCCCGAGCGCACCAGGCTTTCGGCGATCTCCAGGGCCTGCTCGCCGTTGTCGGGCTGGCTCACCCAAAGCTCGTCGATGTTGACGCCGAGGTTCTTGGCGTAGACGGGATCGAGCGCGTGCTCGGCATCGATGAAGGCGGCGATGCCCCCCTTCTTCTGCGCCTCCGCGATGGCGTGGAGCGCCAGCGTGGTCTTGCCGGAGGATTCCGGGCCGTAGATCTCTATGATGCGGCCCCGGGGATAGCCTCCGACGCCGAGGGCCTCGTCGAGCAGGATGGCTCCGGTCGGTATGGTCTCGATGCCCTGGGCGTTCTCGTGCGAACCCAGCTTCATGAGGGAGCCGGTCCCGAACTGTTTTTCGATCTGGAGACGGGCGGCTTCGAGCGCCTTGAGCCGTTCGGCGGAATCGGTCACCCGCTCGGAGGGGGTGGTGGGATTATCGTTGCGTGCCATGGAATATCCTCCTGGGGAATCGATCGCCCGAAAACGCTTCGCGCGCTTGCGGAAGGCGACGGCATTCGGAAGGAAAGCCGCGCCGGGGCGCCGACAACGCCACTATACACGCGGATGCGTTTCCTGAAAAGCGCCGCGCCCGGTTCGCATCCGGGACGGGGCAACGCCGGCGCCATATCCCCGGACAGCATCAGTGCTTTCGCAGGATTTCCAGTGGCGAGAGCCGGGCTGCCTTGGCCGCGGGCAGGAGGCTCGCGACGTAGGAGAGCGCGAGCGCGGCGGCGAGTATGGCCGTGAGCGCGGTCGGATCGACGACGATCGGGATGCGCTCCAGATAGTAGTCCGGGTTGAGCAGGGTAACCCGTTCCGAACCCGGAAGGGCGAGGTTCTTGAGGAAGCCGAGTAACGCCTCGATGCCTCGGAGCAGCGCGTTGACGTTGACGGCGACGGCGAGCCCGACGGCAAGCCCCATGGTCGCGCCGAGCCCCCCCGCGAGAACGCCGCCCGCGACAAAGATCCGGGATACGTCGCGGTTCGAGGCGCCGACGCTCTTCAAGACGGCTATCTCCGATGAGCGCTCGGTGACGAGGGTCACGAGGGCGCTCGAGACGTTTGCCGCCGCCACCGCGACAACGAGGCCTACGATGAGGAGCAGGATGGCGCGGGTCGTGCGGAAGGATTCGTAGAGGTTGCGCTCCAGCTCGGGCCAGGCATAGGCCGACCAGCTACCCGACAAAACCTCGCGAACAGCCTCGACTTTGGCGCCGAGGTCTCCGTCGGGAGACGAGAATTTTACGCCGATGATCGATCGCGAGGATTCAGGCGAAAGCACCCGCCTGCCCGCCGCGAGCGGTATGAAGATCCATCGGGCGTCGAGCTCTCTATAGCCCGCGGAGACGATGGCGCGGATCCGGAAGATCGAGACGCGCGGGATGAAGCCGTTGGCGCTGCCCCGAACCGTGGCCAGGTTGATCGTGTCCCCGACTTCGAGGCCGAGTTCGGAGGCCAGCACCGAGCCGACGACCGCGTCGAGCGGGCCGGCGAGCTTCGCCTCGCCGGCCAGGACCTCCAGATACTCGCCGGTGCCCCGGTCATCGAGGAAACCCGGATCGACGGCGCGGATGGCGCAGCCGGAACGTGATCCGGAGGCGAAGGCGACGCCGACCGCCTGGATTTCCGGCCAGGCGCCGCGTACGCCTTCGAGGCTTTCGATCGCGGCGGCAGCCTCGTCCAGCGCCGAATGCGTCGCGCCGTAGCGCGGCACGACCTGGGCATGCATGGTGCCGAGCTCCACGTAGCGGTCGGTGATGCCCGAAATCATCCCGTCGGTGACCACGAGGACCACGACGAGTGGAACTACGCTCGCGGCCACCGAGAGCACCGCTCCGCGCAGGCTTTTCCGGGCCAGGTCCCGCCCGCCGGACGCGCGCCTGCCGAAAAGGTTCCGCATCGCGACGAAGAGCATCGGCGCCGTTTTCATGCGGGCGAAAGCTCCCCGTCAGCTATGACGAGCCGGCGATCGGCGCGCTCGGCGATGCCACGATCGTGGGTGACCAGAACGAGCGTGACGCCACGTCCGGCGCAGGCTCCGTAGAGGAGTTCCTCCACCTGTCGGGCGCTGGCAGGGTCGAGATTGCCGGTCGGTTCGTCAGCGAGAACGAGCGGCGGATCGTTGACGAGCGCCCGGGCTATGGCGGCGCGCTGGCGTTCGCCTCCGGAAAGTTGCGCGGGATAATGGTCGAGCCGAGCGCCGAGGCCGAGCCCCTCGAGGGCCGAACGCGCCTTCTTGATGGCGTCGCGTCTGGGCGTCCCCCGCATGAAGGCGGGCAACATGACGTTCTCGAGGGCGGTGAAGTCCTTGAGCAGGTAGTGGAACTGGAACACGAAGCCTACGAAGGCGGCCCTGTATTCCGAAAGCTTCGATTCGGGGCTGCGGTCGAGGCGCCACGGTCCCACGCGCACCGTGCCGTCGCTCGGCGCGTCCAGTCCTCCGAGTATCGATAACAGGGTGCTTTTTCCGGAACCCGACGCCCCGGTGACTGCGACGCTCTCTCCGGCTGCGACGCTGAGGTCCACGCGCTTCAGGATTTCGAGGGTTTCCGCCTCGCTTTCGAAAATGCGCCGCAGACCGACGCATTCGATCAGGCTTTCATTCATCGCGCAGGACCTCCGAGGGCTTGAAGCGTGGTACGCGTGCGGCGGCGAGCCAGGCGGCCGCCGCCGCGCTCGAGGCGCCCATCGCCGCCACGAACAGCGTTTCGGGCAACAGGGGGCGCGACGGGACATCGATGAGATAGAAGGATGTCGGAGAGAATACCTTGAACGAGGTGTCGCCCGACGGCGGAACCATGCCGAGCAGCCGTTCGACGGCGACGGGAATGGCGCGCACCAGCTGTACCGCGGATTCTACGATCCCGAGCGCCTCGTTGATGTTGGCCGCGATGGCCAGGCCCAGGGCCGCGCCGGCTATCGCCCCCGCGAGGCCGGTTCCGAGCCCCTCGAGCGTGAATACGGTGCGCAGGTCGCCGGAATCGCCGCCGAGCGCCTTGAGGACCGCGATGTCCTCCATGCGCTCGAATACGGCCCGCCGCATGGCGTGGAAAATGCTCACCCCCACCACGAGGAAGATGAGGCCGACCAGCAGCATCATCACGGATTTTTCGAGACGGAGTGCGCCGAAGAAGGAGCGGTTGTAGACCGACCAGTCGACGGCGGCCTCGCGCTCCAGGCCAGCGAGCGAGGCGAGCCTCTCCGCCGCCCCGGGGGCGTCGAAGCGGTCCGCGAGCTTCACCCCGACCAGAGCCTTGCCCGCACCCAGCGAATTACCCAGAATCTCGTCGCAGAATGCGAGGCCGGCGTCAAATTCGTAGTATCCCGAACGGAACACCGCAGAGACCTCGGCCTGGACCGTACGCGCGCTGACGCCTTCCTCGACGTCCGCGTCCACAACGAGGAGTTCGATCGAGTCGCCGACCCACACGCCGAGCAGGCGGGCGAGCTCGGCGCCGACGGCGAGACCCGGCGATCCCGGCGGGAGTCCCGCGAGCATTTCCAGGCTCTTGTCGAAGGCCGGGTCGAGCGCCGCGGCGTCGGAAGGCAGCACCTTGACGCGCAGCGGGTACGAGCGGGAACCCGGGCCGAGGGCCACGGCTTCGCGTTCGGAAAACGGGAGCGCGGACACCAGGGACGCCCGTTCGCGGAGGAGCCCTGCCACCTCGGTCGCGGATTCCAGGTCGTCGGTTTCAAGCTCGAGCCGGACGTGGTGGCTGTCGAGTTCGAGGATCGCCTCGATGAATCCGAGCTGGAATCCGTTCATCACCGAGAGGACGACGACTAGGGCCGCGCATCCCGTCGCGATACCCGCGGCGGCGAGCAGGGTGGTGGCGAACCCTCCACCGGAGCGGCGCGCCCTGAACCAGCGCAGGGCCACGAAGCCGATCCATGATCGTCGGCCGTTCATGGCAGGCTCCTTTCGCGGACGAGCACCCCGTCTGCCCAGAGCTCCTCGCGGACAGCGCGTCCTTCCGACCAAGCTCGGCGGGCGAACAGGACGCCGCGGTCATAGAGCGATTCCGTCCACTCTAGTCCGCCGGGCGCGTAGTCGACCGCGCGGGACAGCAAGCCGCCGATCCTCTCCTCCGTGCGGAGCTCCGTACCGTCCGAACGGTAGGCGTGAGTCGTCACGTCGAGTCGGGTTCCGGAGCGCTCCGTCTCCACGGTGACGAGCCCCGCGGCATTCCGCGTCAAGAGCCGCTCGTGGATGATCTCCCCGGCACGCGTCTCGAGTTCGGAGACAAGCCGGCCCGAAGCGTCGAAGGAGCGGAGGATGGTCGATTCCCCTTCCTCTATCCGTACCCGCGAGGGAAGTCGCGAGTCTCCTTCGTACTCGTTTGCCTCCTTGCGGATCTCTCCGGAGTCCGTCGCGGAAACCATGGCGACGAGCCGGCCTTCCGGATCGTAGGCGCGCGAAGCCGACAAGCCCGCGGCCCGCAGCCACGAGGAGGCGCCCGCAGCCCCCGCGACCAGCACCGAGCCGTCAGGGGCGGTTCGTCGGAACTCGGTCGGCTCGCCGGAAGCGGCATACCGGTAGCTGTCCTTCCAGAGCGCAGATCCGGAACCGTCGGTGACCGTGATCGATACGAGGCGCCCGTCCGCCCATTCGAACGCGGAAACGCGCGAAGAACCGTCGACGAAGCGTTCGGTTCGCATCGAGGGGAAACCCGCGGTCAGGAAGAAGGTCTCCGTCGAGGAGCCGTCGGCGAGGGTTTCCCGTTCCGAGACAACGGCTCCGACCGGATCCAGGGAACGCTCCAGGCTTGAATGTTCCCTGCCTCCCCGGTAGAGGACGCGGGATTCCAAACCGGGCGAGCGCTCCACCTTGAGCGACCAGCGAAGGCCGGGCGCGAGGAACGGCGCCACCTGCCGGTAGGCGAGGCCGAGAGCGTCCGATTCCCACCAGGAAACCTGGGCGAAGGCCTGCGCAGAGGAAAGCGCGAAGACCAGGACCGCGATCCGGTCGATGCCGCGGCGCTTCACGCGAGCGAGCCCGTCATTTCGTCGAGGTAAGCATCCAGGGTGAACGGCGAAAAATCGTCGACTCCCTCTCCCGTGCCGACAAAGGCGGTGGGAATGCCCAGCTCCTTCGCGATGGCAAGCGCCACGCCGCCCTTGGCGGTGGAGTCGTACTTGGACAGGATCAGGGCGTCGATACTGACCGCCGCGGCGAAGCTCTCGGCCTGGCGGAGGGCGTTTTGTCCGGTGGTCGAGTCAACCACGAGCAACTTGCGCAAACGACCCGGCGGCACGCGCGCCAGCGCTATCTTGTCGAGCTTTCCGAGTTCGCGCACCAGGTTCTGTTTAGTGTGCATGCGCCCTGCCGTGTCCGCGACCAGCAGGCCCGCACCGTCCGCGCGCGCCGCGTCCAGGGCATCGTAGAGTACCGCGCCCGGGTCTGCTCCTTCGCCTTGCGAGACGACACGAACTCCCAGCCTCTCGCCATGGAGCTTGAGCTGCTCGGTGGCCGCTGCCCGGAAGGTATCGCAAGCCGCCAGCACGACGCCGCTCCCCGACTCGCGGAAGCGGCGGGCTATCTTGGCGCAGGTGGTTGTCTTCCCGACGCCGTTCACGCCGAGAACGAGGACGACGTCGAGCCCTGTCGACGCAAAGTCGAATCGCGCCTCCTTTCCGTAAGAGGCGAGGACTGCCTTGAGCTCCGCGCGGATCAGGTCACCGTCGTTCAGACCCTTCGACCGACAACGGATCTTGAGTTCGTCGGCCGCCGCGGACACGAGTCCGGCGCCAAGATCCCCCTCGACCAGCAGGTCCGCGAGTTCGTCAAAAAAATCGTCGGAAACCCGGGCGATGCCCAGCATTTTCCGGATGCGGTCGCTTATCTTCACCTTTCGATCCTCGTGTTACCGCGGCGGAGCTCAGTCCGCTGACCGGATGTAATGCCAAAGCCTCAGCGCAGAAATCCCCGCCAGGACCGCGCTCACGCCCGCGCTCGCAGCGAACGCGGCGCCGCCGGCTCCCGCGGATATCGAGAGCTTGTCATAGGCGGGATCAGAGGTTCCCGCAAGCAGGGCCGCGTCATAATACGATCGGTATACCTGCCAGGACAACACCGAAACGGGGAGCGAGGCCACGAACCAGCCGAGCGAATCGTAGAATCTGTCGCGTCTGGCCTCGATCGCCATCGGTAGCGCCTCGGCTTCCGGCACGAGCACGGCCTCGGGAACCCGTGTCGAGCCCGGATCCAGTACGAAGGTGGCGGGTCTGAAGCCTTCGAGCCGGAATTCCGCGACACGCGGAAAGGGAGCGGCCGGTACCTCGAGGGGGGCGACGCCAGCCTTCCGGCCTTCCAGGTAAAGGGTGGCTCCCGGCGGCACGGATTCGAGCGACAGGGCCGGACCCAGCGGAAGGGGGGGGAGCGTCAGCTCGATCCGCTCGTCGGGGCCGTATCCGGGGAGCGCGAGCGAGAGCGTTTCGCGTCCGGGCGCGCTCGCGACGAGGGTACGCTCCAAAGGACCATACAGGTAAACGACGCGCTCCGATTGGAGCAGCGCGCGCGCGCTTCCGGATGCTTCAATTATGGAGAGCGTCGCGTCTGGCGGATCGGTCCCGAAAACGACGCGCCTGGCTTCGATTCCAGCGACGGCCTCGCGCAGAATCGGGAGTGCCCGCGTCACAAAGGACTCAAGGTCATCGGGAGCGGAATAGTCGATGATTCTGGCCACCGGCATGCCGAGGTCCCTGTCCCAAGCCTCTATCGTGAAGGCGAGGTAATCTCCGATGCGGCGGACGGATCCGGAGAGCACCATGTCGATTCTCTCGGTCGCGGCGAGTTCAGGGACGGAGACCTTGAGCTCCAGCGGCCTGCCCGCCTTGTTGACGGCATGGAAGCCGATGGGCTTGGCCGGCGGGACCGGCACCTCGGCGTCCCCCGCGGCGGCTTCTTCCGCGTTCCGCAGCGCGACCCGGTAAGCCTCCTCGAGGCGCTTCCTCTCCGCCTCGCCCGCGGCCGGCGAGAAAACCAGCCGGTCGAGCCCCGTGCGAGCCTCGGCGAGCGCCCTGTCGGCGGAGGTGCGGGAGACCGCGGCCAGGCGTCGCCCCCTGGCCCGGGCGGCTTCTATCGAGTAGCGATGCTCGGGCAGGTCGGAGATCGCCGCGATCAAGAGCGAGGGAACCGTCGAGGCGGCTTTTTCCGCCGCCGCACCGCTGCCGGGTTCCACGGCGAACGCGACTATCGCGACGCGCCACAGCGTATCCGGATCGTATGCCGTCGCGTCGGCCCGGAGCCCGGCCTGAGTCAACAAAAGGGCGGCGAGCGGAGCGAGGGCTTTCAGCCCCGAGGCTCCGGCGGAAAATGCGCGCATGACCGACCGTATCCTCAGACCTCTTCGTCGTCTTCGTCGGCGGCGGCCGCGGCGCCTCCCTTCCAGCGGAAGCGGAGCCAGTTCTCGATGAACGGGTCGAGGTCGCCGTCCATCACCGCCTGCACGTTTCCTACGGAAAACTTGGTCCGATGATCCTTGACCATTGTGTAAGGCTGGAAAACGTAGGATCGGATCTGGCTGCCCCAGGCTATCTCCTTCTTCTCCGCCTGGAATTTGGCGTTCTCCTTATCCTTCTCCTCGCGGTAGTGCTCGTAGAGCCGGCTCTTGAGCACCGCCATGGCGACATCCTTGTTCTTGTACTGGCTGCGCTCGTTCTGGCAGGTCACGACGATTCCCGTGGCGAGGTGGGTGATCCGCACGGCGCTGTCGGTCTTGTTGACCTTCTGCCCCCCCGCGCCGCCCGCGCGGTAGGTATCGATGCGGATCTCGTCCGGCTTCACCGTGACATCGATCGAATCGTCGATGACCGGCAGGATCGCGACGCTTGCGAAGCTCGTGTGCCTGCGGGCGTTCGCGTCGAAAGGACTGATGCGCACCAGCCGATGAACCCCCGATTCGCCGCGGAGATGGCCGTAGGCGTAGGCTCCGGCGATCTCGAGGGTGACGCTCTTGATGCCGCCTTCCGCCTCGAGCAGGTCAACAACCTCGTACTTGAAGCCACGGCGCTCGGCCCAGCGGCAGTACATGCGGTAGAGCATCGACGCCCAGTCGCAGGCTTCGGTGCCTCCCGAGCCCGCGTGTATGGTGAGGAAGGCGCCGGCGCGGTCGGCCTCGCCGGACAGAAGTTCGAGTACGATGGCTTTGTCGAAGCGCGACTTCGCGCTGTCGTAAGCGGCGGCGATGTCGGCTTCCATCGTGGCATCGCCTTCCTCGCGCGCGAGCGCGAGGATCTCGACGATGCCGTCGACGTCGCGTTTGAGCGATTCCCAGGTTTCGAGCCGCTGCCTCAGTATCTTGTTTTCGCCGATGACGCGCTCGGCCTTGGCCTGGTCGCTCCAGAACCCGGGCTGAGCGGTCGCTTCGTCGTTTTTGTCTATGGCCGCGCGAATGGCGACGGGGTCAAAGACGCCCCCAGATTTCGATGACTGTCCTGCGAAGTTCCTCTACGGGTGCGATGAAATCGTCGAGCATGGCTATCCTCCGCTGTTGGTGAAGATGGTGTGAGGCTTCCCGGAACCTCAGGGCTTTGGCGCCGGGGCGCGCACTATTACGCGCCGCCAGCGGTTTTCCTTGAGCACGCTGACGACGAGCGCGCCTTCGACGGGATACTGGTATATCCTGACGGTGTCGTAGTAATCCGTGGCCTTGTCTATGTCCCGCTTGAGCCCGGCGAGTTCACGTTCGAGGATTCGGGACGATTCGAAGCAGGCGCGCTGGACTTTCTCGAAGCCGTACCGCGCCAGCAGATCGAAGACGGCGGCCCGGGAATCCTCGCCGCCCATGTCGCAGACCACGGAAACGAACATGGCGGAATGGTATCCGAGGAGGCTCCTCGTGTCAAAGCCCGCAGCGTCCTCCGGGCTATCGACGGGGCCCGATAACGCCGATATTATCGATGACATGCGACGAAACATCGTGCCGTTCGTGGTCGCCGCGCTCGCGGCGTGGTGCGCCTTGGGCGCGCAGGGGCTCCCGGAAGAAGACGCCGTGCCGACTTTCGCGCCCGAGGCCCCGGCCGAGGACGACATCGTCGCGCCGACCCGCGTGCGCGTCGGCGTGCGGGACGGCCGCCCGGTGGTCCGATGGGTGGACCACGATGCCGCCACAGGCTATCTCGTGTACCGTCATGACGCGCCGATCGACTCGGCGCGTTTCGACGAAGCCGTCGTGATCGGCAGGGTCCCGCAAGGTCTCGGCAGTTTCGAGGACGCCCCGGAACTGGACGGCAATTATTTCTACGCGGTGCTCGCCCTGGATGCGGACGGCGATCCGGTGGTGATGCTCGAGCCGATGCGAAACGCGACCGTGACGGGCCTTCCCGTGACGGGCGTCCCGAAAACGTCCGAGGAGTCCTCCGCTCCGCAACCCGTTCCCGGCCCGGTCGCGGTATCGCCCGACGTGCCGGCCACGTCGAGCGTGTCGCCCGCCGCCGCTCCCGCGGCCGCACCCGAGCCGACCGCGGTCCCGACCACGCCCCGGATCGCTGCAACGACCCCGCCCCCGACCGCTGGCTCGACCGCGCCCTCCTCCGCTCCCCGGGCGCCGGTTCGATCGATTGCCGCGCTTGCCCGGGACGATGCCATCCGCGTTTCCTGGATCGCAGACGCTCCCGGTTCGCGGCTTGTCCTCTATCGGGGCGTCGCGCCGATCGTTGACGTCGCCTCCTTGCTCGTGGCCTCGACTGTGGCATCGTTCCAGGACAGGGAGGGATTCATCCTCGATTACCCCGTTCCCGGGATTCCCTACTACTATGCCATCGTCGACGACGAAGGACTGAGGACGGGCAGGATCGTGGTGAGCAGAGGATCCAACGCGACAACGGTGGCTGCGGAAATACCCGCGGGTCGCTACCGGGTCGGCTTGCCGGACGCGGCCCAGGCAAGCCGCTCGATTCCCCTTCCCTACCTCTATCTGTCCCGATCGGTCAGTCCCGATGGCAAGCCTCTCCTGTCCTCGCTCGAACTTCCGCCCCGGGTTCCGCTCAGCGCCGCCGGAGAGAAGGTCGCCTCGGAATTGCTCGGGTACGCGGTGACCGTCCCGGCGGAAGCGCCGGAACTCGTGGTCTTGCCCGAGGACCGGGTGCTCCAGGGTTCGGGCGACGAGTACACGCTGAGGCTGATAGCCGCGGAACGGCTTCTCAAGGAGGACTGGAAGGCGGCCGCGGACGAGTTGTCACGTTACCTCTCCATCAGGAGGGATCCTTCCCTCGAGGCGCGCGCCCGCTTCTATCGCGGACAGGCCCTGGCCATGCTGGGCGAGGAACGGGACGCCTTCTTCGAGTTGCTTCTGGCGGAGCCCTGGGTGGGCGGCGCGGGCGACGCGTGGGTGGATTGGCTCCTCGGCCGGCTCAGGACCGAACGCGTTGGCGACTGAGCTTCGCCACCGGATTTCAGGACCTGATGCGCCAGACGATGTCCAGCACCCGCGCCGTTCCCGGCATGATGAGCGAAGACGGAAATTCGGGCCGGTTCGGCGCGTCGGGAAACTCCGAGGGCTCGACGCAGAAGCCCGCGCAACCCGCGAAATCGCCTGAATAGAACACGAACCCGGGGGCGTTCGAGGCTACTTCGAGCCGCCGGCCGCTCCCGGGATCGAGGAAATCAGCGATCGTCGAGGTCTGTGTCCGCGCGATTCCGTTCCGCTCGGCAAGGTAGTAATCGTCGAACCCCTCCAGTCTGAATCCATCCCTCGACGTCGCGTCGAGCGGCGCGCGCAGGTCATGGCGCTCCCCCTCGACCCGGAGCACCCTTCCCGTCGGAACGCGGTCCGGTCCGAGCTCGAGCCGCCTCGAGGAAAACAGCCTCGCCCGGTGAGCGCGGATGTCGGAACCTCCGCCGAGGTTCCAGTACGCATGGTTGGTGATCGAGACGGGGGTCGGCCTATCTGTCCGAGCCTCGGAGTGGAACGATAGCTCTCCGTTTTCGCACAAGCGGTATTCGGCGAGCAACTGGAGCGTTCCGGGGAAACCGCCCGAGCCATCGCGCGAGACCGTCGTGAAGCGAACTCCGGCCGCGCCGGCCTCGTGGAAGGGTTCGGCCTCCCAATCGAGCGCGTGCAGTCCCGTCGGACCGCCGTGCAGGCAGTTGGGGCCGTCGTTGGCATCGAGCACGTACCGGGTTCCCTCAAGCTCGAACGCTGCACCGGAAATTCGGCCGGCGTGGCGGCCGATGGTGGAACCCAGGTACAGGGGGTTTTCCTCGTACTGCTCCGCGCAGCCGTAACGGAATATCAGTTCGGCTCCATCCCCTTCGAGCCCCAGGCGATAGGAGACCAGGCTTGCCCCGCGATCGCAGAGCGATACCGCGCGTCCGGGTATTTCAAGCACGAAGAGGCGGGCGATTCGACCCTCACGGGTCCGGAAAAAGGGTTTCGATGATATGGAGGGTTGATCGCTCATGTTCGGCTTCCGGCGCGCGGCACTTTGTAATAGAGGGCCAGGAAGGCCTCGAACGCCCGTGACGGCAGGACACGCTTCAGGCCGAGCGCGAGGAGCTGGAAGGCCGGGCCGATCGGGTAGCGCACCCGGAGCCGGCGCTTCCGGGCCAGGCGAAGCGCGAGCGCGCCGACGCCCGCAGGGTCCGCGCCGGCGCGCTCGTCCTTCTCCATCACGCCGATGGCGCGCGTCGCCGCCTCCGCGTAGGCTGGCGAGGACGGAAGCGTGCGGCGGGAATCGGTGAAGCCCGTGCGCGTGTCGCCGGGCTCGATCAAGGCGGCGCGCACGCCGAAGGAACGGAGCTCGAGCCGGAGACTCTCCACGAGACCCTCGAGCGCGAATTTGCTTGCCGAATAGTGGCCCTGGAAGGGTACCGCGATGCGGCCCGCCGCGGAACCCACCACGAGCACGAGCCCCGAACGCTTTTGCCGCATGCCGGGCAGGACGGCGCGGAGCATGCGGAGGACGCCGAAGACATTCGCGTCGAACTGGCGCACGGCGTCCGCCATCGGCACATCCTCGATCGAGCCGCCGATGCCGATGCCCGCATTGCAGACGAGGATGTCGATGCGACCGACCCCCTCAAGGATCGCGGCGGCACATGCGGCGGCGCTCGACTCCTCGTGGGCGTCCCACGCGAGGAACTCGACGCCCGCGGGCGCGTCGCGGACCGAGGCCGGATCGCGGCTCGTGCCGAAGACGCGCGCGCCCGCGCCCGCGAAGGCCGATGCGATTGCGCGTCCGATGCCGCCCGAGGCGCCGGTCACCAAGACTACCGAATTTTCGATGCGGGGAACGGGAGTGCGGGACATGGAAACCTCCGGTACGGGAGCAGATGGTAGCGCGCGCCTCCCGCTTTCCGCAATCGGCCTTGAACGGGGACAGAGCCCGGGAACAGGGACAGAGCCCGGGAACGGGGACAGAGCTTCAATCCGACGCGCCCTGCCTTCCTCCCCCCTCCACCTTCGACAGCGTTCCCGCTATAATCCCGACCCATGGCAAGCACCGTCGACGACAAGAAGATCATCTACACGATGTACCGTGTCTCCAAGAAACACGGCACCAAGCAGGTCCTCAAGGACATCAACCTTTCCTATTATTACGGCGCCAAGATCGGCGTCATCGGCCTGAACGGCTCGGGCAAGTCGAGCCTGCTGCGCATCCTCGCCGGGGCCGACCAGGAGTTCGTGGGCGAGACCACCGTGGCTCCGGGCTACACCATAGGCTTCCTCGAGCAGGAACCCCACCTCGAGGCGGGCAAGACCGTCAAGGAAGTGGTGAGCGAAGGCGTGCAGGAGATCGTGGACCTGCTCCGCGAGTTCGACGAGGTCAGCGAGGCCTACGGCGACCCCGACGCGGACTTCGACAAGCTCGCGAAGCGCCAGGCCGACCTCCAGGAAAAGCTCGAGGCCGCCGACGCCTGGGAGCTCGACTCGCGCCTCGAGTTCGCCATGGACGCGCTCCGCTGCCCCCCTGCCGACAAGGTCGTGGACGTGCTTTCAGGCGGCGAGCGCCGCCGCGTCGCGCTCTGCCGGCTCCTTCTCAAGAAGCCCGACATCCTCCTCCTCGACGAGCCGACCAACCACCTCGACGCGGAGACAGTGGCTTGGCTCGAGAAGCACCTGCAGGACTACGCGGGCACCGTCATCGCGGTGACGCACGACCGCTACTTCCTCGACAACGTGGCCGGCTGGATTCTCGAGCTGGACCGCGGCGAGGGCATTCCGTGGAAGGGCAACTACTCCGGCTGGCTCGACCAGAAGTCGAAGCAGCTCGAGATGGAGGAAAAGGGCGAATCGGCGCGCGCCAAGCAGCTCGAGCGCGAGCTCGAGTGGATCGGCATGAGCGCGAAGGGTCGCCACGCCAAGAGCAAGGCCCGCATCGAGCGCTACGAGAAGCTCCTGGCCGAGGACGGCCGGGACAAGGTCAAGGAGACGAAGATACTCCTTCCCGCCGGACCGCGGCTCGGCTCGGTGGTCATCGAGGCGAAGGGACTCTCTAAGAGCTTCGAGGACAAGCTGCTCTTCGAGAACCTCGACTTCGTCGTGCCTCCGGGCGCCATCGTCGGCATTATCGGGCCGAACGGCGCCGGAAAGACCACCCTCCTCAAGCTGATCACGGGACAGGAGAAGCCGGACGCGGGGAGCATCAAGCTCGGCGAGACGGTCAAGCTGGCCTACGCCGACCAGATGCGCGGCAACCTCGACGCCGAGAAGTCGGTGTGGGAGCAGCTCTCCGGCGGGCTCGACCTCGTCAAGCTCGGGAAGCGAGAGGTGAACAGCCGCGCCTTCTGCTCGTGGTTCAACTTTTCTGGCGGAGACCAGCAGAAAAAGGTCGGCGTGCTCTCCGGCGGCGAGCGCAACCGGCTCAACCTGGCCATGATGGTGCAGGAATGCGCCAACGTGCTCCTGCTTGACGAGCCGACCAACGATCTCGACGTCAACACCATGCGAGCCCTCGAGGAGGCGCTCGACGATTTCGCGGGCGCGGCCCTGGTGGTCAGCCACGACCGCTGGTTCCTCGACCGTGTCTGCACCCATATCCTGGCATTCGAGGGCGAGAGCACCGCCATCTGGTACGACGGCAACTTCACCGAGTTCGCCGAATGGCGCCGCAAGGAAATCGGCGCCGACGCCGACCGCCCGCACAGGATCAAATACCGGAAGCTGGAGCGGTGATGACCGCACCTTCGATCCGGGCGCGGGCGGTCGGCTCCTCGCGAGCCGGTTCGGCGCGAAGAGCCGAAGCGTACCGCCATGCCGCAGGCATGGCGCCCGCACAGGATAGGGTACCGGAAGCTGGAGCGGTGATTACATGACCAGGACGCAACGCGCGGCGGCCCGCACGGCCTCCGCGATTTTCGCCGCGGCCATAGCGGCCGCGGCTTTCATCCACGTGCCGGTGCCGGTCTCTCCGGTGCCGGTCGTCATCCAGAACCTGCTCGCAGTTCTCGCCGGACTCGTGCTAGGCCCGCGCTACGGCTCGCTGGCCGTGGCGCTCTTCCTGGCCGCTGGCGCGCTCGGAGCCCCGGTATTTTCCGGAGGCCGCGGCGGCTGGGCGGTCATGCTCGGTCCCTCCGGCGGTTACCTGGCCGGATATCTGGCAGGCGCTTTCGTCGCTGGACTCGTCGCGCGGATCGGGCGTCGTTCCATGGTGCGCAGCGTTCTCGCGAGTATGGCAGGTTTCACGGTCGTCTACCTATTCGGCGTGGGACGGCTCGCGCTCCTGCCGGGTTCCGATCTGCACAAGGCCATTGTCGGCGGAGTGTTGCCCTTCCTGGCTGCCGACTCTCTGAAAGCCGCCGCAGGCGCCGCGGCATCCTTCGCCCTCGAGCCCTTCGCCGCGAGCCTCTTCGGCTTCCGGCGAATCGTCCGGCCGGATGGCGGCAGCGAACGCGACGAGGCTTCGCCCGCCAGTGGCGGAATCCGCTGAATGTTCGCCGCGCGCTTCGAGAAGCTCGGACACCGCTTCCATGACGGACGCTGGGGCGTGCGGGGCATAGACCTGTCGATCCGGAGCGGCAACCTGACTGTTGTGGCCGGACCGAACGGAGCCGGCAAGAGCGTTCTGATGAAACACCTCGCAGGCCTGCTCGAGCCGAGCGAAGGACGGGTGCTTGTCGGCGACGAGGAAGCCCTCGACCGACGCGGTCGACCTCTCGGAGCCGCCAAGGTCGGCTACGTCTTCCAAAGCGCAGAAGCCCAGATGCTCGGCGATACCGCGCTCGACGACGCGCGGCTCGGTCCTGCGAACCAGGGGCTGCCTTGGCCCGAAGTCGAGCGCCGCGCGCGGGACGCGCTCGGGCGCTGCGGTCTGGCCGGGCGGGAAAACGACCTCGCCTTCTCGTTTTCGGGCGGCGAAGCGCGAAGGCTCGCCATCGCTGCGGTGCTGGCCATGGAACCTTCGATCCTGGTCCTGGACGAACCCTTCGCCAACCTTGACAGGGCGGGAGTCGTGCAGGTCGTCCGCCTGGTCAGGGATCTGCTCGAGGGCGGTACGACGGTGGTGCTGCTCACCCATGAAATCGAGAAGGTACTCGGGCTCGCTTCCCGACTCGTCGTGCTGGTCGGCGGAAGCGTCGCTTTCGACGGAAGCCCGTCCGATGGCATCGCCGCGGGAGTCGGGCGCTGGGGTTTGGCCAATCCCCTCGCCGTCCCCCGGCGTCTCGAGGACCTCGCATGGCTGGATTGAGCCGTCTCGAAGTTCCGACCCCCCGGGTCGCGGGTGAAAGCGGCGTCGTCGCCATGGTCCTTTTCGGAGCCGGCATGGCTAGCTCGGAGCCGGTAAGCTTGGCCGCGTGCGTAATGCTCGGCGCGCTTGCCTGGCTGCTGTCTCGTCCGCGCCGGGAAGAAGCGACGAGGGATCTCCGCTTCGTAGCCATCCTGGGGCTCGTACTCTTCGCCTTCCAGGCGCTCCGGTTCGGCGGGACTGCTCCCGCGATCGACGTCGAGGGCGCGCGTTCGGCGTCGCGTTCGCTGGCCCGCATCGCGGGCGGATACGGAGCGGCGCGCGCGTTCTACGCCGTGCTTGGCGTTTCCCGGATCCGTGACGCTCTCGCGCGCTTCGCCGGCCCACTTTCGCGGACGGGCATCGACCTCGTAGAACCCCTCGCGCTGGTCATCGCCTTCGTTCCGGCAGTGCTGTCAGTCTGGCGTTCGACCGAGGAAGCGGCGCGAGCGCGCGGCTTCGGCCCACGGCTCTCCGTCATCGGGGGACAGAGCTTGAGGCGCTCGATGAGGATGTTGTCAGCCGTCATCGCGGCTTTCCTCCGGGGTCTGCTTCTCCTGGCCCGCGACGTCGCCGAGGCGCGGGGCGCCCGCAGGACCGGCGCCGCTCGTCGAAGCCTGCCCCCATTCAGTGCCACCCCGTCCGACTTTTTCCTCGTTGTCTTCGGCGCGCTGCCGCTGATTCTCGCCTTTTTATTCTAAATCATACAAGCGGCGCCGTTTTCTGGACCGTTCGGTGTTCAGGGCGCGCTCGGTTCTGCCGGGACCACGGCGAACGCGACGGGAACCGGACGCAGGGCGTAACGGGGGAAGCCCGTGTCGGAGGGTTTGTTCACGATGCGATGGCCACCCGAGGCGTCGCCCAGGACAAGCACGGAGGATCCTCCGCCGTCGAGGTTGATCGCGTCGACACAATCCAGATCGAGAAAGATATCGGAAAGTTCCTCGAGGGTCAGTCCAGGCCCGAGCGCGAAACTACGGCCGTCCGCGACGACGAGAAGCAGGCTGCCGTCCGCGGTGATCCCCGCGGCGGTCCGCGGATGACGGGGGCCGCCCGGTTCCGAGACGATGGTTCCGCCCAGGATCAAGGCGCCGTAACCCGAAACCGCTTGATATGCCCCCGCGCAGACGCCGATCGTGACGCGGCCATTCCGGCCGATACAGAGGTTTGCGGCCCCTGCCATGGCTTCAGAACGCAAGGTTCCGGATTCTACCGCCAGGCCGTGGATGTCCACAGGCCGGCCTTCCCGATACGGGAATTCCGGATCGCGCGGCCCCGAGTCGCCGAGGAAGAAGAACCCGTTTGCGTTGACCAGGACCAGGGCGTCGGCGTCCGCCGCCGTCTCCAGGGGATCGCGGAGGCTTGCCTCCGCGGGGCCCTCGCCATCCGGGTCGGAACCGACCAGAACAAGCGCCTTCCAGTCGCCCGAGGGCCCGATCGCGGCGGCGGCGATGCTGACGATATGCACGGTCTGGCGTCTCGGGCGATCTGCCTCATAGGCATCCCAGCGGACCCCCTCCGAAAGCTCCCGCGAGGCGGTCCTTTCGAACGCGAACGCGCCGAGCGTGAGGATTTCCGCGCCTGCCGGCTCTCCGGGATGGGGTGACGGAGCGCCCGCGCACGAAAGGGCCAGGAGCGCGGGGACGAACACGGCTATGCACGGGATGGTTCGAAAGGGCATGAGCTACCTCCGGGAAGCTCGCGTCTTGGCGCGACGCGGACCAAATGGTATAAGCTTTGACCCGAGGAGACAAGCGAGCATGAAACCGATCGAAGGCGATAGCTACAAGACCCCCGAGGGGGTGCGCCCCTGCCTCCGCGAATACCTGCTGCTCAGGAGCCGCTGGAGCCCCTATACCAATTTCTTCGGCGTGATGTTCCGCGCCCGCGCCCTGGCCCTCAAGGGCCTCTACGACGACGAGGCCTGGAGCGCGAGTTCGCTGGACGTAATCGAACGCCTCGAGCGCTGCGGCGCGAAGTTCCGCATATCCGGCCTCGACCGGGTCCGCGCCCTCACGGGGCCGGCCGTGTTCGTGGCGAACCACATGAGCACCTTCGAGACCACGGTCCTGCCGGGCCTCATCCAGCCGATCCGCCCGGTCACCTACGTGGTCAAGGAGAAGCTGATGAAGGGCCCGATCTGGGGCCCCATCATGCGCTCGCGCGACCCCATCGCCGTGACGCGCAAGGATCCGCGCGGCGATCTCGAGAAGGTGCTGACCGAGGGCACGCGCCTGCTCGGCGAAGGCCGCTCGATCATCATCTTCCCGCAGGGAACGCGGACCAACATTTTCGATCGCGCGAAGTTCAACTCGCTCGGCGTCAAGCTGGCCATCCGCGCGGGCGTGCCCGTGATGCCGGTGGCCCTCAAGACCGACTACTGGGGCAACTCTCCCCTCTTCCGGGGATTCGGCCCCGTGCGCCGCGACCGGCCGGTGTACCTCGAGTTCGGCGAGGCGATGCCGGTCAGCGGCCGCGGCAAGGCGGAGCACGAAAAGTGCGTGGACTGGATCGAAGGCAAGCTGCGCGAATGGGGGGCGAAGGTCGCCGAACCGGGAGCGGACCAGACGACTGACGCCTGAAACCCGCGCCTGCCGGGTTGGGAGAAAAAACCGACGGCCGTCCGAGGGTGACGCCCCCGGGCGGCCGTTTCATATCCTTCATCGAAGGCTTCCGCCCTCCGGAGGCGGGCCCGGCCAGGGGAGGCCCGACCTCGCCGTGAAGCCTCCGGGCCCTGCCCCCTTCCCTTCCTTTCCCTTTCCGAAGCCCTACTTCGCGACGACGCGGGCGAAGCGCTTCTTGCCGGCGCGCAGCACGAGCTCGCCCTCGGCGTCGAGCAGATCCGCGCCGACCGCGGCCTTCTCGTCCTTCCAGACCGAGTCGCCCACCACGGCGCCGCCCTGCTGGATGAGGCGGCGCGCTTCGCTTTTCGAGGGCGCGAGTCCCGCCTCGACGAAGAGGTCGAGCACGGGGAAGCCCGAGTCGAAGCGCGAGCGGGCGAGCTCGACCGTCGGCATGGCGGACTTGTCGCCGCCCGAGCCGAAGGCGGCCTTCGCGCCCGCGAGCGCCTTGTCCGCCTCGGCCGCGCCGTGGATGAGGGCGGTGACCGCGTAGGCGAGGCGCTCCTTGGCGGCGTTCGGATTGGTTCCCGGGGCGCAGAGCGCGGCGATCTCCGCCATGGGCAGGAAGGTGAACATCTTGAGGAATTTCTCGAGGTCGGCGTCCTGGACGTTTCGCCAGTACTGGAAGAACTCGTAGGGCGTCGTCATCTCGGGGTCGAGGAAGAGCGCGCCCTTCTCGGTCTTGCCCATCTTCTTGCCGTCCGCGGTCATGACCAGGGGGAAAGTCAGCCCGAAGGCTTCGCCGCCCTCGACGCGGCGGATCAGCTCGATGCCCGCGACGATGTTGCCCCACTGGTCGTCGCCGCCGATCTGCAGGGTGCAGCCGTTTCGCTTGTAGAGCTGCAGGAAGTCGTAGCTCTGGAGGAGCTGGTAGTTGAACTCGATGAAGGAGAGGCCCGTCTCCATGCGCTGTTTGTATGCCTCGAACGAGAGCATGCGGTTGACCGAGAAGTGGCGGCCGATGTCGCGCAGGAAGTCGATGTAGTTGAGGTCCGCGAGCCAGGTCTTGTTGTTCTCGGAGTACATGGTCTTGCCGTCGAGTTTGAGGAACTTGTCGATCTGGCCGAGGAAGCGCGCGGCGTTGGCATCGATCTCCTCGTACGAGATGATCTGGCGCATGCTGCTCTTGCCCGAGGGGTCGCCGATGCGCGCGGTGCCGCCGCCCATGAGGACGATGGCGACGTGGCCCGCCTCGTGGAGGTGGCGCATGGCGAAGTACGGCACCATGTGGCCGATGTGGAGGCTCGGGCCTGTGGGGTCGCAGCCTTCGTAGAAGGTGACGGGACCTGCGTCCATGGCCTTGGACAGGCCTTCGAGGTCGGTGCACTGCTGGATGAATCCGCGTTCCTTGAGGGTCTCGAGCGCCGCGTTCATGTCGATGGCTCCACTCTGGTTCGGTATTTCGCCGACGCCGCCGGACGGCGGTCGCCGGGCGAGAGTATACCCGATGCCATGCGGGATCCTCAAGACGGCGGAAGGAAGCGCGCGCAGGCGCGCGGCGCGATGCTGCGCCTCAACGTTCCTCGTCGTCCTCGAGCGCGTCGCTTTCGAGGGCCGCGGCGCGCGCCGCGCTGGCCGATTCGGCGTCGTCCCGGGTGAGCAAGGCACCGCCTGCCCAGGCGATGGCCCAGGCCCCGGTCGGCGCGGTCAGGACTATGCTCATCACCGCGACCGCGAGGATGGTTTCTCCCGCCGCGGTCGGCATGCCGCGGGCGGCCATCGCGGCCAGCGGCACCGAGCCGATGGCCGCCTGGACCGTCGCCTTGGGCAGGTACGAGATGACGACGAAAAGCCGCTCGCGGGCTGTGAGCGGCGAGCCGAGCGTCGAAAGCCAGGTGCCGGCGGACCGCGCGACAAGCGCGAGGAGCACCAGGGCTGCGCCCGCGAAGCCCGCCTGCGCCGCGGCCTCGAGGCGGACCTGCGCGCCGACCAGCGCGAAAAGGATGATCTCGGCGAAGACCCAGATCTTTCCAAGCTTTGCCGAGAGCTCGTGGGCCATGGACTCCCGTTTTTCCAGGATTACGAAGCCGATAGCCATGACCGCGATGAGCGGCGCGAAGGGAATATCCAGGGCTTCGAGTCGTTCTCCAAGTTGCACGAGGAGTATGGAGACGCCGATAACGGCGAGCGCGCGCTTGGTCGCCCGGGGATTGAAGCGGTCGAAGAGCCTGAAGAGCGCGGAACCGAGGACGAGGCCGGTGACGGCGCCCGCGACGATCGCGAGCGGTATGCCGGCGAGCTTCCAGGCCAGCCGCGCGCCGCTTCCGGTATAGATGCCGAGCGCGACGCTGAAGGCGACGATGACCACGACGTCGTCGATGCTCGCAGCCGCGAGGACGAGCGTGGGTATGCCCTTGGCGGTGCCTCGGCGCTCCTCGTTGAAACGCACCATCATGGGAACGACCACCGCGGGCGAGACGGCGCCGAGCACGCAGCCGAGAAGGACCGACTCGAGCGTGGACAGACCGAGCAACACCGGGCCGAGAACGCTCACCGCGGCTATTTCGAAAAGGGCCGGCACGAAGGCGAGCAGCAGGGCCTGGAGCCCGACCTTGTTGAGCGCTTCGCGTGAGAGTTCGAAGCCCGCGCGCAGCAAAATCACGACGAGGGCGATGGAACGGAGATCCGCGCCGACGACGAGCAGCTCGCCCTTCAGAAGATCCAACGCCGCCGGACCAAGCAAGATGCCCGCGAACAGCATGCCTACGAGGCCCGGCACGCGGAAGCGCTTGAACAGCCAATCCGCGAGAAGGCAGAGGATGATGATCTCGGCAAGGCTCAAAGCCATGGGGAGGAGGCTATCGGGATCATCCTCAGGGAGTCAAGCGGCGGGAACGCCGGGTTGTGCGGGCGGCGGACCCGCCGGCGGAATCGGGCGGCCTGGGTCCGCGGGCGGGTCTGCGGCGCAGTCGTTCTCCGTCGAGGGTGGCGGCCAGGCCGAGCAGAGCGTCAGCGAGCGGAGCGGGATAGCCGAGTTGGGCGAGCCGGGCGCGGGTTTTCGGAAATGCGGTCGAAGGCATGTCGTTCCTCCCGGAAGTACCCATCGCCCGCGATTCGCCTGACGCTTGCGCTCGGCGAAAAAATCGCGCCTTCATGGCGCGGTTTTCTTCGACGCTTAGGGCGCTCAGAAATGCAGCAGGAACTCGACCGAGAAGAAGAAGGTCTCCCCGTCCGGGACATAGACCGGGAAGAGCGCGTCGCCGCCGGGCAACAGGACGCCCGCGGAGATGCCCGCGTAGGCGAAGTCGAAAAGGTCGAGCGCGAAGCCGCCGCCCGCCGAGGCGATGAAGCCGTCCGCGTCCTCCTGTCCGGCCGACTCCGGAAGCCCGTGGTAGAAGCCCGCGTCGTAGAAGCCGTACACGAGGGGCATGAACCAGGGCAGCTCGAACATCGCGGGGCCGAGCAGCCTGAGCTCGAGGTTGGCGACGGCCTTGGTGGCGGCGTCGTATGATTTCGAGGCGTAGCCGCGTACCGAGCCGCCGAGCCCGCTCCGCAGTCCGCGGCCGCCGAAGGACTGGAGCACATGGAGCGGTATGTCCGTTCCGGCGGCCCAGTCGACCGAGGCGAACGAGGCGAGATAAGCGGAGAAAAGGTTGAGGTCATCCCGTCCAGTCGAGAACAGGGGCATGAAGTAACGGGCCTGGGCGTTCAGCCTGAGATGGTCGGCTTCCACGTTCGAGAACCCGGCGGGACTCCATTCCAGGCTCCATTCCGCGTCGAGGCCCGACTTGACCCGCCGTGAGTCGGCGCCCGAGCCTGAGTACGCGAGACCCACGAGGAGGGCGTTGCCGAAGAGTCCCCGCGCGTCCTCGAAGACCGTCGTGCTGAAATCGTTGAAGCGATGGTCGTAGCGGCCGCGCCAGGCGGCGAAGGCCTCCAGGAGCCGCGGATCCTGTCCGCCGAGGAGCGGAACGCGGAGGCCCAGGTCCCACTGCGCGTTCGCGGCCTGGTAGACGAGCTCGTCCGCGGGCGCGACAGGCGCGCCGGTCAGCGCGTCGCGGAGGAAATATTGGTCTTCGAAGCCCGCGCCGAGGGCGAGAACCGCGGCCACGGGGCCCCGGGCCGTCGGGGCGACCGGCAGCGAGAGCTCGACGTCTGCGCCGGACGGAATCGGGAAACCGAAGGTGAAGTTGAGCCGCGGACCGATGAACGAGAAACCGAGCTCCTGCGCGGGAAGCACGGCGACGGCGATGACGGAGAGCGCGACGCAGGCGACAAAGCGAGCTTTCATGGAGTTCCCCCTCGCGCGGAGTATAGAAGCCGATGGCGCGCGCGGCAAGGCGGAACGTGCTTCAGCGCCGAGCAGCGGCGCGCCGGGAGCCTGCGTGGAGCATGCGATGAAAAAGCCCCGGCTCGATGCCGGGGCTTTCGTCGCGCCGATGCTTCGATCAGAGCTTGAAGAGGATGCCGATCAATCCGCCGCCGCCGTAGCCGTAGTAGCCGCCTTCGAAGTTGAGCGCGAAGTTGGGCGTCAGGAAGTAGCTGACGCCACCCATCGAGACGAGGCCGATGCGGGATTCGCCATAATCGTAGTAGTCGTCGTTGTCGGAATAGCCGTAGTATCCGAGTCCGAGGCCGATGTAGGTATCCATGTTCTCGAGGAACTCGAGCCCTTCGGGAAGGTCGAGGTCCTTGAGGCCGAGGTGCAGGGTTCCGAGCGCGCCGGCGCCGAAATAGGTCCAGCGGTAGCCGTAGCCGCTGTACGAGTAGTACGAAGCGCGCGCGGCTACGCCATAGCTCAGCGGAAGGAAGTCGGCTATGGTGAACTGGCCGAGCACCAGCTCGGCGCCGCCGGCGACGTCGATGGCTCCTACGAAGAAACCGTAGCCGGCGGATGCGTTGATGGCGAAATCGCCGGGCGCCATGAGCGGTTCCAGCTTCTGGGCGAAGGCCCCGCCCGCGAGCAGGGCGAGGACGAGTACGGCAAAGACTGCCTTTTTCATGGAAGATGCCTCCGAAAGACTATATGGATTGAAAGCCGAGCGGCTTCCGGTGGATAGTGTGTCGCCGTTTCGCCCAAAAAGCAACGATACTACTCATAAAATCGCGCGACGTCACAATGTCCGCACCATTCGGAGCAGCCTGTGGAATCCACATCACGGTTCATCCTTGGCATCGTAGCCGGCGTCGCCTCGGCCACCGCCATAAACCTCGGGCTCGTGCTCCAGAAGCTGGCGGTGGCGCGCGGGGGAGCGGGGCCGCTCTTTCCGCGTCTGCTCCGCGACCGGCGTTGGCTCGCGGGCTTCGCCCTCCAGCTCGCGCTCGGCGCCCCGCTCAACCTGGCCGCGGTCGGTCTTCTTGGCCCCGCGCTCGTGCCGGGCGTCATGGCTTCCGGTCTCGTGGTGCTTGCGCTCGCCTCGGCGCACTGGGGCGGCGAGCGCATCGGAGCGCGCGAGGCGCTCGGCATCGGCGCGATCATGGCCGCTGTGGCCGCCATCGGCGCCTCGGGGCTGGCCGTCGACGTCTTCGCCCGGAACCCCGCGGGGACAGAGCTGCTTGGGCGGAGCGCGCTCATGGCCGCCGCGATGGTCGCGCTCGGTTCGCTCGTTCCCCTCGTCTCCGCCGCGTCGGGCCGGGCGCGCGGAGCGGGCAGCCACGCGATTGCGCTGGCCGTCGCGTCAGGCGCCTGGATGGCGCTCTCGAACTTCGCGCTCGGCGTGGCCCAAGGGTCCGCCGCATGGCTGGGCTCCGGGCCGGCGGCGACCGCCTCCCTTGCGGTCTCGGCGCTCGCGGTGCTGGCCGCCAACGTGTTCGCGGTCGCGCAGATCCAGGGCGCCTTCGTGTCGGGCAAGGCCTCCGCGGTGGTGCCGGTCCAGCAGGTTCCCATCCAGATATTCCCGCCACTCGTCTTCTTCTTCGTCTACGCGCCGTTCGCGCCTTCGGACCTCTCCCTGGCCCTCGTCGGGATCGGGGTCGTCCTCGTGCTGGCCGGTGCCTGGCTTCTCGCACGCGGCGGCGAGGCTTCCGCAGGCTGAGGCAGTCGACCCGCCGCTTCAGCCCCCCTTGCCTGGAAGGAAGGGCGCGTGGCTCGAGGTGAATACCGGCGGATTCCGCTCGAGTATCGCGGCGATGCCCGGCTCGGATCCGAATTCCGAGGCGAGGAAGCGGCGCACCGCGCCCCGGTTCCAGCCCGCAGGGTGCTCGAAGGCGGTATAGAGCGAAAGATCGCCTTCGTAGAATGCGCCGTCGCCGTGGAGCGCGGCTTCGGGGCTGCCGACGGGCATGTTGAAGATGGCCACATTGACGAAGTCGATGAGCCCGGCTCGTCCGGCGACGAAATCGCGGGTGCGGAGCGCCGCGTCGCGATCCTCGGAGGGCGTGCCGAAGAGGAGGTAGACGTAGGACTTGATGCCTGCATCCGCCAACGAACGGAGCGTCGCGTCGATGACGCGAAGCTCTGTCCCCTTCCGCATCGCGTCGAGCACCCTCTGGTCGCCGGACTCGAGCCCGAGCTGGAGCATGACGCAGCCCGAAGTGGCGAGAGTCCGGCAGAAACCCGGATCCGCGAGGAGAGGCGTGAAGCGCGCGAATCCGTACCAGGGCGCGCCGATACCGCCGTCCGCGAGCGCCCTGAGGTGGCGGGGCGAGATCTCGTTGTCCGTGAGGTGCACGAGTCCCGAGCCTTCGCGCGCCGCGGCGGTCCGCAACTGCGCGATGGCGTCGGCGGCGCGCGCCGCGGCGTATGGCGAGTCTTCGGTGCGCTCGGGGCAGAATGAGCAGCGCTTCCACGGGCAGCCGAAGGATAGGTTCCAGGGCGTCACCGTTCCCGGCGCGAGGTAGCGGAGGCCGGAAAAGTCCGAAAAGTCGGGCGCGAGCGCGAAGGGATCGACCGGCCCGAGACCGAGCCGGAGGGCGAGCGTTTCTTCGCCGCGACCCGGCAACACCGCGTCGAAAAAGCCGCCGAACGCAGCACGCGCGTCGAAGCCCGGCTTCGATGACCACGAGGTGACAAGCCCCCCGCCCGCGACGAGCTCCAGGTCCGGACGGGTTTCCCGGAGGTAGCCTGCGAGCGCCATGGCCGGCAGGGCCTGGCTCAGAAAGCCGACGGAAATGCCTACGGCTCGCGCGTCGAATCCGGAGAGTGCTTCGGGAAGCCGGCGCTCGTAGAGCGCCGCCCAAGGGCTTGTCCGCCAGCGGCGCGCCGCATCGACCAGGTCGGCGGTCCGGAGCGGCGAACGGCCCGTTTCGCGGTAGTCCGCGAACCCCGCCTCGCCCCCGAGCGGCGTCGAGATCCGTTTGAGCGCGCGGTTGACGCCGATGGCGGCGCGCGCGTGGCGCGAGGCGTCCGCGTAGGTGCGCAGCTCGTACAGGCTTTCGAGGAAGCGGCGCTCGCGGGAGGGTTTGGATGAAACTCTGTCCCCCGGGCGCTCGCACGACGGTTCCGCTTGAGCTCTGTCCCCCGGGCACGTGCGTGAGGATTCCGTTGGAGCTCTGTCCCCCGGGTGCTCTCGCGAGATCCGGGTAGCCTTCGCCTGCGCAGTGTCGGGAAGCCGGCCTTGAGCCTCGTCGAGCTCGAGCAGGTAGTCGATGCCTTCGCGCGCGAGGTCGAGGGACCGAACCTCCCTGCCGTGGTCGCGGAGGAAGGCCGCGAGCCGCGCGAGCGCGAGCGGCGGCGAGACGGTCCTGACCGAGGGCGGATGGACGAGCAGCATGGGAGGCGATGATACCGGGTCGCGCGGCGGGAGGTCTACGGCGCGGCGCTTCCGGGGCGCCCGGCCTTCCGTTCCAGGACGCTCCGGACGAACCAGGCCACGAGAAAGCCCCCGACGATGTCGATCGAATAGTGTCCGCGCGAAAGGACGAGGGTTGCGCCTTCGAGCAGCATGCACGCCAGGAGCAAGGCCTTGGCCTTGGGATTCCGCGCCCGGTCCACGAGCAGCCAGGCGAGGCTCGCGAGCATCATGTGGCCCGAGGGGAACATGCCGTGTTGCTTCACCTCGAGGATCTCGAAGATGCCGTAGGAATCCATGTTGCCGGTGGGTCGGCCGAGCGGGGTGAGCACCATGAGGAAGGGCCTCAGCAGGTAGGCGAGCCCGATGGCCAGCAGCCAGCGCGGCAGGCTCCGCCGTTCGCCGCCGAGTCCGAGGACGAGCAGGACGCCGATCGACGCGAACAGGATAGGATCGGTGGCGTAGGCGAGCGCGGGGAGCTCGGGAAGGAGCTCGAAGGCCAGGTCCGGCACGAGGGGGCGGTCGGGATAGCAGCGCTCGAGCAGCAGGTTGGCCGGGAAGAAGAGCGCGACGGCGAGAAGGAGGAGGGCGAGTCCGGCCACGCTCTCCTTCGCCCCGAACGTCTCGCGGAGGCTGGGTCGTTCGTCCATGGGAACCATGGTAGGACCGCTGGCTGACGCGGTCAATCGCCCCGTGCCGGCTCGCCGGCGTACGGCCGTTGGCCGCGCCCGGGTCGCGGGGCCGCGATTGCCGGCGCTTGCGGACGGGATTATACTCGCGGGCGGCGAAGCCCTGTCGCGTGGAGGTCCAATGAAACGGGCGGTGAGCGTCAGCCTCGGTTCGTCGAAGCGGGACAAATCGGTCGAGATCGAACTCGCGGGCACGCGGGTCCTCCTGGAACGCCGCGGCACGGACGGGGACGAGAAGCGGGCACGGGCCCTGTTCGAGGAGCTGGACGGACGGGTCGACGCGCTCGGCGTCGGCGGGGTCGAGCTGTACTTGCGCCTGCCGTGGCGGGACTATCCGCTCCGGTCCGGCGTGAACCTGGTGCGGGGTGTCCGCGCCACGCCGTACACCGACGGACGACACCTCAAGACCGTGCTCGAGTCGCGCGTGGTCCCCTTCCTCGAAAGCCGCTTGGGAAGGCGTTTCGGGAACGGCAAGGCCTTCCTGGTCGAGGGAATCTCGCGCTATGGCATGACGGAAGCCTTCGTGGAGGCGGGCTGGAAGTGCGTCTTCGGCGACCTCATGTTCGCCCTCGGCCTGCCCTTCCCCATCCGCTCCCTCAAAGGACTCGATCGGGCGGCCCGCGTCCTCCTGCCGGTCGTGGGGCGCCTGCCAATCTCG
>JAFGNN010000072.1 GCA_016926955.1 Spirochaetales bacterium | reverse complement strand
TTCGGCCTCGAGGCCGACCAGGAATACACCCTCAAGGAGGTCGCCGAAGCGGCGACGGCTTCGGGGCTCGGAGGCGGCATGGAGATCACGGAGGACATGGTCGCCTCGTTCCTAGGCGTCGGGCCGGCCATGGCCCTCGACCGGCTCGACCTGCCCGTTTTCGAGGCGGTCCAGAAGGAATACAAGGACGCCCTCAAAGAAGCCAAGCGCGACTATCCCGAGGCCCGGGCGCGCGGCGTAGGCAAGGGGTCGTTCGCCGCCACCGCCTACTTCCAGTACGGTGCGCCGGTCTTCTCAGCGGACCTGTGGGCCGTGCCCGAGCCCAAAAAGGAGCCGCCCAAGGACGCTCTGACCGCCGACAAGCTTAAGGCCATGTCGTCCGAGGAGTTCCTGGCGCTCGGGGAGGAGAAGATCGACGAATTCCTCAAAGCCCAGGGCGCCCCGCCGAACATGAAAGCCGCCATGCTCATGAACATGGTGAAGGGCGGACAGGTGACGCCGGCGCGCATGGCGGAGATGATGGAAAAGATGCCCCGCCGTCCGCAGGCCTCCGGCGACGAGCACCCCGACGCCTACATCCTGAAATGGGCGGACGAGGCCTGGCAGGGAAAGGGATTTGTTCCCTGGAAGCCGTTCAAGCACCCGACGCTCGGCGAGGTCGAGATCGGAGGGTTCGCGCCGTTCGTCCGCCTCAACCCGCCCCCTTCAGAAATCGTAAAAACCGCATCCTTCCACGCCGATTTCTTCGTCAATCTCATGAAGAAGATGCCGCGCCTCGAGGTCCGCGAGTTAAAAGCCGAGCCGCTCGGGGGCGGCCTCTACCGGGTCGAGGCCCTGCTCTCGAACGCGGGCTGGTTCCCGACTTCGACCGCCCAGGGCCGCCGGGCGCAGACGGCCTGGCCCATCCGGGTGAAGCTCGCGCTCGGCTCAGGCCAGAGCCTTTTTTCCGGCCGGCCGGTCGAGGCGGTCCCCTTCCTCGAGGGAAGCGGCGGGACGAAGAAGGTCGAGTGGACGGTCAGAGGAAAGAAGGGCTCCCGGCTCACAATCGAGGCCGGATCGCCCAAGCTCGGAGACGTCCGGGCCGAGATCGTGCTCGAGTGACGCGGGAAGGGAGAGAAGGGAGACATGCGATGAGCAAATTCAACAATAAAAAGAAAGCGCTGACCGCCGCCGGCGTTGCCGTGCTTTTCTTGGGACTCCTCGGTCCGGAAGCACTGAATGCGCAGGCCAAGACCCAAGCCGCCGCGCCGGCCGCGGCCCGGGGCGCGGACCTTTCCTTCGATCATTTTTACGATCACGCCGAACTCACCCGGAGCCTCAAAGCCCTGGAGCGCGCCTACCCCGCGCTCCTCAAGGTCGTATCGATCGGCAAGTCCTATGAGGGCCGCGACCTGTGGGCGGCGATCCTCACGAGCTCCAAGGGCGGCCCGGCCGAGCGCAAGCCCGGCTACTACATCGACGGCAACATCCACGGCAACGAGATCCAGGGCGGCGAGACGGCGCTCTACGCCGTCTGGTATCTCCTGAAGAATTACGGCCGGACGGAGCTGGCGACGCGCCTGCTCGACGAGCGCGTGTTCTACGTCGTGCCGACCATGAATCCCGACAGCCGCGATTATTACATCCACCGGGCGACCGATCCCAACTCCCCGCGCTCGGGACTCATCCCCTACGACTCGGACCGCGACGGCCTGGCCGACGAGGACGGGCCCGAGGACCTCGACGGCGACGGCTCGATCACCCAGATGCGGAAGCGCGACCCGAACGGAACGCACAAGCCCCACCCCGACGACGCGCGCGTCATGATCCCGGTGAAGCCCGGCGAGAAGGGGGCCTTCATCCTGCTCGGCCAGGAGGGGGTGGACAACGACGGCGACGGGATGGTGAACGAGGACGGGCCGGGCGGCTACGACATGAACCGCAACTACGGCTACAACTGGCAGCCCGATTACGTCCAGCGCGGATCGGGGGACTATCCGTTCTGTTTCCCGGAGACGATCGCCGTCCGCGATTTCCTGCTCGTCCACCCGAACATCGCCGGCGCCCAGAACTTCCACAACACAGGAGGCATGATCCTCCGCGGACCCGGGGCCAAGAATCTGGGCGATTATCCCCCCGCCGACCGCCGCGTCTACGACGCCGTCGGCAGGCGGGGCGAGAAGATCCTGCCCGGCTACCGGTACCTGACGGTCTACAAGGACATGTACACGGTCTACGGCGGGAGCATCGATTTTCTCTACGGCACGCTCGGCATTTTCACCTATACGAACGAGCTCGACATGGACCCCGCGGCCGCGCTGCGGCCGGCCCGAAGGCGAAGCGGCGGGGACGAGGAGGAGGACGAGGACGTCGCGGCCATGCTCTTCCAGGAGGGGAGGATAGAGGAGATGATCTATCACGACCTCGTCCTTATGGGCGAGCAGTTCAGCGACTGGACGCCCTACACGCACCCGCTCTACGGCGACGTCGAGATCGGGGGCGTGAGGAAGTTCGGCCGCCGCGTGCCGCCGCTTTTCAAGCTGGCCGAGACCTGCCACCGCAACGCCGCCTTCTGTCTCTATCACGCCGACCAGCTGGCGCGCCTGGAGATCGAGAAGGCCGAGGCGACGCGGCTCGAGGGCGGGCTGTGGCAGATCGACGTCACGGTATCGAACAGCCGCCCGACGCCCTCGATGACGGCCGTCGCCGTCCAGAAGAAGCTCCACCGCGCCGACCGGCTCTCGATCGGCGGAAAGGGCGTCGCGCTCGTCGCCGCGGGATTCATCACCGACCGGTTCCGCGGCCTGACGCGCGCGGTCAAGGTGCGCGACAACGCGGTGTGGGTCGAGAACGGCGTGCCCGGCCACGGCCGCGTCGAGCTGCGCCTCGTCGTCAAGGGCGCGGGGCCGCTCGATCTCGTCTATGATTCCCAGAAGGGCGGACACAAAACGAAAACCGTTT